>CALXDH010000014.1 GCA_944387015.1 uncultured Oscillospiraceae bacterium
GTAGCGGCACCTGGATTTGAACCGGGGACACTGCGGGTATGAACCGCATGCTCTAGCCAACTGAGCTATGCCGCCGTGTTGCACCACAACGGGCACAAATTAATATACCAGAACACCTTTACTTTGTCAACGCTTTTTTCAAAAAAATTTGACTTTTTTAAATTTTAATCAAAAGCAGGAGAAAAGAGGAAAAACGAAAGCGGTCGGTGTCCTAATTGGGACACCGACCGCTTGGTGATCAGAGGCAACAGTTGCTTTCGCAGCGATTGCTTAGTACATGCCGCCCATGTCGGGAGCAGCGGGAGCGGGTGCGGGAGGCTCGGGCTTGTCGGCGACCAGAGACTCGGTGGTCAGAACCATGGCAGAGACGGAAGCAGCGTTCTCCAGAGCGGAGCGGGTCACCTTGGCGGGATCGATGATGCCGCTGGCGACCATGTCGCAGTACTCTTCCTTATAAGCATCGAAGCCGTAGCCGTTCTTGCCGGAGGTGCGGACCTTCTCCAGGATCACGGAGCCGTCCAGGCCGGCGTTGGCAGCGATCTGACGGATAGGAGCCTCCAGGGCCTTGGCGATGATCTGGACACCGGTCTTCTCGTCGCCCTCAACCGTGTTCAGCAGAGCCTCCACGGCGGGAATGACGTTGACGAAGATGGTGCCGCCGCCGGCGACCACGCCCTCTTCCACAGCGGCGCGGGTGGCGTTCAGGGCATCCTCGATGCGCAGCTTCTTCTCCTTCATCTCGGTCTCGGTAGCAGCACCGACCTTGATGACAGCCACGCCGCCGGCCAGCTTGGCCAGACGCTCCTGCAGCTTCTCCTTGTCGTACTCGCTGGTGGTGTTGGCGATCTGAGAACGGATCTGGGCAACACGGTCCTTGATGGCGGCGGAATCACCGGCGCCGTCCACGATGGTGGTGTTCTCCTTGGTGACCTTCACCTGACGGGCACGGCCCAGCATATCGATGGTGGCGTTCTTCAGCTCCAGACCCACCTCTTCGCTGATGACAGTGCCGCCGGTCAGGGTGGCGATGTCCTGCAGCATCTCCTTGCGGCGATCACCGAAGCCGGGGGCCTTCACGGCCACCACGCTCAGAGTGCCGCGCAGACGGTTGACGATCAGGGTGGACAGAGCCTCGCCCTCCACGTCCTCGGCGATGATCAGCAGCTTCTTGCCGGCCTGCACCAGCTGCTGCAGGATGTCCAGGATGTCGTTGATGACGGAGATTTTCTTGTCGGTGATCAGGATATAGGGATCGTCCAGATCAGCTTCCATCTTCTCGGTATCGGTCACCATGTAGGGGGTGATATAGCCGCGGTCGAACTGCATGCCTTCCACGACCTCGCTGTAAGTCTCAGCGGTCTTGGACTCCTCGATGGTGATGACGCCGTCGGCGCTGACCTTCTCCATGGCCTCGGCGATCAGCTTGCCGATGGCCTCGTCGCCGCTGGACACGGCGCCGACACGGGCGATGTCCTTGGAGCCGTCCACGGTCTTGGCCTGCTTCTTGACCTCGGCAACAGCGGCTTCCACAGCCTTGGACATGCCCTTGCGCATCACGATGGGGTTGGCACCGGCGGCCAGGTTCTTCAGACCCTCGCGGATCATGGCCTGGGCCAGCAGGGTGGCGGTGGTGGTACCGTCGCCGGCCACATCGTTGGTCTTGGTGGAGACTTCCTTCACCAGCTGGGCACCCATGTTCTCAAAGGGATCGTCCAGTTCGATCTCCTTGGCGATGGTCACGCCGTCGTTGGTGATGAGGGGAGCGCCGTACTTCTTGTCCAGAACCACGTTCCGGCCCTTGGGGCCCAGGGTGACCTTGACAGTATCGGCCAGGGTGTTGACGCCGGCTTCCAGGGCCTTCCGGGCCTCGTCGCCGCGCTTGATGAGCTTAGACATAGTAAACAACCTCCATTTAGAGATAAAGATTAACGAAGAAAAAAGTTTCAATGGATTTTCGCCGCGGCGTGTACGTGGCGAAAATACCCTGACTCAAGCCGCCTGGGGCGGCGTTCACCAGTGACCGATGTCACTGGTGGTGGGGGAGGTCGAGGGGGAGCTTGCTCCCCTTCGATTTTTTAGTCCACGATGGCCAGGATGTCGCTCTGGCGAACCACCAGATACTCCACATCCTCCAGGGTCACCTTGGTGCCGGCATACTGGCTGGTGATGACCTTGTCGCCGGGCTTGACGGTCATGACAACGTCCTTGCCGTCCACGTTGCCGCCGGGGCCAACAGAGATGACTTCTGCCACAGAGGGCTTTTCCTTGGCGCTGCCGGTGAGGATGATGCCGCCCTTGACGGTCTCCTCCGGCTCGGCGGTCTTCAAAATGACGCGATCAGCAAGCGGGGTGAGTTTCATTGAGAATTCCTCCTTATGAAAAACATAAAATTGAAAAAACAAATTCAGCGTTAGCACTCATATCTGTCGAGTGCTAACGCTGATATATTAGCGCAATGATTTCCATTTGTAAAGGGGTTCGGGAAGAAAATCTGTGAAGAATTTGTAAATCGTGAAGAAAGGTCAAACCGGACTGCCTGTGCCGGGGTATCCATGGGGAAAATCAGGGGGAGAAACGGCGGTGGCGTTGGGGCTGCATCCCTTGGGGCCAAAGAAGTTCAGCCGTTTTTCGGAAAGACGCATGGTCACCTCCCGGGAGGAAAAGCACTCCCCGTCCAGACAGGTGACGAAGGGCTCGTCGGCCCGGATCCGGACCACCCGGGGCGTTTCCACCCGGATGAGGCCGGCGGGAAGACGGCGATACTGCCCGGCGGAGTAGGCACTGAAGAGCCGGGCGAAGGTGGCGCGGCTCACGGAGCGGACCAGCACGGTGTGGAGCACGCCGTCATCCATCCGGGCCTCCGGCACCGGGCAGGACCCGCCGCCGTAATAGCGGCCGTTGCACATGGACACCAGCGCGAAGTCCCCCTCTTCCGCCACGCCGTCCAAACTGACGTGCCAGTGCTGCCCGATGCCCCGGAACAGGAAATTCGCCGCCACGGAGGCAAGATAGCTGCCCCGGCCCCGGAGCAGCGGCAGACGGGAGAAGCGGCGGACGCTGTCGGCGACCCGGGCGTCGATGCCGTTGCAGGCGATGGTGAGGCACAGCCGGCCGCTGCAGTCGATAAGATCCAGGGGGAAGGCGGGGCCGTCCCAGAGGTTCTCCGCGTCCTGGAACCGGGCAGCGTCGGCGCCGAAATTGCGCAGCAGGTCGTTGCCGGTGCCGGCGGGGATGCAGGTCATGGCCGCGTTGGCAAACCCGGCGATGCCGCAGGCCGCCTCATGGACCGTGCCGTCTCCGCCGCAGACATACAGCCGCAAAGGCTCTCCCGTTTGCGCCAGACGGCGGGCTGCCGTCTCGGCGCTGCCGGGGCCGTCGGTGCGCAGGAGGGTGCAGTTCAGGCCGTGGCGCCGGCGCAGGGAATCCGCCATGGTGGCGAAGCGGGCAGTCTGGTCCTGCTGCCCGGCGGCGGGGTTGACGAGAAAGACGTGGCGCATGGAAAACCTCCCTTGATCGCAGGCCGGGACCCCGGCGGAAAGGACGGGTCAGGGGTACATGAAGACGTCACACTTGAGCATACCGTTGTAGAGCTTGCGCTTTTTTCCGGCGGGTCGGCCGAAGCACCGCTCGAACTCCGTATGGGAGGAGAGCACCAGGATCCGCCACTTGGGGGGCATCTTGGCCATGGCGGCGCCGAAAACGCGGTAGAGCGCCTCCGCCTCCTTTTTCTCCAGCAGCCGCTCGCCGTAGGGCGGGTTGGTCACCAGCTGGCCGTATTCGCTGTCCCGATGGAACTGGCCGGCGTCAGCCACCTCAAAGCGGATGCAGTCCTCCACGCCCGCAAGAGCTGCGTTGTGCCTGGCAAGCTCCACTGCGGCGGGGTCGATGTCGCCGCCCCAGATGTCGTAGGTGCCGTGGAACTCCTTGTCCATCGCCTCGTCGGCAGCGTCCATCCACAGCTTGGCGTCCATGTTTTTCCACCGCTGGGCGGAAAAGCTCCGGTCCAGGCCCGGTGCTCGGTTCTTGGCGATAAGGGCCGCCTCGATGGGGATGGTGCCGCTGCCGCAGAAGGGATCGCAGAAGGGGTCCTTCCCCCGGTAACGGGAGAGGGTGACCAAGGCCGCCGCCAGAGTCTCCTTCAGGGGCGCGCCCATGTTCCGGGCCCGGTAGCCCCGCTTGTAGAGCCCCTCGCCGGAGGTATCCAGATAGAGCGTAGCCACGTCCTTGACGATGGCGAACTGGATCTGGTAGCGGGAGCCGGTCTCCGGCAGCGTCTCGCAGCCGTAGGCGTTGCCCAGCCGCTTGGCGGAGGCCTTCTTCACGATGGCCTGGCAGGCGGGGACGGAGTGGAGGGTGGAGTTGAGGGACCAGCCCTTCACGGGGAACTCGCCGTCTTTGGGGATATAGTCCTCCCAGGGTAGGGCGGCCACCCCCTGGAAGAGGGACTCAAAGTCCGGCGCGGGGAAGGACCCCAGCTCCAGCAGCACCCGGGCGCCGCAGCGCAGGTTGATGTTCAGCCGGGCAATGTCCGCCAGGGTGCCGTCGCAGTGGACCCGGCCGTTTTCCGCCCGGACGTCCCGAAGTCCCAGCCGCCGCATCTCATCCGCCACCAGGGCCTCCAGCCCGAACAGGCAGGGAACCGTCAGTGTCATAGTACAGTCTCCTTAAAGTCATAGAAATGATGGATTTTTCAGTAAATCCAGTATAGCAGGTGCAGCGCAAATGTGCAATCGGCAGGCAAAGAGCCTGCGGCGTCCAGAGACTGGAAGATTCCCACAAAATGCAGGAGTTGTAACCAAAATGAAATCGTATTTCTTACAAAGCTGTGATACAATGACCCAAACCATCCCAATATGAAACCGTCAGGAGGCGTACAATGAATTTCATGATCTGGATCTGGCTGGGAGCCATCGTGCTCTTCGGCGTGGTGGAAGCAGCCACAGCGGGGCTGGTTTCCATCTGGTTTGTAGCCGGTGCCCTGGCGGCGCTGATCGCCGTCCTTCTGGGGGCGGGGATCTGGGTGCAGCTGGTGGCGTTCGTGGTGGTGTCCGCGGCGGCGCTGGCGCTGACCCGGCCGCTGGTGAAAAAGATCACCGCCGGACGGTCTGTCCCCACCAACGCGGACCGGGTGCTGGGCCGGGAGGCCAAGGTGACGGAGACCATTGACAATGAAAACTCCACCGGCGCGGTCTATGTGGACGGCAAGACCTGGACCGCCCGGAGTGTGGACGGTATCGTGATCCCTGTTGGAGAGCAGGTGGAGGTCTCGTCCATGGAAGGGGTAAAGCTGCTGGTGCAGAAGCGGTAAGTACATATTTCAGGAAAGAGAGGAAGAAAAAATGGAAAACATGTTCGGCCTGATCGCGATCATCATTCTGGTGATCCTGGTGCTGCTGGTGCTTATCAGCAACATCGTCATCGTTCAGCAGTCCCGGGCTTATGTGGTGGAGCGCCTGGGCGCGTTCCGGGCGGTCTGGAACGTGGGACTGCACCTGAAGGTGCCCTTCATCGAACGGGTGGCCAAGAAGGTGAGCCTCAAGGAGCAGGTGGCGGACTTTGCTCCCCAGCCTGTCATCACCAAGGATAACGTCACCATGCAGATCGACACCGTCATCTACTTCCAGATCACGGACCCCAAGCTCTACACCTACGGTGTGGAACGGCCCATGAACGCCATCGAGAACCTGACCGCCACCACGCTGCGCAACATCATCGGCGAGATGGAGCTGGACCAGTCCCTGACCTCCCGGGATACCATCAACGCCAAGATGCGCGCGATTCTGGACGAGGCCACGGATCCCTGGGGCATCAAGGTCAACCGGGTGGAGCTGAAGAACATCATCCCGCCCAAGGAGATCCAGAACGCCATGGAAAAGCAGATGAAGGCCGAGCGGGAGCGCCGGGAGTCCATTCTCCAGGCGGAGGGCACCAAGCAGTCCCAGATCCTGGTGGCCGAGGGCGAGAAGCAGTCTCTGATTTTGAAGGCGGACGCCGCCAAGCAGGCTGCCATTTTGAAGGCTGAGGGTGAAAAGGAGGCCCGCATCATGGCCGCCGAGGCCGAGGCCCAGGCCATTCTCCAGGTCCAGCAGGCCCTGGCCGACTCTTTGAAGCTGCTCAACGCCGCGGCACCCAATGACCAGGTGGTCAAGCTCAAGGCGCTGGAAACCATGCAGAAGGTAGCGGACGGCAAGGCTACCAAGATCATCATCCCCTCCGAGCTCCAGGGGCTGGCAGGTCTTGCCGCCAGTGCCAAGACGGTCTTTGAGACCGAGGACCCCAAGGCGGAGTAAGAAAGACGCAGAAAAGGCGCATGGCATTTGCCATGCGCCTTTTTCACGGCAGCCCACAAGGAGGGGGCGGGAAGCGCAAAAAAGAAGCCGGCCTGATGAAGGCCGGCTTCCGCGCTTTTACAGCCGCGTCACCACGGGGATGACCATGGGGTTGCGGCGGGTATTTTTGAAGAGGTAGCTGCTGACGGCGGATTTCACCGTGCCCTTGAGCTCGCCGTCGTCCCGGCTGCGCTTGTGGGAGACGGAGTCCGCGGCCTCCAGGGCCACGTTCTGGAGCTCCTTCATAAGATCGCCGGACTCCTTGACATAGATGAAGCCCCGGGTGATGATCTCCGGCGGGCTCAGGAGGCTGCCGTCGTGGGAGGAAACGGGCATCACCACGACCACCATGCCGTCCTCGGCCAGCCGCTTGCGGTCCCGCATGACCACGGCGCCCACATCGCCCACGCCGGCGCCGTCCACATACACCTCGCCGGCGGGAACGGTGCCGCCGATCTTCAGCGTCTTGGCGGTGAGCTCAATGACGGAGCCGTTGTCGGCAATGGCGATATGGTTGCGGTCCATACCCATCTCCTGGGCCAGCTTGGAGTGGATCTGCAGCATCCGCTGCTCACCGTGGAGGGGGATGAAGAAGCGGGGCTTGGTCAGGGCGTGGATGATCTTCAGCTCCTCCTGGCAGGCGTGACCGGAGACATGCAGCATGTCCGCCCGGTCATAGACCACCGTGGCGCCCTTGCGGAAGAGCTCGTTGATGACCCGGGAGACCGTGACCTCATTGCCGGGAACGGCGGAGGCGGAGAGGATGACCTTGTCCCCGGCGCCGATCTCCACCTGCTTGTGAGTGGAGAAGGCCATGCGGTACAGGGCACTCATCTCTTCGCCCTGGGAGCCGGTGGTGACGATGACCTGCTTGTTTTTGGGCAGGTTCTTGATCTTGGTGATGTCCACCAGGGTGTTCTTGGGGACCTTCATATAGCCCAGCTCCGTGGAGACCTTCATCATGTTCTCCATGGACCGGCCCGTCACGGCCACCTTCCGGCCGCAGGCGGCGGCGGCGTCCAGCACCTGCTGGACCCGGTGGACGTTGGAGGCGAAGGTGGTGACGATGATGCGGTCCTCACAGTTCTGGAACTGCCGCTTGAAGGTGGCACCCACCACCTTCTCCGAGGGAGTGAAGCCCGGCCGCTCCACGTTGGTGGAGTCGGCGCACAGCGCCAGGACGCCCTCCTTGCCCAGCTCGCCCAGACGGGCCAGGTCGATCACGTCTCCGTCGATGGGGGTGGAGTCGATCTTGAAGTCGCCGGTGTGGACGATGGTGCCCATGTGAGTGTGGATGGCAAAGGCCACGGAGTCTGCGATGGAGTGGTTGACATGGATGAACTCCACGTTGAACTTGCCGGCCCGGACGGTCTTGCCGGGCTCCACGGTGATGAGCTTGGTGCTCTTGACCAGGTTGTGCTCTTCCAGCTTGAGCTTGATGAGGCCGGCGGTGAAGCGGGTGCAGTAAATGGGCATGTTCACCTGCTTGAGCACATAGGGGATGGCGCCCACATGGTCCTCATGGCCGTGGGTGATGAAAAGGCCGCGGATCCGTGCGCGGTTTTTGATGAGGTAGCTGACGTCGGGAATGATGCAGTCGATGCCGTACATGTCGTCCCCGGGGAAGGCCATGCCGCAGTCCACCACGATGATCTCGCCGCCGTATTCATAGGCGGTCATGTTCTTGCCGATCTCATTGAGACCGCCCAAGGGAATGATTTTCAATTTTTCTGCCATAGGTTTGAGATACTCCTTTTTCCGTTGAAATCTGTAAGACTCCCCCGGCTTCCGGGCATGACGCGGCAGACGCACCCGAAAATGGGCACGCAAATAAGAGACGTCCGTTGCCTGCACGGCCCCGTTTCGCCGGCAGGGGTTCGGTCACGTCATCCCGGATCGCATATGGGAAGTTGTCTATTTAACTGGGGCGGGAACGCAGCCCGTGCCAGTGAAATACAAAGAAAGGTGCGGAGAAGCCCATGCTCCTCGACGCTGGATTTGATATAGTATAGCACACAAACGGGAATTTGTATACATTTTTTTAAAAGCGGCCCGTTCTCCAACCGGCGGGATGGGATTTTGCCATTGCTTCTGTCCGGGAAAACTGCTATACTGAATTAACCTGAATTCGTATGCTTTCCGGTCAAAGGAGATTCGTTTCATGAATAATAAAAAACTCTCCCGCCTGCTGGAACCGAACCTGAAGCTGTACTTTTTGTGCATGGTGCTCTTCTGCTGTGCGACGGCTGTGGTCAGTCCGCTGCTGGCGCTGGCGGAGGCCGCTGTGATCGTGGCGCTGTATGCCTACTTCACAAAAGCCAACCAGAAGCGCCGCCAGGGCATTTTGCAGTACATCGACAGCCTCACCGGCAGCGTGGACACCGCCAGCAAATCCACCCTCATCAACTCCCCGCTGCCGATCATGGTGTTCCGGCCGGACACCGGCGAGGTCATCTGGAGCAATGAGAACTTTTTGCAGCTGGCCGGTGTGCGGGAACACCTCTTTGAAATGAAGGTGGAGGACGCGGTGCCGGAGTTTCCCGTGCAGTGGCTGCTGGAGGGCAAGCAGGAATGCCCGGACCGGGTGCGCATGAACAGCCGCCGCTTCCGGGTGTACGGTTCTCTGGTCCGGGCCAAGGGCCGGGGCGGCGAGCAGAACCTGGTGGCCACCACCTACTGGGTGGACACCACCGACGCCGACGAGCTGCGGGAGCGGTACGTGAGCACCCGCCCCGTGCTGGCGGTGCTGATGGTGGACAACTACGAGGATCTGATGAAGGCCTGCGCCGACACGGCCCGCAGCGCCGTGCTGGCCCAGATCGACGAAAAGCTCAACATCTGGGCCTCCTGCGCCGACGGGCTGCTGCTGAAAACCGAGCGGGACCACTACCTCTTCATTTTTGAGGAGCGCCACTACGAGCATTTCGCGGAGGACAAGTTCTCCGTGCTGGACACCATCCGGGACATCAAGGTGGGCGACGTGACGCCGACCCTCTCCATCGGCATCGGCAAGGACGCCGACAGCATGGGAGAGCTGTACAAGAACGCCAATTTGTCTTTGGAGATGGCCCTCAGCCGGGGCGGCGACCAGGCGGTGGTCCGGGGCAAGGTGGACTTTGCCTTCTACGGCGGCCGCAGCAAGACCACGGAAAAGCGGACCAAGGTCAAGTCCCGGGTCATGGCCAATGCCCTCAGCGAGCTGGTGGCGGACGCCACGGAGCTTTATATCATGGGCCACAGCTTCGCGGACATGGACGCCGTGGGCGCCGCAGCAGGCCTTTGCTGTATGGCCCGCAAGCGGGGCAAGCAGGCCCAGGTGGTCATCGATCTGGAACACAACGCCGCCGGGCCGGTGCTGGACCGGCTCCGTGGCCTGCCGGAGTATGCCGGGGTCTTTACGGCCCCCAATGAGGCGTTTTTGAAGATGCGCCCCGGCGCGCTGCTGATCGTGGTGGACACCAACCGCCCCGACATGGTGGAAAGCGTACAGCTGCTGGAGTCGTGCAACCGGGTGGCGGTGATCGACCACCACCGGCGGGCGGCCCAGTACATTGAAAACGCGGCGTTCAACTTCCATGAGCCCTATGCCTCCTCCGCCTCGGAACTGGTGACGGAGCTGCTGCAGTACCTGGTGGAGCCGTCGGACCTCCTGCGGGAGGAAGCCGAGGCGCTGCTGGCGGGCATCGTGCTGGACACCAAGCACTTCACCCTCCGCACCGGCGGGCGGACCTTCGAGGCGGCGGCGTTTTTGCGCCGGGCCGGCGCGGACACCACGGACGTGCAGAAGCTGTTCCAGAATAACCTCAGCGAGATGGTCTCCCGTTATGACATCATCCGCCGGGCGGAGCTGTACCGGGACGACATCGCCGTGGCGGTGATCCCCCAGGACGGCGTGGACCGGGTGGCGGCTGCCCAGGCGGCGGACGAGCTGCTGGGACTCAAGGGCGTCAAGGCGTCCTTTGTGGTGTACCGCAGCGGGGAGAACGTGCTCATGTCCGCCCGCTCTCTGGGCGAGGTGAACGTCCAGGTGATCCTGGAGGCGCTGGGCGGCGGCGGAAACTCCACCACCGCCGGCGGCAAGGTCACCGACAGCGATCCGGAGACTGTCCAGAAGCGGCTGCTGGAGGCCATCGACGATTATTTTGAAAAGTAAAAAGGGGAGCGCGCCCCCATGAGGAAGTTTTTACAGCTTTTCATCATCTGTTTGGTGCTGGAACAAGTATTTATGTTCTTTGGCGGGTGGCGGCTCTTCCAGAATTGGTTTTCGGCCAGTGCATTCATTGCGCTGGTTCTGGCGATTTCCATCCGCATCTGGCTGAGCCAGGAGGATCGGCTGGAAGCGATGGAAAAGCGGATCAAAGAATTAGAAGAACAACAAGTTCAAAAGGAGAAACAGGAATGAAAGTCATTTTACAGCAGGACGTGAAGGGCCAGGGCAAGAAGGGTCAGATGGTGGAGGTTTCCGAGGGCTATGCCCGGAACTTCCTCCTGCCCCGGAAGCTGGCCATTGCCGCCACGACGGACGCCATCAACACCATGAACCTGAAGGAGAAGGCCCGCCGGGCCGAGGAGGCCCGTCTGAAGGCGGAGGCCGAGGCCACGGCGGAAAAGCTCAAGGAGTGCCAGGTCAAGCTCACCGCCAAGGCGGGCAGCGGCGGCCGGCTCTTCGGCGCTGTCACCACCAAGGAGATCTCCGACGGCCTCAAGGCCCAGTTCAGCATCGACATTCCCAAGCAGAAGCTGGTGCTGGATGAGCCCATCAAGGCGTTCGGTTCCTACCAGGTCAAGGCCAAGCTGGGCTTTGAAGTGGTGGGCACGGTGTATGTGTCCGTGTTTGAGGAGAAGTAAGTACTTTACCCAAAAAGAAGCCTTTGCGCCCCATATGCGGATTCCCGCCTGGGGCAGATGCCCGGCAGAAGTGCTGCCGGACCGTTCACAAAGCAAACTCTGCAAATCCTGAGAACCGGAGGTGATGACCCATGGCCAATGAAGACCTGCTGCTGCGGCAGATGCCCCACTCCCTGGAAGGCGAGCAGGCGGTTCTGGGCTCCATGCTCATCGATGAGCGCTGCGTCAAGGACGTGATGGACAAGCTGCGGCCGTCGGACTTCTACCTCCGGCAGAACCGGGATATTTTTGAGACCATCTACTCCATGTTCACCTATGCCCGCCCCATCGACGGCATCACGGTGTGCGAGGAGATGCGGAAAAACGGCACCTACGACGAGAATACCACCCGCTCGTACCTTGCCCAGCTGATGGAGATCACCCCCACCAGCGCCAACGTGATGGAGTACGTGGCCATCGTCCACGACAAGGCGCTGCTGCGGGGGGTGGCCCAGGCGGCGGCGGAGATCACTGCCATGGTCCAGGAGGGCGTGGGCGAGCCCAGCGACATTCTGGAGGCCGCCGAGCAGAAGGTGTATGCCGTCCGCCGGGGCCAGAGCGCCCAGGACATGGTCCCCCTGCGGCAGGTGCTGCCGGACGTGCTGGACCGGCTGGGCGAGATGAGCGAGAGCGAAAACCACCTGCCGGGCCTTTCCACCGGCCTTTCCGCCGTGGACCAGAAGATCACGGGCCTGAACAAGTCGGACCTGATTTTGCTGGCGGCCCGGCCCGGCATGGGCAAAACCTCCTTTGCGCTGAACATCGCGCTGAACGTGGCCAAGAGCACCCACAAGACCGTGGCGGTGTTCTCCCTGGAAATGTCCCGGGAGCAGCTGGCCACCCGGCTGCTGTCTTCCGAGGCCTGTGTGGAAAACTACCGCCTCAAGACCGGTTCCCTCCGGGAGACCGACTGGGAGAAGATCGCCGGTGCCGCCACCATCCTCAACAAGGTGGACATCCGGATCGACGACAACCCCATGCTCTCGGTGGCGGATATGAACGCCAAGTGCCGCCGTCTGGACAATCTGGGACTGGTGGTCATCGACTATCTGCAGCTGATGACCTCCGCCGGAGGCAGCCGGGGCGGCGGCGAGAGCCGCCAGCAGGTAGTCTCTGATATGTCGCGAATGCTCAAAATTATGGCAAAAGAGCTCAATATCCCGGTCATTTGCCTGAGCCAGCTGTCCCGTGCCAATGAGAAGCGGGACGATAAGCGCCCCATGCTCTCGGACCTGCGAGAGTCCGGCGCCATCGAGCAGGACGCGGACATCGTTCTCTTTTTGTACCGGGACGACTATTATAATGAGGACTCGGAAAAGCACAACATTGCCGAGTGCATCGTGGCAAAGAACCGTCACGGTGAGACCGGCAAAGTGGAGCTGCGGTGGATGCCGGATTACACGACGTTTTCCACACTGGATACGAGATATGATGAGGACGAGTAAGGCGATGCTCCACCTTGCCGATCCGCGCGTGAGCGCGTCCAAGCGATTTGCCCGGCGGGCAAATCCTTGTGAGCGGGGAAATTCATTTTCCCCGCGGATGGCGGCCACCGGGGTCCCCCGCGGCGAGACCGCCGCGGGGCGGAGCTGCGGTGGATGCCGGATTACACGACGTTCTCCACACTGGATACGAGATATGATGAGGACGAGTAAGGCGGCGGGCCGCTGCGGGCAATGCCCTGGGGCACAGTCCTCCTTCTTTGATACGGAAACCGGGGGCGGCTATGGCGCATGAACTTGTGGCCGCCAGGGCCTTCCTGCGCCGTCGGTTTCCGGCGGGGGGACGGGTGCTGTGCGCCGTTTCCGGCGGGCTGGACTCCATGTGCCTGCTGCATTTCCTGGATACCTGGGGCCGGGCCAACGGCTTTTCGGCTGCGGCCGCCCATTTCAATCACCGCCTGCGGGGCGAGCTTGCGGACCGGGACCAAGGGTTTGTGGAAGACTGGTGCGCCGCCCGGGGGATCCCTTGCTTTACCGGAACGGGAGATACCCGGGCGCTGATGGAGGCGGCGCACCTTTCGCTGGAGGAGGCTGCCCGGAAGCTGCGCTATGCCTTCCTGGAGGAGACGGCCCGGCGGGAGGGCTTTGCGGCCATCCTCACCGCCCATCACGCCGACGACAACGCCGAGACCATGCTGCTGAATCTGATCCGGGGCACCGGGACCGCCGGCCTTACCGGGATCCCCCAGGTGCGGGGGAATATCTGCCGGCCGTTTCTGCGGATCTCCCGGGAGACGCTGGCGGACTATGCCAAGCAGTATGAGGTCCCCCATGTGGAGGACGAGACCAATCAAGAGGACTCTGCCGCCCGCAACATCCTGCGGCACCATGTCTTTCCCATCCTGCGGGACATCAATCCCCGGGCGGTGGAGAACATGAGCTTCACCGCCGGTGTGGTGGCGCGGGAGAGCGCCGCCCTGGAGGAGCTGGCCTCCGCCCTGGCAGAGCAGGCGGTCCGCACCGGCGGAGGGGTTTCCATTGCCTGTTCGGCGCTGCTGAACGTGCCGCTGGCAGTGGCAGAGCGGGCGGCTTTACAGCTCCTGCGTGCCGCTGCCGGAAGAGAACAGGACCTGGGCGCCGCCCATGTGGCGGCGGTCCTGGACCTGGCGGAGCAGGGGCGGGAGGATGCCCGGGTCTCGCTGCCCTACGGGCTGATTGCCGCTGTGCACAGCGGCGTGCTGACCATCTGCCGTGCTCCCCGGCCGCCTGCCGCCGCAGTGCTGGAGCGGGACCGCCCCCTGCGCTGGGGTGAGTATACTCTGACGCTTCTGGGACACCGGGAGGGGACGGGGCTGGCCCTCCGCCCCGGTGAAGAGCCGGTGCAGACGGCCACCTGTGAGCCGGGGGCGCGGCTGCATCTTCCGGGAACCAACGGTGCCCGCAGCGTCAAGCGGCTGTGCCTGGACCAGCGCATCCCCCTTGAGAAGCGGGAAGGGCTGCCGGCAATTTATGTAGGCGGACGGCTGGCAGCGGTGTGGCCGCTGGGCGTAGATGAGGAATTCCTGCCGGTGGGAACGGCCTGCCGGTTTATTCAAATCATTGAACAACCAGAGGAGAACAATCATGAGAAGTGAGATGGAAAAGGATATTTTGAAGGTGCTGGTGACCGAGGAGGAACTCCATGCCCGGATCGCGGAGATGGGTGAGACCCTGTACGAGCAGTTTCAAAATAAGAATCCGCTGTTTTTGAGCGTGCTGAAGGGCTCCTTCGTCTTTATGGCGGATCTGGTGCGGGCCTGCCAGGTGAAAAGCGACGTGGAGTTTATTGCCGTCAGTTCTTACCAGAATGCCACCACCTCTTCCGGCCGGGTGCAGATCACCCATGATCTTCAGCAGGACATCACCGGCCGCCATCTGATCATCGTGGAGGACATCCTGGACTCCGGCAATACGCTGGCCTTCCTGAAGGAGTATTTCATGACCAAGGGAGCCGCCTCCATCACCATCGTGACGCTGCTGGATAAGCCCTCCCGCCGCACCAAAGCCATCACGGCGGACCTGGCAGGCTTCACGGTGCCGGATGAGTTTGTGGTGGGCTATGGCCTGGACTATTGCCAGCAGTACCGCAACGTTCCCTACATCGGTGTCCTCAAGCCGGAGGTCTACGAGAACCACTGAGACTGCCGGAGGGAGAAAACCGCCGCTCCGGTGGGGGGCGTGCGTATCATGAGTGCCCGGGATGGGCGTCAAAGGAGGTCCTGAACCTGTGACCAAACAAAACCGAACGACCAATCTGAGCGTGCTGCTGCTGTTGCTGGTGATCGTACTGTGCGCCAGCTATCTGCTGCGGATGGACAATCAGGTGCCCCAGCTGGAGTATTCCCAGGTCCGCCAGCTCTTTGAGCAGGAGAAGGTGGAATCCGTTACCTTCCCCGACGAGCATACCTTGGAGCTGCATCTGCGGGAGAAAGTCAAGTCCCTGGGAGACACGGATACCGTTCGCTACCGGATCTATGACTTTGCGATTTTCTATGAAGATCTCAACGATCTGATCGTGGAGCAGAAGGCGGCGGGGATCATCACATCTTACGACTATCCCGCCGCCCCCACCACCAACTGGCTGGCGACGCTGCTGCCCTACGTGCTGGTGGCAGTGGTGCTGGGGCTTTTGTGGTATTTCCTGATCGCCCGCGCCCAGGGCGGGGGCATGGGACCGGACAAAATGGCCAAATTCGGCACTGCCCGGACCCGTACCCTGACGGACAAGGACCGCAAGATCACCTTCGCGGATGTGGCCGGAGCGGATGAAGAGAAAGAAGAACTCCAGGAGATCGTGGAGTTTTTGAAAGACCCCAAGAAGTATATCTCCCTGGGGGCCCGCATCCCCAAGGGCGTGCTGCTGGTGGGCCCTCCGGGCACCGGCAAGACGCTGCTGGCCAAGGCTGTGGCCGGGGAGGCCGGCGTGGGGTTCCTCTCCATCTCCGGTTCCGACTTTGTGGAGCTGTATGTGGGCGTAGGTGCCAGCCGGGTCCGGGATCTCTTTGACCAGGCCAAGAAGAACTCCCCCGCCATCGTGTTCATCGACGAGATCGACGCCGTGGGCCGTCAGCGGGGCACGGGCCTGGGCGGCGGCCACGACGAGCGGGAGCAGACCCTCAACCAGCTGCTGGTGGAGATGGACGGCTTTGCCGCCAACGAGGGCGTGGTGGTCCTGGCGGCCACCAACCGGGCAGATGTACTGGACCCCGCTCTGCTGCGGCCGGGCCGCTTTGACCGGCAGATCTACGTGGGCCTGCCGGACATCCGGGGCCGGGAGGACATCTTGAAGGTCCATGTCCGGAATAAACCCCTGGCGGAGGACGTGAATTTGAAGGAACTGGCCAGGGGCACGCCGGGCTTTACCGGTGCGGACCTGGAAAACCTCATCAACGAGGGCGCGCTGCTGGCCGCCCGGAGGGGTGAGAAGTTCATCACCATGGCGGATCTGAAGGAAGCGGAGATCAAGGTCATCGCGGGCCCGGAGAAGAAGAGCCGGGTCATTCCCCAGCACGAGCGGGAGCTGACTGCCTATCACGAGGCGGGCCACGCGGTGGTGATGCAGCTGCTGCCGGACCACGACCCCGTGAACCAGATCACCATCATTCCCCGGGGCCAGGCCGGCGGCATGACCATCTCGCTGCCGGAGGAGGACCGCTCCTATCTCTCCAAGCGGTATATGGAGGACCAGATCGTGGCGCTCCTGGGCGGCCGGGTGGCGGAAAAGCTGTGCCTGGGCGACATCTCCACCGGCGCCAGCAACGACATCCAGCGGGCCACCCAGATCGCCCGCAAGATGGTGGCCAGCTACGGCATGAGCGAGAAGCTGGGCACGGTGTCCTTTGAATCCGGCCATGACGAGGTGTTCATCGGCCGGACTATGAGCCAGGGCCGCAGCTACTCCGAGGCCGTGGCCGCTCAGATCGACGAAGAGGTCAAGGACCTGGTGGGCAGCGCCTATGAGCGGTGCCGGAAGATCCTGGACGAAAACCGGGATAAGCTGGAGACGGTGGCCCGGTACCTCCTGGAGCACGAGACCATGGAGCGGGACGCATTTTTGGCGGTGTTCCGCACCCCCGAGGTCCCTGCGTCCGTATAACACCAAAGCATGAAAAAAGTGCCGCACCCCATCGGGTGCGGCACTTTTTTGCGTTCGGGGCAGTTTGAAGTCCAACTGGCGGCGTGTCGGCCGCCGTCAGCCCAGCAGTGCGCCCACGATCAAAAAGGCCATGGTCAGCAGCAGAAAATAGAGGATCAGCTTCCAGACATACTTGACCCACCGGTCGTAGGGCACGTGTCCCAGGGCCAGGGCACCCATCACCACCGCTGCGGTGGGGGTGATGATGTTCACCAGGCCGCAGGCGGACTGGAACGCCGTCACCACCAGCGCGCCGCTCACCCCCGCAAACTGGCCCAGAGGCGCCATGATGGGCACCGACAGCGTGGCAAGACCGGAGGAGGAGGGGATCAGGATGGTCAGGGGAAGGTAGATCAAAAACACCAGCAATACAAAGCTTATGGGGCCTGCTCCCGACAGGGCATCCTCGCCCCAGTGGAGGATGGTATCGGTGATGGCGCCATCGTTCATCAGCACGGTGATGCCCCGGCTGATGCCGATGATGAAGGCAACGCCCAGAAGATCCGCGCAGCCTGCCACGAAGGTTTCCACCAGCTCCTCTTCGTTCATCCGGTCCAGCAGGCCGATCACCACGCCGCCCACCACGAAGAGGGCGGAGAGCTCCGGGAACCACCAGCCCAGGGACGGCAGGGGAAGACCCATGTCGGCAAAGGGGATGACGCCGTAAGTCATCACGGCGAACACCAGGGCAAAGATCACCAGGATGACTTTCCGCCGGGGAGTGAGGGGGGGGGTCTCGGCGGCGCTGACATGGAGCTTTCCGGCGCCCACGCCTACCACCGAGGTGGACGGGTCCCGCTTGACCCGGGCGGCGTAGGCCATCACGAACCAGATGGCCGCCGCCTCAAAGACGATCCACTGCAAAAGCCGCAGCAAAATGCCGTCTCCCAGGGATACCCCGGCAAAGCCGGCGGCGATGCCGGTGGCGAAGGGATTGACAGTGGAGGCGATGACGCCGGCGCCGGCACCCAGCAAGATCACTGAGATGCCCACCACCGCGTCATAGCCTGCCGCCAAAAACACCGGGATCAGCAGGGGATAAAACGCCATGGTCTCCTCCCACATGCCGTAGGTGGTGCCGCCCAGACCGAAAAACAGCATCAGGATGGGGATGAGCCATTTCTCCCGTCCCCCCAGCAGGGCGATGACGTTGGACACGCCGGCGTCGATGGCGCCGGTCTTCATGACGACCCCCAGAAAACCGCCTACCATCAAAATGAACACGCACACGTCCACCGCGTCGTAAAAGCCGGAGAAGGCGGCTTTGAGGATGTCCCCGATCCCCTGGGGGTTGGCCTGGGTGGCGTGATAGGTGCCCGCCACCGGGACACCGTCCACGTAGTCGTAGCTGCCGGAGGGGATGAACCAGGTGGAAAGAGCCACCAGAATGATCAGAAGGAACAAAATGGTGTAGGCCGTGGGCATGTGGAACTTGGCTTTTTTCAAAGGGCCATCTCCCTTCTTATTTTCCGATGGTGGCTACCAGCACGGCCTTGATGGAGTGCATCCGGTTTTCCGCCTCGTCAAAGACCACGCTGTGCTTGCCCCGGAACACCTCGTCGGTGACCTCCCGGATGTCCACGCCCTTGTCTTTCCACTCCTTGGCCAGCTTCGTTTCGAAGTCGTGGAAGGAAGGCAGGCAGTGCATATAGAGCACGTTGGGATTGCCGGTGGCCTTCAGGACGTCCTCCGTCACCCGGTAGGGGGAGAGGAGCTTGGTCCGCTCGGGGATCAGGGCTTCCTCGCCCATGGAGGCCCAGATGTCGCCGTAGATCACGTCGGCATCCTTCACTGCCGCCATGTCGCTGGTGATCTCGATGCGGGCGCCGGTTTCCCGGGCGGTCTCGGCGGTGGAGCGGACGATCTCCTGGTCCATCTCCTTGGCCAGCTGGTCCGGGCCGATGCCCACGAAGTGCATGCCCATCTTGGCGGCACCGATCATCCAGGCGTAGCACATGTTGTTGCGCACGTCGCCGGGGAAGACCACCTTGACCTGATTCAGCGGCTTGTGGCAGTGCTCCTCAATGGTCATCATGTCCGCCAGAATCTGGGTGGGATGGTCGGCGTCGGTGAGGCCGTTCCACACGGGAACGCCCGAGTACTTTGCCAGGTCTTCCACGTTTTTCTGGTCGTAGCCCCGGTACTCGATGCCGTCGAAGAAGCGGCCCAGCACCTTGGCGGAGTCCTCCAGAGACTCCTTCTTGCCCATCTGGGAGCTGCCGGCGTCCAGATAGGTGACGTGGGCGCCCTCCTGGGTGGCGGCCACCTCGAAGGAGCAGCGGGTACGGGTGGAGGTCTTTTCAAAGAGCAGCACGATGTGCTTGCCCTGCAGCGTGGGGTCACAGATGCCGGCGCGGCGCTTGGCCTTCAGATCGTGGCCCAGGTCCAGCAGATAGCGGATCTCCAGAGGGGTGAAGTCGTTGAGGGTCAGAAAACTCCGGCCTTTCAGATTGACAGCCATAGTGGTATCTCCTTTAGAAATAGATTTGCCGGGCGCGGGAACAGCACAATGCAGGCGGCAGCGGCGCGCCCGGAGGATGGATTTGCCGCCGGGATCAGGTTACGGGTCCTCCCGCCAGAGGGGCATGGACATGCACCGGGGGCCGCCCCGTCCCCGGGAAAGCTCCGCGCTGGGGATGGTGTGGATGCGGACGCCGGCCTCCTCCAGGGAGTGGTTGGTCACATAGTTCCGGGAGTAGACCACCACCTCGCCGGGGGCGATGGCCAGCGTGTTGGAGCCGTCGCTCCACTGTTCCCGGGCGGCGTCGATCTCGCTGCCCTGGCCGCAGGGGATCAGGGTCACGTGGTCCAGCTCCAGGTGCTCCTTCAAAATGTCCTCCAGCCGCCCGTCTTCCTGACGGATCTTCATCTTGCGGTTTTCGTCCAGCTCCATGACGAACACGGTGATCTGCTGGAGGATGTTGGGGTGGACGGTGAACTTGTCGTAATCCACCATGGTGAACACCGTGTCGAGGTGCATGAAGGAGCGGCTCTTGGGAATGTTGAAGGCCAGGAGCTTCCGGAAGGTCTTGCTCTGGGTGAGGACGGTTTCCGCCAGAGCGTCGATGGAGTCCTCCTCCGTCCGCTGAGAGATGCCCACCGCCAGCACCTGGGGAGAGAGCACCAGGATGTCGCCGCCCTCCAGGGAGGAGGTCTCGCCCCGGTCGTACCAGCGGGGAGCGTGGCGGTAGACGGGGTGGTGCTCAAAGATGAACTTGCCGAATAGGGTCTCCCGGTTGCGGGTGACGGTGTGCATCCGGTGGATGGACACGCCGGTACCGATGGTGGCGAAGGGATCCCGGGTGAAGTAGAGATTGGGCAGGGGGTCCACGGCGAAGGGGTAGTCGTCCTCTGTGGCGGAGACATAGTCCCCCAGCCTGGCCTGGCCTGTCCGCAGCTGGCTCTTGCGGACGCCGGCCATCATGGCGGATACCATCTCCTTGTCCGGCAGAGCGTCAAAGTACGCCTCCAGGCTCTCCCGGGTCCGGGCGTCGGCGACGTTGGCCTCTGCCAGATACTGCCGGATCAGCTCCTGGCGGACCTCCGGGCCGGTGAGGGATTCCGCCACCAGATCCGTCAGATACACCACTTCCACGCCCTGGCCCCGCAGGCAGTCGGCAAAAGCGTCGTGTTCCCGCTGGGCTTCCTTCAGGTAGGGGATGTCGTCAAAGAGCAGGCGCTCCAGATATTCGGGCATCAGGTTTTCCAGTTCCTTGCCCGGGCGGTGGAGCAGAACTTTTTTCAGCCGCCCGATTTCTGAGGTATTGTGGATTCCAGTCTCCAAATGCGGTCACTCCTTTGTGTTGCAGTCGTCTGGATTCTGCATTAGGGTTTCTGGATTTTCACATTTCATGCACGGACGGGAAAACTTCGCAAAAAAAGAGCGGGCCATCCGCCCGCAAAGCGCAAAAAAAACCGCCGGCCAAAGGCCGGCGGCAGAGGTGCGCGTCAATATCCGATAATCAGGCCCTTCTGCATGGCGTAGAAGCTGGTCAGGCCCCGGCAGGAGAGGATCTCCACCTCTTTTACCGGCAGGTCCTCCAGGATCTGCTGCTTGAGCTTCATGGCGCCTGCCAGGTTCTCACAGTGGGCCACGATCACATGGGCGTCCGTGCAGTCCTTGCTGGCACCCATCAGCGCGGTGATGGCCCGGTAGGTCTTGGCTTCGCCCCGGGCTTTGTCCGCCACGTGGATGGTGCCCTGAGGCGTGGCGTCCGCGATGACATGGATGCCCAGGGAGTGGAGCAGCGTGCCCACCAAGGGGCGCATCCGCCCATTTTTGATGAGGTTGTCGAAATTCTCCAGGGTAAAGCAGGTCCGCAGTGCCGCCTGATAGAGCCGCAGCTGATTGCAGATCCCCTCAAAATCCCCGGTGGTGTCCGCTTCCATCAGCTCCCGGGCCCGATAGATCAAAAGCGCCATGGCCCCGGAGGTAGACTTGGAGTCGATGATGCAGATCTGCTTTTCCGGGTGCTCTTCCAGCACCATCTCCCGGGCCATAACAGCGGCGTTGTAGGTGCCGGAGAGGTTGGAGGAGATGGTAAAGCACACCGTCCGGTCCCCGGCTTCGAAGGCCCGGGCAAAGGCGGCGGGAGAGGGGCAGGCGGAGGAGGCGGCGCTCTTTTCCGCCGCCATGGCATCCAGGAGGTCCGGTACCATCAAATTATCATCGTCCAGGAATTCCCGGGTGCCCACCTGAATGCGAAGGGGAACGGTCTCAAAGCGGACGGAGGGGCTGTCCCAGCCCGCCATCCGCAGGTCGCAGCTGCTGTCACTTACAATATTCCACATCATACGAAACCTCTTGTAATCTGGTTTTCAAAATCATTTCCAACTCCATGATAGTATGCCCCGAATGGTTTGTCAATGAAAAGATGACAAGGGTGTCGAAATCTTGACAAGTTCTGCGGGATATGCTATCCTGCTGAATAGTTTAAAAATAAACTGTTTTTATTGAAACAAAAAGGAGGGCGGCTGATGGCGGAATCCTTTACACGGCTGCTGCGGATCTTCCGCGGATTTCAGCGCTACTATTCCCAGGCGTTTGGCCCGCTGCAGCAGCGGACGGGACTTGCGCTGCGGGAGGTTCAGGTGCTGCTGTTTCTGGCCAATCATCCCGGTCAGGACACGGCCCGGGATGTGGTGGAGCTGCGGGGACTGCCTAAATCCCAGGTGTCCCAGGCGGTGGAGATCCTGGTGGGCAGGGGCTTTTTACAGCGCCGGCCCGACAGGGAGGACCGCAGGGTGATCCACCTTGCCATTACGGAGGCGGGAGCGCCGCTGGCCCGGGAGGCCCAGGACATCCAGGCAGACTGCTGGCAGCGGATCTTTTCCGGGCTGACGGAGGCAGAGCGGCACACGCTGGACACGCTGCTGGACCGGGTGTTTGCCACCATGGAACAAGAGCTGAAAGGAGCATTGCAGGAATGAATCGCAAAAACGTGGATCTGGGCACCGGCCCGGTGGGACGGCTGCTGTTTTCTCTGGCGCTGCCCACCATCACCTCCCAGATCGTCAACATGCTGTACAATCTGGTGGACCGGGTGTACATCGGCCACATGCAGCCGGTGGAGACGGTGGGCAAGCTGGCCCTGACCGGCGTGGGCGTGTGCCTGCCCATCATCATGGTGATCTCTGCCTTCGCGGCGCTGATGGCCATGGGCGGCGCGCCCCGGGCATCCATTGAGGAGGGACGGGGAAACCTCGCCGAGTCCGAGCGGATCATGGGCAACAGCATGACCATGCTGGTGGCGGCGGCAGTGGTGCTGACGGCGGTGTTTCTGCTCTTTGCCGAACCCATGCTCCGGGTGTTCGGCGCCAGCGACAATACCATCGGCTATGCCCTGGACTATATGCGCATCTACTGCCTGGGCACCATTTTCGTCCAGGTGACGCTGGGCATGAACGCCTACATCACCGCCCAGGGATTTACGGTGGTGGGCATGAAGACGGTGCTCATCGGCGCAGTACTCAATACCGTGCTGGACCCGGTGTTCATCTTTGCCTTCGACATGGGGGTCCGCGGCGCGGCGCTGGCCACCATCTTGTCCCAGGCGGTCAGCGCGGTGTGGGTGCTGAAATTCCTCACAGGTCCCAAGACCAAGTGGCGTCTGCGGGCCGTAAATCTGCGGCCCCGTGCCAAAGTGGTGCTGCCCAGCCTGGCACTGGGCATGTCCCCCTTCATCATGCAGGCCACGGAGAGCCTGATTACCGTGTGCTTCAACTCCTCTTTGCTCAAATACGGCGGCGACATCGCCGTGGGTGCCATGACGGTGCTCAGCAGTATCATGCAGTTTGCCATGATGCCCCTCCAGGGACTGACCCAGGGGGCGCAGCCCATCGTCAGCTACAACTACGGCGCCCGTAATCCCCAGCGGGTGCGGCGGGCGTTCAAAGTGCTGCTCATTGCCTGCGTGACCTATTCCCTGACGCTGTGGGCGCTGGTGCAGCTGTTCCCGCAGATTTTTGCCCTGATGTTCACCTCCAACCAGGAGCTGGTGGATTACGCCGCCTGGGCACTGCGGATCTACATGGCAGCCACCGGTATTTTCGGTGTGCAGATCGCCTGCCAGCAGACCTTCGTGGCCTTGGGCAACGCCAAGACCTCGCTGTTTCTGGCTGCCCTGCGGAAGATCATTCTGCTGATTCCCCTGATCTATATCCTGCCCCACTTCTTTGCAGACAAATCCTTTGCTGTGTTCCTGGCAGAGCCGGTGGCGGATGTGCTGGCGGTGTGCACCACGGCCACCATGTTCTTCTTCCAGTTCCGGAAAAGCATGGCGGCGCTGGAAGGACCGAGCGCCGGGGCCTGAAAGGAAGCGTACAAAAAAAGACCTGGATGCCGTCGGCATCCAGGTCTTTTTTCTGCTTATTTGCGCTCCTTGGGCAAAATCAGGTTCAGCAGCACGGCCATCAGCGTGGCAATGACCACCGGGGACTTGCCGAAGATCATGGTAACGCTCTCGGGGAACTGGCTCAGCGCGTCGGCGGCCTGGGAGATACCCACGCCCAGTGCCGCAGACAATCCCACGATGGTGGTGTTCCGGGCGGTGAGGTCCTGGGAGGCGATGAGCTTCATGCCGGTCATGGCGATGGTGGAGAACACGGTGATGGTGGCGCCGCCCAGCACGCACTGGGGGATGGTGGTGAGCAGCGCGGCGAATTTGGGGGATACGCCCGCCAGCAGCAAGAAGCCGCCGGCCATGGCAAAGACGGTGCGGTTCACCACCCGGTTGGTGGTGACGATGCCCACGTTCTGGGAATATGTAGCCGTGGGCAGACCACCCATCAGAGCCGCCAGAATATTGCTGGTGCCGTAAGCGATGATGCCGCCCTGGAGCTCCTGATCGGTGGGCTGACGGCTCAGGCCGCCCACCGTAGTGGCGGTGAAGTCACCGATGGCCTGGATGGAGTTGATGGCAAAGAGCAATCCGATGGCGATGCAGGAGGCGGCGTCAAAGCTGATGTCGAAGTGGAGCGGCCGGGGCAGGGAGAACCATGCGGCAGTGCCCACATCGGAGAAGTCCACCATGCCGAAGGCCAGGGCCACCGCATAGCCGAAGAGCATGCCCAACAGGATGGAGGCCAACCGGGCGATCCCCTTGGCGCGGTGGTTGAGGATCATGACCACCGTCAGCGTCAGCGCGGCGATGAGCCAGTTTTGCCAGGAGCCGTATACCATGGCCTCCGGCAGGCCCTGAGCAGCGACAGCCTCGGCGGTGTTGGCGGTGCCGCCCGCCATGTAGTTGATGGCAGTGGGATAGAGGGAAAGTCCGATGGTAAAGACCACTGTGCCGGTGATGACCGGGGGGAAGAGCAGGCGGATCTTCCGGACGAAGAGTCCCACCAGGACCGCCACCACGCCGCCCACCAGCATGGCGCCGGCAATGGCGCCGATGCCGCCGCCGGAGGCGGCAATGGCCTGCATGCTGGGCACATAGGCAAAGCTGACGCCCAGGATCACCGGGAGGCCTGAGCCGAAGTATTTGCCGATGGGGAAGAGCTGTAAAAGCGTGGACACGGCGGACATCACGAGGGACGCCTGGATCAGCAGGACCTGGTCCGCCTGGCTCAGTCCCACCGCGCCGGCGATGATGATGGGCGGAGTGACGCAGCCGACGATCATGGCCACCAGATGCTGCAGTGCAAGAGACACGGAGGCACCCAGAGGAGGGATGCCGCGGGGCTGGAAGAGAATTTCCCGACCGGTTGCAACGGGCTTCATAGGCAGGAGCTCCTTTCAAGGGAGAAAGCACAGCTTTCGTGATAGTCATGTGGATGCTTCCATCATACCATGAATTCTATAAAAAGCAAACAAAAATTTTGATTACCTAAAAAATAATTGGTGCAAAACGACCGGAATTTTGTTTCTTTGAGAGAGGAGGCGTGCAGGGCGCAAAAAAGGCCGCCAACGGCGGCCTTTTTTACGAAACTGTTAGAAACAGGAACGGGGAGTCAGTCCGCCACCACGGGCACTGCGTCGGCGGGAATGGGGCAGGTATAACCGGCCACCGTCCGGCGCTGGAATTCAGCCTTGGCCTCCTCCAGCAAAGCGGGCAGGGTAAAAAGATCTATGGCGGCGGCGGCCAGGACCTTGCCGGCGTGGAGAGCGGCCTTGTGGCCGATGTCGGTGCGGCCGCAGGAGACGTTCTGCCAGCTGTGGCCGGGGCAGCCGTTGGGCCAGGTGGCCACATGGATCTGGGCGGTGGGGCACTGCCAGCTGACGTCGCCCACATCGGTGGAGCCGGGCTCGAAGGCGTCGCCCTGATAGAGGGGCATCAGGAAGTCGTTCATGGCGTGGCCGGCCTCCTTCCGCAGAGCCCGGACCTGATCGGCGTAATCCAGGTCGTACTGGCTGCCCACGCCGGGCACCAGGTCGCTGCCGGGATAGGTGGCACTGAGCTGATCGGCAAACGCCAGCTCCTCCGCCGTGTGGGTGGGGACGCCCAGCTCCTGGAAATTCTGGTAGAGCACCCGCTCCAGGGCGTGGTTGGTGACAGTATCCGCCAGGCCGTCGATGAATTTCTTCTCAAAGGTGGTCTCGGTCATCAGCGCCGCGCCCTCGGCGATCTTGTCCACCCGCTTCTGCAGCTCCACGGCCTCGGCCACGTGGTTGGAGCGGACCATGTACAGTACGCTGGCACGGGGCTGGACCACGTTGGGACTGCGGCCGCCGGCGTCGGTGATGGCGTAGTGGATGCGGGCCTTGTCGCTCATGTGTTCCCGCAGGAACTGTACGCCCACGTTCATCAGCTCCACAGCGTCCAGGGCGCTGCGGCCCCGGTCCGGGTCGCCGGCGGCATGGGCCGCCACACCGGTGAAGTGATACTGGGTCTGGATGCAGGAGTTGGAAGAGCCGGTGAGGACCTCGTTGGCGTCGTTGGGATGCCAGGTCAGCGCCGCGTCCAGGCCGTACCACAGCCCATCCCGGGCCATGAAGGCCTTGGCGGCGCCGCCCTCCTCGCCGGGGCAGCCATAGAGCACCACGGTGCCCGGGGTCTTGGTGGCCTCCAGGAAGGCCTTGACGCCCAGCGCAGCGGCAAAAGCGCCTGCACCCAGCAGGTTGTGGCCGCAGCCGTGGCCATTGCCGCCGTCGACACACTGGTGCCGCGTCAGGCTGCCGCCCTCCTGAGAAAGACCGGAGAGAGCGTCATACTCTGCCAGAAAGCCGATGATGGGCCGGCCGCTGCCGTAGGAGGCGGAGAAGGCGGTGGGGATGTTGCAGATGCCCTTTTCCACCGTGAAGCCCTCTTTTTCCAGAACGTCACAATACAGCGCCGCGGACTTCTCCTCCTGCAAGGAGAGCTCCGCAAAGGACCAGATGGAGTCTGCCACCTGGCTCACCAGATCTGCCTTGTCCTCGATGGCGGCCAGTGCCGCACGCTTTTCGTCTGTCATGAAACTTGCTCCTTTCCCGGGCAAAACGGCCCGTCCGCATGAAAACGGGCACGCACGGGTAGTGCGTGCCCGGATGGAAGCATCTCCCGCAGGCGCGGGGCGATTGGATGTGAAGGTACAGCAGAATGCTCAGAGCACCTTGCTGAGGAAGTCCTGCAGCCGGGGGTGCTTGGGATGCTCGAAAATATCCACAGGCGTGCCCTCTTCCAGCAGCTTGCCGTCCGCCATGAAGAGCACCCGGTTGCCCACTTCCCGGGCAAAGCCCATCTCGTGGGTGACCACCACCATGGTCATGCCCTCCTGGGCCAGCTCTTTCATGACTTCCAGTACCTCGCCGACCATCTCGGGATCCAGAGCGGAGGTGGGCTCGTCGAAGAGCATGACCTCGGGCTCCATCATCAGCGCCCGGACGATGGCGATGCGCTGCTTCTGGCCGCCGGAGAGCTGGATGGGATACGCGCCTGCCCGGTCCTTGAGACCCACCCGGTCCAGCAGGGTCAGGGCCTTTTCCTCGGCCTCGGCCTTGTTCATGTGCTTGACCTGGATGGGGGCCAGGGTCATGTTGTCCATAATGGTCATATGGGGGAAGAGGTTGAAGTGCTGGAACACCATGCCCATCTTCTGGCGGTGATGATCGATGTCCACCTTCACCAGCTTGCCGTCCTTGTCGGGGAACTTGGGCTTGGTGATGTCGACCCCGTCGAAGAAAATGCTGCCGCCGGTGGGCTGCTCCAGCAGGTTCAGGCTCCGCAAAAAGGTGGACTTGCCGGAGCCGGAGGGGCCGATGACCACCATCACGTCGCCCCGGTCAATATCTACGGTGATACCGTCCAGAGCCTTGATGGAGCCTCTGTTGTAGTACTTCTTCAGGTCCCGGACCTGGATCAGCTTATCTCCGGTCGCCACGGCTCATTCTCCTTTCGATATACGCAATCAGCTTGGACAGCGGGAAGCACAGGCAGAAATACAGCGCTGTGGCTACCAGCAGGGGTTCCATAATGATGTAGGAGGCAGACTTGATCGCCTGGACCATGGCCATGATGTCCTGAACGCCGATGGTGTAGGTAATGGCGGACTCCTTGATGATGGTGACGAACTCGTTGGCGATGGCCGGCAGGATGTTCTTGATGGCCTGGGGCAGAATGATGAAGCGCATATTCTGCAGCTGGCTCAGTCCCAAAGACCGGGCTGCCTCTGTCTGGCCGCCCTCCACGGACTGAAGGCCGGAGCGGATGATCTCGCACAGATACGCACCGGAGTTCATGGCCAGGGCCACCACACCGGGGAAGAAACGGTTGAAGGCGATGAAGCCGAAGATCTTGAAGGAGGGGAGTTCAAAGAGCTGGCTGAACACGCCAAAGTAGATCACCATCACCTGCACCAGCACAGGGGTGGAGCGGATGATCTCTACATAGGCAGTGGCCAGGAAGGCCAGGGGATTGAACCGGCCCAGGTGGTAAAGGAAACCGGAATCCCGCAGCAGACCGCTCTTTTTGTCCCGTTCAAAAAAGCCGAAGGTGCCGGGAAAAGCGTGTGCCAGCCACAGGAAGGGCCGGATATTGCTCATGCGCATCACCGACAGCACCAGGCCCAGCACAAAGCCCAGCAGCACGGTGAAAAACGCCAGCAGTACCGTGGTGATCAGGCCCTCCTTGAACATATTGGCATAGGGCAGGAGGGCTTCAAAGTTTTTTAGCTGGATAAAGCTTCCCATGGGGTAACCCCTTTCTCATTTCGGTTTACAACGAAAAACACGCCAATTCCTCCCCCGGTCGTTCGGGGGAGGAATTGGAGATGATAAGCGTGTGCTCAGCCCTCGGCGGGAGTCTCGGCCACCTGGCCGTTCTCGTCCAGCAGGCCCTCATAGGTCTCGCCGGAAGCCAGCTCGTTGGCCTGGGTGATGAACTCGTCCATGGTACCATCCTCCAGGGCGGCAGCGATGGCGCGGTTCACACCTTCCAGAAGAGCGGCGTTGCCCTTGGAAACGCCCACCACGGAGCCTTCCTGCTCATAGGGGACATCCAGCAGCACGTTCAGCTCGGGATAGTTCTTGGCATAGGTCTCGGCCACCACGGTCTCGATGTAGGCGCCGTCCAGGTTGCCGGCCAGCAGGTCGGTGATGACATCGGTGACCTTGGGCAGCTGGATCAGCTCAGCGTCGGGGGAGTTGGTCTGAGCCAGGTCCACCTGGATGGAGCCGGTCTGGGCGCCGATGGAGTACTCAGCCTTGTTGGTGTCCTCCAGAGAGGTGAACAGGTCGGCCTTGTCCTGGGTGGTCACGAAGGACTGACCGCCGGTGTAGAAGATATCGGAGAAGTCCATGATGTTCTCACGCTCGGGCTTGGGGGAGTAACCGGCCATGCCCAGATCCACGCTCTTGTTCTGCAGCTCCATCAGCGTGCCGTCAAAGTCCATGGGGACGACTTCCAGCTCAAGGCCCAGGTAGTCGGCGATGTACTGCGCCAGGGACATCTCGAAGCCTGCCAGGGTGGCCTGGCCGTCCTCGCCGATGGCGTAGAACTCATAGGGGGCGAAGTCGGGGCTGGTGGCCACAGTGAGAGTGCCCTCGGACACCGTGGTGATGGCGGCCTTGAGCTCGTCGTCGCTCATGGCGGTGTAGTCCACGGTCTCCGCTTCGGTCCCGTCAGTGCCCTCGGTCTCCTCAGTGCTGTCGCTGCCGCAGGCGGCCAGGCTCAGCGTCATGGCCAGAGTCAGCAGCAAAGTCAAAAACTTCTTCATGATGCAATCTCCCTTTTCAAACAATCTCCCGCAATAACGGGGTAACATATGTGTTTTTCCTCCGGGAAAGAAGCGTTCCCTCGGGACATGCCTTACCTTATCACGCCGTACTGGTGGTTGTCAATACTTTTCCGTGAAAAAATGAATATTTATTTGCTCGAACTTGGATGAAGATGAAAAAATATCCATCTGAATCCGGAAAAACCCAAGTGAATTGTGGATTTTAACGAAAACGGATGAATGAGGAGGATGCATATAAAAATGAATATTCAAAAAGAGACGCGGAAAGGACGGGGGGTGTCCCGTCCTTTCCGCGCCGGTCATGCGTCCTGTTCCCGGATGAGTTGGTCCAAAACGCCGATCAGGTCTCCCAGCGTGCGCAGGGGGACGTCTTTGGCCAGGACTGCCGCCCGCAGCTCCGGGGAGAGCGTATTGAGCCGGGAACGGATCTGGGGAGAAACTTCTGCCATGGTCCGCCTCACTTTCCAAGGGGGCCGGCGCCGTAGGGCGCCAGCTCCAGACGGATGAAATACCCCTGATCATGCTGACATACCGGGCAGAGCCGGGGGGCCTCCGTGCCGGTAAAGACATGGCCGCAGTTGAGGCACATCCAGCCGCACGCTGCATCCGAAACGAACAGCTTTCCGCTCTCCAGCAGGTCTGCATAGGCCCCGAAGCGGTTGCCGTGGAGCTGCTCGATGGCGGCGATCTGCTGGAAGGAGGCCGCTACGGCGCCAAAGCCCTCCTGGCGGGCGGTCTCCCCGAAGGACTTGTACACGGGATCGTGTTCCTCGTACTCATGGCGCTGGGCGCTGCGCAGCAGTTCCGCCACGTCATGGGTCAGGTCCACCGGGTATCCGCCGTCGATCTGGACGCTGCCGCCGGTGATCTCCCGCATGTGGTTGTAGAAGATCTCCGCGTGTTCCTTTTCCTGCCCGGCGGTAAAAAGAAACACCGCCTCCAGCACCTGGAGCTTTTGCTGGCGGCACACCTCGGCGGCGAAGGTGTAGCGGTTGCGGGCCTGGCTCTCTCCGGCAAAGGCCCGCATCAGATTCTGCAGCGTTTCACTGTTTTTCAACTCCATAGGCATCCTCCTGCTGAGTGGTTTGCCGGTAGTTTCTGCGGGAGGGAGGAATTTTATGCCGCAGGGCAAAAAAACAAGCGCCTCCGCAAAGCGGAGACGCTTGTCCGAAAACAGATCAGGCATTGGGCAGGCGGTACTTGCTCAGATCCTCCCGCAATTCCTCAGCAAAATTGTCATCCACCTTCAGCCGGTGGAGATAGGCGTGGTGGTCCACGGAGCTGTCCCGCTCCTCGATGACGCACACGGCGATATTGGAGCAGTGGTCGGACACCCGCTCCAGGTTGGTCAGCAGGTCGTTGAGCACGAAGCCCAGCTGGATGGTGCACTCACCGGTCTGGAGGCGCTGGATGTGGCGCATGCGGATCTCCTCGGTGAGCTGGTCGATGGTCTCCTCCAGAGGCTCCACCGCCTTGGCGGCCGCCGGATCATCCTGGTTGAAACTGGAAACGGCCTGGAAGAGGATGTCCTCCAGTGCTGTTCCCAGGACCTGAAGTTCCTTTTCGGCAGTGGGAGAGAACCGGAGTTCCTTCTCCTGCAGTTCCCGGGCGGAATCCTGGATGTTGATGGCGTGGTCGCCGATGCGCTCGAAGTCTCCGATGGCGTGGAGCAGGCGGGAGACCGTACGGATGTCCGCCATGGACACGCCGTGCTGGGAGACTTCCACCAGATAGCTGCCCAGCCGGTCCTCATAAGTGTCCAGCTTGTCCTCATTTTCAAGGATCTGGGCCTCCCGCTCCTCACTGAAGCCGGAGAGCTGCTCCATTGCCAGCAGCACATTGTCCCGGGCGGTTTCTCCCATCCGGCAGGCCATAGACACACATTCGCTGATGGCCACGCTGGGGGTGCGGATCAGCAGGGGATCCAGGAAGGCAAACTCTTTGGCCGGGTTTTCCGTGCGGATGAGTCTCCGCGCCAGCTTTTCCAGCTGGCGGGAGAACGGCAGGAGCATCAGGGTGGTGAAGACATTGAATACGGTGTGGCAGAAGGCGATGCCCACAGCACCCACCGTCCAGTCCATAAAGGAGAAGTCAAAGATCAGATTGCCGCCGTAGAAGAGCACCAGGCACACGACCGTGCCGATGACGTTAAAGGAGATATGGATCACCGCCACCCGCTTGGCATTGCGGTTGACGCCGATGGAGCTGAGCAGCGCAGTGACGCAGGTGCCGATATTCTGGCCCATGATGATGGGGATGGCCATGCCGTAGGTGATGGAACCGGTCAGCGCCAGGGCCTGCAAAATACCCACGGACGCGGCGGAGGACTGGATGATGCCGGTAAACACGGTGCCCACCAGCACGCCCAGCAGCGGATTCTGGAAAGCGGTAAGAAGGCTTGCGAATTCCGGCATATCCGCCAGGGGACTGACAGCGTCGCTCATGAGTTCCATGCCGTACATCAAAATGGAAAAGCCCACCATGATGCGGCCCACATCCCGGCGCTTTTGCCGCTTGGAGCCCATGATGAGGATGATGCCCGCCAGGGCCACCAGGGGCGAAAAGTTCTCCGGCTTGAGCATGTTCACGAAGATGCTCTCGCTCTGGATGCCGGTGAGGGAGAGGATCCATGCGGTGAGGGTGGTGCCGATGTTGGATCCCATGATGACACCGATGGTCTGGCCCAGCTCCATGACGCCGGAGTTCACAAGACCCACCAGCATCACGGTCATGGCGGATGAGGACTGAATGGCGATGGTGATGCCGGCGCCCAGCAGAAGGCTCTTGACAGGGTTGGAGGTCATGCGCTTGAGCAGCCGCTCCAGCTTGCCGCCGGCCATTTTCTCCAGGCTCTTGGACATGGTGTTCATTCCGTATAGGAAGAAGGCCAGTCCTCCGCAGAGTGTGAAGACGGAAAAAATATCCATGAGGTTCTCCCTTTCCAATTCCAATCATGAGGCCGTCCGCATCCGGCGGACAGCCCCCTCTCATTCTCCTATATATTATTGGTTCGTTTCTGCTAATGCCTATGATACGTCACTATTATATATGCAAAAAAGAGGCCTGGGAAGGGGGAAATGACGAAAATAGTAAAATTTGTTGTAAGTGTCTGTAAACTGCGGGAAAAACCCGTGTCCGCGGGGTGAAAAGCGACACCCTGCCTACTCTGGGGAAAGACCCGGGCAAAAGCGGATCATTCCTCCGTCCAGAAGGCACGCACGTCGTCCAGCGCCCGGTGTCCCACGGAGTAGCCGGACTGCCACAGGGCGCGGATCTTCTCCACGTCCCGCTCCGTGCGGGAAAATCCGGCGGTGCTCTCCGGCTCCAGGATCAGAACCTTGCCGGAGCCCTCCATGGCGAAGAGGTCCCGGCGGCTCTGGTTGTAGGCCTCCGCCCGACGGGCCATAGTCTCCACGAACTTGGGATAGCGGCGGAAACGGCGGGCCAGGAGGCGCTGCTGGACGCTGCTGGGCCCCTTGGAATAGCTCCGCTCCCGGGTCAGGATCACCACCACCCGGTCGCACCCGGCCTCCAGCGCATGCCGCCAGGGAATGGCGTCTGCGCAGCCGCCGTCCAGATAGGGCTGGCCGTCCAGATGGATCACCGGGAACATCAGCGGGATGGCGCAGGTGGCCTGGAGCAGCAGAAAGTGCTCATCCTTCCGGGGAACTTCCAGGTATTCCGCCCGTCCCGTGTTCAGGTTGGTGACCACGGCCTCCACGGTGCCGGGATAGGCGGCGAAGGTCTCGTAGTCAAAGGGCAGCAGTTCATTGGGAATGGTCTCATAGGAGAACTTCAGCCCGAAGTAGCTGCGGTTGCGGCGGTCCAGAAAGTTCCCGACCCCCATGTAGCGCTTGTCATTTGCATAGGTGGTCAGGAGCTTCAGGTTCCGGCGGCTTTGCCGGGAGAGATAGCTCACGCCGTAGGCGATCCCGGCGGAGACGCCCACGGTATAGTCCGGCAGCGGCAGACCTGCGTCCAAAAACGCGTCGCACACACCACAGGAGAAAATGGTGCGGAAGGCACCGCCCTCCAGCACAAGTCCGGTCTTCATCTGCAAAGGTCACATCCTTCATTGTCCGAAAATTCTGAAAATCACGATATTTATATCATACCCCCGGACTGTGGAAAAAGCAAACGATTTGCGCCTCCTGCTGCCGGAACGGCGCCCCTGCGGGGAGAAAAGAACCGTCTTGGAGAGAACGTGCCGGCGGTTTGACAGCGTCCGCCGGGTCTGGTATCCTGTATGCAATGTGCAATCGAAATGGGAGATGAGAGCATGGATGGCGCGTTTTCTTTTTTGACATTTCACTTTTTGCAGAAGGCCGAGGTCTATCCCGGCTCCATCGGGACGTTCCGCTACCGGCTCCAGCGGACCGGCAAGGCCGGAGACGGCCAGATCCAGGGCTGGGTATACGAGAATGTATGCTTTGAGCTGGCCCAGGACGTGGAGACGGTGACGGTCCCCTGGACGGAGGAGGGCGTGGATTCCCTGCGGACATGGCTGGAGGAGCGGCTCCGGGAGCGGGGCAGCGAGCCATACAGCATCTACGGCGGCAGGGCAAAGCGCTCCGGGGCGGATCAGCCGGAGACATGAAGAAACAGCGGGAGAGGCCATCCTCTCCCGCTGTTTTTGTCAGATCGACGCGCCGCCGTCCGGCAGGCGGCGGAAGCTGCGGCCGAAGTACACCGTCATGGCCCGGACCAGGGCCTGGGTATCCCGGACGCTGGCCACCTCGCAGGAGGCGTGCATGGCCAGTTGGGGAAGCCCGATGTCCACCGAGGGGATGGACAGGTGGGCGCTGCTGATGTTGCCCAGCGTGGACCCGCCGGGCAGGTCCGGCCGGTTGCTGAAGCGCTGGACGGGGACCTTCGCCAGCTCGCACACCCGCTGGAACAGCGCGGCGGAGAGGGCGTCGGTGGTGTAGCGCTGGGCGGCGCTGTACTTGATGACGATGCCGCCGCCCAGCACCGGCCGCTCCCCGGCGTCGGCGTACTCGGGATGGGCAGGGTGAACGGCGTGGGCGTTGTCGGCGGAGACCAGGAAGCTGTTCCCCAGGGCCGCGTGCGCGGTCTCGCTGTCCCACTCCAGGCTGCCGGAGATCCGGGAGAGCACGTCGGTGAGGAAGGTGGAGTCCGCTCCCTGCCGGGTGCCGCTGCCCACCTCCTCGTTGTTGAAGACGCACAGCACCGGGATACTCTCTCCCGGTTCCGCGGCCAAAAAGCCCCGCAGGCAGGCAAAGACACACTGCAGGTCGTCCAGCCGGGGGGCGGCGATGAGATCTCCGTCCGGTCCCAGCAGCGTGCCGGGAGTCCGGGGATACAGGAAAAGCTCCGTGGAGAGAAGATCTGCCTCCGAAACACCGGCGCAGTCCGCCACCATGGCCCGGAACCGGCCGGGTTCGGCGCCTTCGGCAAAGAGGGGGAAAAGGTCCCGGGCCGGGTCCAGCCCTCCCTTTTTGTTGACCTCCCGGTCCATGTGGATGGCCACGCTGGGGATCACCAGCAGGTCCCGGTCGATGTTGACGAGGCGGCTGCGGATGGCGTCGCCGTCCCGGACCATCACCCGGCCGGCCACCGACAGCGGCCGGTCCAGCCAGGACCGCCAGATGCCGCCGCCATAGGGCTCCACGCTCAGGCGCAGGCAGTTGCCGGGGGAGGCGGTCTCCGCCTCCTGCCGGAGCTTGAGGGTCGGGGAGTCGCTGTGCCCCGCCGCCAGCAAAAAGCCCCGGACCGGCCCCTGGGGAATACGGAAGGCGGCCACGGTGGAGTCGCCCCGCATGACGTAATAGGCCCCGCCCCGCTCCAGGTGCCAGGGTTCAAACTCCATCAAATGCCGGTACCCGGCCTGTTCCAGCGCCGCGGCCACATTGGCGGCGGCATGGTAGCAGCTGGGACTGGCATCCAGAAAATCCAAAAGCTCACGGGCAAACGTCTGCTCCATAACGATTACTCCCTTGTGGTGATTTTAGAAGTAGTATACCAGATTCTCCTCTGAATCAAAAGAGCGGAGAAAAAAAGAAAGACACGCTCATCAGCGTGTCTTTCTTTTTGGAGCGGCCGATGGGAGTCGAACCCACCTATGCAGCTTGGGAAGCTGCCGTTCTACCGATGAACTACGGCCGCAGGGCTGGAAGTCAGGGCCTATTATAACAGAGCTGTTTCAAAAATGCAAGGCGAAAATTGACAGCACGTCATGAATGTCCCCTGCCCCTCATACAGTGGTAGCAACGAGGAAAAGGGGGTTCACCATGAAAAAAATCATCGCGCTGCTGGGAGCGGTGCTGGTGCTGGCCACCAGTGCCCGGGCCGTGGAAGTGGCGGCGCCGTCGGCCCTGCTGATGGAAAAAGAGACCGGCACGGTCCTCTTTGCCAAAAATGAACACGCCAAACTGGAGCCTGCCAGCGTCACCAAGGTCATGACCATCCTTTTGACCATGGAGGCCATCGACGCCGGACAGCTGACCTATGACACGATGGTCACTGCCTCCGCCCACGCCTGCTCCATGGGCGGCAGCCAGATCTGGCTGAAGGAAAACGAGCAGATGACTGTCTCTGATATGCTCAAGGCGGTGTGCGTGGTCTCCGCCAACGACTGCGCCGTGGCGCTGGCGGAACAGATCGCCGGCAGCGAGGATGCCTTCGTGGAGCGGATGAACCAGCGGGCCAAGGAGCTGGGGATGAACGACACCACCTTCAAAAATGCCACGGGCCTTCCCGCCCAGGGCCATGTCACCTCCGCCTATGACATTGCCCTGATGAGCCGGGAGCTGATCCTGCATCATCCCGACATCCGCCAGTACACCACCATCTGGATGGATTCCCTCCGGGACGGGGCCTCGGAGCTGGTGAACACCAACAAGCTCATCCGCTTCTTTGACGGCGCCACCGGGCTCAAGACCGGCTCCACGGACTCTGCCCTCTATTGCCTTTCCGGAACGGCGGAGCGGGACGGCATGGAGCTGATCGCCGTCATCATGAAGGACGCCACCTCCGCCCAGCGGTTTGAGGACGCCAAGACGCTGCTCAGCTACGGCTTTTCCACCTACAGTCTGGAACACGTGACGCCCCAGGAGGCGCTGCCGCCGGTGACGGTGCGTCTGGGGACCCAGGCCACGGTGCAGCCGGTGCTGGAGGAGGGCAGCGCGCTGCTGCTGGAAAAGAGCAAGGCGGGAACCCTGGAGCAGACCGTCTCGCTGGCGGAGGCGGTGGAGGCCCCGGTGGCCAAGGGAACGCCCCTGGGAACGCTGACCATCACCTCGGGGGAGGAGACGGTGGCGGAGCTTGCGCTGGTGGCGGGAGAGGAGATCCCCCGGATCACGTTTGGGCAGATGCTGCTGCGGGTGCTGCAAACGGCGTTTTTGGCGGGATGAGAGAAGAAAACAGCCGACTTTCGGCAGATGGACGACGTTTTTTTCTTGTGCGGCGGGAACGGGAATGCTATAATCTAACCGAGTAAACCGAGCGGCGTCCCCGCCGGGGGAATCCAAGCGCGCTCGATACAAAAGAGAGGAGCTTACATATGTTGGATGTGAGACTGTTTCAGATGCAGACGTTCCTGCCCATGCCCTACGAGGACGCCCTGGCGCCCCGGCTGAAGCTGGCGCATGAGAAGCTGCAAAACGGCTCCGGCATCGGCGGCGATTTCACCGGTTGGGTCCACCTGCCCCGGGATTACGACAAGGAGGAGTTCGCCCGGATCAAGGCGGCGGCTGCCCGCATCCAGGGCAATTCCAAGGCCCTGGTGGTCATCGGCATCGGCGGGTCCTATCTGGGCGCCCGGGGCGTGATCGAGTGCCTGTGCTCTCCCAACTACAACCTGAAGAAGAAGGATACGCCCAATATCTATTTTGTGGGCAACGGCCTGAGCTCCGACTCCATGCAGGAAGTCGTGGATCTGCTGGGGGACGATGACTTCACCGTCAACGTCATCTCCAAGTCCGGTACCACCACCGAGCCCGCCGTGGCGTTCCGGTTCTTCCGGAAGCTGCTGGAGGAGAAGTACGGCCGGGAAGGTGCCCGGGAGCGGATCATTGCCACCACCGACAAGAGCAAGGGTGCCCTCAAGTCCCTGGCAGACGCCGAGGGCTGGGAGACCTTTGTGGTGCCCGACGACATCGGCGGCCGTTACAGCGTGCTGACCGCCGTGGGCCTGCTGCCCATCGCCGTGGCCGGTGTGGACATCGACGAGCTGATGGGCGGCGCCGCTGACATGATGAAGGTGTGCGAGGAGAAGGCCAGCTACGACTGCCCCTCCTGGCAGTATGCCGCCATCCGGTATGAGCTCTACCGCTCCGGCCGCTCCATCGAGCTGCTGGGCTGCTACGATCCTGCCTTCCGCTTCATGGCGGAGTGGTGGAAGCAGCTCTTCGGCGAGAGCGAGGGCAAGGATGACAAGGGACTCTATCCCGCCAGCGTGGAGTTCACCGCGGATCTGCACTCCATGGGCCAGTACATCCAGCAGGGCCGGCGGCTGATGTTTGAGACCATCGTCCGCCTGGGCCCCTCCAACTGCCAGCTCACCGTGCCCATGGACGAGGCCAACGGCGACGGGCTGAACTTCCTGGCCGGCAAGACCATGGACTATATCCGGGACCGCGCCATGGAGGGCACGCTTCTGGCCCACACCGAGGGCGGCGTCCCCAACGTCATCGTGGAGACCGACGGCAAGAGCGCCCGGGATCTGGGCCAGCTGATCTACTTCTTTGAGTACGGCTGCGGCCTGTCCGGCTACCTGATCGATGTCAACCCCTTCGATCAGCCCGGCGTGGAGGCATATAAGCAGAATATGTTCGCCCTCCTGGGCAAGCCCGGCTACGAGGACCGGAAGGCCGAGCTGGAGGCCAAACTGGCGAAATAAGGACAAAAGCGGCGCTTCCGGCGCCGCTTTTTCCGCAGCAGGCGGACAAAAAGTCAATGTCAAATATCAACAAACTTTGAATTTGCTTTTTTGCATTGTTTTTTACAGCGTCTTATGCTATGCTTAATACAGCATTACCCCACGCATCCCATCCCACGATTTTAAGAAACAGGAGTGATAATTATGGTCAGACTGATTATGGGCGTAAAGGGTTCCGGTAAGACCAAGCAGCTCATCGAACTGATCAACAATGCGGCCAAAGATGAACCCGGCAACGTGGTGTGCATCGAAGCCAACCGCAATATGACGTATGACATCCACTACCACATTCGTCTGATCGACGCCGATGAGTACAAGCTGAACAGCTACGAGATGTTCCGCGGCTTCATCAGCGGTCTGTATGCCGGCAACTACGATATTTCCCACGTTTTCATCGATAACCTGTGCAAGACCGTGGGTCGGGAAGTGGACAAGGATACGGAGGCCTTCCTGGATTGGCTGGATGTGTTCGGCGAGAAGAACGGTATCAAGTTCACCGTCACCATCAGCGCGGACCTGGGCCTGGCTACCGACGGCATGAAGAAGTACCTGTAATCTCTGCATCAACTGTAAAAAAGAGGAAGGGCATTGCCCTTCCTCTTTTTTTGATCAATCAGGCGCTTTTCACGCTGTGGGCAGGGAGGTCATGTCACTCAAGCAGAGCTGGCTGACCCCGAAGAGCTTTGCGAGCTGGGTCCGTTCGGCCAGGGACGTCTCGTCCAGGAACCACACCACCCGGGCGTCTTCGGCATCGGAGGTGAGATAGGCGCAGGCGTAGCGGGTGGAGTAATAGCGGGTGGTGCCCCGCTTTTCCAGCAGTTCCTGCAGCTCCTCTCCGGAGAGGGTACCGGTCCGGTCCCCTTCACTGTCCCAGGCGGTGGCGGTGGTGGTCACCAGCAGGCTCAGACGGTCGGCGGAAACGGTGTCCTTCAGTTCACCCAGCGCATAATAGACCTCTTCCAGCGGGTCCAGAGGCGCGATGGGAAAGCCGTCGGATTCCTTCTGATAAGCGGCCACCCGCAGTACCAGCCGGTCTGCGGAGGCGCCCAGAGCGGCATAGTCATATCCGCCGTAAGAGGTGCCCTGCCATGCGGGGGCCTCTGCCATCACATAGAGGAGCCGGCCCCCCAGCGCCTCCCGCAGGGCCCGGACCAATGCCGTAAGATCGGACTTGCTGGCGTCGCTCAGACGGGGGAGATCCAGGAAGAGACCGTCGTACCCGCCGTCCTCCACCGCCTCCTTCAGTATGGCGGCGGTCTCCGCGGCATCGCCCTTGAGGGCCGAGGTGCTTCCGGTGACATAAAACAGCGCCTTGGCGCCGGCCTCCTGAATGGACCCGGTCAGGGCGGCGGCATCCTCTTCCTTCATGGCGTGGGAGAGCTGGATATGGCCCGGATGGGAGAGCCGCCCGGCATCGACTGCCACCGCGTCAAAGCCGCTGAAGTCCGCGTCATCCCCGGCGGAGGAGATGATGCCTACCTGCCCCGGATCGGCGGCGTGGAGCTTGTCGTAGAGCCGCATCAAGATCACGGCAGCCTGTTCCCGGGTGGCGGCCTGGTCGGGGGAGAAGGTGGTGGCGGAGGTGCCGCTGATGAGCCCCAGTGCATAGGCCATGGAGAGATAGCCGCTGTTGGTGCGTACGTCCCGGAAGGGCATGGGCAGGTCCTGGGCAAGTCCGGCAATGGTGCCGTAGCCCATGGCCCGCAGCAGCATCACCGCCAGTTCCTCCCGGGTGATGGAGTCCGCCGGGCGGAAGTCGGCAGTCTGGGAGGTGATGGCGCCGTGGGCGTAGGCGGTCTCCACGGCGCTGTAATACCAGGCGTCCGGGTCCTGGTTGTCCGTATAGCTGCCCTGGTCCGGAGTCACCATCTCCCAGTCAAAAAAGCGGCACAGTACCACGGCGAAGGCTGCCCGGGTCATGGGGTGGCCCAGGCCGAAACGAGTGGAGGTCTCTCCCTGGAACAGCCCCAGATCCACCGCCCGGGTGATCTGGGAGGATGCCCAGTGGCTGGCGGGAACATCGGTAAAGCGCCCGGCTGCGGCGGCGGAGGGCGGCAGCAGGCAGCTCAGCAGCGCGGCCAGCACCACAAAGGACAAAATCCGCTGTACGTGTTTGCTCATGCTTGGTCAGGCTCCTTTTCATCGAGTCGTGATTGGTTCATGCCCCGCCATTGTACCAAAAACCAGACAACCCGTCAAACACAATGGGTCGAATGGGGGCGGAAAGGTGGAAAAGCAAGGGCGTTTTTGCGTTTTTTTCTTTACGTCCGGGACGCTGCCTGCTATAATAGTTAAGTTACCATGGCGTATTATAGGAAAAGGAGGGAACAGACCTGTGAAATTCAAAAAATGGAACATCGGCAGCCCCACGGAACAGGACGTTGCCCTCCTGCGCACAGCCGGCTACCCTTATCTTCTGAGCACCGTGCTGGCCGCCCGGGGCATCACCACGCCGGAGGCCGCGGCGGAATTTCTGGAGCGGGAGCGGCAGCTGACCATCTCCCCCATGCTGATGCGGGATATGGACAAGGCGGTCGAACGTATTCAGCGGGCCATCGCCGACGGAGAGACCATTGCGGTCTTCGGCGACTATGACGTGGACGGCATCACCTCCACGGTGCTGCTGCGGGACTATCTGAAAAGCTGCGGCGTCCGCTGCCTGCGCCATATCCCCCGGCGCATCGAGGATGGATACGGCCTGAGCAAGGATGCCATCGCCTCCCTGCGGCAGCAGGGGGCCACGCTGATGATCACCGTGGACTGCGGTATCACCGGAAACGAAGAGGTGGCCTTCGCCAATTCCATCGGGCTGGACGTGGTGGTGACGGACCACCACGAGTGCAAGGAGACGCTGCCGGACGCAGTGGCGGTGGTGGACCCCCACCGGCCGGACTGTCCCTATCCCTTCAAGCATCTGGCGGGCGTGGGCGTGGCGCTGAAGCTGGTGCTGGCCCTGGGCGGCGAAAACCGGGAGGACGCCCTCTTTGCCCGGTACTGCACCCTGGCCGCCATCGGCACCATCGCCGACGTCATGCGGATGGAGGGGGAGAACCGCACCATCGTCTCCTGCGGACTGGAGGCCCTGCCCCACACGGACTTTGTGGGCGTCCATGCCCTTTTGAAGGAAGCGGGACTGCTGGGCAAGCCCATCACCTCCATCCAGATCGGCTTTGTGCTCTCGCCCCGGATCAACGCCGCGGGCCGCATGGGCGCGGCGGACGTGGCGGCGGACCTGCTGGAGACCAGCGACCCCGCCCGGGCGGAGGAGCTGGCCCGGCGGCTTTGTGATCTCAACCGGGAGCGGCAGGCGGTGGAGCAGGCCATCTGCGCCGACGCTGCCGAAAAGATCAAGTCTTTGCGCAGCGAGGAGCGCAGTGCCCTGGTCCTTTCCAGCGAGGCCTGGCATCAGGGTGTGGTGGGGATCGTAGCCTCCCGCCTGAGTGAAAAATACTCCTGTCCCAGCTTCATGATCCACCTCAAGGACGGTACGGGCAAGGGTTCCTGCCGGTCCTACGGCGGGTTCAACCTCTTTGCCGCCCTGGAGTCCTGCGCGGATCTGCTGGACGGCTTCGGCGGCCACGAGCTGGCGGCGGGCTTTACCATCCCTGAGGGAAACATCGACGCCTTCCGCACCCGGATGAACCGGTATGTCCGCTCCGCCACCGGCGGAGAGCTGCCGGTGTCCTCCCTGGAAGTGGACGCCCCCATTGCCTGTCCCGGCGCGGTGACGCTCTCAGAGGTGGAGCAGCTGGACCAGCTGGAGCCTTACGGCGCGGGAAATCCCCGGCCGGTGTTCGCCCTGCTGGGGGCCACGGTGGACAGCGTGCAGCCGGTGGGGCAGGGCAAGCATCTGAAGCTGCGATTGTCCAAGGGGACCTGCCGCTTCGACGCTATTTTCTTCTCCGCCACCGCCGAGGAGTGCGGCGTGGCGCCCGGGAGCCGGGTGGACGCGGCTTTCTATCTCCAGGCCAACACCTTCCGGGGCAGCACCACGCTGCAGCTGCAGATGGTGGACATCCGGCCGTCCCTGACTCCCAGCCGCCACGAGGCGGCAGACCTGGATCTGCTGGGCCGGCTGGTGGAGGGAACACGGCTGACTGCCCAGGAAAACGCCCGCCTGCGGGCCTCCCGGGATCAGTTTGCCGCCTACTGGGTGGTACTGGAGCGGCAGCTGCGCTCCGGCAAGACGGAGGAGGACCTGCTGCCCTACCTGCGGCAGCTGGCATCCCAGGCCGGCGGCTGTGAGAGCTTTCTGCGGGCAGCACTGGCACTGCGGGTCTTTGCGGAGCGGGGACTGATCTCCCTGACGGTCCGGGGAGACCGGCTGGCCCTTTGTCTCAATCCTATTCAGGGAAAGGTGGATCTCTTCGCCTGCCCCTATCTCGCCCGTCTTCATGACGCGGCAGACCGGAACCGAGGTGATCGTGCATGACCATTCAGGAACAGTACGAAAATTTGGAAAAGACCGTCCGCAGCTATAATCCTTCGGCGGACTTCGCCCGGATCCGGGCGGCATTTGAGTTTGCGCAGAAGGCCCACGAGGGGCAAAAGCGCAAAAGCGGCGAGCCCTATATCATCCACCCCCTGGCAGTGGCCCAGATCGTGGCGGAGGAATTGAAGCTGGACAGCGAGTCCATTGAGGCGGCGCTGCTCCACGACGTCATCGAGGATACCGCCGCCACCCATGAGCAGATCTCCAAGCTCTTCTCCCCCACCATCGCGGACCTGGTGGAGGGCGTCAGCAAACTGACCCGGATCCAGTACGCCACCAAGGAAGACGAGCAGATGGAGAACCTCCGGAAGATGCTCATCGCCATGAGCAAGGACATCCGGGTGATCCTCATCAAGATCGCCGACCGGCTCCACAACATGCGCACCATGGAGTATCAGTCTCCCGCCAAGCAGAAGCAAAAGTCCCTGGAGACCATGGAGATCTACGCCCCCATCTCTCACCGACTGGGCATGCAGCGCATCAAGTGGGAGCTGGAGGACCTGTCGCTGAAGTATCTGGACCCCATCGGCTATGACGAGATCGTCTCCAAGCTGGACGCCAAGCGCCAGGAGTATGAGGACTTCATGCGCCGCACCCAGGACCAGATCGACCAGCGGCTGAACGATCTCAATATCCAGCACATCGTCTACGGCCGGATGAAGCACCCCTACTCCATCTACCGCAAGATGTTCAACCAGAACAAGTCCCTGGACGAGATCTTCGACCTCTTTGCCTTCCGGGTGATCGTGGAAAACGTGGGGGACTGCTACAACGTCCTGGGCGTGATCCACGACCTCTACAAGCCCATCCTGGGCCGGTTCAAGGACTATATCGGCACCCCCAAGCCCAACGGCTACCAGTCCCTTCACACCACCGTCATCGGCCCAGACGGTCTGCCCTTCGAGGTGCAGATCCGAACCCGGGAGATGCACGAGATCGCCGAGTACGGCGTGGCCGCCCACTGGAAGTACAAGCAAAACGGCCAGGGCGCCGGTACGGAGGGCCGCTACGAGTGGGTCCGCCGCCTGCTGGAAAACCAGGAGGGCACCGACGCCGAGGAGTATATCCACTCCCTCAAGGTGGATATGTTCGCCGATGAGGTGTTCGTCTTCACTCCCGGCGGCGACGTGCAGAACCTGCCCGCCGGAGCCACGCCCATCGACTTTGCCTATGCCATCCACTCCGCGGTGGGCAACCACATGGTGGGCGCCAAGGTCAATAACCGCATCGTCACCTTCGACCATGTGCTCAAAAACGGCGACATCGTGGAGATTTTGACCTCCAAGTCCGCCAAGGGCCCCAGCCGGGACTGGATGAAGATCGCCAAGTCCAGCGAGGCCCGCAGCAAGATCCGCCAGTGGTTCAAGAAGGAGCGCCGGGACGAGAACATCGCCAACGGCCGGGCCGCCTTTGAGGCGGAGCTCAAGCACTGCGGCATCCCCATGAAGGACGTTCTGGCACCGGAGAACCTGCCGGGGCTTTTGAAGCGGGTGGCCTACGGGTCTCTCGACGATATGTACGCCGCCATCGGCTACGGCGGCTTTACCGCCCAGAAGGCGGTCAACCGGATGCAGGGCGAGCTCAGCCGCATCGCAAAGCAGCACCAGGCGGACAAAGCCGCCATGGAGGCGGCCCTCAGCCGGGAGAACAAACCCGAGGAGCCGGCCAAGCCCGCCCCCAAGAAGGTCAAAAGCGAGCAGGGCATCATCGTGGAGGGGCTGGACAACTGCCTGGTGAAGTTCTCCAAGTGCTGCACGCCCGTCCCCGGCGACGCCATCATCGGTTTCATCACCCGGGGCTACGGTGTGTCCGTTCACCGCTGCGACTGTCCCAACGCCTCCCCGGAAAAGCAGAAGCAGCCGGGGCAGGAAGGCCGCTGGATCAAGGTCTCCTGGGGCAGCGACACCAACGACAGCTATCCTACCACGTTGGAGGTGGTGTGCAAGGACCGGCTGAACCTGCTGCTGGACATCTCCGCGGCACTGTCGGTCACCAATACCTTCGTCCTGGGCATCCAGTCCCGGAGCACGGAGGACCAGTTTGCCATCTTCCGGCTGGAGGTCCGTATCAAAAACGGCGAACAGCTCAAGTCGCTCATGAACAAGCTCAACCAGATCTCCGGCGTGCTGCGGGTCACCCGCCCCGCCGGCTGAGCCTGCCTCTCCGGCACTGTCCGGGGAGAAGAGATATTTCCGCCGCCCTTCCGGCCCGCCGGGGGGACGGTTACCCAAAAGACGGCTCCGGCATCCGGAGCACTTGCAGAGAGGAGTACCGCCTATGCGCGCTGTCGTCACCCGCGTTCACCATGCCTCCGTCACCATCGACGGGGAGGTCCGGGGCCAAATCGGCCAGGGATTTCTCGTGCTGCTGGGGGTGGGCCCCCGGGATACGGAGGAGACCGCCGACAAGCTGGCGGAGAAGATCTGCAACCTGCGGGTCTTTGAGGATGAAAACGACAAGATGAATCTGAACCTGGAGCAGGTGGGGGGGAGCCTTCTGGTGATCTCCCAGTTCACCCTCTATGCGGACACCTCCTCCCGCCGCCCCGGCTTTTCCGGAGCCGCCCGGCCGGAGCTGGCCATCCCGCTCTATGAGCGGTTCATGGACCGCTGCCGCCAGCGGGGCTTCACCGTGGAACACGGGGAGTTCGGCGCCAAGATGGAGGTGGACTCCCTGAACCACGGCCCCGTCACCATCCTCTTTGACACGGAGCGTCCCTGAGGGCCGTACAACACAGTATTTCGACTTGACGGATCGGGAGGTCTTTCATGCAAATCCATTCTCTCCAGGTGGGGCCCATCGGCACCAACTGCTATCTCCTCTGCGATGAGGAAGCCGGCGTATGCGCCGTCATCGATCCCGGCGGAGAAGCCGGACGGATCCGGACGGCGGTGGAGAACACCGGCTGCAAGCCCTGCGGGATCTTTCTCACCCATGGACATTACGATCATACCGGCGCCGCGGACGAACTGCGGGCGTACTGGCCGGAGATCCCGGTGTATCTCAACCGCCGGGACCGCTACGAGGGGGACGCCTATGCCCTTCAGCTCTTTCCCCGCCTTGCCGGGGAGGTCCGGGACTATGACGAGGGGGACACGCTGACCGTGGGCGACCTGACGGTCACGGTGCTGGCCACCCCCGGCCACTCCGAGGGCTCTGTTACGCTGCGCTGCGGCGACGTGCTCTTCTGCGGCGATACCCTCTTTGCCGGCTCCTGCGGCCGGACGGACTTTCTGGGCGGGTCCATGCACAAGATGATGGCGTCCCTGCGCCGCCTGGGGGGCCTGGAGGGAGACCTGAAGGTGTACCCGGGACATATGGAGCCCAGCACGCTGGACCGGGAGCGGCGGTGGAATCCCTACCTGCTCCAGGCCATGGGCGAAAGGGGCTGAGGAAGCGCCATGAAACTGCAACTGATCGGCCACGACGAACGGTATGTGGTGGAACAGAGCCTGATGGCCCTGTTCCCCGGCGAGCTGCCGGAATACGCCCCCATCGCCCCGGAGGACACGGACTGGGCCGTCATCACGCTGGAGCAGACTGCGGAGCGGGGTCATGTGCGGGTGGAGCTGACCTGCCGGGGCAAGACCGCCAGAACGTGCGTGGCCTTCACCCCCGAGGGAACGGACTTTGACCGGGAGGGCCAGCGCCGGCACGCCATCGGCCGCTGCTTTTTCCTGGCGGCCCGGGAGGTGCTGGGCAGTGCTCCCCCCTGGGGGATGCTCACCGGCGTCCGGCCGGATAAGCCGGTGACCTGGGCGCTGGCGGCGGGGAAGACGGCGCTCCAGGCCCTGCAGATGATGGAAGAGGAATACTTCGTCTCTCCGGACCGGGCCGCGCTGGCGGTGGAGACCGGAGGGGTGGCCCTTCGGGCCGCCCGGGATCTGGGCAAACAGGACATCGCGGTGTACGTGGGGATCCCCTTCTGCCCCACCCGCTGCGCTTACTGCTCCTTTGTCAGCCAGTCGGTGGAGCGGAGCTTTGCCTTGGTGCCCCCCTATGTGGACGCCCTGGTGGAGGAGATCCGCTCCGGCGGCAAAATGGTGCGGGAGACGGGGCTGCAGGTCCGCTCGTTCTATATGGGCGGCGGCACTCCCACCACTCTCTCTGCGGAGCAGATGGACCGGGTGCTGACGGCATTTGAAGAGGCTTTTGACTGCGGCCACTGTGACGAGATCACCGTGGAGGCAGGCCGCCCGGACACCATCACCGCGGAAAAGCTGGCGGTGCTCAAGGCCCACGGCGTCACCCGGGTCTCGGTGAACCCCCAGACCATGGAGGACCATGTCCTCCGGGCCATCGGCCGCCGCCATACCGCCGCCGATATTGAGGCGGCCATGGAGCTGGTGGCGGGATATGGATTCCCCCATGTGAATATGGATTTGATTGCGGGGCTTCCGGCGGATACGCCGGAGGGCTTCCGCCGTTCCCTGGACCGGTGCCTGGCCTTCGGCACCGACAATGTCACGGTCCACACGCTGGCGCTGAAAAAGGGCAGCCGCATTCTGCTGGAGGGTCTGCCCATCCCCGGCCCGGAGGATGTGGCGGCGATGCTGGACTACGCGGCCCCGGCACTGCGGAAGGCCGGGTACAGTCCCTATTACCTCTACCGGCAAAAGTACATGTCCGGCAGCTTTGAGAATACCGGCTGGTGCCGCCCCGGGGCGGAGTGCTGGTATAACGTGCAGATCATGTCGGAGCTTTGCTCGATCCTGTCCTTCGGCGCCGGCGGGTCCACCAAGATGGTGGAGCCGGGCACCAACCACATCGAGCGGGTGTTCAACCTGAAATACCCCAAGGAGTATACCGAGCGGCCGGAGAAGGCGGCGGCCAACCAGGCGGCTTTCGCGGCGTTTTATGAGTCGTTGAAAGGAGCGCAGTGACATGCCCTATTCCCTCAAGGAGATCAATGAAGCCATCCGCACGGACCCCAAGGGCTTTGCGGAGGAGTGCGACGCGGGATTTGCCAAGAAGGTGGAAAACGCGGCCCGGCAGATCGCCGAGCACCGGCGGGAGTCCCATGTGATTTTGCTCTCCGGCCCCTCCGGTTCCGGCAAGACCACCACCGCCCTGAAGATCGAGGAGGCCCTGGAGCGCATCGGCATCTCCACCCACACCATCTCCATGGACAATTACTTCAACACCATCGACCCGGAGACGGCCCCCCGGAACCGGGAGGGCGCCATTGACTACGAGTCCCCCTTCTGCCTGGACATCGACCTGCTCAACCGGCATTTTTCCATGCTGGACCGGGGCGAGACGATCCATGTGCCCAAGTATGAGTTCTCCCGGCAGATGCGCTCCAACATCCTCTCTCAGCCGCTGAAGCTGGGACCGGATGAGCTGGCGATCTTCGAGGGGATCCATGCCCTCAACGACATCATCGTGGGGAAAAATCCAAAGGCCTTCAAGCTCTATATCGCCGCCCGGTCCAATTATACCAGCGGCGAGGGAGAGATCGTCTTCCAGCATCCCTGGCTGCGCCTGTGCCGCCGCATCGTCCGGGACTATAAGTTCCGGGGCAGCGACGCCGGCTTTACGCTGAAGATGTGGAACAATGTGGTCCGGGGCGAGAAGCTCTACATCTCCCCCTATAAGGAGAATGCGAACCTGATGTTCGACTCGTCCCTGGCCTGCGAGGTCTCCGCCCTCAAGCCCTTCGTGGTGCCTTTGCTGGAGGCGGTCTCCCAGGAGAAATATCCCATCGCCGGGGAGATGCTGCGGGCCCTGGACCGGTTCGAGGTTTTGGATGAGTCTTACATCGCGCCGGATTCCCTGGCCCGGGAGTTTATCGGCGGCAGCACCTATTCCTACTGAGCGGACACAAAGCGGAGCGCCTGCAAGGCGCGGGGAGGTTTGAAAGATGAACGAACAGCTGCGGCAACTGCTCCAATGCGTCCAGAAGACCGCCGGCGAATTCGCGGACACCGCCTCTGACGCGGCATACGGCGTCAGGGGAAAGGCCTGGGAGCTGGCATCGGTGGCAAAGCTCAACATCCGCGCGGCGGAAAACAAGGCGGACACCGGCCGGGCCCTCCGGGAAGTGGGAGAGATGATCTACGCCACCCACACCGGGACCCCCACCGACTCGGATGTGCTGCTGGAAAAGCTGCAGGAGATCGACCGGCTCCGGGAGGAGGCGGAGGCCATCCAGGCGGAGATCGGGCGGCTCAAGGGACAGGAGGCGGAAAACCGCTGCCCCACCTGCGGTGCCCCCACCCGGGCAGAAGATGCGTTCTGCCGGGAGTGCGGCGGAAAACTGTCAAAAGGAGAGCAGTAAATGGATTACACCATGGAACAGTATCAGCAGAGCGCTCAGGCACTGCGGCAGCGGCTGGGTGATTTTCGGCCCCGGGTGCTGCTGATCCTGGGCTCCGGCCTGGGGGCGCTGGCAGACGCGGTGGAAAACCCCATCTGTGTCCCCTATGCGGAAGTGCCCCATATGAAGCGCTCTACCGCCCCGGATCACAAGGGGCAGTTTGTCTTCGGAAAGCTCTCCGGCCAGAATGTAGCGGTGATGCAGGGCCGGCTCCATACCTATGAGGGGTGGTCCTTCCAGGACGTGAGTTATCCCGTGCGGGTGCTGCGGCTGCTGGGGGCGGAGGCTATGATCGTCACCAATGCCGCCGGCGCGGTGAATACCAGCTTTTCCGCCGGAGACATCATGCTCATCACGGACCACATCAAGCTCTTCGGCGTGAGCCCCCTGTGCGGGCCCAACCTGGAGGAATTCGGCCCCCGGTTCCCGGATATGAGCCATGTGTATACGCCGGCGCTGCGGTATGTGGCCCGGCAGACCGCCAAGGCGCTGGAGATCTCCCTGCGGGAGGGCGTGTACATGTACTTCCCCGGCCCGCAGTACGAGACGCCGGCGGAGGTGCGCCTGGCCCGGACGCTGGGCGCCGACGCGGTGGGCATGTCCACCGTGCCGGAGGCCATCGTGGCGGCCCACTGCGGCATGCAGGTGCTGGGCTTTACCCTCTGCACCAACATGGCCGCCGGTGTGCTGGAATCCCCGCTCAGCTCCGATGAGGTGCTGGAAGCGGCCGCCCAGGCGGGACCCCGCTTCGGCGCGCTGGTCAAGGGCTGTCTGGCCAGACTGTAACGCCATCGGCTCCGCAGAACGGGGAGCCGGCGCGTATTTTTCAATAATTCGAGGTATTCTCTTCATGTCCAAACAAGAAAAGAAGTCGTTCCTGGGCGGCGCGGCGGTTCTGGCTGCCGCTGTGGCCATTGTGAAGATCATCGGCGCCGTTTACAAGATCCCCCTGGGGAACATCATCGGCGACGAGGGCAAGGCCCATTTCACGGTCGCCTACAACATCTACAACCTGCTTTTGACCATCTCCACTGCGGGACTGCCGCTGGCCATCTCCAAGCTCACCAGCGAGGCCCACGCCCTGGGGCGGGAGAATGAAAAACGAAAGATCTTCAGCACGTCCATCTGGCTGTTCTTCGGCCTGGGCCTGGTGTTCTCCCTCTTCATGTTCTTCGGTTCGGCGCAGCTGGCCGCCTTCATGAACGACTCCCTGGCCTTCTGGTCCATCCGGGCCCTGTCTCCGGCGGTCTTCTGCGTGTGCCTTTTGGCCTGCATGCGGGGCTATACCCAGGGACAGGGAAACATGACCCCCACCGCGGTGAGCCAGATCCTGGAGGCGCTTTGTAAGCTGGGGATCGGACTGTCTCTTGCCTGGTATTTCCTGCAGCTGGGCAAGGGCGTGGAGATCAGTGCCGCCGGCGCCATCCTGGGCGTCACGGTGGGCACGGTGCTCTCCATGGTGTTTTTGATCTTCTATCTGCTGCGCCACCGGGACCGGACGGAATCTCTGGACGTTCCGGAGAGCAGCGGCACACTGATGAAAAAGGTGCTGCTTATCGGCGTGCCCATCACGCTGAGCAACTCCGCCATGAGCATCATCACCCTCATCGACTCCAAGATCGTCCTGGGACGGCTGGAGGCGATTTCCAGTCTGCTGGCGGAAAAGCCTGCGGCGCTTTACGGGCAGTATACCTTCGGCATGGACCTTATCAATCTGCCGCCCTCCTTTGTCTATCCCGTCACCATGAGCCTCATCCCCTTCGCGGCGGCGGCCATGGCCCGGAAGGACAGCGCCGGGGCCAACCGCATCATCTCCTCCGCCTTCCGGCTCATCGCCATCCTGGCCATCCCCGCGGGCGTGGGACTCAGCGTCCTCTCCGGACCGATCCTGATGATGCTCTATCCGGCCCAGAAAGAGGCCGCCATGGCCGCAGGCCCCCACCTGCAGGTTCTGGGCATCGCCTGCATCTTCATCTGCCTCATGACTTTGACCAATGCCATTTTGCAGTCCTACGGCCATGAGCGCATCCCCATCTGCACGATGATCGCGGGCGGAATCGTGAAGATCGTGATGAACTATGTCCTGGTGGGGAACCCGGACATCAATATCCACGGCGCGCCCATCTCCACCCTTTGCTGCTATCTGGTGATTTCCGGGCTGAACCTCTTCTTTGTATGGAAGTACTCCCCGGAAAAGCCCCGGTACCTGCAGCTGTTTACAAAGCCTGTGATCGCCTCCGCACTGATGGGCGGCGCTGCCTGGGCGGTGCACGGTCTGGTGCTGCAGGCGCTTACCGGCGGTGAATACGCCTACGGTGCCAATGCTCTGGCTACGTTCCTGGGCATCGGTGCCGGCGTGGTGGTGTATTTCGTTCTGGTGATCGCCCTGCGGATCCTCCGGGCGGAGGATATGAAGGGCATCCCCCACGGGCAGACCCTGGTCCGCCTGCTGCACCTGCGCTGAGACCGGGCGCGGGCGCCTGGACGGCGGCGGAGCACTCCGCCGCCGCCCAAATTTCCGCAGATCCGGTGGAAATCCTTGAAATTCAAGGGTTTTCCGTGAAATTATCTTGCAAAGGCAGAAGATGTATGGTAGATTTTCAATGTAAACCGCATTATAGCTACGAGGACTTCCTGGAAGTGATGCGCCTGCTGCGCGCCCCCGGCGGCTGCCCCTGGGACCGGGAGCAGACCCACGGCTCCATCCGGCGCAATTTCCTGGAGGAGACCTATGAGGTCCTGGACGCCCTGGACCGGGATGATCCCCGGGACATGTGCGAGGAGCTGGGCGATGTGATGATGCAGGTCGCCTTTCATGCCCAGATCGAGGCGGAGCGGGGCAACTTCACCATGGACGACGTGGTGGACGGCGTGACGAAAAAGCTGGTCTACCGCCATCCCCATGTGTTCGGCACCGTGGAGGCGGAGACCTCCGAGCAGGTGCTGGTGAACTGGGAGGCCCTCAAGCGCAAGGAAAAGGGACAGGCCACCACCGCCGACGCCGTGGAGTCCGTGCCCCATACGCTGCCGGCGTTGTGGCGGGCGGAGAAGGTGCAGAAAAAGGCCACCAAGGCGGGCTTTGACTGGCCGGATGTGACCGGTGCGCTGGACAAGCTGGAAGAGGAGATCCGGGAGCTGCGGGAGGCCGTGGCATCCGGCCGGGAGACCGACGCCGCGCACGGTGTGCGGGAGGAGCTGGGCGACGTGCTGTTTATGGCCGCCAAGGTAGCTCAGATGTCCGGCGTGGACCCGGAAGAGGCGCTGCACTGTGCCTGCGATAAGTTCAACCGCCGCTTCCGCTATGTGGAAGAGCATGCCGGGGAGTCCCTTTCGGCGTGCGGCGGGGAGAAACTCATTGCCCTGTGGCAGGACGCCAAGAAAACAGAAGAGTCTTAATCGCGTTTTGCGTTAAGAATATAGGGAAGAATACCCCAAGATTTCAAATAGGAGGATTTTATTCATGAACAAGGCTGAACTCATCAACTCTGTCGCTGCTACCGCCGAGGTCTCCAAGAAGGAAGCCGAGGCTGTCATCACCGCTACTCTGGACGCCATCACCGCCGCCCTGAAGGAAGGCGACAAGGTCCAGCTGGTGGGCTTTGGCTCCTTCGAGGTGAAAAAGCGCGCCGCCCGCATCGGCCGCAACCCCAAGACCAAGGAGTCCATTGAGATCCCTGCTTCCGTGGTGCCTGTGTTCAAGGCCGGCAAGGCGCTCAAGGACACCGTGGCGAAGTAAGCAGGACGCCAGTCGTCCGCAAGCGGCGGCAGGCCGGGCCTGCGGCTGCGAACCGTGAAAACGATCAGGGGACTGCCGGCACGAAAGTGCCGGCAGTCCTGCTTTGGAGGAAACCATATGCGTTTGGACAAATATTTGAAGGTGACCCGGCTCATCAAGCGCCGGACCGTGGCCAACGAGGCCTGCGACAACGGTCTTGTGACCGTCAACGGCAAGCCCGCCCGGGCCAGCTACGACGTGAAGGTGGGAGATCAGATCACCCTGCGCTTCGGCATCCGCACCATCACGGTGGAGGTGCTCTCCGTTCAGGAGACGGTGCGCCAGGCGGAGGCCGGCGGTCTGTACCGGGAGGTGGACCGCCGGAGAAGCGAGGAGTCCCCGGAGTAAGGCGCTCCGCATAATCCTGCCCCTCAGGCCATATAGTTGGGACAGGGGAGGGACGCCGTATGAACGACTATCATGAAATGCCGCCATCCACGCACCGCCTGGAGCTGACGGGACGGGAGCAGATGACCATCTCCGGCGTGGAGGATGTGGAGCGGTTTGATGAAAGCAGCATCGTGATGACCACCACCGCCGGGGTCCTGGTCATCATGGGGGAGGATCTGCACATCGGCAAGCTGTCGCTGGACGGCGGGGAGCTGCATGTGGACGGCCGCGTGGACTCCCTGACCTACGAGGACGGCGGGCGGGAATCGGGCGGCGGCTTTTTGCGCCGCCTGTTTGGCTGAGCCTATGGGCAACAGCGTCTCCGGGCAGCTGGTGCTCTTCGGCCAGTCCATTTTGCTGGGCGCGGCGGCAGGCGTGGTATATGATCTGCTGCGGGCGTTCCGGCGGCGCTGGCCCCGCTCCACCGCGGCGCTGGACAGTGTATACTGCCTGCTGCTGGGCGGCGGGCTGCTGCTCTTTGCCCTGGAGCGGGGGGCGGGAGAGCTGCGGCTGTACGCCCTGGTAGGGCTTCTGGGCGGTGCGGTGCTGTTTTTCAGCCTCTTTGCGGATCTCCTGCGGCCGGTATGGGATTTTTGGGTGGATACAGTGGCCTATTTGGCGTATTTGCTGTTGATTCCCTGGAAATTGGTGAAAAAATTCTGCAAAAAATTGGCCGCCGCCGGAAAAAATCTCTTTTATTTTGCGGGAAAATGCTATACAATAAAACAAACTGGAGCCAAACGGTTCCGAAGAACGGGAGGTGCCGGGCATGGCAAGACGGAAAACGGAAAAACCCAAGCGGGCCGGCACCGGACCGGTGGTTCGCCTGCTGCTGTTGCTGCTGCTGGTGAGCCTGGGATGGCAGCTGGTGCGGATCAACCGTCAGGTGGAGACTGCCCAGGCCCAAAAGGAGGAACTGGCGGAGCAGGTGGAGTCCCAGCAGGCGGAAAACGACGCCCTGCGGGCGGACATCGCCGACGGCGGCAGCCAGGAGAAAAAAGAGGAGATCGCCCGGGATGAACTGGGCATGGTTGCGCCCGGCGAGCGGGTGTTTGTTGTGAATTGAAGTGGTGCCGGGCGACGAGGGAGGCGATGAGCCTCTCCCGCTTGTGCCGGCATCGCGTCTTTTCTGTCAGTCGTTCCGCGCCGGGAGCCGGCGCAAAAAAATAGTTGGAAGGAGAAACATTTCACCGTATGGAGCCTCAGGTTGGGAGTATTCTGGAAGGCAAGGTAACCACCATCACCAAATTCGGCGCGTTTGTCGCCTTGGGCAATGGGAAGTCCGGTTTGGTGCATATCTCGGAGATCGCGAACGCCTTTGTCAACGACGTACATGATTTTTTGCAGGAGGGCCAGACCGTCAAGGTGCTGGTGCTGTCCACGGAGAACGGAAAGATCAATCTCTCCATCAAGAAGGCGCTGCCCCAGCAGGAGCGTCCGGCGCCCCGGGGACCCCGGCCTATGACGCAGCGGCCTGCCGCCAGACCTGCCGGAGGCCCGCCCCGTCACGCCCGGAGCCCGCAGCAGACGCTGCCCCCTTCGGCGGACCAGTCCTTTGAGGATAAGCTCAAGCAGTTCCTCTCCTCTTCCGAGGGGAAGATGGCCGATCTGAACCGCAGCATCGACGGCAAGCGGGGCGGACGGAGAAGAAGATGACCCAACGGGAGACCGCCTCAGGCGGCCTCCCGTTTTTCGCGTTTGCGGCGGTCCGGCGGGATAAAAAAGAGCCGCCCGGCGCAGCGCGCCGTGCGGCCCAAGCGGGTGGGATATTGGAAAGCTTCCGGGATCATCATACCGCCCCCCGGCCGCCGTTTTTGCCGAAAGCGGTCGGGTGGGAAATATTTTGTGAAAGTTCACAGACAGGCTCTTTCCAAAATAAAACGGGTGTGTTATACTAACCAAAAGAGAAGCTCTCAGGAGCCCTCTTTCCCACACGAAAGGAGCGATCTCGATGAAGTGTACGTTTGCCTGCAAGAAGATTTCCCTGAATGATTCCATTAAGGAATACGCCGCCAAAAAGATCTCCAAGCTGGACCGGTATTTCCGGGAGGAGGAGACCAGCGCGTTCGTGACGTTTTCCGTGGAGAAGGATCACCTGTGCTCTGCGGAGATCACCATCCGGGGCGGCGGCACGCTGCTGCGGGCGCAGACGGAGGCTCCGGACGGGGATATGCGCGGCGCGGTGGACGCGGCCGTGGGCTATATCGAGCGTCAGATCCTGAAGAACAAGACCCGCCTGGCCAAGCGCCTGCGGAGCGAGGGATTCCCGCCTCCCATGCCGGAGGACGACTTTGAGGTGCAGGAGGAGAAGGAGTTCAACATCGTCCGCACCAAGCGATTCTCCGTCAAGCCCATGAGCCCGGAGGAGGCCATCTTGCAGATGAACCTGCTGGACCACACCTTCTTTGTCTTCCGCAACAGCGAGGATGACAGCCTGTCCATCGTCTATCAGCGGAAAAACGGCGGCTACGGCCTGATCGTCACCGACGAAGAGGAGTAATCTCGTCCCGATCCGGGGACCGCGCAAGCGGTCCCCGTTTTTTGCCTGCTCCGCCTCCCCTTGTGCTTTCCCGGAATGTCTGGTATAATCAACGGGAATCTCCGCTCGGGCGGAGAAAAAACGGAGGAAAGAAACAACATTCATGAACATGATTTTTTTGGTGGATGGTGACAACAACATCGGCACCGGGCTCCAGGGCATCGACCTGCTGACTGCCGACGACACCGTCCTTGTTTTTTACGGAAAGGGACAGAGCCTTTCCAGCGTGCAGAAGCTCTGTGCCGGGACCAAGGCCCAGGTCCAGTACCTGGAGAGCGTCCGGGGCGGCAAGAACTCCATCGACTTTCAGATCATCACGGAGCTGGGGGTGCTGGTGGGCCGGGGCGAGGCGGACTTTGCCTACGTCATCAGCCAGGACAAGGGGTATGAGGCCGCCATGGGCGCCCTGCGGGCCCGGTACGCCGATACCTTCCGGGAGGTGGCGCTGCGGCCCTCCATTCAGAGCTGCCTGCAGGCCAGCTTCCTGCTGCGCAGCGCCAGCCGGGAGGAGCTGGCCCAGGCGCTGATCCGGGAGTTCGGCCCCGCCCAGGGCGTGCTGGCCTATACCCACCTGGAGGAGCTGTTTGCTCCGGCGCCGGTCCCTGTGCCTGCGCCTGCGGAGGAGCCCAAGAAGGCCTCCGGGCGGCGCAAGCGGGGCGGCAAGGGCGCAAAGACGCCCAAGGAGTCCCAGCCGGAGAGCGCGGCAAAGGAGCAGCCTGCCAAAAAGCAGGGACGCCTCCATCTGGGCGGCAAGCCTGCTGAGGAGTCCCAGCCGGAGAGTCCGGCAGAGGAACAGCCCGCCAAGAAGAGCGGCCGGACCCATCGGGGCGGCCGCCGCCGGAAGAAAGCGGCGGGGAAACCTGCGGAATAACAGAAAAACCGCCCGGAGAGGATTCCCTCTCCGGGCGGTTTATTGTGCGTTACGGCTGGGGTTCGTCCAGAGCAGTCAGCATGGCCCGGACGGTGGACTCCACCAGGCGCTGCGTCCGCTCATCCCGGCCTGTCAGCAGTCCGGCGATGGTTTGGGCAGACGGGGAAGGTTCCCCGTAGAGGACGTAGTCGGCGCTCAGTCCCAAAAGAGCACACAGCTTGACCAGGGTTTCCAGTCTGGTCCCGGATTTTCCCCGCTCAAGATCTGCTACCGCATTTACTGAGAGTTCCAGCTTTTCAGCGAGCTGTTCCCGTGTCCAGTGTTTTTGCTCCCGGGCACGCCGGATGCGCAGTCCCATGTTTTTCTTATCCAGCATGTGTGTCTCCATCAGTTCCACCTAACCCCAATATTGTGTTTAGTGTATCTGATTCAATCGACACGATACATCAAGTTAAAACATATATTGACTTATAGTTTTACTATGTGTTAAGCTGAAAAAGGGACGCGGGTTTTCCCCGCGTCCCTCTATTGCGTCCATATTGGGTCAGCCCTGCTGATCCACGGCGTACATGTGGGCCATCAGGTCCAGGATCTTGTTGGTGTAGCCCCACTCGTTGTCGTACCAGGCGATCAGCTTGACAAAGTTGTCGTCCAGCATGATGCCGGCGGTCTCGTCAAAGATGCAGGTCTCGGAGAAGCCCGTCAGGTCGGAGGAGACCACCTGGTCCCGGGTGCAGGCGATGATGCCCTTCATCCGGTTCTGGGCGGCGTTCTCCATGGCCACGCACACATCATGGTAGCTGGCGGGCTGGCGGAGCCGGGCGGTCAGGTCCACCACGGACACGTCGTTGGTGGGCACCCGGAAGCTCATGCCGGTCATCTTGCCCTTGAGCTCGGGGATGACCATGCCCACCGCCTTGGCCGCGCCGGTGGTGGAGGGAATGATGTTGCCCATGACGCTGCGGCCCGTCCGCCAGTCCCGGCCTGCCCGGGAGTCCACCGCCTTCTGCTTGGCGGTGGCGGCGTGGATGGTACTCATGAGGGCCTGCTCGATGCCGAAGGTGTCGTTGATGACCTTGGTCATGGGGGCCAGGCAGTTGGTGGTGCAGGAGGCGTTGGAGACAACGTTCATGTCCGGTGTATAGTTGGTGTGGTTGACACCCATGACGAATGTGGGCGTGACCTCGTCCTTGGCGGGGGCGGAGATGATGACCTTCTTGGCGCCGTGCTGGAAGTGGGCGGAGGCCTTCTCCGTGGTGCAGTAGGCGCCGGTGGACTCGATGATGTACTCGGCACCGCAGTCATCCCAGGGGATGTTGGCCGCGTCGTTCTCGCTGTACACGCGGATCTTCTTGCCGTTGATGATCAGATGCCGGTCGTCCCGCTCCACCGTGCCCTGGAAGGTGCGGAAGACACTGTCGTATTTGACCTGGTAGACCATGTAGTCCAGGTCCGCGTTGCGCAGGTTGATGCCGCAGATCTGATAGCTGCTGCAGCCCCGCTCCACCATGATCCGCAGAGCCACCCGTCCGATTCGGCCGAAGCCGTTGATGCCCACTTTGATTGCCATTGTATCCATTCCTTCCGCGTCTTCGTATTTTACCGCCGGTGCGGTAAGCCTTGTCCTGATTGTAGCACGGTTTCGGAAAGTTTTCTTTAAATATTACGTAAAATTACGCGGCATAAATTCAAAATTTACTGGTGAGATTGCACAGCCGCTCCCGCCTTCGACATTTTTCGACAAAATTCTTGTCTTTGCCACACAATTTTGCTATGCTAAAAAATACAGGCAGCGCAGGCAGGCTTTTCCACGGTTTTGCGGGTGGCTCCCTGTACATGCTACATGCAGCGCGTCTGCGCGGATAGGAGGGACCCCTGTGGAACCGGAAAAGCCCCATCAGCCGGAGGATCAGCAGCCCCAGGAGATACAACAGCCGGCACAGCCCCCGGAGGCGCTGCTGCCCGGCATTGCCGCCCAGATGCGGGCGGCGCTGAGCAATCTGCATTTGGCGGCGCTGCAGCTGGCCCCGCCCGCCAAGCGGGACGAGGACCCGGAGCTGGATCAGCGGGCCGCTGTTTTGGATCAGAGCTATTACCGTCTGCTGCGGCTGGTGAACAACCTGACTGCCGCGCAGATTTTTCAGAAGGAGGGGCCGCTGCCCCTTCGGGATCTGGACATCGTGCAGGTGGTGGGAGACCTGTGCGACCAGGCGGAGGGCCTGGCGGGATTGCTGGAATTGACCTTCGCCTTCCATTGCCGTACGCCCCGGCACATGTGTGCTGCCAACCGGGAGGGCGTGGAACAGCTTTTGTACCAGCTGCTCTCCAACGCCTTCAAGTTCACCCCCGCCGGCGGCTCCGTGACAGTGGAGCTCAAGTGCGCGGGGGGGAGGATGCTGCTTTCTGTAGCGGACACCGGACGTGGTATCCCGCCGGAGCAGATGGAGGTGCTCTTTGAGCGCTACCGTCACCCGGAGCGGATCGATCCCCAGCCCCACGGCCTGGGATTGGGCCTGCCGCTGTGTGCCCGCATCGCGGAGGGCCTGGGCGGACGGCTGCTGGCGGAGTCCCAGCCTGGAAAGGGTTCCCGCTTTACCCTCTCCTTCCCGGACCGTTTGGTGGGCAGCGGCGGCGTGTCCGACGTGGCCTTCGACTATGCCGGGGGCTTCAACCGCACGCTGCTGGCGCTCTCGGACGCCCTGCCGCCCCAGGCGTTTTTGCAGCGCAATCTGGACTGAGTGATCCGGCCGCCTTCAGGCGGCCGGATTTTTTGGTTTCCTTTTTCCCGTCCATCGGGTACAATAGAACCAGTTTTGGATCAGGAGGGATTTTATTTGTCTTTCAAGCGCGTGTTTGCCGCCATGAGCGGCGGCGTGGACAGCGCCGCGGCGGCGCTGCTGTTGCGGCGGGCCGGGTACGACGTCACCGGCGTCACGCTGCGCCTGCATGCCTATAAGGACCGGCCGGGCCTGTGCGGCTCGGCGGATGATATTGAGACGGCCAGGGCGGTGTCCGCCGCCATGGGGATCCCCCATCAGGTGCTGGACCTGAGCGGGCTGTTCCGCACCGCCGTCATGGACCACTTTGTGGAGGAATATGTACACGGCAGGACCCCCAATCCCTGTATCGATTGCAACCGGGAGATCAAGTTCGGCGCTCTGCTGGACTGGGCGCTGGAGCAGGGGGCGGATGCCATCGCCACCGGACACTATGCCCGGGTGCGCTACGACGAGGAGCGGGGGCGGTGGCTGCTGCTGCGGGGCAGGGACCGGCGGAAGGATCAGAGCTATGTGCTCTATCAGCTGACCCAGCACCAGCTGAGCCATCTGCTGCTGCCGGTGGGAGACTATGAAAAGCCGGACATCCGGGCGCTGGCGGCGGAGGCGGGCCTGGAAAACGCCGAAAAGGCGGACAGCCAGGACATCTGCTTCGTGCCCGACGGGGACTATGTGGGCTTTTTGCAGCGTTACGGCGGCGTGACGCCGGTGCCCGGGGACTTTGTGGACCAGGAGGGACATGTCCTGGGCCGCCATCGGGGACTGGAGTGCTACACCACCGGCCAGCGGAAGGGACTGGGCGTCAGCGCCGACGCGCCGCTGTATGTGGTGCGCAAGGACCTGGACGCAGGTACCGTGGTCCTGGGGCCGGACAGCGCGCTCTACACCGATACCCTGACGGCGGAGCGGGTGAACCTCATTTCCCTGCCGGCACTTACGGGTCCCATCCAGGTCACCGCCAAGACCCGGTACAGCCAGAAGGAGGCCGAGGCCACCGTAGAGCCGCTGGAAGGCGGCCGGGTCCGGGTGACCTTTGCCCAGCCCCAGCGGGCCGTTACCGCGGGCCAGGCGGTGGTGTTCTACGACGGCGAGGCCGTGGTGGGCGGCGGGACCATCTGCGGACGATGAGCAATCAAAAAGGCGCCGCATCTGCGGCGCCTGTCAGGCATTATCGCTCACTGATGATCCAGCTGTCCTGAAAGATCAGGTCATCGACGTCACCACCGTTATGGATCTGCATACGCACGGCTGTTCCTCCTTTGCAATGACATTCTCAAGCAGTATATGCGCCTGCGGGGGAGAAATTGCACGCAAATGTGCAACTGACAAAAAAATTTAAAAAACTTTTGATTTTGCCTTGACAAGACGGGATGCATTTGTTAGAATAACATTCGTTCCGCGGGCATAGCTCATCTGGTAGAGCGCCACCTTGCCAAGGTGGAGGTAGCGAGTTCGAGCCTCGTTGCCCGCTCCAAATAAAAGGACATCCCAATGGGTTAAGCCCCATAGGTACACAATGTGAACCTATGGGGCTTAATGCCGTGTATGGGGAAAGGGCACTGCAGAACAAGTTTCTGCAGTGCCCTTTTCTTTGAAAGCACTCTCATCTGCTCAATAAGAGCATTTCGTTCCTTGGACATCTGATTCCACGATCGAGCACATTTTGCCTCTGGAGAATCTAAAAACCAACTTGGGTTATATTTGTGACCTCCACCGTTTCCCATCCTGTCCAACGGAACACCTTATAGAGCCGTCCGCCTTGCAGATAGTAGATGTAATTCCCATCTACGACAAAGGATGTAATGGAACCCACATCTGCCAGCAGTTCGTCCACCGTCGGTTCATGGTCAAGCAGCCCCCAAAAGGTCGCTGTGTTATCAGAGCCGGTGCTGAAATAAAGCCGTGTGGAGAAATTCTTTAAGTCGATCCGGTAAATCTGAAAGCCATCCCCCACCTCGCCGCTGGAGGCATAATAACAGGCATCCTCGTCAACATAGATGCTGGAGATAGCCCCGGATTGTCCAAAGGGATCACGGGTCAGCAGGATGGCCTCGCCTGTGGCCTTGCTGGTCGCGGTGATGGTGTT
>CALXDH010000015.1 GCA_944387015.1 uncultured Oscillospiraceae bacterium
TTGGTCCGAGTGGCGAGACTTGAACTCACGACCCCTTGACCCCCAGTCAAGTGCGCTACCAACTGCGCTACACCCGGTTTTCAATTCGCTGCTCTCGAAGTCAGCTTAGTTATAATAGCACGCCTTGCAGTAAAATGCAACACCTTTTTTCATTTTTTTCAAAATTTTTTCTTGTAAGGAATTTTGGAATCTCTGTTGACAAACCCCCTGAGGATATGCTATTATACCATAAGTGTTCAAGAGGAGGACAACCTCCCGTTATGGAGAGATGTCCGAGTGGTTGAAGGAACCGGTCTTGAAAACCGGCGACGCGCAAGTGTCCGTGGGTTCGAATCCCACTCTCTCCGCCACATTTTTTAATTTCATATGATTTGCAGAAGTACCCAAGAGGCCGAAGGGGCTCCCCTGCTAAGGGAGTAGGGTGGATAAAACCGCCGCGAGGGTTCAAATCCCTCCTTCTGCGCCAGCTCGCCGCAAGTGATATGCTTGCGGCGAGTTTTATTATTTCTGTACGCGCCTCTTTTTTTAGAGCCTCCCGAAAAAGCTTCTTTTCGGGAGGCTCCAACAGTTAAAGCAGCGCCAAACATCTGCCCGCCGTATTTGACGGATGAAAACCTCATCCCTTTCCATCCGTTTCTTTACGCCCCTCCACAGCCGGTCGATATTTCCGGTACACATAAAACGACAGAATTACCGTCAGTGTGTCCGCCGTCACCTGGGACCAGACGATCCCATACATTCCGATGACCGCATTCAGGAGAAGCAGCATCGGGATATTGAACACCAGCCATCTAGTCACACCCAGAAACAGGGAGATTCTGCCCCGCCCAAAGGCCTGGAAAACATAGACAGTAAAGAAGCTCAAAAACATCAGCGGCGTAGCCAGCACACGGATCCGCAAAAACTCGGAAGCCAGCGCCACCGTCTGCGTATCCGAAATGAACAGATGTGCAAATTGGACAGCAAAGAGTTCATAAAGCGCAATGCTGACCACCGCGACAATCAGTCCTAACCGTCGGGCCAGACGAATGGTGTCCTCCATCCGGCGCTCATTCCCCGCAGAGTAATTATACGCCACCAAGGGCATCATTCCCTGGCAGATGCCGATGCCCACATTCAGCGGGAACCGTTCAACTTTCAGAACGATCCCCACCGCAGCCAGTGCCAAATCGTTGTAAGAAACCATCAGCTTGTCGATGATCACATAATCCAAATCAAAGAGGAATGAAGTAATGGCAGATGGTATACCCACGCCAAAAACAGCCAGGATGCTGTCCCTGCGGGGCAGTCCTCCCTTTGGGGAGAACGTGACCACCGAGCCCCGTCCCATCCGCGCCAGCACCACCGCGAAGAAGAGGAACGCGATGCAGTTGGAAATGCAGGTAGCAAGTCCTGCCCCCAATACCTCCCGGCCGTCCGGCAGCAGTACGAACATGAACAGCGGATCCAGTGCAATATTCAAAAGGCCGCCCAAGATAATGCCCGCACTGGCCTCCCTGGATCTGCCGATGCTGCGGATCAGATTCGCCAGAACATTGGAGAGCACGGTAGGGATCCCTCCGATCACGATCACACACAGAGCATATTGTCTGGCATATCCATAGGTATTTGCCCCGGCGCCAAGAAGTGCGAGGACCGGTTCCATAAAAAATGCGATTCCCGCCGCAAACAGCGCCGCAATGGTAAGGCCCAGATACAGAGAAAACGCGCTGACTCTCCTGGCCTCCGCCTCCTGCTCCTGTCCCAAGAGACGGGAGATCAGAGAACCACCGCCGATCCCGGCCAGACCCGCCAGGCAAAGCGTGATATTGAACACCGGCAAGATCAAAGAGGTTCCTGCCACCATGTAGGGGTTGTTGGTTTTTCCCACGAAAAAGGTATCCGCCATGTTATAGATCAGAACGATCAGCTGGCTGGAGATCGCCGGAAGAATCATCTTCCGCAGAGCAGTCGGCACAGGAAGATTCGCAAACACATCTTCCCGCGCAAGGCTCATGTTTGCTTGCATTGTACAACACCTGCGCTTTCTGAGAATTCGCCGGCAGCCATCGCCGCCTTCCGCCGCAGAACGTGATCATCCCTGTCCGCTATGGTTCCTATCCTCCGATCATTGGCCGGCCGCTTCTCCATCCAGCCACCCCTGCTGTCTCCATTTTCTGAACTCATGCCGCGCAAGGATCAAAGAGATGAAGAAGGAGGCGACATCAGCAATGGGAACAGCAATCAATGCACCGGCCAATCCAAACCGCGGGGCCAGAAAAAGCGCCAGCGGAATCAGGACAACTGCCTGCCGGACAACAGGCAGAGCCAGGGCTTTGAGGGGCTGTCCAATACTTTGGAAGAAAGACGTTGTTGTCATATGCAGACCATATACTAAAAAGCCCATCATATACAGGCGGAAAATGAAAGCGCAGGCATCCAGGTAAACGGTATCCCCTGTCACAAAAAGAGAGCCGATAACCCGCGGGATCCCCTGATAAACGGCAAACCATCCCACAGACACCAGCAGCGCAATCGAGGACGCCATTTTGTACGTTCTCTGCACCCGTACAAACTGTTTTGCGCCGAAATTATAACTGTTGATGGGCTGGGTCGCCGAAGAGACTCCTACAAACATGGCGTGTGCGATCTGATAGACCTTCATCAGCGCCCCATAGACCGACAGCGCCACGTCACTGCCGAAGGGCATGGCTGCTCCGTACTGCTTCATCAGGTTGTTCATCGTGACCTGTACGACAGCGGTCATGATCTGCGTCAGGAAGCTGGGAAATCCCAGCCGGAAAATTTGCAGCGCCACAGAAGGGGTGGGGCAAAGCCACTTTTTGCGCACACGAACCGTTTGCAGGCACTTCAGGCGGGAAAGGCAGAGGATGCCGGAAGCCGCTTCTCCAATCACGGTGGCGATTCCCGCTCCCACTACCCCCATATGAAAGCCGAAGATCAAAATCGGGTCCAGAATCAGGTTGATCGCCGCTCCCAGCATCATGGCCTTCATGGCAAACTTGGGATTTCCGTCGGCGCGGATCATAGCGGTCAAGGCAGAACTGAACATCAAAAACGGCAGGCCCAATATGATCACACGGGTATACGCCAGAGCCGCCTGAAAAGATGTGCACGTCGCTCCAAACAGCAGGACGATCTGCCTGGCAAAGAGACTTCCCAAAAGCCCCAGCAAGACTCCGGCACTCAGCAGCAGCGTTGCCGTCTGGCTGATGATCCTGTCCGCGGATTCCTGATCCTTCCGGCCCAAATACAGATTCAAATTTGCCGCGCAGCCGTCTCCGATCATGAGTGCCACGGCGATGGTCACAATGGTCAGCGGAAATGCCACATTGGTGGCGGCCATTCCCGTGATGCCCACTCCCTGCCCCACAAAGATCTGATCGACAATATTGTACAGGTAATTGACCAGAAGCGTCAGTGTGGTGGGAATGGAATATTTCCGGAGCAGTTGCGGGATCGGTGCGGTTGCCAGCGGATTGGCGGTGTTGGTTTCCATCGTGAATACCCCCTTTTTGTGATAACACCGGATCGACCGGTACAGGGCATCGATGGCGTGTCATGCAAAAAAACATCCGGTGCCGCAGGACACCGAATGTTACTGACATTGCAGCTCTTCGTTGATGAGAGACACACACATTCGACCCCATGCGTGTTTTCTTCTCCCTTCCAGACCAGCTGTTGGCTCCGGGATCTCACCGGATTAGCATTGCGCTCGCGGGCTTTACCGCCAGTAGAGAACATCTCATTTCCGAAGAAAACTTTTGGTTATTGTATCATAGGAAAACAGGGCTGTCAAACCCGCCCTTCCACGGCAGTGCGGCAATTGACAATCCCGGGGCGGAATGGTACGCTCTTTCCTATCGAGGAGGTAGTGACATGTACCGCATTTTTCTGGTGGAGGATGATGAGACCATTGCCGGTGCTGTGGCCCGGCATCTGGAGGGCTGGGGCTACACCGTCCGCTGCGCCCAGGCGTTTGACCGTGTCCTTCAGGAGTTTGCCGCCTTCGATCCTCAGCTCGTGCTGCTGGACATCGCCCTTCCCTTTTTCAACGGCTACCACTGGTGCCAGGAGATCCGCAGGATCTCCAACGTGCCCATTTTGTTCCTGACCTCCGCCGGAGACAGCGTCAACACCGTCATGGCCATGCAGCTGGGCGGTGATGACCTGCTGGCAAAGCCCTTTGATCTGCAGGTCCTCTCTGCTAAAGTCCAGGCCATGCTGCGCCGGGCCTATGATTTCGGCCCACCCGCGCAGCTGCTTCAATGCGGCGGAGCGGTGCTGAACGTATCCGACGGTACTTTGACCGCCGCCGGGCAGCGGGTGGAGCTGACCCGCAACGAGTTCCGTATTTTGCAGATGCTGTTGGAGCGAAAGGGGCAGATCGTCAGCCGAGAGGCACTGATGACCCGGCTGTGGGAGTCTGACAGCTTTGTAGACGAAAACACGCTCACTGTCAATGTCGGCCGATTGCGGCGAAAGCTGGAGGCCGCGGGGCTGCCGGAGCTGATCCGCACCCGAAAGGGCGAAGGCTATCTGGTGGAGGAATGATCCATGGTGCTTCTGGCGTATTTGAAACGGCAGTGGAAACTGCTGCTTCTCCTTTTGGGGATCGTCGGTGTATTCGCAGCCGTGTTTTCCCTGTACGACCTGCCGCTGGAGGCGGTGGGATACGCGGCAGTATTGTGTTTGGTGCTTGGGGGCGTGTTGTTTCTTCTGGGTTTCTGGAGGTTTCGCTCCCGGCATCACCAACTCCGGCGCCTGCTGGACCAGGCAGAAGGACCCGTGCTGCCGCTTCCTCCCGCCGGCGACCTGCTGGAATCAGACTACCAGGCACTTCTGAGGGCAGTCGCTGCTCATCGGACCCGTCTTCTGGCTAAGGAGCGGGACAAACTGGAGGATATGACGGATTATTATACGCTCTGGGCCCATCAGATCAAGACCCCCATCGCCGCGGCAGGGCTGCTGCTTCAGGAGGCTCCTCCGCCCCGGGAAGCGCTGGAAGCAGAGCTTTTGAAGATCAGCCAGTATGTGGACATGGTGCTGGGGTATCTGCGGCTGGACAGCGACTCCACCGACTATGTCTTTCAGGACACAGACCTGAACGCCCTGGTACGGCAGGCAGTGCGGAAATTCGCACGGCTGTTCATATTAAAGCACATCACTTTGGATTTTCGGGAGACGGACCGCATCGTTCTCACAGACGGCAAATGGCTCACCTTTGTGGTGGAGCAGCTTCTCTCCAACGCGCTGAAATACACCCCTGCCGGAGGAACTGTCCGCATCTATGGGGATGGCGAAACCCTGGTCATCGCAGATACCGGCATCGGTATCCGGGAAGAGGATCTTCCCCGGATCTTTGAGAAGGGCTTCACCGGGTACAACGGCCGGGCGGGTCAAAAATCCACCGGTATCGGACTTTACCTGTGCTGTCGGGTAACGGAAAAGCTGAACCACGATCTGACCATCGTCTCCCGGCCGGGCCAGGGCACCATTGCCCGGCTGGACCTGAGCCGGGAAAAGCGGACCATGGAGTGATTCCTTACAAAAATGTAAGTTACGGAGCCGGACTGTAAGCCAGGACGATGGCAGACAGTCCGGTTTTTCCGCTATACTGGAGCCATCCCAAGGCAAGGAGGCTTTTTCTTATGGCACTGCTGGAAGTACAGCATCTGCAAAAAATCTATACCACCCGGTTCGGCGGCAATCAGGTCCGGGCCCTCTCCAATGTGAATTTCTCTGTGGAGCCGGGCGAATATGTAGCCATCATGGGGGAATCCGGCTCCGGCAAGACCACGCTTTTGAACATTCTGGCAGCGTTGGACCGGCCCACCGCCGGGGAGGTCTTTTTAAACGGGAAGGCCCTCTCCGACATCCGCGAGAGAGATCTGGCAGCCTTCCGCCGTTCTCATCTGGGATTCGTATTCCAGGACTTCAACCTGCTGGATACCTTCTCCCTTCAGGATAATATTTTCCTGCCTCTGGTGCTGGCGGGCAGCGACTACCAGACCATGCGCAGGCGGCTTGAGCCCATCGCGGAGCAGTTGGGCATCACAGACATTCTCTCCAAATATCCCTACGAGGTCTCCGGCGGTCAGAAGCAGCGTGCCGCCGTGGCCCGGGCACTCATCACCGATCCCCAGATCATCCTGGCCGACGAGCCCACCGGTGCGCTGGATTCCCGGGCCTCGGACAATCTGCTGGACCTTTTCGGAGAAGTCAATGCGGGAGGTCAGACCATCCTGATGGTCACCCATTCGGTAAAGGCTGCCAGTCATGCGGGCCGGGTACTGTTCCTCCGGGACGGCGAGGTGTACCACCAGCTCTATCGGGGCGGAGAGAGCCGGGAGAGCCAGTTCCGCCGCATCTCCGATACCCTGACGGTCCTGGCAGAGGGAGGCGGGGCCCATGCGTAAGTCCGGTTTCTTCCCCCGGCTGGCCCTGGTAAACCTGCTGCGCAACGGCCGGTACTACGGTCCCTATCTTCTCTCCTGCAGCGGCACTGCCGCCATGTTCTACATTCTCCGCTACCTGACGGAAAGCGACATCGTCGCCTCCGTCCGGGGTGCCGCGTATCTCCAGAGCCTGATGTATCTGGGGTGCATCGTGGTGGCTCTCTTTTCCTGCGTTCTGCTGCTCTATGCCAACAGCTTCGCCATGAAGCAGCGTCAGCGGGAGCTGGGACTTTACAACATCCTCGGGCTGGAAAAACGGCACATCGCCCTGCTGTGTCTGTGGGAGACCCTTTACTGTGCCCTGGCCTCCATTGCGGGCGGTATCACCGCCGGCATCCTCCTCAGCAAGCTGACACTGCTGCTGTTGCTCCAAATCGCCCGGCTTCCGGTGGAATTTGGTTTTGAGATCAGCAGCAGGGGCATTGCGGACACCGCCGCCCTCTTTGCCGCCCTCTTTGCTCTGACACTGGTGTGCAATCTGGTCCGCATCGGCCGGTCCCGCCCCGTGGAGCTGCTCCGCAGTGCATCTGCCGGGGAGCGGGAGCCCAAAACCAGACGGCTGCTGGCGGTGCTGGGCCTGTTGACCACAGGGGGCGGGTACTTCCTCTCCTGGAAGGTGCACAACCCCATAGAGGCCCTGGTCCTCTTTTTCCTGGCGGTAGTGCTGGTGATGATCGGTACCTACTGCCTGTTCACTGCCGGTTCCGTGGCAGTGCTGAAGGCCCTGCGGGCAAACCCCAGTTACTACTACCAGACCCGGCACTTCACTGCCGTGGCGGGCCTTTTGCACCGGATGAAGCAAAATGCCGTGGGCCTTGCCAATATCTGCATCCTCTCCACTATGGTACTGGTGACCGTGTCCACCACCGTTACCCTCTACCAAAGCTGCGAGGAGACATTGGACCAGATGTACCCCTACGACATCCAGGTGGTCCAGTATCTCACCGGCTACGATGAGGATGTGGAGCTGCCCACATCAGAAGATGTCCTGGACCAGGCGGAGGAAACCTTGGCCGCTTCCGGCCGGACCGCGTCTTATTTCAGCTGGCTCAACCTGGCAGAGGGCCGGTGCTGGTACAGCGGCAACACCCTCCAGTGGGAGACAGGGACCGAGGTCCGTCTGCGGCTGGTAACAGCGGAGGATTATGCCCGCTGTACCGGCCGGAACGTCCCGCTGGCAGCAGACCAGGTACTCGCCTATACCGATGGGCTGGATTTGCCGGATACTTTTTATATCGGTTCCCTCCCCCTCCATGTGGCACAGCGCCTGGAGGACGATCTGCCGATCAACGGCAGCACACGCGTCGGCTACGAGGTCTCCCTGGTGACGCTGGTGGTGGCAGACCGGACGGCTCTGGAAGCGGTCATGGCTCAGTCTTTCGGCGACAATTTCTCCGAAGAATTCCTGATCCAGATGGATGTGGACGGCACAGGGGAAGAAAAACTGGCCCTGTCAGAGGCGTTTCTCAACGGTATTTCCGGAGAAGGCGTGGCCGTCAACAGCCGTCAGGGCAACGCCGCAGACCTCTATGCTATGTACGGCGGATTTTTGTTCCTTGGCATCTTCCTGGGACTGCTGTTCCTGCTGGCCACAGCCCTCATCATCTACTACAAGCAGATCTCCGAAGGATATGAAGACCAACGCCGCTACCAGATCCTGCGGCAGGTGGGCATGACGGACCGGGAAGTCCGCGCCTCTATCCACACCCAGATCCTGCTGGTGTTCTTTCTGCCTCTGGGCACTGCAGGCATCCACACGGCGGCTGCCTACCCCATGGTATCCAAGCTGCTGGAACTGTTCCAGTTCACCCGTACCGGGCGTTATGCACTTTGCACGGCAGGGACCCTGGCGGTGTTCTGTGCCGTCTATGCGCTGGTTTATGGTCTGACGGCCCGTGCTTACCGGCGGATCGTGGCGTAGGCACGGCAGTTCTTGTATCCTTTTCATCTGCGCGCTGTCGGCTCTCAAGCAGTCAGCCGGAAATCCAGATATGCCGCAAAAGGCCCCTGCGCTGAGCGCAGGGGCCTTTTGTTTCAACATATTGGAGCTGCCTCCAAAAGCAATGCTCTTCAGCTGCAAACGGTCTTCCAGGTGCTTTTGCAGCTCGGGGAGCACGATCCGGCGTGCTCTGCTTCATTGGATCTGCTTCCCTACCGTCTCCACATCTATGTGGATGGCATCATGTTCCGGCACAGCAGAAAGACCGTTGCGGAAAGCCCCCGCCTTTATGCCTGCACACTCGCATGGACAGCCAGATCCAAAAGGCGAAGAAATTTCGGTTTTATGCAGTTTGCCGTCTCCAGCACCTCTTCATGGCTGAGTTTTTTCTGCAAAATTCCGGCAGCCATGTTGGTGATGCAGGAGATTCCCAGAATCCTCATGCCGCAATGCCGCGCTACGATCGCTTCCGGGACGGTAGACATCCCTACGGCATCTGCTCCGATTTTACCGAAGAATCGGATTTCTGCCGGGGTCTCGTAGCTGGGACCGCTATACATCAAATAGGTCCCGCAGGCAAGGTCCATTCCCTCCTTCCTGGCTGCAAGGAGCACATCATTCCGCAGACCTGCGTCATATACTTCTGACATATCCGGAAAGCGGGGGCCGAATTCCCCAAGATTGCTGCCGATCAAAGGATTGGAACCGGACTGGTTGATGTGGTCCTGCAGCAGCATCAGCGATCCCGGGGAAAGTCTGGGATGGATACCGCCTGCGGCATTGGTCAAAATCAGTGTTTTGATTCCCAGAAGCGCCATCACACGAACAGGGATGGTAAGTACATTCTGGGGATACCCCTCGTAATAATGCAGGCGCCCCCGCAGGGCCAGAACCGGGACCTCCTGATGCGTCCCGATCCAGAATTCACCGTAATGTCCTTCGACAGTGGCTTGCGGAAACGCGGGCAATTCAGAAAACGGGATTTTGACGGCATTTTGCAGCCCGTCGCAAAAGTCCCCAAGGCCGCTTCCCAAAATCAGGCCCACTTGAGGCTGAAGCGAGCTGCGGGAACGAATGACCTCAGCCGCCGTATGAATGCAAGCTTCCATATCCATAAAATTTCCTCACATAATATGATGCTTTTTCCGAGAGGTCCGAATGTTTGCCAGCACCAGAAGGGTGCAGAAATACGGCAGCATCTGAATGATCTGCGACGGCATCCCCAATGTCTGCAGACGCATCTGAATAGCCTCTGTAAATCCGAAAAGGAGCGAGGCCCAAATACAGCGAACCGGATTCCATCCCGCGAACACAAACACGGCAATCGCGATGAATCCTCGCCCGGAAACCATATCCGAGCTGTAAAAGTTGAGCTGGGCAATGGACAAATATGCTCCTCCGATTCCGGCAAGGATCCCGGAGGCAAAGACCGCCCGGTATTGGATCGCTTTCACACTCAGCCCCAGCGCTTCGATAACCTCCGGATTGGTCCCGGCAGACCGCAGACGAATGCCCTCCGGCGTTTTATACATGATCACCCAGGATAGAACCGCTACCAGCAAAAAGGCATACAGGAGAATCGTATGTCCGCTGAACACCTCGCCGAGAAATGGGATCTTGGAAATAACGGGCAGTTCAATGGGCTGCAAGTTTGGCGTCAGTGCAGATTTTCCCTTATTTCCAAAAATCGCCACCATAAGGATCGCCACCAGACCGGGCGCAATGGTGTTCATACCCAGGCCGCTGACCGTCTGCTGCGCTTTCAGGTGGATCGAGACAAAACCGTAGATCAGTGCAAAAATGCCCGCGGCCAATGCACCGGCCAGGAGTCCGAAAGCCGCGCTGTTGGTCGTATAGGCACCCAGCACCGCAAAGAACGCCCCGATGGTCATATACCCTTCCAATCCCAGGGCGATAATCCCGGACCGCTCAGAGATCGCTCCGCCGATGGCTGCAAATCCAAGCGGAACAGACATGCGGAGCGTAGCGGAGAGCACGGAGGCAATCAGGCTCAATTGCTCGTTACCCATTCACCGTTTGCCTCCTCTCTTGAAAAGAATCTGGAAGATCGCAGGCGATGCAATCACCACGATAATCACGCCCTGCAAAACATCAATGAGCTCACTGGGGATCTTCATAAACATTTCCATGTACAGACTGCCGGTATGAAGCGCTCCGAAGAGAAGGCTGGACAAAAATACGCCAACAGACGTATAAAGTCCCAATACCGCAATGGAGATGCCGTCAAAGCCAAAGCTGGTGGAAACCGTTTCCACCAACCGGCCAAAGGTACTGGCCACCAGGAGCCCTCCCGCAAGGCCGGCAAGCGCGCCTGAGATCATCATCGCGATGATGCGGACCCGATCAGGCTGGATGCCTCCCGCTTCTGCGGCCCGGGCGTTCATACCGGCCGCCGTGATCTCGTACCCCAGCTGCGTCCGTTTGAACAGTACCGCAAAGACGATGCAAAGTACGATTGCCAGAGGAAAGCCCCAGGTGATTTTGGATCCAGCCACGATCTCCCCAATGGTCGTTGCAGCAGGGATCGGATCACTCTGGGAAACTGCTCCGTCGGCCCGCATGGGGCCGGAAACCAGATACGAGGTAAAAAGCTGCGCGATGTAATTGAGCATGATGGAGGTGACCACCTCATTTGCCCCGATCCGGATTTTCATAATGGCCGGGACAAATGCCCAGGCACTTCCAAACAGTATGGAAACGAGAATGCATACCATCAAATGAAGCGGCCCCGGGAGGAAATCAAGATACAGTGCGGCAACCGTATATCCAATGGCCCCCATAAAAAGCTGACCCTCTGCGCCGATATTGAAGATCCCGCTTTTCATTGCCACCATGGCGGCAATGCCGCATAAAATCAGCGGGACGCTCTTTTCCAGGGTCGCCATGGTATACCGGAAAGACCCAAACGCACCTTTCAGCAGCGCCGAATATGCACTGAGAGGGTGGTATCCGCAGATTTTAATGATGGCCGTGCCGATCAACAACGCAATGATGATCGACAACACAGGTGCCGCAAGTTTTTCAAACCGCTTGATCTTCATCTGTGCCGCCTCCCATATATAAGCCCAACCGATTCGGCGTATATTCCTCACTCTTGCCCTCGGTGACGATATGTCCCTCGTAAATCACGCCGATCCGGTCACTCAGCTTGAACAATTCATCAAAATCCGCTGTGATCAGCAGGATGGCAGAACCTGCCTCCCGCAGTTTCAGAATGCTTTGGTGAATGATCTCGGATACACCGATGTCCACTCCCCGGGTAGGGTGCGCAATAATGACCACCTTCGGGTTCCGGTAAAACTCCCGGCCCACAATGAGCTTTTGCTGATTTCCGCCGGAAAAAGAGCGTGCAATATACGTCTCATCCGCAGGCGAGACATGATATTGTTCAATGATGGAGCGTGCCATCTGCGACACCCTCCGATAATCGATCAGTCCCACCGGTGTTTTGACGGAGCGCTGATGCTGGTATCCCAGAAGGACGTTCTTTGCCGCGGGAAGATCCAAGAGCAGCCCTCTGTCCTGCCGGTCGGAATGGATGCAGCCAAGGCCCAGATCAATGAGATCCCGCACAGATTTTCCGGCAGCGTTTTGCCCCAGCAGACGGTAGGTGCCGGTCCATCTGCTTTCAATGCCGCTGAGTACCTCCACCAGTTCCTGCTGTCCGTTTCCCTCTATGCCGGCAAGGCCATAGATCTCTCCCTCATGGATTTCCAGATTCACATCTCTCAAAACAGGGGCATGATCCCGGTTGGTATAGGACAGGCCGGACAGAGAAACCGCCACCTCCCCGGGATGGCAGGCGGCCTTCTCAAACTTTTCCAGCGCATGGTCCACCATCATGCGCGTCAATTCTTCCGGAGAGGTGTCCTTCTTGGCGACACAGCCGATCATTTTGCCATGGCGCATCACATAGACCCAATCGGCAATCTCCATGGTCTCGTGGAGTTTATGGGTAATGATAATGACGGACTTTCCATCTTCCTTCAGACGGCGGATGACCTTAAACAGCTCCTGTGTTTCCTGCGGCGTCAAAACAGCCGTCGGTTCGTCAAGAATCAGCAGTTTGGCTCCATGGTACAGTGCCTTCAAAATCTCCGTTCTCTGCTTGGCTCCAACAGACAGCTTGCCCACCATCTGCATGGGATCGATCTGCAGTCCGTACATTTCGGAGAGCTCCCGCACCCGATCCACCGCGGCCTTACGCTGGAAAATCCCAAATTTCACCGGTTCATTTCCCATCACGATGTTTTCGGCCACTGTCAGATGGTTCACCAGCATAAAATGCTGGTGAACCATCTGGATCCCAAGAGCGATCGCCGCTTTCGGGGACTTCACGGATACTTTTTTTCCCTCGAAATAAATCTCGCCGGACTCCGGCTTGTTCAAACCATAGATGACCTTCATGAGGGTGGTTTTTCCGGCACCATTTTCCCCCAAAAGAGAGATTACCGAGCCATACCCGCAGGAAAGACTCACATGGTCGTTGGCAACGAGGCTGCCGAACCGCATGGTTACGTTCTTGATGTCAAGCAAAGCATCCATTGAAATCCCCCTCATCCGTTTTATTCGGCGTATTCTGCCAGGAACGAGTCCACTTCTTCCAGGGTCGTGGGGAGCTTCAGGCTGCCGTCGGCAACGCGCTGGCTGTAAGCAGCCACCTCTTCCATAATTTCATCGGAGACAGGAACGTTGCTGTCTGCGCGCTCCGCCTGCAGCATCCCGTCAGAAATACCGTAGCTGAGCAGTCCGCTCTCCAGAGTCCCATCCAGCGCCTTCTGCGTTGCGTCATAAATGGCCTCGTCCCACGCGCGGGTGCCGCTGGCAATGATGCAGTCCGGAGAGAGCGCATTCTGATTGGTTTCAATGCCGAGTGCGTACCCATTCTGCTTTTCAGCGGCGGTGAAAACACCCAGACCGGAGCCGCCGGCACAGGCAAAGACGATGTCCGCCCCCTGCTCATAGAGGCTGGTGGCAAGCTCCGTGGCTGTCGTCGGATCGCTGAAGCTTCCCACGTAGGAGCGAAGGACCGTCACATCGGGATTCACCAGGCGCGCACCGGCTTCATATCCGGCGGCAAACTGGTTGATGGTGGCAATATCACTGCCGCCGACAAAGCCGATGGTGTTGTTCCCGCGGCTGTTTTCCAGCGCCCCCTCCTTGACGAGAAGTCCCGCCAGAACCCCCAGCTGGAAGCCGGTTTCCTCCGCCCGGAACACAACGCTGGTCACATTGGAGCCCTCGCATTCCGTATCGCAGATGATAAAGCTCTGATCGGGGAATTCCTTGCTGACCGTAGTCAGTGCCTCTTTCTGATCAAACCCGATGCAGACAATGGTGCTGTACGTTCCTTCTTCTGCATACAGCGTCTGCAGATTGGGAAAGTCCGCCAGATCAGAGGGCTGCACCACATCCACGGTCACGCCTTCCGCCTCATGCATCTTAACGCCGGAATAGACATAATCATTCAGGTTCTGATCGCCCAGGCCGCCTGTGCCGGTGATGACAGCCAGCTTGCCGGAGGCAGCGGCATCGCCCTCAGGCGCATCTTTTCCGTCAGATACAGGGTCCTCACCACAGGCAGTTAAAGAAAAAATCATGGCGGCGCATACAAGTACGGAAAAAGCTCTTTTCATAATCGATCCTCCTAAATGTTGTTTTATCAAAAAGCATCCGCTTTATGATCACTTCCAATGTAGCGGCTCATTTGCTCCGCACGCTCCCGGGAAATACGGATCTTTCCGTGGACGATTTCCAGCAGGTTCTCGTCTGAAAGCCGTTTGACGGCACGATTTACCGTTTTGATATTGATGCCGATCTCCGCCGCAATGGCCTGCCGTGTAACGCGGATAACATACACGCCATCCTCCTCCGGGCCATGGGCATTTATGTAACTCAATAAATAGCGGGCAACCTTGGTGGAACTATGCGTATATAAATTGCTTCCCCGCTGCGAAGACGTATCGAACATGGCATCCGCCAAGCCGTACACAATGTAGCGCAGGAAATCAATATCATTGTTCAGGCATTCCTGAAACACCGCCAGGGGAAAACGCAGTGCCATACTGTTTTCTGCGGCCACAAGCGTCACTGCATTGATAAACCTTCCGGAGAGGACTTCCAGGTCAGAGATATACCTCCCCGGCAGGATATGGGCAAACGTATAGTAGTTGCCGTCCTCATACTCCGTTTGAACCGTCAGATCTCCAAGCACCATCAGATAGGCACATGTCGTCGGCTCTCCTTTTCGGATGACGATCTGATTCTTTTTAAAGCACACCGGTTCCGCAGTTTGGCGCAGCCGCTCAGGGAGCGTCGACAAGCACAAGTTGATCAGGTCTTCCTGCTCCATATTCCCTCCAGTGGCAAAGACGTGGTGGTTTTCTGGTGTTTTCATATTATCAAACTCCCCCGATCTCAAAAAAGGACAGATGTCCTATTTAGTCCTTTCCTTCAGCCAAAAAGAATTACCTGATTTTGATGGAATTGTCAAATTATTGCGCGCATTTCCAGAAAAGGACAACTGTCCTTTTTTGCTGAAAATATATGTGACATAATAGCACAACAAACGGTCTGAAAGAAGGGATCACATGAAAGTTGCAATTGTTGGCTGCGGCAATATTGCTGCAACCCACGCAAAGGCACTGATTCAGCAAAAGCAGGAAATCGTTCTTGCCGTTGGGCGGGACCAAAGCAAAGCCAAAGCGTTTGCGGAAACTTGGAATATCCCATCACACAGCAACCAATTTACAGACGCTTTGGCAAGCGGTGTGGATTGCATTCACATCTGTACTCCCCCGGCAATGCACTATGACATGGCAAAGGCGGCCCTGCTGGCCGGAAAACATGTCGTCTGTGAAAAGCCGCTGTGCCTGAACAGCGAACAGGCGCGGGAACTGTATCAGCTGGCACAAGAGAAGGGCCTTTTGGCCGCAGTAAATTTCAATGTGCGTTATCACGAGGCCTGTCAGCGGGGACGGAAGATCGTGGCTGCACCCGGCTTCGGCGCTCCGCGTCTGATCCACGGCTCCTATCTGCAGGAATTCCACATTCTTCCCGCCCAGTACATGTGGCGCTACATCCCGGAATTCGGCGGCCCCATGCGGGCAGTCACAGAAATCGGCTCACACTGGATCGACCTGGTCCGTTTTTGGACGGGCCTGGAAATCACGGCAGTTTCGGCCAATTTCGGCTGTTTCCACAAGGACCGGTATAAAAAAGATGGAATGATGTTTGCCGCACCCCAGCCGGGAAGCGAACACATTACCGTGGAATCCGAAGACGCCGCGGTGGTATCCCTGCAATTTTCCAATGGAGCGATCGGTTCCCTCCTCCTTTCGGAGGTCTCTCACGGACGCAGCAACTGCATTAAAATCGAAATCAGCAGCGATGAAAACTCCGTCTGGTGGTGTTCCGAAACCCCCTATCAGGTTCATACCGCACGGCAATTTGAGGGTGTCACCTCAGTGACCAATGCCTTTGGCGGCGGATTCCCGGATACATTCTCCAGCTTTTTCGAAGAAGTCTATACATCTCTTGAAAGCGGGAAAGCCGGCAATTATCCAAGCTTTTATGACGGTTATCAGAATGCGGCTGTTTGTGAAGCGATCTATCAGAGCGCAAAAAATCATTCGGAATGGACGGAGGTAAAATGAAATGAGTTTGAACGGAGCAACTGTTTTGGTGACCGGCGCCGGCGGCGGAAGCGGCGAAGCGACAGCAAAAGCATTTTTGCGTGCCGGCTATTCGGTCATTGCCGGAGATCTGCAGGTCCCCGCCTGGGAGACGGAATACGAATCGCAGCTCACCCGGGTCAAAATGGACATCAGTCAGGAAGATAAAGTAAATGACGTGGTGCGCCGTGCGGCAGAATCCGGACATCCCATCCAGATCCTGGTGAACAACGCGGGTGTGGCCATCGGGGTGCCCATCGAGCAGATGAGTACCGAGATCTGGAACAAGAATCTGTCCGTCAACGCCACGGGGACTTTTTTCTGCACGCGGGCAGTGGTCTCCATTCTTTTGGAAAAAGGGCTTCCCGGAAGCATTATCAACATTGCCTCCATTGCCGGAAAGAACGGGTTTGCCAATACTGCCGCTTACTGCGCTTCCAAGGCCGGCGTGATCGGTATGACCCGCGGGCTTGCGGCTGAACTCGGACCGAGAGATATTACCGTAAATGCGATCTGCCCGGGTTCTGTTGATACTCCCATGATCCAGCGCGTCATCGATGGCATCTGCGCAGATACAGGCGAGGATCAGAGCACCGTCCGCCGCCGCATGGAGTCCTCCATTCCGATGAATCGCTTCCAAAAGCCTGCGGACATTGCGGCACTGGCATTGTTCCTGGCATCTGACGGCGCCCGAAATATCAACGGAGAAGCCATCAACCTTGACGGTGGTGTCGTGCGGGACTGATCCTTCTTCGCACATCCGAAATTCAATTTTGAAAAGCGGAGGCGTTCTGTGAGCAAAGCAGGACGCCTCCGCTTTTCAAGATGACATATGGTCTTGGGATCTTTGCATATCGCGGCATGGGATGGGGCGTTTTCATGATAACGCCTGCATTTGATGTGCCATAGAAGCCGGAACAGGAAAAGGGAGGAACTGCCATCTGGCCATTCCTCCCCTTTTTGTGTTTGATCAATTCCGCTCCTGCCGTGCAATCCGCTTTGGAGCTGGGAGCTTGAGTCCGAACTGCACGGTCATGGATTCCGCCCATATGCTCACGGAATCCCCGGAAATACCAGGTCCTTCCCTTCTGGTTGTCCCTGGCTTCGTCTCGGAAGCAGCTTCATTTTGTCTCCAGCATTTCATGCTCTGATCTCATGAACAGCTCACTTTGTACCACCGTTATGAGAATGCTCAATGCCCCTGCAACGATCTTTGCCGAAAAAAAAGCGGCCAATACCCGGCTGTTTTCCGCAGCGATCGCAAAGGTCATTTGTCCCCCCAGCATATATGCCCCACTCACAGCAAATGCCGCATTAATACGCTTGCCGCGCGGGCTCATCTGCGGCCAAAGGGGTGACATAGCAACACTGCTGATGCTGTTGAGCAAGATCCCGCTGAATGAGACCGGGTCCAAATGAAACACTTTCATTGTAAAGCTTACCTTCAGGCATTTTTGTATCAGCGCAGAGAGGATTGTTCCCCCAATCACTATGACCAGCATTTTGATAAAGGTCACCATGCTGTCTGCCAAATGGCCCAAAATACTGTCGGGATTTATCTGCAGCAGGATAACCACCGCCGCAAATAGGCCTATACACAGGCTCTGCAAAACTTCGCCGAACATTTTGAGCACCCGCTGTGTTAAGGCAGGTCTTTTTAAAAATCCCACAGCAATGAGAATGCAGATCGCCCACACAGGCAAGCAGTTGCACAGGATGCTCAAAAGCGGAATCCCGATCACCACGCCCCCGGTCAAAATGCCGGCAGGCGCTGCAATGATCCCCGCAATGAACCCCTGTATCAATATATCCTGCGAATCATGAATGGTCGAGCTGAAGATCGGAAGCTGAAAGCTGATAAACTGTCCAATACAGCCGGCAAGGATCAGACTGCAGAAGAAAAACCACTCCTGCTCGCGGACAATTTCTTGGCACAGTTTGAATCCCCCCAGATCCGGGGACAGCAAGCTGCCAATAATAATCGCGGGGAGATAAGACTCACTTACCGATAACACCTGGGTCAGTTTGCCTACGAGAACGGCCCCCACACAGCAGATCCCAATATAGGGAAGGATCGTAGACGACATGGCAAAAACAGCCGCATCTACATATTGTGCCAATCCCCATCGCTGAATGATCTTATCGATCAGTCCCAAGACGCACAAAAACGAAAATATCAAAACAATCAGATCCATGTCTTTTATTTCCTCGTATGGTACCGGGTCTTTCAAAATTCACTTGCAGTTTTGCTCCTGCGTTCCATGGTGAATAAACGACCCTATCTGCTCCGAACAATGAGAAACTATCGTTCAGATTGGATAGGGTCGTTTACTCTTGTCAGGTCAGCTGGCAGTTGCCGTTTCTGTCACCCGGCTTGGTCCATGCAGATTTACCCCTTAAAGGAACTGCTCCACCTCAGCCTTGAGATGATCAATCACATCCTGACCATACGTCTCAACGCCCCAGGTACCCCAGAGCTGGTCAATGGCCTTGCTCATGATGGCTGCCATCTCTTCATCCGTGGGAATATAGACTTCGATCCCAAGCTCCTGCAGGTCGGAAATCGCCTGCTCATCCTGCACTTCCAGCGCATCAAGGGCCTCTTCGATCATTTCATTCATGGCATTGGTCATGATCGTCTGATACTCGGCAGGCAGAGAGTCAAACAGGTCCTTGTTCATGATGCAAACATATGCATCGGTAGAAGTTCTCAGATCCAGGAAGTAATTGATCAGATCGGCCATAACGGAGTAGTTGGAATAGGCGCCGCCGCCAACCCAGCCGTCGCAAACGCCGGTCTGCATTGCACTATACAGATCCGCGTAAGGGATCGTGGTGCTGGGATAGTTCATGATTTCGGAAACAGCGATCTTCTGGGACTCCAGGCCGGGAACACGGATCAGCGTCTGGTGGGCATACTCCGTATCAAAAAGATGATCAATATCGTCACCCTTCACATCAACGATGCCAAAGCCGGTGAAACCATTGGTCCAGAATCCGAAGTTGTGAACCCCGTAACCCGCCTGGAATTCCTTGTATTCGTCATACAGCCAGCTTCCTTCGCCAAAAACGGTTCTGAACTGGTCGAGGTTCGTGCAAAGATAGGGCAGGTAAGGGATGCCGCCGAAAGAATCATACGTATCCGCAGGAGGGATCAGGCCCATTTCAATGGAACCGTTCATGATCTCATCGTAGACTTGAATATAGTCGCCCAGCTGGGACGCCGGGAACACATTGATCTTGATGTCGCCGTTGGTCTGCTCATAGATCTTGTCCGCGGCATTCTGCATGGCAATGGTATCAATGGTCTCCGTGCCGCCAATGCCGGCAAAAGAAAATGTATACGTCGGAGTATCTTTCATGCCGCCGGAATCAGACGTGCCGGGACTTTCCTCCGCAGTGTCACCGCAGGCCGTGAGGGACACAACCAGTGCAAAAAGCATGCAGATTGAGAAAAACTTCTTCATATTGGCTCTCTCCTTTTAATTGGGCTTTTGTTGGAAATACGCTTGCAGCAGGGGATCTTTGCGGCAGCTATGCCTTCCTCTGCTCATCAAAAATCGTTGTCTTTTTCAGCTGGTCAATCATGGCGTAATCCGTCATGTCGAATGAAAGGGGCGTAATGGGCACATAGCCTCTTTCCATGTAAGCCAGATCCGTTCCCTCTTCCTTTCTGTCTGACAGATTGTTGCCATGCATCCAGTAAAATATCCGGCCTTTGGGATCCTGCATCTCCAGGAAGCAGTCATTGTACCATCGCCATCCTTGTCTGGCAAAAGCATAGCCCTTGATCTCCCCAAATGGTAATTCCGGATAATTGACCGACAGTGTCGTGGTCGGTTGAAAACCGTTCCTTTGCCACCGCGCAATTATATCGATCAAACATTTCGCGGCTTCGCGGGGATCACACTTTGAACTGTTCTGCGACATGGCTATGCTCGGTATCCCATGAAGGCATCCTTCTATCGCCGCAGCAACGGTACCTGAATAGAGGACCTCCGTCGCCATGTTGGGCGAGGGATTAATGCCGCCTACCACCAGATCCGGCCTGACATCCAGCAGTTTTGCAAACGCAAATTTGACACAATCAGCCGGTGTTCCGGAAAGGGTCCAGGCTCTCGCCGCATGGGGGATCTGCACCTCTCTGAGCCATAAGGGATTATGGGGAGAGAGGCCGTGTCCGCCCGAACTGAACTCCTTCTCAGGCACGCATACATAAACGTCCCCGATCTTTGACAACGCTTCAACGGTGATCGGCAGAAGCGGAGCCTGGATCCCATCATCGTTTGACAAAAAGATGATCATGGCTTCATGGCTTCAAGATAGGTCTTTCCGAGAATATTCGCGCCCTTGATCGCAGCGACCAGATTCTTCATATTTACTTCAAACGGTTCAAGAGAAACCAGATTTGACTTCAGAGACTTGGCTGCAATGGCTTCAATATTCTCTTCCGTCGGCTCCACATGGAACTGTTCAAGCGTAACAGGAAGCCCGACACGCACCATGAACTTCATGATTTTATCGATTTCTTCCTTGCTTCGATTTTCAAGGACCAGCTCAACAACGATCCCGAATGCCACCTTTTCGCCATGGAGGAAGGATGCCGTCTGGGGCAGGATCGTAAGGCCGGAATGGATCCCGTGGGCCGTTACGCAGCCAGTATTTTCGAAACCAAGACCGGAAAGCAGGGTATTGGCTTCGATCACATCTTCCACAGCCGAGGTAAGGATGCCCTGCTTCACACAGGCCAGGGCAAATTCGCCCTTTTCCAGGAGAATGTCATAGCACAGGTCGGCAATGGCAATCGCCAGACGGGTAGGCTTATACCCTGCGCCAATATGGTTGGGCGTATCAGAGTCAAGGATCGCATGCGCCTCAAAATATGTGGCAAGGGCATCCCCCATTCCGGAAATAAACAGTCTGGGCGGTGCGGAAATGATAATGTCCGTATCCAGAAGGACCATTTCCGCATGCTTTTTCAGCATGATGCTCCCCAAATGTTCCCCCTCATCCGAGTACATCACGGAGAGCGCCGAAGTAGGCGCGTCAGACGAAGCAGATGTGGGACAAATAATTTTCGGCAAAGAGAGCTGCTCTGCTACCATTTTGGCGGTATCCATGGTCTTTCCGCCGCCAATGCCCACAATTACCTCCGGCTGAAACTCCTTTGACGCATCAATCACCCGATTGATCTCTTTCCAGCTGCACTCTCCTTCTCCAGCCATGCACATAAGCCTGGAATCCGTATCCTGAAAAGATTCCTCAAGCTTTGCGGAAATAGACTGGTAGAGGAACGCATCAATAATTGCGAGAACATTCCTGCCGCAGTTTGCAGTATATTTTGCAAGGTTCTTGATCTCACCAGGTCCCTGAACATACTGAAGGGGACCACCGAATCCACGAGATAAGGTCTTTTCCATAGCGCACCCTTCTTCCATAAATTTAGTTTTGGATCTCAGTCACTGCTCGTTGCAATATGTATCGATCCTGTCGATCCGTTCCGCCACAGTGCCGCCGCCAAATTTGCCGTCTTCAAAAAGAGCTCCGCCAACCGTAATTCCCCAAGGCTGCATCTTCTTGATAAAGTCCAGTTTGCCGAAGTCGTTAACCGAGCCGGTCATCATGAAAGTGACCCCCGCCTCATCGAACTTTTTCTTGAGACTGGCGGCGAGTTCTTCCGGATCGCCGTCAACCCATCTGTAAGCGGACATGCGAATTCCGGGGGATCCGGCGCGGATGATCTCCATAGCGGACTCGGTAATGGATTCAATGGTACCTACCAGCTTCATGGAATCATCTCTCTCACCAAATGCGGGAAAATGGAGAACGCCCGCAGCTTTCAGCTTGTCCGAGACGGACTTGAAATAGAACCCCAAATTGCCGTCAATATGGTATTTGATCGCCAGATCCGCCCACTTGTTGGCCATTTCCTCATCGGTGGTAAGCGGCTCGATCACAACATGCTTGCCGGCATCCAGCATGGCCCGGATCAACGCCTCTCCTTCTTCCAGGGTCACGCCCGCATCCTTGAAGCCCCAATATGCAGCCTTTGCGTGTTTGTTGGCTTCGAAGACCTCAAGCGCATGGGGTACCGTAACATCGTTATGGGTCAGCATGGCAACACATCTGATCATTTCAAATCTCCTCCCAATTTTTTCTATTTGCCTGGGGAATTTCAAATCATGATTCATAAGCAGGAGCCTATCCGGAATGCCGATCACGCATCTTCGTACTTATGATAGGTCTTTTCCAAATCGTCATGGATCTCAACATAAAGCGGGAAAAGTTTGCTGTACTTTTCCACATTTTCAGGATTCGGCTCCGTAATGCTGTCGATCACAGCGGTCTTTTCAACGGCTTCCTGGTGAGACCCAAAGACTCCTAAGGCCACACCGGTGAGCATCGCAGCGCCCAGGGAAGAATCGTCCCGTTTGTACTTTACGATTTTTCTGTCAAACACATCTGCGAGGATGCTTCTCCAAAGGGGAGACTTTGACCCGCCGCCAACAAACGAAATCTGATCGATGCGGCCAAATTCCTCCATGCCTTCAAAGCACTGGCGCAAAGAAAATGTAACGCCCTCCAGCAAAGCCCGATTAAAATGTCCCCTCCTATGCATGGAGGAAAAACCGGTAAACGAAGCGCGGAGCTTTGGATCCCAGTATGGAGCCCGCTCTCCGGACATGTACGGGTGGAAAAAGAGCCCGTCCGCCCCCGGAGGGACCCCTTCCGCTTCCTTATCCAGAAGCTGGTATGTATTTTGTCCTCCGGCAATTTCTTCCGCGAGTTCTTTTTGGCAGAACGTATCCCTGTACCAGCGCAGTGCCTGGGCTGCAGAAACCGTCCCTCTTCCGTAATACCAAACGCCGTCCACCACATGGGAATATATGAAAGTGTCCAAAAACGGCGCTCCAATATTGCGGAAAACGTTGATGCCGCCGGCTGTTGCCATCTTGAGCACACAGTCACCGGGCTTGAGCCCGCCGACAGAGTAGCTTTCCAGCGAGGTGTCTGAGGCGCCCATCACCACCGGAATGCCTTCCTTCAATCCTGTCAGCGCAGCGGCCTTTGCCGTAACATAGCCGGAAATATCGGTCGTCTTTCTGATTTCAGGAAGCACCGTCATGGGAAGCCCCGTCAATTTAACAAGGTCCTCCGACCAGACCATTTTCCGGTTGTCGAACATCAAAGAGCCCTGTGCCTGGATATGTGTGGTGGAAATCGCCCCGGTCAGCTGATAGCGCACATAGTCGTCAATAAACATGATGCGCTCGATCTTGCTGTATACTTCCGGTTCATTGTCCCGCACCCACATCAGCTGTGGAAGCGACCATGTTGCGCTGGGAGAGGAAAATGTCGTGCTTTTGATCAGATCCAGATACCGTTCTTTCAGGAACGCTGCTTCCTGATAGGCTCTTTGGTCCTGCCACATAATGGTATCCCGAATGACCGCTCCGTTCCGGTCCAGGAGCACCGTGTTATGCGCAGATGCGTCAACAGCAAGGCCGATAATATCCTTGGTCGAAAACTTCCCCTTCTCTGCCGCACGCTTCAGGGAAAGGATCATGGCATTGAGCCAGTCCGTTGATTTTTGTTCAACCCATCCGAAGTGAGGATGATAAGAAGGATATTCGGTGTATCCGTCTGCGATAAACCGGCCGTTTGTATCAATGACGGTTGCTTTGCAGCCGCTGGTGCCAATATCTACACCCAATAAATACGTTCCCATTTTGCTCCTTCCTATGTTCAAATCTGGTTCTTTGTGTAATTGCACTTGAAATTCTGTGACGGCAAATATATAATTTTTTCACCAATTTCGAATCAAGGAGGCCCAAAAATATGCCGTGTATCAGATGCTCTGTCAACCAGAAACTCACCAGCCAAAACAAGGAAAACTTGTTCCAGGGGTTCATCGATGCCATCCAACTTATTCCTGGGAAAACTCCTGACTCCCTCATGGTGATCCTTGAAGACTCCAAGGATATTTACTTCCATCAGCGTGATGATCTCAAAAGCGCCTTTGTGGAAGTGAATATGCTTTTGAGAACCGATCCCAGCGAATATTTCTCCCCCATGACGGAAAAAATCTGCAAGCTGCTGCAGGAGGAGCTGGACATTGCCGGGACAAACGTATATGTCCGCTATCTCGCCACGCCCGACTGGGGTTGGAACGGGAAAAACTTTTAACCGCAAGCTGCAGGAAAGAAACACGATCGACTGCGATTTAACGCTGCCCGGCTCCGCTTCCCTGTCCTGACGGAACTTTCGTTCCGTCAGGATTTTTATTTGCAGGAAAGTTCATCTCTCCCATCAAGCGCCCATGATCAGGGTCGGCAGCCACGTGGAAAATGCAGGCCAATACGTCGTCACAAGAAGCGTGGGGATATACGCAAAAACGATCAGGAACAGCATCGGTTTGATTTCTCTTGCGGTAGAAGTCTTGAACACGCGGGAAGAGAGATAGAGGAAGGGCGCCGTGGGGGGCGTAATGCAGCCCATGCCCAGGTTCACGCCCATGACAGCCGCAAAGTGATAAGGGGACAGACCCAGCGACGTGGCAATGGGGAAGAGAATGGGCGCCGCCAGCAAAATACCGGACGTATCATCCATGATCATTCCCAGGATGATCATAAAGAGATTCAGCATCAGCAGGATCACATACTTGTTATCCGATACAGAAATGAGCGCGTCTGCCACGATCTGAGGGATCTGGAGCTGGGTAAGGACCCGGCTGAGCATGGAGATGATGGCAACCATGCACATGACGACGCCGGTCGAAACGGCAGTCTCCTTAATGATGGGGAAGAGCTCCCGCATCTTGAACCCTTTGTAAATAAGGATGGAAACAGGCACCGCATACAAAACAGCAATACCGGCGGATTCCGTTGCAGTCATAGCGCCGGAATAAATCCCGCCCAAAATAATGACCGGCATGAAAAGTGCAGGCAATGCGTAAATCGTTCTGCGTCCGGTATCCCGCAGTTTCTCTCTGGGGGGCATTTTTGTTTCATAAATGATGTCTTTGTCCTTCCGCAGGAGGATCCAGGATCCAATGCTCAGGAGGATCGTGAGCATAATACCGGGGATCACCGTGGAGAGGAAGCACGAGAGGACCGAGATGTTCATCGTCCACGCGATGAGGATCTGCGCGCCAGAGGGCGGGATCAGCAGTCCCAAGGGAGAAGCACAGCATGCAATCGCCGCCATGGTCGGTGTGGGATAGTGCTTTTCTTTTGCCCGGGGAGCGATAATGGAACCCACGCAGGAAAGCGTTGCCGCACCAGAACCGCAGATGGATCCAAAAATAGCGGATGTAACACAGGTAACGATCGCCAGTCCGCCTCTGATCCGGCCGAAAAACGCATCGACGAAATCGATCAGAGCACCGCCGATCTTGCCTTTTTCCATAACGCCTCCGGCCAGCACAAACATCGGGATCGCCAGCAGCGTAACAGACTGGATCTTGCCAAAGGATGTGGTAAGGAGCGCCACCGGATTAAAATCATAGATGATCTGCAGAACAGCCGTCGCAGCGCCAAAGCTGAACGGAACAGAAACTCCCACCATCAGCAGAACCAGGAGAATTAGGAAAATGATTAAAACGATCATGCGTTATTCCTCCTTAGGCAAATAATCTGCAGGTTTTGAAAGGATCGCGGCAATAAAGTGGAACAAAGAGTAAACAAAGCAGAGAAATAAACCGATGGAAATTGCAGAAGTGGTCAGCAGCATGGGCATTTTCAGCGCCGTTGTATAACCAAAATTCTGGATATTGAAAACCAGATATTTTCCCACGCCCCAATAAGCAAGGATCGCAGCAGTCGCCGTAGTAAACCCTTTGACAAAAATCGTTTTGATCCAAAGGATCTTGGGATTTTTGATGAACAAGTCCAGCATATCTGCCGTAATGTGAGAGTCTTCCAGGCTTCCGTATGCCGCGCCGATCCAATAAAGCCACAGAGCAAAAAGCGTAATGATCTCATCGCTGCCGTAAATATCACTGTGCAAAATGTATCGAACGAACACGCAGATGCCTATCGTAAGCGTTAAGATAATGCTGCTGGCAATCAATATGAAAGACATCAGCCGATCAAGCATGCGCCATAGGAAAGAATTTTTGATTTTGTTCATTTTCATCCCTCACTTCTATTGATCCAGTTTGAGTCTCCTATCACCAGAGCATGGACAGTAAATTCGAACCGTTCCCCCCTTAGGAAGCAGTCTCTTTGCTGAATTCTTTCCAATGCTCACATTGTGATTCTGCGCAACAATCCGGGGTTAAAAACCAATTTTTTCCTGTCGTCCTTGAATAATTTTCTATTGCACCTCCCGGAAAAATTTTGCTATAATGTTTAAAATCTTTATTCGCACTATGGAGTTGCATTGCAACTGGGGGGGGATTTGCATGAATACGATATTGGAGACATTGGGCAGGAAGATTCGCCTTTACCGCAAGGCAAACGGTATGAGTCTGGAAGATCTGGCTGCCAAAATTTATAAAAGCAAAGCCAGTGTTTCAAAATATGAACTGGGCCAAACAGCCATGGATATCCTGACTCTTTCCGATATTGCAACTGCATTGGGCATGATGCCTTTTCAGCTCCTGGAGACGGACGTCCAGCACCATGCATCCTCATCATCCTCTGCCAACCATCCCTTTGGAAAAACGAATCAGCTCTACATGTACCACATGGTGAATCAGAAGCTCTATCTGTCCTTACTGCGGTTTGGACATATGGAAGCTGACGGAAGAGTAAATGTGACGCTGTATCACAAAATAAAGGACCCGCAAAACATCGAACGGTGCACCACGCTTTATCACGGCTATATGTATAATCATGATGTGGTGATCAGCTTTTTTCTGCGCAATTACCATAACACGGTGGAAAATGTTCTTCTAAACGTAGCCGTTCCCACAAACAACTCTTCGATCATGACCGGAATGGCTTGCGGATTGGATGATTCGTTGGCTCCGCTTGCCATAAAAGTGGTCCTGTCTCAAAACACAATCGAAGAAAGCCCTAAACTATATCAGGCGGTTTCCTTGACTGCTGAAAGCATCAAAGCTGCCAAGAAAACCAACTGCTTGACTTTTGAACGGCAAACCAACAACCTTTAACGGCACCGGCTTTATTTGATTGTTATATTAGCGAAAAACCATTTTTGACTCAATCTGACTGGAATTCACCAGGATGGAAATAATTGTCCAAAATTCTCACCAGAGTAGAAAAACGTTGTTTATTTGAATAAATATTCCTCCAATCCAGCATTTCGTTCGTTAAATCATAAGATTGTCAATTTTTGCGAAACTATATTTAAACATTTTCGGTTTACTTAAATCATGCTCAGAAAAGACGTAAGGAAAAGATATATTTTTACTAACGTATATAAAAATGGGTTGAGAATGAAATTTCTCAACCCATTTTCCGTTATTTTGTTTCATGTTTTCCCGCATATGGTAGAAGTGGCCGTGGGAAATCCAGCGGCGCAAGGGCTGCAAGAACAGCCGGATGCAGCGCAGCGCACCAGACAAGAAGGTTCTCTTCTCTGCCGGGTGCGCTGTATGTTTCATAAATGCGGAGCTTTCCACGGACTCGCAGAACGCCCTCAGCAGTTTTCGGATGGAGCGGGCGCCTTGTTCCCTTACAGCAGCTCCCGTTTTCCCTGGCGGCAGCAGGCAAGAACGCACAGAACGATGCCGGCCGCTGCCAGCACGGCAATCGCCACCGCTTCTGTTCCTTTGGGGATCCAGGGGCCACCCTCCCAGAGACGCCGGAAGCAGAAGGGCTGGTCCAGGAGCCAGCTCCCCAGCACCGCTCCCACCGCCGCAAACAGCGGCAGGGCCTTGAGCAGCATCGCGATATAGCTGCCGCTGTATTGGGAGAGGAACACTGTGAGGCCGGCAGCTGCCAGGGACAGCGCCAGGATCAGCCCCGCCAGTACGATAAGATAAGTCCCGTAAGTCCAGTCGAACCAGGGCGAGCCCCATTCCCAGATCCCGCCCAGGCCGCAGGCGCGAAACCGCAGGGGCTCCTGCGCCAGGAAGGGAATTGCATAAACCACAAGATTGACGGCTGTCAGCACCACAGCGGAGAACATGGCGGCCGCCATCTGGGTGGCCAGAACGAACCGCCCCCGGCGGGAGCTCCACTGCATGGCCCGGGTCCTCCGCAGCCGGTCCCGCACCAGCGTGGGGCAGAGCAGCAGCACGATGCTCAAAACGCACCATACCGCAAGATCCTTGCCATATTCCCGGGTGGATTCCCTGACGGAATCCGGAAGCAGCCCGTGAGCTCTCTCCGGTTCGGCCAGCTCCTCCTCCCGCAGGATCATGGCCTCCGGCTGTCCCTCTGCCTTCCTGCCGGAGATCACCAGGGCACTGTGCTCTTCCTGGCTGTCATACAGTTCCATGGTGCTTTGGATCTCCTCAATGATATACCAGTTGGTGCCGCCGTACACCCGGCTCAGCAGATATTCCATGTCCATGTCCGCCTGACCGCCGCTGTCGAGAGCATCGTTCAGATAGTCCTCCCGAAACCGATCAAAGGTCTCATAGTCCGTCAGGCCCACAGCGGCAGCCTCCGGGATGGCAGCGATCTGCTGATCGAACGTCCGGATCTCCTCCGCCAGCTGACCGTCCAGTTCTGCCCGCTCCTCCGGCTCCAGCGTGGGGCCGTACTTCTCTACCCACTCCGAAGCCAGTTGGAACTGGGCCTGAGAAGCAGGGCCGTTGCAGAAGTATTCGATGTAAAATTCCGGGAACATCCAGTAGTACACCGCTCCCAGCAGCACGATAGCCGCCAGGATGCCGGGACGCCAGATCTTCCGCAGTTCCCACGCCAAAAGTCTCATGTGAGCACATCCTTTCTCCCAAAGCGCCGCAGAGCCAAAGCCGTTCCAGCGCTGAGCAGCAGCAGATCTGCCCCCACGGCAATGGTCTCCTGCCAGGGCAGCACCGCGTTAAGGCCCAGCTCCGTGAACCACCCTCCGCAGCAGAGCCACACGACGATGGGCTGAAAACAGGAAACGACATATCCCACCCACAGCTTGAGGTTCCCCAGTGCGGAGGTAAGCCCCAGTCCGCCAAGGCAAAGCAGCCCCAGTACCAACGCCGCCAGATAGGGGCTGCGGACCAGGACGCCGCAAAGGGCCGCCAACAGAGAAAACGCCGCCGTCAGCGCTGCTCCCAGTGCCAGCGCAGCCGCCAGATACCCGGCCACGGTAAAGTCCCCCCAGGTGAGGAAGGGCCGGATCAGCAGCATGTCCGAGAGGTAGTTGAACTGGCTGGAGACACTGGCATTCCAGACGCCGCCATAGTCGAACCGGGCGAAATAGACCCCCAGAGCAGGCACAGCCACCAGCGCCAGGAACATGGGAGACGCCGCCAGGGCCGCAAGGACCTTGGTCCGCCGCAGCCGCCGTCCGGTCCGGGACGCACAGGCCAGGCTCTCCGTCTGATGCATCTCCTCGTAGCCCAGGAGGTACAGCGTCCCCAGCATGGCGGCGATCCCCGCCTCCCCCAGAATGGACCGCATCAGCGTTCCGAAGAGAAACTGGTGGCTTCCCTGGGTGACAGGCCCGGCATACACATCCATACCGGCGTCTGTCCGGGCCAGATGGTCCACCCGGCTTGAGAGCGCATCGTATTTCCAGGCCATCCACGACACTGCTGTCGGGGAATTTTCCACTACATCCGTATAGAACTCTTTCAAAATACCGGTGTCGTAGGTCTCGAAAATATTCTCCAGACCGGTGACAGACTGCAGCAGAACGGTTCGGTTCTCCGTCTCCGGCAGGGCGGCCAGCCCATCCAGGAACGGCTCGTCCACCTGCTGGCCCAGGAGGGCGGCATCCGCAGAGGCGTCGTTGAAAAAGGTCCGGTCCCACTCCGAGAGGGTGCAGATCAAAAGGGCGTTGAACAAAAGGCTCAGCGCCAGAAACACCCACAGGGCCGGCAGGAGAAAAAGCTTTCGCCACTCATATCGGACAAGGCTCATGTCTGGCCCTCCCGGTAGATGGCGAGAAACGCGTCCTCCAGCCCCGGCACCGCGGGAACGGCCCCGGCGGGCGGCGTTTCCGTCAGGATGCGCAGCACCGGGCCCGCCTCGCTCTGGCCTTCGCTGAGGAGGAACTGGTCCGGCCCAAGCGCGGCTCCCGCCGGGACCTGAAAGACTTTTCCACGAAACCGTGCACAGATATTGGCCGGGGTGTCGCAGCAGTAGAGCCGGTGGTCCCGGAACATGACGATCTGCCCGGCAATGGTCTCCACGTCGGAGACGATATGGGTGGACAGCAGCACGATCCGGTCCTCCGCCAGCGAGTGGATCAGGTTCCGAAACCGCACCCGCTCCCGGGGGTCCAGCCCGGCAGTAGGCTCATCCAGGATCAGCAGCCGGGGATCGTTCAGCATGGCGGCGGCGATGCCCACCCGCTGGATCATGCCGCCGGAGAACTTTCGGAGCTTCCGGTCCCCATCCGCTCCCAGTCCCACCAGCTCCAAAAGGCGGCTGATGCGCCCCTCCGCCTCCCGCTTTGGAATGCATTGGAGGGCCGCCGCATACCGCAGGAATTGCCGGGGGGTGTAATTGGGGTAGTAGCCGAACTGTTGGGGGAGATACCCCAAGAGGCCCCGGTAATCGGCCCCCAGGGCCAGAATGTCCTCTCCATCCCAGAGGATCTGCCCTTTTGTGGGGAACAGGAGCGTGGCCAACAGTTTCATCAAGGTCGTCTTTCCGGCGCCGTTGGGGCCCAGCAGCCCGTAGACACCGGGAGAAAAGGTCAGAGAGATGTCCTCCAGAGCCGTGAAGGCTCCATATCGCTTTGTGACGTGTTCAACCGAGAGCATAGATCGTTCCTCCTTCTGCGCGCCGTTGACAGAAACGGCGCAGCTCCGAAACATACAGGGCCAGAGCGGCAATGCTGAGCAGGCAGAACAGCACGGTGGGTACTTCATTGAGCCACCGGGCAGCCCGCTCCCACAGCAGCGGCACGGTCCCCAATGCCGCCCAGACCGCCGGGGCCGTCAGCAGCCCCGCGATCCCCCGCAGCCGCAGACAGTAGAGGGACAGCACTCCATACAGGCACAAACCGGAAACGGACAGAGCCACCATCCAAAAAAGCGAGACGTCCCCGCCCGCCAGGTACCACAGCAGCAAATTAACCGGCACACACACCAGTACCGACACACTTCCGAATACCAGCATCCGCAGCGCGGTCATCGTCCTCAAAGAGATCCGACAAGCCTGCCGCCACTCCAGTGTGCCGGACTGGGTCTCTTTCCAGGCGGTCAGCAGATGGAGTGCGGCGTACAATGCCGGGGACAGCAGAAACAGCACCGGACCCACAGGTCCCTGCCGGGCTGCCGCGGCCGCCGCCGGCAGCAGGCACAAAAGCAAGAACAGCACTGAGAGAAACAGGCAGTCCGCTTCGCCGAAAAACAGCGTCCGCAGCCCCACTGCCTGAAGCGTCTCCGTCAGCGTGTGCCGAAGCCCCGGCCGGGCCGGAAGTCCGGCGTCCAGAATGCGGGCCACGGCAGCATTCTTTTCCGCCTCCGTTGGCATGGGGATCTCATTCCAGCGGTCATCCATGTGGATCAAACTCCTCTCTCAGCCGCCCCAACAGGCGGTAATAGCGGGATTTCACCGCCGCTTCCGGCTCTCCCAGAGCAGCGGCAATTTCCGGGAAGGACTGCTCCGCATAGAGCCGCAGGCGGAACACTGCCTGAACCCGAGGCTCCAGGTCGGAGACAAAGCCTTCGATCTGTTCCAGCAGCGCCTGGTTCTGCATCTGGACCGTGAAGTCCTCCTCCGACGAAACTTCCATCTCATCCAGGGGAAGGGGCACTAGGCGCGCTCTCCGCCGGGCGTCGATGACCTTGTTGGCAGCGATGCGGTAGAGCCAGGTACGAAACGTGCCCCGCTCCGCCCGGTAGGTGGGCAGGGCACGCAGCATGGCCAGAAAAATAGACTGCGTCAAGTCCATGGCGTCCTCCTTATGACCGGTCTGGCGGTATACAAAGCGATAAATTTCATCATAGCGGGCCCGGATCAACGCCTCTGCCGCGGCACGGGAACCAGAGCGCTGTATCTCCCGAATCCATTGTTCCTCCACTGTCTCACCGCCTTCCCGACTGTATATTCGCACATCAGGGTATCATCGTTTCAGAAAATTGGAAAGAAATTTTTCTTCTCTTCCTGTATGTGCGCAAAAGCCCGCCGCATACCCTGCAACCATGCGCGATTGCGCATATAATAGATGTCAGAAATTACCTCGCAGGGGGTGAAAGGACGGAATCTCTCGCCGTGCAGCAGCTGTGCACCCAGGGGCGGGTCCCCGGTGCGCAGAAATTTGGAAAGTCCTGGGCCATTCCTGCCGACACGGAGAAACCGGAGACCCGCGTCGGGCGCAGCATCTGGAAAATCCCGTACAGTCAATTTCCTGCGAGTCGCTGAACAACGGCATGCTCAAGAACGATTACTTCTGTGAGACCGCCGGTCTTGGCATCCGCCGCAACAACATCGGCGCAGCCGGGGAGAATCAGCAGGACACCACCGTCACACTGACTGCTGCACCGGACGAGGGCTACCAGCTGGCCAGCCCGGTCACAGTGAAGGCCACCTTTGCCCCGATCGGCTCGGCAGCACTGCCTCGCCCATATACTACGGATTGCAGTGCGAATCTTACAGAAAAGAAAAAAATTTTTGTTCTCCTGCGTGTACCATTGCCGTGGAAGCAGAGTACCCTTCCGCAGGTCGTGCAGTTCCAGAGTGATGAGTGGCTGGAGGCAGCTTGGTTCTACCCGTACAGAATGCGGAACGCAGAAAAAGAGATCCCCGGTTTATAAAACCGGGGATCTCTTTTTCTATTTTCACTGATACAGCTTGGGAATTCGGAAGCTCTGTTCTCCATTTGCCTCATCCGTCACCGTTCCGGCGGGGAAAAGGATCACCGGATTTCCCTCCTCATCCACCTCAAAGGCGGTGGTCTCATCGATGGCCACATAATCGGTCAGGGGGGCGCTGTCCTCGATGGGATAGTAGCGGACCTCGGGGTCCTTCTCCATGCGGTTGCCCATCTGCATGGTGATGGTCTCCGTCAGATAGCTGACATAGTCCTCCCCCAGCAGATCCTCCAGCGTCGGCTCCGCCTGCCAAGTCTGCTCCGTCTGTTCCTCCGCAGCGGGAGCCGGATCTCCGCCGGTGGCTTCCGCGGTGCAGGCGGTGAGAAGCAGCATACCAAACAGAAGCATCAGCGCTACCAGCACTTGATTATGGTTCTTCTTCATGGTACATTCCTCCGTTTCCCATTTATCAGGCCCTTTGATCGGGCTCCGTTCCCTCTTGGTGTCTCTACGATACCTGCACCTTGCCGCAAAGTGGCCGCATTCATGCATCATTTTCCCATCACCAGATCTCTGCCATGGGGGCGTCTGAGGAATCGCCTTCTCCCTGGTCGAAATCGTCCATAAAGCCCAAAGGCTCCACGCTGATACGGCCATAGCCGCTCTCAACCCTGGCGCTGTACATCAGCCCACCGGCGCCGTCAATTTCCCACACGTTCGGCCCGCGCTGCTGCACCTCCAGCCCCAGGCCATCCAAAAAGCGTGCTCCCAATGTTTCTCCCGAGAGCAAGCTTTTTGCCGGGACTGACCGCAGAGAGCAGTCGATCCAGACCGGCAGGCCGGTTTCCTCGTCCACCACGATCCAGAAGCTGTCCCGGTTGCCGGTGGCTCCCTGTAAATACAGCATACTGGCGGATTGGTATCCGTCGGACCGCACATACACCGCCCGGCTGCCAGACTGAAATTCCAGAGTGTCCAGGTCGAAGCTCTCAGGCAAGACGTTCCAGTCTGCCAGGTATTCCACACTTTTGAAAAAGGTTTCCTCCGCCTGCTCCGCTCCAGGCTCCCCGGGTAACGGCAGAGGCTGCGTGGTAGAGAAGACCTCCAGGTCCGGATCCAGGATTGCCTGTGCCAGCAGCTCCAGCTTTTCCGGCAGAGAGATCTCCCGGACGGTCAGGTCCTCCTCCGCAAGAGGGACCGTATGGAGCGCTCCCAGGGTCTGCCGGTCCTGCAGGGCTGAGATCCGCTCCGGCAGCAGCAATGCCGCCAGCACCACCAGCCCAGTCAGGACCGGAATGCCCCATTTCCGCAGATGCTTCACGGACGCTCGCCCCCCCTCACCAGGATGCTGACCCGGGTACCCCGGCCCGGCTCGCTTTCAAAATGCAGGATCCCCCCGTGGAGCGCCACAATCCGCTGACAGACCGTCAGTCCCAGGCCGGCACCTCCCTGGGCTCTGGCCCGGGATTTGTCCACCATATAGAACGGCTCCGTGATTCGGCTCAGGTCCTCCGAAGAAATTCCCCTTCCATCATCCGTCACCCGGACACGATAGCCATCCGGAACCACAGTACCCTCCAGAAGGATATGTCCCCCAGGTTCCACAGCCTTGCGGGCGTTATCCATCAGATTCAGCAATACCGACTCCATCAGGTCCGGATCGATCTGTGCCGTACCGGCATCCGCCCGGACCTCCAGGCAGATCCCCGCCTTCTCCAGGGCTGGGCGCAGCGCGCCTGCCGCCTGCTCCAGAAACGCATCCATCTCCGTCCGCCGTGTGGTAATGCCTTCCCGTTCCAGCACGAAGATATCCATCAGCTTGCGGGACAGGTTTTCCAGACGCCGCCCCTCCCGAAAGATGTATTCAGCACTCTCCCGCACCAGTTCCGGCCGTGCAGGACGGGAGAGCAGGAGCTCGGCATAGCCGATGATGGCGGTCAGCGGCGTCTTGGTCTCGTGGGCAAAACTGTGAAGGAAGTCCTCCTGACGGTGGGCCGTATCTGTCAGCCCTTCCACATGCCGCTCCAGCTGCTGCGCCATCTGATTGAAATCCCGGGACAGCTGCCCGACCTCATCCTCGCCCCGGACCTCCACCCGACGGGACAGTTCTCCTCCCGCCACCTCTCTGACAGCTTCGGACAGCTGTCCCAGAGGACGGGTGATCCAGGCGCTGACCGCCAGGGCAGCCAGTGCCGACACCAGAAGGATCCCCAGCAGCACATAGAAAAACACGCTGTACTGCGTCTGCCGCAGGGAGAAGAGACTTCCTACCTCCCGCCAGTTTTCCAGATAGATCATCCCATCATCCAGGAGCACCGGTGCCGCGGCATGAAGATAGAAGTGCTCACCGGACCGCAGAACCTCCCACCCCAGCTCCCGATCCCCCAGGGACGCGACCAGGTCGGATTCAGCATTCAGATGACTGCCGGTCAGAAATCGCCCCATCTCATCGCTGAGACAGAATCGGAGGTCATCCCGGTCCTGGGAGATCGCCCCGTCCTCTATCAGACGCACGGCTTCATCCTGGTCAGAGCCGCGGGAAAACTGCATCTGCCGCAGCAGTGTGCGGCGCAGGAGAGCATTCTCCGTGGCTATCAGCTCCGCCTGGGCATCCAACCCGGAACGGAACTGCCCGTCGATCAGGACAAAGCCGCCGATGGAACAGGCCAGGGCCGTAATGGTCACCATGCTGCAAAACAGCTTCCAGAAAAGGCGCACCGCTCTCACCCCTCCAATCGGTAGCCCACTTTATACACCGCCGTCAGGCGATCCTCCAGCCCCAGCTTCTTCCGCATCCGCTGGACATGGAGGTCCACGGTACGGCTGTCGCCCAGATATTCCTCATTCCACACCCGCTCAAAGATCCGGTCCCGGCACAACGCCACGTTCTTGTTCTGAACGAACAGCACCAGCAGGTCGAACTCCTTGGCGGTCAGTGCCACGGGCTGGCCGCCTTTGCGGACCACCCGGGCGGCGGGATCGATCTCAATGTCCGGCTCCAGACGCAGCACCTGCTCCGCCTTGCCGCAGCGCCGCAGCACCGTCTCCACCCGGGCCAGCAGCTCCGGCAGGGCAAAGGGCTTGGTCAGATAGTCCTCCGCTCCCCGCCGCAGTCCCCGCACCCGATCCTCCACTTCGCCCCGGGCCGTCAGGAAGATCACAGGCACCTCCAGGGCCTTGCAGTAATCCAGCAGCTCATATCCGTCAGCGCCGGGCAGCATGATGTCCAGCAGCGCCAGATCGAACGATTCCTGCTCCAGCAGGTCCGCCGCCTGATTTCCGTCCGGTGCCCAGACGCAGCGATACCCCGCGTCCGTCAGCACGGTTCGGACCAGCCTCGCAATGGCAGCCTCGTCCTCGGCGATCAGGATCCTGTTCATTCTCTCATCTCCTTTCTGAAAAGTATGCCGTCCGGTCCCATCATTTTTGCATCATGTCCCTGAAGCTCTGTACAAATATGGAAAAGGCGCTGCTGCCAACAGCAGTGCCACCCCCAAGTGTCTGTCCTTTTTTATAGGGTCCTTTCTGGTATGTAATGGCCGATGCTTCTGCGGCAGTTTTTGATATAGACGTGCGAAAAGCCAAAAAGGTTTTGGTCTGGAAAGTGATCTTAGCTGCCCTTCCCTCCAGCGGGAAGGTGCGCTGAGGAGTGATGGTAAAGTGATGCAAAAAGGAGGGGATTTTGAGGGAACTCAGTCGTAAGGTAGGGTGCAGATCCCACCAGAAGGGGGCACTCCATATGACCTATTATCCCAAACCTTCCGCTCGGACACAATCCCGTACTCTCCCAAAAGGAAGATCCTTTCCACGCCAACGACGCAGGCGGTCACGGCGGCTCCTGCCGCTGGCCCTGCTGGGTCTGCTGCTGTTCGGAAGCGGTTTTCTGCTGGGCAGCACCAGAGTACCATCTCCACTGTCCCAGCCGGAAGAACGCACAGACCTGCCTGCGCAGATCGCTCAGGAACCCATCGCATCTTCCACGAGTCCCGGTTCTCCAGCGCAGGCCGCCGATAAGGACACCTGGGAACTGCTGCTGGTCAATGCCGAACACCCCCTGCCGGAGGATTTTCAAGTCCCGGAGCTGACCGCGCTGCGGGGCGGACACGCCATTGACAGCAGAGCCTATCCTGCCCTGCAGCAGATGATGGACGACTGCAGGGCAGCCGGCTTGGAGCCGACGATCTGCTCTTCCTACCGTACCCGGGACAAGCAGGAGGAGCTGTTTGAAAAGAAGCTGGATACACTTTTGCAGCAGGGGTACTCTCCGGAGGAGGCTGAACGTGAAGCCGCCCGGTGGGTGGCCCGCCCCGGCACCAGCGAGCACGAGACCGCCCTTGCGGTGGACATCGTAGATGCAGCGTATCAGATCCTGGATCAGCAGCAGGAACAGACACCGGTCCAGCAATGGCTGATGACGCACTGCGCTGAATACGGGTTCATCCTCCGCTACCCCACGGATAAAAGCGACCTCACCGGCATCGGTTATGAGCCCTGGCATTATCGCTATGTGGGTACGGAAGCTGCGGAGGCGATCACAGAACAACATCTATGCCTGGAGGAGTATTTGAGGGATGCCCCCACTTGACGGTATCTTTGGCAGAACCGCCTGATACCAAAGGCATGCTTTTGGGATACGTGGAAAGGAGACATTCCGCCGCCGCGCCAGCGGGCTGCTCCTCCGCCAGAGATGTGTGGGCAGTTTCAAAAGAAAACTGCCTCCCGAGGAATTCTTAACTTTCCGATAACTCCCTCTTCTGCTCTAGCCATTCTCCGCAAGTTAGGGCACTGTGTGTCGCCAAAAAAAGAAACGAGGCGCATGAAAGATTCCATAATGGCTGGACCAACGCATTCTTAAGGACACCGGACTGGCACATCTGCATAACGAAATAAGCACCTCGGCGTCAAAGAGCTATGTGAAGCACCGGAGGTCGCCCACGGCACATGTTACAGCCACATCTTCCGTCGGGCGACCTCTCAAAAATATCAAGATAAAACTGCAGCTTATGCGGAACGTTAAGCAAATCTTTGATGACAGTGCGCAGCGACACGGTGCCAGTAAGCTTCGTGCGGTTTTCGCAGGAACTGTCCAATAAGTCACGTTTCATCCATTATGCAGGAGCCTGACCTGCGATGTTACCCGCATTTCGATCGTTTTATTAAAATACGGGCAGCACTCAGTCCACAAGCAACGGCATCAGCTGGTTACGGTAGACCCACGCCCCATGATACTGCATCCGCACCCGGGTCTTAGCGTGCAGACTACGGTCCTCCCGCATGAGATTGACAATCCGCTCTCCATGTTCCTCATAATAAGCCTGCTCTGACGGAATATATTTTTCGCGGGTATCGTATCCAAAATTTCGCGCATCCCACCGCATAAAGTAAGCGCCAAGGCTGTCTCCCAATTCCTTTAAAGCGGGAACCGCCTCATTGAGGACCAGAAAATTTCCCCGGCTCGCCGCCTCCAGCACAGTCAAGCCGAAGGATTCCGAGTAAGAAGGACAGAGAAACAGGTTTGACAATCCGAACAATTCGAACACGCCCTGCCGCGGAAACCCCTGCTCATATCCAAGGTCTGACGTAAAAACCAAATCTCCTTTTTCCAACCCGAACTTTTGTCCCTCGGTCCTGATGTTGCGCTTATAAACCTCTCCAGGGATATCCGCGCTGGGGAAGTCGCAGAATATCACTTTCGTCCGCTGTTCCGTTTTGCGTTGGATGGCTCCTGCTAATGCAGCCACCTTTTCCAACCGCTTTCCCGGCGTGAGCCGTGCGGGATAAACCGCCAGAACATCGGCGTTCAGCAGATCTATGCTGTTGGCTACTCTCTGGGCATCCTTGCTGAGCATCTCCAGCAAAGGCAGGCTGTTATACACCACTGCGCAGCTGCCCTGGGGTACATCATATTGTCGGGCCAGAGCCTCGATCCCTGAATGACTCGGATAAACAAACTGCGTATTGGGCATAGGGGTAAAGCGGGCTGAAAAGGGTTCTTCCAGCTTCTTGGGGCGGTTTACCGGCAGAGAATGCGTAAAGGCCAGAAATCTCACATTCGGCAGCGATTTTTGCGCCTGACGAATTGCCACATTGTGGACCAGATGCCAGCCCTGATAGAGAATATCATGCATGATGCACACATCTACATCCTGCAGATACCGGATATAATCCCCGGCAATCTGCTCCGCCTCCTTATAAAATCCTTCATGCACAACCCCTGTGGGCGCAGAGTAATCATGCCAGACAATAGGCGCTCCGTTGCAGGTATTGGTGATCTTCACCCACTCCAGCCGTGGGTCCAGAAAAACGCCCCAACGCTCCTCATCAGAGCAGGTTTCGCACACCAGGATCTTCAGCTCTATCCCGGCTTCCAGAAGCATCTTGATCTGATCCGCCACTACATTCACCAACGAGTACGTAGTAGCCAGACCGGAAAACATCGTCAAAATTGCCACCTTCATAAAAAACACGTTCCCCTTTCTTTATGCAGAGGACGGCGCGGCAAAGGCCTGCCGCGCCATCCGCAATCTTTTACCTGTTTCCCGATCAGATGCAGTCTTTAAAGAGTGCGATCTTATCGGCAAGAACCAGTTCCAGATTGGAAACGGAATTGACCATGGACTCCACAGACCGATTGGTCATCAAGATGGTCTCCGGTGTCAGCTGGTCAAAAGACAGGATTTTCTGAATCTTTTCTCCCTCGGCATTGAGAATGTGAGAGAGTGCAGCCTGCTGCAGGGCGATGGAAGTCATGAGATCGGTAATCGCCTGACTGCGGGGTACCGGGGCCTGCGTCGTGGTCGTAGATGTGCTCGTTGTTGACGTTGTTGTGGTAGTCGTCGTTGTAGTGCTGGTCGTTGTAGTCGAACTGGTTGTCGTGGTGGTCGTCGTGGTGGTGGTCGTGGTACTGGTGGTCGTCGTGCTGGTGGTCGTCGTGCTGGTGGTCGTCGTGGTGGTGCTGGTGGTCGTTGACGTGGTCAGCAGGCAGGTAAAGGCCTCGGGCAGCTCGCCGATAAACAACTCATTGTGGCTTTCGGCGTTTCCGGAATAACTGTCAAAAATGATATTGCCATTGATCTGGCTGTAGGTGGTATTAGCCGCAGCAAAGGGTGCCAGCACGGAACCGTAAATGGCGGTGGTGCTGTTGGACCAGGACAAAGCCCGGGGAAAATTCCACAGGATCCGACGCGCATTTTCCCGGGTGGCAGCCGTGCCATTGCGGAAGATCTGGTAGCTGCCGTACTGAATAATGGCACCATCCACGTTGATGAGGATGGTGGAGTCCAGCGGGGCGATAATGTTGATCCCGTTAAGCTGAGCCAAAGAGAGGCCGCTTCCAAAGAGGTTGCCGCTATCCAGAGAAAAGATATTCAGCGTCTCATCCGTACCTGTTAAATTCAGCTGTCCGAAGATCACCTGGCCGGTACCGTTAGGCATCAGGGTGCTCCAGAAAGCAGAAGCACATTTCAGATACTGTTCCGCCGCCATAAAATCAATGGGCGTTCCCACCGCAAACTGGCCGTTGGGATTGCCCATGGTATAGTTGATCACATTGCTGTTGGGATTGATTACCGTATTGCCGCTTGCATTGGACCCCGCGGTGACATTGATATCTCCATCCACCACAAAGGATGGATCTGTGTTGGAGGGGGGCAGCGGGATAATCCCGGCGCCGACACCGTAGTTGCTCAGGGTGGCGTTTCCGCCGACAGCGACCCGGCCCTCGGCATCAGTATTGCTCAGGCTCAAATTGCCAAAAACAAATACATTATAATCATTTGCAAGGCCGAAATTGATTGCCATCATCAATCCTCCTATAGAAATACACCCGTCTGAAGCTGTTAAGCTAAGGGTGGGAGCCATAGAAAACCGCTCCAAACTTATTCTATACTGCGGCACCAGAGCGGTGCAAAAAAGTAGGACTCCAATTGGAGCCCTACTTTTTTCTTATTCTCCCCAGAGGGAACAGGCTGTTACAGACAGCCGTCGAAATTGGACAATTTGCTCTGAGATGTTTCACTTCCTCTGGTGTGAATCTCTTTCTCACGCCCATGCTGTATCTCCATCCGGTGATTTCAAAGCCTTTTTCCACTTCCAATATGACCGCCTGTTTCTTCAAAGAAGGATGTGCTTGCGTATGTGCAGAAAATCCGCCCAGTTCTTGCACACCCTTTTTGCGGGGGTTATGGTATATTACAGTTACTTACAATTTTTACTTACAATTTCCAGTTTGAGCGAGGTGTGCGATATGCAGCTGTTCAGTCAATACCTGCGGGATTTGCTGCAAGCCAAGGGTCTGACCGTGTCGGCCCTGTCTCGGCTGTCCGGGGTGGAGCGGACGGCCCTGTCCAAAACGCTGACGGGGCAGCGGGTGCTGCCCTATGCCGCTCTGGACGATCTGATCTACCACCTGCGCCTGACCCCCGGAGAGGAGCGGCGGCTGCGGTCTTATTACGACGCCCAGTTTGAAAAAGAAGGCCTCCGGCAGTCCCGAGAGATCGTGGGCAGGCTGTTTTCCAACCTGGCCCGGCTGGACTTCGTTGCTCCCGCCTTTGAGGAGAGCCGCCTGCTGCTGGATCTGGACGGCTATGCCGGTCCCCGCTCCATCTTTTCCGGTGCCTCCAACGTCCATCCCCTGCTGCGGATGATCCTCTCTCAGGAGCTGACCCGACCGGACGCCCGGGTGGAGTTGACCGTCCCCCCCACGGACATCTTCCTGAACGATGAACTGCTGCGTCGGTATCTGGATGGCCGCATGGGGGCGCAGGTCCGGCAGATCATCGCCTTTGACGCCTCCGGAGCAGCGGAGGATATCAATCTGCACAATCTGGAATGTTTCTGCCGGATCCTGCCCATCTGTCTGTTGTCCAAGCGAAACTACCACCCCTATTACTACTACGACAGCATCGCCGCCCGGTACACCGACCCCTTCCCCTACTTTCTGGTGACCCACAGCTGCGCGGTGTGCCTGTCGGAGGACGGCTCCCAGGCCATGCTGCTGCGGGGCACAGACCAGGTGGAGCAATACCACCGTCATTTCCAGTCCCTGCTGGAGCGGTGCCGCCCCCTGACCCAGTACACGGCTGACCCGGTGGAGATTCTGGAATCCTACGATGCGTCCACCGATGAAGACGGCTTCTACATGGTCATGGACCAGCCCTGTTTCGGCCGGTTCTACGATGAGGCTACCATCGGCCGGTACCTGCGGTCGGAGCTTCCTTTCTACGACCGACTGGAGGCCGTAGCGCAAAAGCGGTTCAGCCGCCTGCGGACGGCAGAACAGTTCTACACCCTCTTCACCCGCAGCGGACTGGAGCGGTTCCAAGCCTCCGGCTCGCTGGATGATTTTCCCGTCGCCTTTGTGGCCCCCTTCCCGCCGGAACAGCGGCGGCAGTTGATGCTGGCCCTGGCCGGACATATCCGCAGTGGCGACATCACCGGGCGTATTCTCGAATCCGGAGCCTTCCCGGACTACCTTAGTATGACCACCTCCCGCCGCTCCGGCATCGGCTTTTTCACCACGGAGCGGTTCCCCCTGCAGGACGGCTTCTGCTCCATCCAAATACGGGAGCCCAACCTGTGCCGCGCCTTCCACGGGTGGGTCATCCATCTGCCCAACGATCCGCAGGTGCTCAGCGCCCAGGAGACCGCAGAGGTTCTGGAGCAGCTGGCCCGCAGCGAAATGCCATGCACAACATGACGCAAGAATGCCAAGAAAGGAAAATGGATATGAATCAGAAGTTCTGGTGCTGGATCACCACGTTCGCCCTGATCCTGGGACTGTGCACCCCGCTGGGGGGGATCGTCCCGACGGCAGCGGCGGAAGAATCCCCCGCCGCCGAGGAATCCGTCCCCGAGGATGAGCCCGCTGCCGAGGAAACACCCGCTGTCGAGGAAACACCTGCTGCCACGCTGCTGTCTGCCAACGCCACGGGTACTCTGTATGCGGGCACCTGGGGCGACAACATCACCTGGTCCATCGAGGACGGGGTACTGTCTTTGTCCGGCGAAGGCCCCATGGATGAGGCAGCTGGGTTTTCCTGCGACCTCTCCCCGGAGCACACCATTTACCACACCAACGACGGCGTCAGCTTCGTCCCCTACCCATGGAGCACGGACTATTACATTTCCCAGGAGATCGACGCCGAACCGGCAGAGTTTTCCAGTGTGGTCATCGGAGAGGGCATTACCACCCTGGCCGCCGGTGCCTTCTATAAATTGGGTCTGGAATCCATCACCCTGCCGTCGACCCTGACCTCTATCGAGGACTTCGCCCTGGCGGAGAACCCCGCCCTGGGTAAGGTATCCATTCCCGAAAGCGTGACGGAGATTGGGATGTACGCCTTTCACGCCACCACGGCGGATTCCCCGGAAGACACCCTCCCCCTGACGATCCCCGGCAGCGTGGAGACTATTGGCGCCTTCGCCTTCTCCGACAACCGCTACACAAGTATCCTCCTCAACAAAGGGCTTTTGTCCATCGGGGAAGGCGCCTTTTTCAATGGCACAGAGGAACCGGCCACCCCTGCCGCCATCCCTGCCGCGATAGGTATCCAGGTGCCTGCCAGTGTGCAGGAGATCGGTCCCGGCGCATTCTGCACCGCCGTCATGGACATCATCGTCCTGGAGGGAAACCAGTATTACACCGATGTATGCGGACAGCTTTACGATATTGACAAGACGTTTCTCCACACCCGCCCCAGATATTACCGGCCCGATGAGTGGTCTTCCACATCGGATTACGAAGAGTCTCTGCATATGCGTCCGGAGGTGATCGGCGAATACGCCTATTCCTGCTCGCCCACGCTGACGCAGGCGGAGATTCCAAGTTCGGTCCGGGAGATCCAGGACAACGCCTTTGCAGGCTGCACTGCCCTGGAAGAGGTGACCTTTGAGCCCGGCGGCCAGCTCCAGTCCATCGGAGACAGCGCCTTTTTCAATTGTCCCCGTCTGTCCGCCATCGATGTGCCTGTAGGTGTGGAGAGCATCGGCATGAATGCCTTCGACGGCTGTCTGCTCTCCAGAGTATCCCTGCCAGAGGGACTGGAAACCATTGGCGCCTATGCCTTTTGGGGCTGCCAATTCTCCGATCTGTCCCTGCCAGACAGCGTTACCGATCTGGGCCGCGGCGCGTTTTTGGACTGCGATCAGTTGGAGGCGATCTCCCTGCCTTCGGCCCTGGACCGTATCGTCCCGGAGCTGTTCTCGGGCTGTACAGCGCTGGAGTCTGTGACCATGGGCGAGGCCATCGCCTCCGTGGGGGATCAGGCGTTCTATGAATGCACCGCACTGTCCGGCCTGTCGCTGCCCGGCAGCGTGAAGTCTGTTGGAGACGAAGCCTTTTACAATTGCTCCAGCCTGCAAACCCTGTCCTTTCCAAGCAGTCTGACCTCGATCGGTGAGAGTGCTTTTGAAAACGCCGGCCTGATGGAGCTCTCTTTGCCAGATACCGTCACAACGCTGGGTGTGTCCGCCTTTTCCGGCTGCCCTATGACCCAGGCGCGTCTGTCCGCCGGTCTGACCAAAATTCCCGGCTGGGCATTCTACAACTGCAGAAACCTGACGGGGCTCACGGTCCCCGCCGGCGTCACCGCCATCGGGGAGCAGGCCTTCTCCGGCTGCAAGGCCCTGACGGCGGTCTCCCTGCCGGAGAGCGTCAATACCATCGGGCAGTCCGCCTTCCGCGACTGTGCCGCTCTGGCAGAGCTGGCTATTCCCGAGGGGGGCACCAGCATCGGAAAGTACGCCTTCTCCGGCTGCACCCAGCTGCGCTCCCTGGAAATGCCCAAGACCATGAAAACTGTGGATATTTGCGCCTTTGAAGACTGCGCCAGCCTGGAGAAGGTGCGCTATAACAGCACCTGCGCCGCCTGGGACGAAATCGATATTGCCGAAGAGGGCAACCAGGATCTTCGCTTTGCCCTCATTACCTGCACGGACGGGTACTACGGCGTGGGCAGCGTCGAGCACATGCCGAAATTCACGACCGTAGACATCTTTCCCGACGGCGGCTCCGCTACTGATCGTCTCCCTCTTTACAGCACTGCCCAGTACTATCTGATCATGGACGAAGAGGATTGGGATGACTTTTTCACAGAGCACGAAAATCTTTTCATCCCCATAGATGGAAGCAGCTATAGAGCCACCTTCACCGGTACGATCTCCGCCTATTCTTCCGGCGAGATGCTTTTTTCTGTGTCCGATCCCACTGTGAATCTGCAAACGCATCAATTCGAATTTCATATTAAAGTGGATTCCATTACCAGGGCCGCATTGCCCAATAGCACGGTCACCTTCTATCTCACCAGCGACGGAGAGGTGCTGGCCCGGTCTGTCCCCATCACCGCTTTTCCTGTTCAGCAGTGGCCTTTTGAGAATTACAGCTCCAAAGTACCCTCCGTTCTGGTTTCCGCACTTCTGGGAAAGGTCAAGGCCTTCGAGCTGGAAACAAAGCTGTCCAAGGGCTTGGGCACCGACGGACTCTGCTTCGGCATGGCTTTGACCGCCTCCCTCATCGATTTCGGAGATATTCCGATCTCCTCCTTCGGCTGCAGAGTTCTGGACCAGGTCCAGAAAACCGATACCATGCTGACGATCCCCAGCGCTTTGGAAAACGTCTCCGGGAATATGAACGCCGACGAACTGATCAAGATTGGGCATGTCATGCAGCACTATCCGCTCGCGCAACAGCAGCTGGAGGCCAATCACGGCAAATATGCCGATCTGGTGGCAGCCATCAACCGCTACAAAATGGGAACGGGCGCCATGCCGCTGATCTATATGGAGGGCACCAACGGCAATATCCATACCGTCTGCGCCTACGACTACCGTTTCGAGGTGGATCTGGGAATCTTCTACGTCACTGTCTATGACAATGCTTTCCCCAATCGGGTCGGGGAAATCTCGTTTGACAACTACAACTATCCGGAACATTCCACGTGGAAATACATAGACATGGGCACCTATTTCGGCTCCATCGATACGCTTACCTTCCTGGATCCCTCCGCCGTCTATGAATTTGAGTCAACAGAGGGATTTGCATTATTCGGAGGCAAGACGTCCTCCAATTCTCTGGGAAATCTGTTCCACGCTGCCCTTGACCATATCAGCAGTGACGCCGGCACGGGCGAGGGCCAGGACGCGGAAGATCCGTCCATTCTCTGCTGGCTCTCCGGCAGCGGATCGGTGGTCCTGGAGGATCTGGTTCCGGACACTGAGGCTTTCGTAGCGGACGACTACGCCTCCTACACCATCCGCCAGGCCGACACCGGCACGTTCCGCCTGACGGACGGCGAGGTCGTCCAGGCTCAGGCCTCCGGCGAGGCAGTGGATCTTTCCTGCGAGTACTTCCCCAACGACGGCGACACCCTGGTGTGTGTCACGTTCCAGGGCACCTGTGCTGAAGGGGAGTCCGTCTCCCTGACCTATGACCCTGAGACACAGGCCGTGGACCTCACCGACGCCGGCCAGGGCACCATCACCGTCACCTACAATGACGGCAACGATGCTACAGAGGATCCCACCTGGACCCAAAACGTCTCCGGCGGCACGGTATCCGTTACCGGCGACGGCTCCGCCGCTCCCGAGATCAACAGCGACGCCGGCACATCCGGCGGCTCTTCCTCCGGCGGCTCCTCTTCCGGCAGTTCTTCCTCCAGTGGGGCAGCCATTCCGGAATCCGATCCCACCTATGCCGACGTACCTGCCGATTATTGGGCATATACAGAAATCGCCTGGGCCTGGGAGAACGGCTATATGAGCGGCACTGCCGCTACGTCCTTCAACCCCGGCGGTACCGTCTCCCGCCAGCAGGTGTGGATGATCCTGGCCCGGATGGCTGGGGAGAATCCCGCCAATATGGCTGAGGCCAAAGCCTGGGCAGTAGCAAGCGGCATCTCCGACGGATCCAACCCCGGCGGAGCAGTCACCCGCCAGCAGCTGGCAGCCCTGCTGTACCGATTCGCGGTGCAGTATGGTTACGATGTATCCGTTGGTGAGGATACCAACATCCTCAGCTACACCGATTTCGCCGATCTCAGTGAGTATGCGATCCCGGCCATGCAGTGGGCCTGCGGCGCGGGGATTATCAACGGCACTGGCGACGGCTCCACCCTCTCTCCTCAGGGCGTGAGCACCCGAGCCCAGCTGGCAGTGATGCTGTACCGCTGGCTGGCCTAAACGGCAGAATTCCAAACGAATCAGCCCCCGGCGTCCGAAAGGACGCCGGGGGCTTTTTTCGGTTGCCACCGCACGGAACCAAATCAGCCAAACGCCGCAGCCTGTGTGGGCCGAGGCTGGCGAGGACGATTTACAGGGGTATCTCCAGAGGAAAAACAGTTTGGGAGGCGGAGTGCCGGGAAGTCAGGAAGGAGCCGGATGCGGTCTATCCGGACCTCTGCCAAGTGCTGGACCGGCAAGGGCAGGAGAACCTGCTTAAACTGGCGGACTTGGAGAATGAACTGCAGGAGGAGGTATCCCCGGAAAGTTTCAGCGGCTCTGAACGGAGTTCCCGGCTCTCCCTTTCTCTACGATGAGGAAAAGGCTCCCGATACCTGTCCCGACGGAAAGACGCTGCGCCTGCGGAACCTCAATCGCAGCGTCGGGGGACTGCACTGGGAGTATTTCGCGGACAGGAGCGAGAGCTCCACACGTTGCCGTCTGCGAGACTCTGCGGAGGACAAAAAAGCTGGCATAAAATCTAAACATATCAGAAACCGGGCCGAAAAAATCCGCGGAAAATCAGCAAGGAAACCAGCGGCGGACTTCACAAAGGTTATACATTCTGTTTCCCTTGGAGATTACAGCAGTTCAGGCTTATTTTCCGCCTTGCTTGATTTGTCAATTCTTTTGAGCGCGCACTTCAAATATTCATGAGATTGTTGTCCGAAAAAAAGGTGATGACTTCTTTTCGAAAGAGGTTTACCGTAGGCGAAATATACTGCGGGAAAACGGTAACAAGTCCGATGGTTCGGATGGGTGCGTTTTCAATTGGATAGACATTGATGCAACTGTCTGGGGGATAGGTAATGGAGGCGGTGATCCGAAAGCCGAACCCCTGCCGGATATACTCGTAGCAGGATTCATCATTGTCGATTCGAAAGACAGAGTCAAAGGGGATCCCCGCGGCGGACAGGATGGAGTCACTTTCTTTGTCAAAATTCCCGGTCCGCAAAATAATGGGCATGTCCCGGAGGTCCTCTGGAGTCATGCTGACGCCGTTTCTGGGGACATAGTCCTTGGGAGTAAAGCAGACCATAGGAGTCCTGTGAAGGGGAATAAAAGAAGCTGCGTTATAGTAGGAGTTGAATACGATGGCCAGATCGATCTCTCCGCTCTCCATCCAATGTTTGATCTGCATGTCATTGGCCTGACGGATGGAAACCTTGATGTTGGGATACTTTTGATGGAACTGCTGCAAAATGGAGGGAAGCCAGTCCCGGATCACATTGTTGTATGCGGCGATATGAACGGAACCCGTCACAGAGTTTTTCAGCCGCAGTGCCTCCTCCATCAAAGCGCTTCCGGATTTCAGATAATTCTGAATATAGGGGAGGAGCGCTTTACCGCTGCTGGTCAGCTCAAAGTGATTGCGCTCGCGGATAAAAAGAGCGTATCCCACGCTGTCTTCAACCTTTTTTACCATGTGGCTCACAGCGGAAGGAGTTAAATTGAGGATGTTTGCGGCCTGGCTGATGCTGTGGTGTTCTGCTACGGTGGCGATAACGTTCCACGAATAGAGTGACATGGCGACCTCCGTTGAATTTTACTTCAATAATATCATAAAAAAATATCAAAGATTGTCAATGATAATTGCACAATCGCGGCAAAAAAACTGCAAAAAATTTCTAAAAATATTGGAATGTAATAGATGCGGCGGAGAATTCTTTTAAAAACGACTATCATAAATTGAATCATTGTTCAATTTATAGTGGCTATTTTTGCTATTTACATCAATAAAGGGCAGCTCTATAATAAACGATAATCCGCTAGCGTACTTTGTGGTGGAAACAAATGTTTCTCTACGAGAGGTAGTTCTTCGGAAACTCCAGGAACTAAGACGTGTGCTGAGAAAGGAGACGAAACATGGAAGAGAAGAGCAGAGCTGTGGGAATCGTGGAATCAGAGGAGACCTTCAACGACTATGAATTTTCCCCGGTACCCGACGAGAAGAAAAACACCTGGAAGGCCCAGGTCTTCGTCTGGCTGGGCGTTGGCTTCTGCCTGACGGCATTCACTCTGGGCGGCCAGATCGCCCTGGGACTTGGCTTTTGGCCCACCGTCGCGGCAGTGCTTGTGGGCGGCATTATTTTGACAGTGGTGGGTGCCCTGGTGGGTGCCATCGGTGTCCGGAGCGGACTTTCCTCGACTGTTTCCTCCAGATTTACTTTCGGTACTTATGGCGCGATCATTTTTGGACTGATCAACGCCCTGTGCAACTTCGGCTGGTTCGGCTATCAGTGCACGTTTTTCGGCAGCAGCATTACCAGCATGTTCAAACTGGCGGCAGGTATCGACGTGAATCTGACGGCGTGCATTGTCATCGGCGGTCTGCTTATGATGATCACGGCCATTGTGGGCTATAAGGGCATCAAGGTCCTGTCCCAGTTCGGCGTGCCGCTGCTGTTCCTGCTGGTGATCGGCGGTGTGATAAAGACGTTTACAGTGGTCCCTGCCAGCGAGATCGTTTCTGCGCCCCCGGTTGAGCCGATCTCCTTCGCTACCGCCGTGTCTTTGATGGTGGGCAGCTTTATCGTCGGCGTGTCTATTGTGCAGGATTTCACCAGATACTCCAAGACCGTGAAGGACTCCTCCATCGGCATCGTTCTGGGTTTCACCATCGGCTATCCCGCAGTGGTAATCTGCGGTGCGATCTTTGCCTGCGCCTTCCAGTCCAATGATCTGACCAATACGCTGATCAATGTGCTGGGCTTCGGATACATTGCGGCCTTTATCATCGTGGTAGCCACCTGGACCACCAATGATAATAACCTCTATCAGTCCGTCCTGGGCCTCACCAACGCCTGCCATGGCATCATCAAGCTGCCTCGCTGGATCACCACGGCCATCTGCGGCGTCATTGCCACCATCTTGGGCGCCATCGGCATGATCGACTGGCTGGTGCCTTTCCTGAATATCCTCTGCGTAGTGGTGCCTCCGATCACCGGCGCGATGCTGGCGGATTTCTACATCCTGAAAAATGCGGACAATTACAAATTTGAGTTGATGGATAAGATCCCCAATGCGCGGCCTGACACCAGCATCGGAGCCATTGTGGGCTGTCTGGTGGGCCTGTGCATGAACGAGCCTCCCGTGGGATTCGGCGTGCCCTTCATGGTACAGCTGTCCACGATCGTTCCCTCTGCCCTGGTGGCGATGGCCTGCTCCGTGGTGATGGTGCTTATCATCAATCAGTTTACTGCCAAGAAAGCAGCCTGATAGAACCATGGTCAGGAAGAATGTTGTCGTTATCCGTGTCGTCACGCTGGAGGACCAGACCATGCTGCGGATGCACGGAGATCTGATCGAGGCGTATTATCCTGCGCTTCGAACGGATTCGTACTGTATCGGGGACCAGCCGCGGGGAGTCTGCGATCTGGAAACCAAAACCCTGGCAGTTCCAAAGATCATCGCGCTGGCAAAGGAGCATCAGGACGCGGACGCCATCGTAATTAGCTGCTGTGATGATCCGGCAGTAGAAGAGCTGAGAGAGATGCTCTCTGTTCCGGTCATCGGCGCCGGCACGGCTGTGAGTGCAGTGGCCCGCGGCTTGGGCAAACAGGTGGGAATCATTGGAATTACGGAATATGTGCCTGAGCCGTATCGGAGGATTTTAGGGGATGACCTTATTGACCTTGGCAGACCTGATGGCGTGACGTGCACACTGGATTTGATGACAGACGTCGGCCGGGAGAGCGTGCTGCGCAAGGCGCAGGAGTTGAAAGCTCAGGGCGCAAACTGTATTGCTCTGGCATGTACGGGAATGAGCACGATTCGGATTGCCCGGGAAATCGAAAACAGCTGCGGCATTCCGGCGGTGGACCCAGTGACGGCAGAGGGACTCTTTGCCTATTATGCCTGCTTGCAAAGCGAACGATAAACGGAAGAAGGAACGCATATGTTAATTAAACAGGTTATGGAAGTGTTTGATCTCCTGGACAGCCCTCATGCCTGCGGAGAAGAGTTTAAAGCTTATTTGCAGAGCAAGGGGGAAAGCGATATTACGGTCAAGACTATCCGGGACGGGAAATACGCCACGGATTTTATCAAGATCGTCATCGCCGGAAAGAATGGAAGACTCGCCGGGGGAACCGCCCCCACTATGGGCATTGTGGGACGTCTGGGTGCGATTGGCGCCAGACCGGAAGTGACCGGATACGTCTCCGACGGCGACGGTGCGCTGTGTGCTCTGGCCGCTGCGTCAAAGTTAGTGGAAATGAAGCGCAAGGGTGATGCGCTGGAGGGGGATGTGATCATCTGCACCCAGATCTGCCCCCATGCGCCCACGCAGCCTCATGAGCCGGTTCCGTTCATGGGCTCTCCCGTAGACATGGCCACCATGAACCGGGAGGAAGTGAACGACAAGATGGAAGCGGTTTTGTCCATCGACACCACAAAGGGCAACAGCGTCATCAATGTCAACGGTTTTGCAGTGTCGCAGACCGTCAAGGAAGGCTATATTCTGCGGTACAGCAGCGATATTCTGGATATCATGCAGCGAACCACCGGAAAGGTCCCCCACACTTTTGGCGTTTCCATGCAGGATATTACCCCTTACGGCAACGGACTGTACCACCTCAACAGCATTTTGCAGCCCGCCACAGCGACTGCCGCCCCAGTAATCGGCGTAGCAGTCACCACCGAGCAGCCTGTGGCCGGCTGCGCCACCGGGGCGTCCCACTTTGTGGACGTGGAGGAGACGGCACGTTTTGCGGTGGAAGTGGCCAAAGCATATGGTGCCGGGAAGTGCAGCTTCTATGATGAGGCGGAGTTCCATGCTCTGGAGGCACGGTACGGAAAGATGGACCATCTTCAGACCATGGGGGCGGATGTGAAATGAAGAAGATCGGCGCCGTTACCATCGGTCAGGCACCCAGGACGGATGTGATGGAGGATCTGGCCGGAATCCTCCAGGGAGACGTTGAGCTGATACAGGCCGGCGCGCTGGATTCACTGACATTGGAGGAAGTAAAGACGCTGCGGCCGGATGGCACGGGGAACACCCTGGTCAGCAGAATGCGGGACGGTACAGGTGTCATGCTGCAGGAGCAGAAAATCCTGCCCCTGATGCAGCAGAGGATCCATGAGTTGGAGGAACAGGGTGTCAGCGCGATCCTGATTATGTGCACGGGAGAGTTTCCGGAGACTTTTGTGTCGAGGGTACCCTTGATTTATCCCAGTAAGGTCATCTGCAGTGTTGTGGCAGCGCTCAACAACATTTCCCGCATCGGCATCATTACGCCGGAGGAGGCGCAGATAGAGGATATCCGAAAGAAGTGGAGCCCCATTGTGGAAACGGTGGTTCCGGTTCAGTGGAATCCCTACCTTGAAAGCAGATCCGAAACGGCAGTTTCCCTGCTGCGGGAGGCGCATGTGGACCTGGCGGTCATGGACTGCTTTGGTTACAGCAGTGAAATGCGCGATTTCGCTGCCCGGGCCATTGGCAAGCCGGTGATTCTTTCCCGCACCATGGCGGCCCGTGTTCTGTTGGAGATCGTATAAGCATTTTTCTGTAGGCCCGAAGCCTCCCGGTCATCAGCTGGGAGGCTTCGGCAGCCGATCAATATGACTTTGCCCCTGAAGGAGGATTGAGAAAATGAGACGAGATTACAGCGGCGAACTGCTGCGCTTCATTCAGGAGCACCCCAGCGTCTACCATGTGATCGAAGGCCAGCGGCGGATCTTGCTGGAGGCAGGATATGAACAGTTGCTGGAGAGTCGGAACTGGACGCTCCGGGAGGGCGGGAAGTATTTCCTCACCAGGAACCACTCGGCGCTGATCGCATTTCAGGTCCCCAAAAAGCGTTTCCGCGGTTTTATGCTGATGGCCAGCCACAGCGATTCCCCTGCTCTGAAGGTCAAGGAGAACCCGGAGATCACGGTAGGGGGACTGTACAAGAAGCTGAATGTGGAGTTGTACGGCGGTGCGCTTTTGGCGCCTTGGCTGGATCGTCCGCTGTCTGTGGCAGGACGCCTTCTGGTAAGGACGGCTGAGGGAGTGCGGACGCAGTTGGTCAATGTGGACAGAGACCTGCTTTTGATTCCGAGTCTGGCCATCCATATGGACAGGAGCGTCAATAGTGGCTATGCGTATAAAGTGCAGCGGGATCTGCTCCCGTTGTATGGAACGGCAGAGGCCCGGGATCTGACAGCTCTCGCCGCCGAAACCGCCGGGATTTCCCCGGAGTCCGTGATTGGACATGACCTGTTCGTGTACAACCGGCAGGCCCCCAGCATCTGGGGGGCAGACGGGGAATTTATGTCCAGTCCGAGACTGGACGATCTGCAGTGTGCCTTCTCCTCCCTGTGCGGCTTCCTGGAGAGCACCCCGGAGGAGAGCCTTCCGGTCCATGTGGTGTTTGACAACGAGGAGATCGGCTCCTCTACCAAACAGGGGGCTGCTTCCCCCTTCCTGGAAGACACCCTCCGGCGGATTGCGGAGGCGCTGGGCCTGACCTTTGGAGAGTATCTGGAAAAGCTGCCCCAGAGTTTCCTGCTTTCAGCCGACAACGCCCACGGGATGCATCCCAATTATGCGGACAAGTGCGATCCGGTCAACCACCCCAGACTGGGTGGCGGTGTTGTGGTAAAATACAGCGGGAATCAGAAGTATGCTACGGACGCGGTCTCCGCGGCAATTGTCCGTGTTCTGGCGAAAAAGGCGGGGGTGAAGCTCCAGGTGTTTACCAACCACTCGGATATTCCCGGCGGGACCACTCTGGGGAACATCTCTGTTCAGCATGTCCCTGTCAAGACAGCGGATGTGGGAATTGCTCAGCTGGCCATGCACTCGCCCTATGAGACCTGCGGCACTGGCGATACAGCGGAGCTGGTTGGATTGGCCCGAAAACTGTTTTCATCTTCTCTGGTGGAAAACGGAGACGGGGATTATACGATCGAGTGAAAAGCCCATCTCCCTCCCAGGCGCAGGTGGGATCTTGAACGCTGCGGCGGGACTGGGGAGGGCTCTGCGCCCTTGGAAAATGAAAAGAAAGGTGAATGCTATGAGTAAAAACGCGACGATCGCACTGGTGCAGATGGACTGCGTCATGCTGGACAAGGAGGCAAACCTGCAGAAGGCAAAGACCTTTATCGAGCAGGCTGCCCAGCAGCATACCGACCTGATCTGCTTTCCGGAGATGTTCTCAACCGGTTACAGTCCCTCTTTGATCGGACCGAAATATATTGAGATGGCCGAGGACCCGGATGGCCCGACATTTTTGTTCCTGTCGGAGCTTGCCAAGAAGCACCGCATGTATATCGTCGCTCCCATCGTGCTGAACAGTGAGATCCCGGGCGTGCTTTACAATGGCCTGATCGTGATCTCTAGAGACGGGCAGTTGATGGGCACGTACAACAAGACCCACCTGTGGGCAGGGGAGCGCTTCTGGTTCAGAGCCGGAGACCGGTATCCCGTGTTCCACATGGACTTTGGCAAAGTGGGGTTAATGATCTGCTATGACGGCGGATTCCCGGAGGTTTCCCGTATCCTGGCACTGTCCGGGGCGGAACTGATCCTTTGCCCCAGTGCGTTTCCCATTCGGGACAAGGATATGTGGGATACCTATTTCGGCTCCCGTTCTCTGGAAAACTGCTGCTTTGTAGCAGGGATCAATCGCGTTGGAACGGAAGATGACTGCCATATGTTCGGAAACAACAAGATCTACAACTACCGTGGGCACCTTTTGGCGGAGGCACCTCTGGATGAGGAGTACCTGTTGGTGCACACTGTGGATCTGGACGATGTGGCCTATCACCGGGCAACGGATGTTCCCTATCTGCAGGATCGCCGGGTGGAAACCTATCAAAAGCTCACGGAGATGTATTGAGCAGCTTAAAAATCGCGGCTGGGTAAAATGGCCGGATCGTGCCCTCCGGAGGCCTCTTCCTCTGGGCGGATGACCAGCCTGAGGGCGTGGATACCATGGAGATGTTTAACTTTGTTTTTCAGAAAAACATCGCCCGTGTTCCCGGCAAGTTTTTCTGCACGGACGGCAGCGGAAAAAACTCCATTCGACTGAACTTTTCCGCGGTCAGCGAGGAGAAGATCACCCGGTACATCTCCATCCTTGGTGACTGGATCAACCGGCACCTGGAAAAATAATCATGATTACAGGCATCGGGCCGGCCCTCCTCTGGGGGCTGGCCCGTTTTGCGTCCTGACGGTATTCCGGCGGAAACCGCCGGCTTGAAAGCACGGTGGCTTTCTGATCCCCGGCTGCATCCCAGTGCCTTTCGAGCCTTTTTGTCCGCATTCCCGAAGAACGCAGGGAGTCAGGACCGAGCCACCAGGAACTCGAGCGCAACAGCCACATGTTGCCGCCTGTGTGGACGAAGGCTGGCAAGGACATTTCGAGGGAGTATCTCCAGAGAGAAAACAGCATGGGAAATGGTACCACAGCGGAGGTTTTAAGGGGTAAATCCAACGGTTTCGGTCGGCCAAAAAAGTACTAGATAAAGGGAGGTAGTCGCAAAGCGCCCACCTCCCGGTTACAGCGGCCCGCAATGCGGCCCGTGTCAAGGCCTTGCGGGATTTCCCTGCCCCATCGGTCTGGGTGGTCGATTTTGAGAATTTTCAAAATCAAGGTGGTCGGCAGGGGCAGGAACATCTGCTGAAGCTGGCAGACCTGGAGACCGAGTTGCAGGAGGAGATCTCCCTGGAGAGTTTCCTCTCTGGATTTAAACGGCGCTAGGGATTGCAGCGGAGCTGGCTCCCTCCTACTCTTTCGATGATGAGGAAGAACAGCGGGCCTGTGAGTCCCTCCAGCGAAGGAGGAGTGAGTAGTAACGGCGAAGCGATGGGCCAACGGCGAGGGAAACATACGCAAGCGCCTCTACGGCAGGGTACTACAAAAGAGGGATCGAGCAGTACACCATTCCTCGAATCGGGGCCATCAAGCTGAACAAACTCACCAGCCGGGAAATTCAGAAGCTCTACAAGGGCCTGCTGGAGAACGGGCGGACGCGGGAACAGCAGAGGAAAAAGAAACCCGGTCTCAGCGGCTCAACGGTAAGGGGCGTCCACACCATGCTCCACAGCGCCTTGGACAGGGCGGTGAAAGAGCGACTGCTGATCCGAAATCCCGCCGATAACTGTGTGGTACCCAAGGTCCAGCACCAGGAGATGAAAACACTGCAGCCCGAGGATCTGAAAGCCTACCTGGACGCAGCAGAACGGCGCGGCGCCCTGCCTATGTTCTATCTGGAGTTGGTCAGCGGCATCCGAAAGGGTGAACTGGTGGCCCTGCGGTGGGAGAACCTGAATATCGCCGAAAAAACGATCTCCGTCAGCAAGCAGGCCACCAAGGATGAAAACAACAGGCTGATCGTGGCCCGCCCCAAGACAGAGAACCCCATCCGACAGATCTCCATCCCACAGGAAGCGGTGGATCTGCTCGTGAGAGAGCACGCCAAGCACCCGGGCAACCCCTGGCTCTTCCCTTCCTCCCGGACCGGAGCCATGTACCATCCGGACTCGGTGTCTACCCTCCACCAGCGCATTCTGAAGGACGCCGGACTGGAACACCTCCGGTTCCACGATCTCCGGCACACCTTCGCCACCCTGGCCCTTCAAAACGGCGTAGACATCAAGACCGTGTCCGCTATGCCGGGACACTACGACGCCGGGTTCACCCTCCGCACCTACACCCATACTACCCGCCAGAAGCAGGACGAGGCAGCTCAGACCATGGGGAACCTCATGGCGCAGATGAGGTAAATCCCACCCCCAAAAAGCAGCACAGCGCACCGGACGGGAAGCCGAACTTCCCCGCCGGTGCGCTGCGTTTTTTGCGCGGTGTGGGTCACGGTGTGGGTCTAGGTCTAAACGCCTTCTCAAAACAAGAACTTTTTACATAGCAAAACACCCCGAAAACGATTGTTTTCGGGGCGTTTCGTGGAGCTAGTGGGGTGACTCGAACACCTGACCTGCTGATTACGAATCACTGTTATCTGATATGACGAATGGACTACCACGCAAACCCTTTAGCCCCAACGGTTTCAGAGTTCCAACACTCTGATTTTTTGATACCTGACACACTGATTAGGTTTCTTGACTAGCTTGAAGAAAAAAATTTGCCCTCTTGCTGAAAGAGGGCAAATCAAGTGGAGCTAGTGGTGGGAATCGAACCCACAACCTTCTCATTACGAGTGAGATGCTCTGCCATTGAGCCACACTAGCGATTGAAAACCACTTGCAATATCATAGCGTATCGCCCTACTTTTGTCAAGAACTATTTGCCTTTTATCGTAGCGGCGGCGAGCGGAGCGAGCCGCCGCTTTCCCCTCTATTTTCTTTCTAGCATTAAGACACTTAAAACTTTAAGGGTATTGTAATAGTCTTTACAATCGTTTTACCTAACTATCTTGCTAATTCCGTCATAAAACTTGTTCCATTTATCTTATTTTCTATGTTTCCTTTCTACATTTGATACATTTTATAGGCTAAATCTTCTCCGCTATATCCATTTTCCTTTAATTTGAAGTATAATAGCATTGGTTTTGATACAATATCAGCTATATTTTCATTAGTTTTTGTAGTTTTCAAGTATTTTCACCTCCTTTTTTCTTATATATCTATTATAATATAAAAATTTTTTTGTGGCAAGGAAAGCTAATAAGTATAGTTTTTATAGCATCTTTAGATACACTATCCCAGCTTTGAAAATCCATTGTATTTACTGCCATTTTTTAAGTGCTTTCAGCGGCAGTTTTCAAACCCATTTTTAGCACCCGTAGCGAACAAGTGAAGGGCGCACACCGTTACCCCCATACCACCCCCATGAGGCCGAGCGGCACCCCCGCCCCCTCTGGCCTTGTCAATCGTTTCCCCCAGTGGCAGGAACGCAGGGAAGGGGGGCGGCGGTTTCGGGATATATCACAGTTTGCTTTCTCCAGTCCGCTATTTCGACTGTTTTCCCTATTGCCGGTTAAAAAATGATAGGTCGAGCATAGACGATAATAGCGGAAATATTGATTATTAAGTTTCTATATTCTCTATTTATTCCCTTAATCGCTTGATTTGACTTAAAAAAATTTTTATGTTATACTAATTACGAGATATAATATAATAATATAGATATTATGTATTCTTGGGGGCCAAGACTTTCCACACTTTTCTATTTTCTCTTATTTTTTTATACCCCTATTCATTATATTTGACTTAAAAAAATTTTTGTATTATAATACTTATGAGATATAATATATTATATCCTATTAAGTATTTTTGGGGGCCGGAGGAAAGAACCCCTATTTGATTTGCCCTTACTTTTTATTTCCCATTTCAAAAAAACCTTGCTCTAGGAAAGATAAGTCGGCGGCGCTGAAAGCGCCGCCGACTTATCTTTCCTAGAGCGGATATACTTTACATTATCCATCAGTTATCATTGACTAGCTTATAAAAGGTTGTTCGCTTTGTCCCTGTTAATTCCATAGCCTTTGCCGCTGTTATCTGTCCGGCTTTCCATTCAGCTATAACTTCGTCCCAGTTTTCCGGCCTCTGCGCTTTCGGCCTCCCCAGCGCAACGCCCTTTTGCTTTGCGGCGGCTATCCCGTCCGCTTGCCTCTGGCGGATGGTCGTGCGCTCCTGCTCCGCAATCGTCCCCAGCACTTCGATTAGAATGTTGTTCACCATTTCCATGACCCACTCTTGACCGGCGGGGAAGTCAATCATGGTCGTGGGGAGGTCTATCACCTTTAGCCGGACGCCGTTCTGCTGGAAGTATTGCAGTTCGTTCTTAATGTCGCATTTGTTCCGGCTTAATCTGTCCAGCGACTTGATAACAAGGGTATCGCCCCGCCGCAACATGGTATTTTTTAACGCTTGATAGCCTTTGCGGTCTAGGTCTTTTCCGCTCTCCTTATCGGTGATAATATTTCTTTCTTCCACACCGCTTTCCATTAGTGCTATAAGCTGTCTATCTAAATTCTGCTCTTTTGTGCTTACTCTTGCATATCCCCATGTACGGCTTTCCATTTCTTAATCCTCCCTT
>CALXDH010000016.1 GCA_944387015.1 uncultured Oscillospiraceae bacterium
CCATTTTCCAACTTTCTTCGCTTTTTTTAATATTCACTATTACACGCCCTTATCCCAGTCCTACCTCTGTGCATTTTAAATGAGCGGCTGCAGGTTTTCTCCCGCAGCCGCCCTTTTGAACCGTTATTTATATAGTATCAACTGATACTCGTCTCTCACACGCCCCGAACTTCATCAAAGATCCGTTCGATCTCCGCGCTGGGTTTTTCCGTCAGCAGGCTGACCACAACAATGGCAATCGATGCGGCAATAAATGCCGGCAGCAACTCGTAGATGGCGAACGCACCGCCCAGCCTGGCAATACCATATTTCCAAATGAACACCATAGCGCCGCCTACAACCATACCGGCCAAGGCTCCCCACTTATTGGATCTTCTCCAGAACAGGCCGAACAGCACCACCGGTCCAAAGGCAGCGCCAAAGCCAGCCCAGGCAAAAGACACCACCCGGAAAACAGAGCTATTGGGATCTCTGGCCAAAAAAGCCGCAACCAGAGCAATGACCACCATCGTACTTCTGGCAACTACCACGCTTTTTCTCCCGGTGATTTTCAGATGGAAAAACTCCACCAGCAGGTTCTGGGATACGGAAGAGGATGCCGCCAGCATCTGAGAATCCGCCGTGGACATGGTAGCCGCCAGGATCCCCGCGAGAATCACGCCGGCGATCAAAGCAGCAAAGACGCCATAATGGCTGATCAAACTGGCGATCTGGACAATGATGGTCTCCGAATCCGCCAGCTGCTCCATAGCGCCCGCTTTCGTCATGCCATTGCCCACAACACCGATAAAGATGGCTACGCCCATGGAGATCACAACCCACACCGTAGCCACTCTGCGACTGAGGGCCAGTTTTTTCTCCTCTTCAATGGCCATGAAGCGCAGCAGAATATGGGGCATCCCGAAATACCCCAGGCCCCAGGCCAGCAGCGAGCAGATGGTCAGCAGGCTGTAAGAACTGGCTCCGCCGGTCACCGCATCGTGGATCTGCGTCAGGGAAAGATACCCCGCCAGAGACCGCGCGTTGTCCATCACCGCATCCAGACCTCCGGCCTGAGCCACTCCGAAGCTCAGCACCACGATCAGCGCCACCGTCATGATGATGGACTGAATGAGATCCGTAAAGCTGGCAGCCAAAAAGCCGCCCATGACCGTATAGATGACAATAACGGCGGCGCTGATCAGCATAGCCGTCACATAAGAAGTTCCAAACAGGCTGGCAAAGAGCTTTCCGCAGGCAGAAAAGCCGGAGGCCAGATAGGGAATGAAGAAAATAATGATGACGACTGCCGCAATGGCAGAGAGGAGGTTCCGGTCATCCCCCCAGCGCTTGGAAAAGAACTGGGGAACCGTGATGGCGTCCAGATGGTTGGAATACCGCCGGATACGCCGGGCCACGATCAGCCAGTTGAGATAGGTCCCCACTGCCAGGCCGATGGCCGTCCAGCTGGCCTCCGCCAGGCCGCTGAGGTATGCAACACCGGGCAGTCCCATCAGCAGCCAGCTGCTCATATCGGACGCCTCCGCGCTCATGGCGGTGACAAAGGGCCCCAGCTTCCGCCCGCCCAGATAAAAGTCATCCACAGAGTTGTTCTTTTTGGCGAACCAAACTCCGACGCCCAGCATCGCGATCAAATAAACCGCAATCGCCAGGCAGATCATCAGTTGTGCTGTTGTCATAGTCTCTCTCCTTTTCACTCGATGGTCGTAATCATAGCACACTCGAAGCAAGAATAAAATACAGAACCGTGTATAGAACAGATTCTGTACACGGTTCTGTATTTTTGAATATTTTTTCTGTTATATCAATGGTTTTATTATAGACTTATTTTAGAATATTAACTATTCAAAGATATGGAATTTTCCGTTTTTCCTCTGTAGCTTTCCAAAAACATGGGGGTGACCCGATCTGTGTAGGCAACCAAGGAATAATCTCCCCTGCACAAGCACCAGTCGTACAGCAGCGCCCGCTCCCACAAGGCATAGGCCTTCACGATGTCGTTTACGGTGCAGTCTGTCCGCAGTTCACCGCTGCGCTGTCCATCGGTGATGATCTGCCGGAGCAGCTTGAAATATGTGCGGTTGCGATCCAACAGATGCTTTTCTCCCCGGGCAAGCAGCTGGGTAGACAGCAGCCGCGCCAACAGGTCCATGGAAACCCCGGTTTCGATCATGGCCAGCAGTTCATGGTTGAGATAGATGAGCTTCTCCACAGCCCCCATCTCAGGATCCATATCCTGCATCAGCTGCTCATATTTTTCATCAAAGACGTAGGCCAATGTCCCCACCAGCGCGTCCTTGCCATCAAAATAGTGGTAAAAAGAGCCCTTGGAGGTCTCGGACTCAAATACGATGTCCTCCACCGTGGTCTCCTCATAACCCTGCTCGTAAAAGAGTTTCCAGGCCGCAGAAATGATGCGGCCTTTGGTGTTTCTGGTGTTTTTCCGGGGCATCTGCAGGCACCTCCCTTTTGTCTCAGCATACCACACCCGGTTCCAATCTGCAAATCTCCCGCCGGTTTCTCCGGCAAAGCGCAGGAAATGCATGGTTTTTAGCACATTCCCCATTGTGCTTTTATGCTTTATACTGCTATAATGGATTTTATCTAGTGCGGGTTTTCCCACTGAGAGGAAGTGTCTTTTTGAAATTCTGGAAAATGAACGGCGCCGGAAATGATTTTGTCGTGCTGAACAATCTGGAAGAGCATCTGCCGGTGGAGCTTCTGCCCCAGATCGCAAAAACTCTTTGTGAACGGCATCTTTCCATCGGCGCAGACGGATTGATGGTGGTAGACGCCCCCACCCAAGGCGGCGACTACAAAATGCGCTTTTACAATTCCGACGGCAGTATCGGTGAGATGTGCGGCAACGGTGCCCGGTGCATCTGCCGGTACGGTTATGAGACCGGTCTGGCAGGGGACACCCAGACGGTGGAGACTACCGCCGGGATTGTCACGGGCAAGCGGATCAGCAGCCGGCTGTATCGGATCCGCCTGAACGATCCCACCACAGTAAAGCTGGACGCCTCCGTGGAGGTGGACGGCATCCGGTACCCCTGCGCCTACGTAGAGCTGGGAGATCCCGGCATTCCCCATGCGGTGATCCCCTATGCAGGACTGCGGCAGGCGGACGAAAATGAGCTGCGGGAATTGGGCCGGGCCATTCGTTGGTACAAGGACTTTCCCAAGGGAGCCAACGTGAACTTCTATGAGATCACCGGCGAAGACTGTCTGTACGAGCGCACCTTTGAGCGGGGCGTGGAGGATTTCACCTACGCCTGCGGCACCGGCACCGGCTCTGTGGTAACCGTGCTGACCCTGCAGGGCAAGGTCTCCGGCCACGGCGTAAAAGTGGATATGGCCGGCGGCCAACTGATGATCGACGCGGAGCGCAACGGCAGCCGCATCGGCAGCCTGTATCTCACCGGTCCCACCAATATCGTCTGCAAGGGCGAGGTCACTGACGAGGAGCTGGAGCTCCCCGCCCGGTAAAAGTTGTATGTAAGGCCCTGCGGCCATACAGAATGTGTTTGTAAACCATAATAGGAGGAGAAAACAATGAGCAACCAACTAAACAAAAAGTCGGTAGCCCGCAACTATGCGTTCCTGGCCATCATGCTGGGTTCCATGATCATCGGCTCCCTGGTGGGCTGGTTCTTCCCGCAGGTCAAGGAGGGCGATGAAGTCATCCAGGCGGGTGCTACCGTCCTCAAGCCCCTGGGTACGCTGTTCCTGAACATGATGTTCTGCATCGTGGTCCCCATGGTGTTCTCTTCGATCTCCGGGTCCATCGCCACGATGAAAAGCCGCAAGCGTGCCGGCAAGATCATGGGCACCACCATTTTGACCTTTGTCGTCACCGGTGCCATCGCGGCAGTCATCATGATCGTGCTGATGAAGCTGATTCCGCCCGTTCTGGAGCCCTGGAGTGATCTGGCGGCCGGTGAGGTGGATAACCCCATCTCCATCCCCGACCTGATCGTGAACTTCTTCACCGTCAGCGACTTCTCCGGTCTGCTCAGCCGCAGCGCCATGCTGCCTTTGATCGTGTTCTCTGTGCTCTTCGGCTTCGGTGTGAACCTGGGCCCCGGCCCTGACAGCCTGATCGCCAAGTTCCTGGTGAGCCTGTCCGAGGCCATGATGAAGGTGGTCCAGCTGGTCACCTACTATGCCCCCATCGCCTTCTTCGGCTTCTTTGCCGACCTGGTCGCCACCTATGGCTCTCAGATCGCGCAGGATTATGCCCGGGCTCTGGCGGTATACTATCCGCTCTGCTTTATCTACATCTTCACCGCCTTCCCGCTCTTTGCCTGGTTCGGCGGCGGCAAGGGTGCCGCGCGTGAGATGTTCCGCCACATTGCCCGGCCTGCCATTACGTCTCTGGGCACCTGCTCTTCTGTCGCTACCATTCCCACCAACATGGAAGAGGCCGAGTCTACCGGTATTTCCAAGGACGTCAGTGAGATCGTGGTCCCCCTGGGCGCCACCATGCATATGGATGGTTCCTGCTTCTCCTGCATTTTGAAGATCTCCTTCCTCTTCGGCGTGTTCGGCAAGCCCTTTGACAGCATCGGCGACATGGTGCTGATGGTGCTGGTGGCCGTGCTGTCCTCTGTGGGCATGTCCGGCGTCCCCGGCGGCGGCTACATCGGCGAATTCATCATGTGCTCCGTGTTCTTCCCCGATCAGCTGGCAGTTGCCTATCCCATCGCCATCACCCTGGGCAACCTGGTGGATCCTCCTGCCACGATGATCAATTCCTCCGGCGACTATGTGGTCTCTTACATGGTCTCCCGGTTCGTGGACGGCAAGGACTGGTTCCAGAAAGCCATGGCCGCCCGGAAAAACGCATAATGCATCGAATTGCCTGACGCATTCTACTCAGTGCAGCGGGTGCAGAGGCCGGATAACGGTCTCTGCACCTATTTTTTATGAAAAGGCCAGTGGACGCTGCGCAAAAGGAGAGCGGATGAAATTCATCCGCTCTCCTTTTTTATCTCGTTTTGATGCAGCCGATGAACCGCAGCAGCTCACTTCCGCTCTTCCATCTGCTGCTTGACCATCTGCCCCATGGGAGTCGCCGCCAAACCGCCCAATGCGGTCTCCCGGAACTCCTCCGGCATCCGATGTCCCACGTCGCCCATACAGTCGATGACCTGATCCACTGGGATCCGGCTCTCAATGCCCGCCAGGGCCATGTCCGCGCAGCTGGCCGCGTTGACCGCGCCCACCACGTTCCGCTTCACACAGGGCACTTCCACCAGTCCCGCCACAGGATCGCAGACAAGTCCCATCAGATTTTTCAGAGCCATAGCGGTGGCATGTCCGATCTGCTCCGCGCTGCCGCCCCGGATGGCTGTCAGCGTTCCCGCCGCCATGGCAGACGCCGAGCCGATCTCCGCCTGGCATCCGCCGGAGGCGCCGGCAATACAGGCCCGATATGCGATAACAGCACCGATGCCCGCCGCCACGTACAGTCCCTGCACGATTTCCTCCTCCGGCACCTCCTGGCGATACAGGGGGATCAGGACTGCGGGCAGCACGCCGCAGGCGCCCGCCGTGGGTGCTGCTACGATCTTTCGCATACAGGCGTTGGACTCCGCCGTGCACAGGGCCAGAGTAATGACCTGACTGAGATAGTCTCCAGCCAGAGCCTTGCCGGAGGCAGCAAATTCCGCCATCCGCTGACCGTCTCCCCCTACTAGCCCGCTGAGGGAACGGAGATCTCCCCGGTATGTGTCCACCGTTTCCAGCATGGCCTTCCAGGTCATGCGCATTTTTTCAAAGGAGGCCTCCGGACTCACCTGGCGCTCCTCAACATCTGTATCCTGTACGACCTTCCAAAAAGGCTTCTGGCCCTCTTGCATTTTCTCGAAGATCTCCTGCATGGAATCCAGCGCCATCTCAATCTTCCTCCTTCTCGTAGTAGGTCAGCCGCTTCACATCCGGCAGGTCCAGGATCTTCTGGCGCACCGCCTCCGAAACCTTCTGATCGGTCTCGATCACGATCAGCGCATCACCGCCCCGGCGGTCCCGCCAAAGGCTCATGGTGGCGATGTTGATACCGGCATTAGACAGCTCCCGGGTCTCGTCAGCCACCTTGCCTGCCACGTCCTGGTGCTGTACCACCAGGGTATTGAGGTCGCCGGTGAACTGGACCTCCACGCCGTTGAGCTTGTCCACCCGAATGCGTCCGCCGCCGACAGAGGCCGCCTGGAGCATCAGTTCATTTCCATCTGCCCGCCGCAGCTTCAGCACCACCGTGTTGGGATGCGCCTCCCGCAGCTGGATCGGGTGGATATAGAAATCCAGTCCCTCTTCCTTGGCCAGTTCAAAACTCTGCGGGATGCGCAGATCATCCGGCCGCATTCCCAGCACTCCCGCCACCAGGGCCCGGTCCGTACCATGGCCCCGGCCGGTTTCCGCAAAGGAACCATATAATCCGATGTCCGCCTTTACCGGGGCTCCCCCCAGCAGTGTCCGCGCCATGCGGCCGATCCGCACCGCCCCTGCGGTGTGAGAGCTGGATGGACCTACCATCACCGGTCCGAGAATGTCGAAAATATCTAACATGTCTGCTGATCCCTCCCACGTTTCTGTGAATTATAAACAGCGTATCACACCTTTGTCCATTTCTCAAGGACTTTTCAGAAAAAGTTGACCTTCATTTGCGATTCCCGTATACTGATGCCAGAACATCGGAAAGGAGCATGCCTCATGGCATCTTTGCTGCTGCGCAATATTCAAACGCTGATCACCTGCGATGAGCACGACCGGATCCTCCACAACGTGGATCTCTACTGCGAAGATGGGTTTATCAAGGCCATCGGCCCTCACCTCCCCCAGACCGCCCATCGAACGGTGGATGCCAGTCACTGCTGGTGCTATCCCGGACTGATCAACACCCACCATCACCTCTATCAGATTTTCTCCCGCAACCTGCCTCAGGTCCAGGGGCTGGAACTGTTTGACTGGCTGACGGCCCTGTACGAGATTTGGAAGGGGCTGGACGAGGAGGTCATCCGCCTTTCCACGCTGACAGGATGCGGAGAACTGCTTAAGTACGGCTGCACTACCTGCTTTGACCACCACTATGTCTTTCCCGCAGGCGCCGGAGATCTGATCGGCACCCAGCTGGAGGCCGCAGAAACCCTGGGCATCCGAATGTTTGCCTCCCGGGGCAGCATGGACCTCTCCCGGAAGGACGGCGGACTGCCGCCGGACAGCGTGGTACAGACTGTGGATGAGATCCTGCGGGATTCCCGCCGCGTCCTGGAGCAGTATCACGATCCCCGCCCCGGCTCTATGCATCAGATCGCCCTGGCCCCCTGCTCCCCCTTCTCCGTCAGCGGAGAACTTCTGCGGCAAAGCGCTTTGCTGGCCCGTCAGTACGGCGTGCGGCTCCACACCCATCTCTGTGAGACAAAGGACGAGGAGCATTACACGCTGGAGCACTACGGTGTCCGGCCACTGGAATATATGGCCTCTCTGGGGTGGACAGGCCCGGATGTCTGGTACGCCCACGGCATCCACTTCAACGACGAGGAACTGCGGGAGCTGGCCCGGACCGGCACCGGCGTGGCCCACTGCCCCATTTCCAACATGAAGCTCTCCTCCGGTGTGGCCCGCATCCCGGAAATGTGCAAACTGGGCGTACCGGTAGGCCTTGCGGTAGACGGCTCCGCCTCCAACGACGGTTCCTCCTTGCTGGAAGAGCTGCGGGTGGGGTACCTGCTGCATCGGCTCATCTCCAGCGAGCAGGCTCCTACGGGCTACGAACTGCTCAAGCTCGCTACCCGGGGCAGCGCCCGGCTGCTGGGCCGGGAGGACATCGGCTGCCTCGCTGAGGGCAAATGCGCAGATCTGTTTATGGTGGATGCCCGGCGGCTGGAACTTGTGGGCTGCTCGGAGAGCCCTGCGGATGTACTGGCCACCGTGGGACTGCGGGGGCCTGTGGACCTGACGGTAGTCCACGGAAAAGTGGTGGTGGAGGACGGTCATCTCACCACCATCGACGAAACAGCCGTAGCGGAAAAAGCCCAGTCCTGCTGTGCCGCTTACCTGGCAAACGCCTGAGTATTTCCGGCCGGGTTGTCATTTTCCGTTCCCAGCCATTATCCCGGTCTTATTTCTGTGAAAAAAAACGGCTGTGCCATCAGGCACAGCCGTTTTTCTATCTTTCTTCCTCGTCCGGCAGCACCTGTACTGCAGCGCCAAGCACTCCGTCGCCGATATACACGCTGAGGGTCCCGTCGATCTCTCCCTCCCAAATGTGATCATAGTTGGGCAATGCCGCCGTCAGCTTTTCCCGGACCAGCGCCATCCCCTCCGGCGCGCCGCCGTTGGCTACCGCCAGATTGTAGCGGCGATGATCGCCGCACGCCTTTACCGCCAGCTCCACCAGTTTGTCGATCACCTGATTCCGCCCCCGGACCTTTGCCACAGAGGTCAGCTGCCCATCCTCCGCAAATGTGAGGATCGGCTTGATCTGCAGCAGCATCCCGGCAGTTGCGGTGACCTTTCCGATCCGTCCGCCCTTGCGCAGATATTCCAGCGTATCCACAGAAAAGAAGGGGTAAGACCCTGCAATCAGCTGCGGTACCCGCTTCTCGGTCAGCTCCGTCCAGCCCATGCCGTCACGAATATCCTGGGCAAGCTGCAAAAGCGTCAGACCCTGTCCCAGCGAACCGCTCTTGGAGTCAAAGGCACAAAGCGGCATATCCGCGTATTCCTCCGCCAAGCGCACCAGATTATAGGTCCCGGACAAGCCGCTGGAGAGCATCACGGCGATCACGCCGTCATATCCGTCCTCCCGGATCTTCTTCAGGATCTCTGCCAGACTCTCCGTAGACGGCAGGGAGGTCTGCGGCAGCTCTCCCCGGTGAAGGCGCTGATAAATGTCCTTGCCGCAAATATTCACACCGTCCAGGTACTCGCCGTCCTCACAGAGGATCCGCAGCGGCAGCACATAGATGTGATTCTCCGCCGTCAACTGCGGAGAAAGGTCCGCGCAGGAGTCGGTCAACAGTGCAATCTTTTGTGGGATCATAGTACATCTCCATATTTTTACAAAATGTTAACGTCTATTGGAGTATTATTACATGTTTCCCACAAAACTGCAAGAGGAATACTATAAAACCGTTTTTTGAGATGGTGTTTCCCTCCGCAGGTCCAGCCGTTCATTTGAAACCAGCACGATAGGAGAACACACCATTCCTTTTCCGGTTTTACCAAAACCAAACCAAAAGCATGCAGAAAATCCGTTGACGGGATTTACCCAGCAGTCCTATAATAGGGAAATCACCAATCCTAATTTTCTGACAGATGGGAGAAAGCCATGCAGATGACACGCAGATTCGATCTGATCACCTTTGATTTGGACGGCACCATGCTGGATGACGAGTGGGCCCACAGGGAAGCAAACCGCCGGATGGGCCAGTGCCTTGGTATCGACCACACCCAGCTTGGTCCTATGACAGGCTATTCAGTCCGGATGCGCTGGCAGGAACTGTGCAGATGTACGGGCCGTGATCTGGATGTGGAACAACTGGCGGAGGAGCATTTCCGCCTGGCGCTGGAGGTCATAAAGGAGGCCGGGATCCCGGAAGCTCCGGGCCTGACCGCCACCCTGCGCACGCTGAAGGAGGACGGCTACTCCATTGCCGTGGTCTCCTCTTCTGACGAGTGGTTTGTCCGGGAGGTCACCGACCTGCTGGGACTGACCTCCTATCTGGATTTCTTTGTCACTCAGAATCAGGTGCAGCGGCTCAAGCCAGATCCGGAGAGTTACCTGACCGCCCAGAGGCTCGCCGGCGTTCCCGCCCACCGGGCACTGGGCATCGAGGACAGCACTCCCGGCTGTCAGGCTCTGCGCCGGGCAGGAATGTACAGCGTCGGCTTTTTGAACGGCGGAAAAAATACGCAGGCACTGGAGGATACGGATGCCACCATCGACCAGATGGAGGAGCTTTTATCCCTTTTATAAAATTGAATCTGGATTTTCACGCAGCGGGCCGGCTTTTGCCGGCCCGCTTTTTTGTATCCATTTTCTGTTTTCCCCGTCAATGCTTGATTTTCTTTTCACTTTGGACAGTCTCTCTTTACATTCCTCCGCCGTACCGCTGCACGGTCGCAGCCACATTACCAGTCCGGTTGTCCTTCTGGGCCGCGGATTTCTGTGCGTCCCACCTCACCAGAGATATTCCCATACTGCAAAGTTTGTGGAAATACACGGAAATGAGCGGGTCCGTTATCTTCTGTCTACTTTTTACAAAGATTCGGTGTCGCACTTAACAGCCGCCCGGTATACTGTGCGCTGTTCACTGAAACGAGAAAAATTCAATCGTCGAGAACCCCAATGTTCGGAAAGGAGCCCCATGGCAGCACTTCGTATCGCACATCTTTCAGATCTCCACGTTCTGCGGGACTATTACGGTTCCATGCTGGATCGGGAGCCTCTGCGCCAGCCCGTTCCCCCGGTAGAGTACTTTCTCACCGGTCTGCGGGAGGCCGTGGCAGCCAAGCCCGACCTGATCGTCCTGACCGGCGATCTGGTACACGAAGGAACGGTGGAAGACTATCAATATCTGCGCCAGCTCATTGAACGGGAACGCTGCGGAATCCCGGTGATCCCCGTGCTGGGAAATCACGACTTCAAGTCCTGCTTCTACCGCGGTTATCTGGGCGAAGACCGCACCGGCCGCTACAACTGCAAATATGAGATCGGCGGCTACCGCTTTTTGGTCCTGGACACCGCCACGGAGCGCAACGGCTGCGGCAGCATCACCGATGAGCAGGTAGCCTGGCTGGCACAGGAGCTGAAAACCCCCGCTCCCCAGGGGACGATCCTGCTGGGCCACCACCCGCTGGAAAGCCAGCAGGCCTGGTTCCACACAGATTACCCCGCCGCGCTGGAGGAAGTTTTGAAAAACAGCGATGTCTTTGCCTACCTCTGCGGTCACGCCCACTATGCCGAGACCCGCACCGTGCTGGGCATACAGCAGATCACTGCGGAATCCTTTGCTTTCGGCGTGGAAACCGTCAGCTCCACAGAGGTCATTTACACAGAGACCCGGGGCTACAATACCTGCTGGGTAGACGGGCACCATGTGATCACGCATCCCCATCAGGTCTTTCCCTTTCACCCCCAGATCTGCCGGATCCCGTTTTAAGGGCTGCACAGATCTGTAAGCAATCCATCTACATTGATTTTCAGGAGGAAACAAACCCATGTCTTACAAAAAACGTGCAATCGCGGCCGCACTTTCCGCCGCACTGATGCTCACGGCACTCACCGGCTGCGGCAGCACCGCCTCTGCCGACAGCGGCGATGACGGCAAGGTCAAGATCCAGTACTGGCACATCAACAGCGAAAACCAGGGCGGTGCCACGGTTCAGGAGTTCATCGATGAATTCAACGCCAGCCAGGATAAAATCGAGGTAGAAGGCCGCTTCAACAGCAGCTATGACGAGCTTCTGAAAAACCTTCAGGCCGATACCGCCGCCGGCAATGCGCCTTCCATCGTCCAGGTCTCCTGGTCCAACATTGAGTACTTCCCCGCCAACTTCTCCTACATCAGCCCGGAGGAGGTCATTTCCAATTACTTCCCTGAGGACGAGACCTTCCTCACCGACACCTTTGACGAGAGCATCCTGAATCTGGCCCGAAACAGCGAGGGCACCCTGGCCGGCGTCCCCTATTCCGTCTCCAACCCTGTGCTGTTCTACAACGCGGATCTGCTGCGGGAGGCCGGTCTTTCCGAGGACGGCCCCCAGAACTGGGATGAGTTCGTCTCCTTCGCCAAGACCGTCAAGGAGAAAACCGGCAAGTACGGTGCCTATCTGCAGGAGGGTGACACCTGGGTCCTGCAGGCGGTGCTGGAATCCGGCGGCGCTTCCATGCTGACCCGGGACGGCGACACCGCCACCGCTACCTTCAACTCCGAAAAGGGCAAGGCGGCCATGCAGTCCTATGCCGACATGGTGCTCACCGATGAGTCCGCCGTGCATCTGACAAATCTGGACGACGGCCTGAAGGCCTTCAACGACGGTGAGGTCGCCATGTGCATCTGCTCCATCGCCAAGGCTACCAACATCATCAACTCCGCCAACTTTGACGTCCGCTCCACCACCTTCCCCGCCTTTGACGGTGAAGACCGCGCTGTTCCTGCCGGCGGCTGCTATCTGGCCATCACCGCCCAGGAGGAAGAAGAACAGAAGGCCGCCTGGGAGTTCATCAAGTTCCTGTGCAGCGACGACAACGCCGCCAAGTGGGTGGCCGGCACCGGTTACGTTCCCTCCACCAAGGGCGCCGAGAACTCTCAGATTCTCAAGGACTACCTGGAGCAGAACCCCCTCATGCAGGCGGCCATGGATCAGCGCGCCGACGCTGTGCAGTGGACTGCGTGGCCCGGCTCCGCGTTGGAGGCTCAGCAGGCACTGATCGACATGCGCGATCAGATCCTGGGCGGCACCAAGGATGTTTCCACCGCCATGGATGAATGCCAGGTCAAGGTGCAGGGCTTCATCGAAGACTAAGCCCCGCATGTAAGAAACGGAGGGCTCTGCAATTCTTGCAGAGCCCTCTTGAAAAAAGGAGAGGTTGATTTTTGAGCAATCCGTTTTCCGCTGGTGCCGCCGCTCTGGACGCCCGCGGCCGTCTGCGCCCCCGTACCCGCAGCGGACGCCTGACGCCCTATCTCCTGCTGGCACCGGCCACCGTACTCTTTGCGGTCTTTATGTTTTATCCCCTGCTCTATACCCTGTATCTGAGCTTTTTCGACTGGAACATGACTCGCCCCACCAAGGAATTTGTGGGATTTGAAAACTATATCTCGGTCTTTACCGACCCCAACTTCGGGAAAATCATGGGCAACACGGCGCTGTACATCCTGCTTTTGCTGCTCTTTGACTTTGCGGCTCCCTATGTGTTCTCCTTCATTTTGTCTTTCGTGGTCCAGAAGGGGAAGAACTTCTACAAAAGCTCCATCTTCCTGCCCAGCGTCATCTCCCTGGTGGTAGGCACCATGATCTTCGTGTGGCTGCTCAATCCCATCTCCGGTCCGGTGTCTGCCATAGCCAAGGCGCTGGGTCTGACGGTCCCCATCTGGAGCAATACCCAGGGCCTGGTGATCGTGGTGCTGAGCATCATTACCAGCTGGAAGATTTTCGGCTATAACTTCATCGTGGTGATGGCCGGCGTCTCCAGTGTTCCGCTGGAGGTGGTGGAGGCCGCCCGGCTGGACAACATCCCCACCTGGCGCATCTTTTTGAATATCGTTGTCCCCATGAGCAGCTCCACCGGCATTTATGTGCTGATCCTCTCCATCGTCACCGGTATGCAGCAGATCTTCACTCCCATCAACATGGTCACGAAAGGCGGCCCTGACAACGCCAGCACCAACCTCATCTACGCTGTCTACGACCAGGCCTTCGGCTTTTTCAAAACCGGTACCGCTTCCGCCTACGCGATTTTGATGATGCTGCTGTTTGGATTTTTGCTGTTTTTAGAGTTCAAGTTTGTGGAGAAGAGTGTGTATTATGAAAACTAAACCCGCGGTTTCGGTAAGCCGGGCAAGCCTGTGGCATATCCCGCTGGCCTTTCTGGTGGCAATGGCCCTGGTCCCGGTCCTGTTCGCGCTGCTGTACTCCTTCAAGTCCCTGCAGAGCATTTACGGCGACGCAGGACTGTTCACCAGCGGCTTCACCTTGGATAACTACCGGGACATCGCCCGGCAGCTGCCTATCGTGCAGATCACTCTGAACACGCTGACGGTAGCGGTTCTGGTGACCGCCTGCAAGCTGCTCACCAGTATCCTTGCGGCGTATGCCTTTGTCTTTACCTCCTTCCGGGGAAAGACCGTGCTGTACTTCCTGCTCATCAGCACCATTTTTATTCCCTTTACCGTCACCATGATCCCCAACTACATCACGGTCTCCAAGCTGAATCTGTTCGACAGTGTTCTGGGCATCGTGCTGCCCCAGCTGGCGGACGCCACCGGCATTTTCCTGCTGCGGCAGACTATGCGCTCCATTCCCAAGTCCCTCATCGAGATCGCGGAGCTGGACGGCATCAGCCGCATGCGGACGCTGCGGGACATCATCCTTCCCATCTGCCGCCCCTCCATCGTGGCCACCGGCATCATCTTCTTCATCAACTCCTGGAACGAGTATGTCTGGCCCACGCTGATCCTGCGCAGCAAGGAAAACTATACCCTCTCCCTGGCCATGCAGCTGTTCAGCAGTTCTGAGGCCGGCACGGAATTCACCACTGTCATGGCCATGGCCGTGATCTCCATGCTGATCCCCGTTGTACTGTATCTGATCTTCCAGCGCTATATCATGAGCACCTTTGCCTCTTCCGGCATCAAGGGCTGAACGAGAAAGGACACCTTCTATGTCTGATAAAAATACGATCGTTTTTGACCATGTGGAAAAGACCTACCAGAAAAATACCGTCATCCGGGACCTGAACCTGACGATCCCCGCCGGCCAGCGGCTCATCCTGCTGGGCCCCTCCGGCTGCGGCAAGTCCACCACGCTGCGGATGATCGCCGGTCTGGAGGAGATCACCGGCGGTGAACTGCGGATGGGCGGCCGCCGGGTAAACGAGGTGCCCTCCGGCAAGCGGGACATCGCTATGGTGTTCCAGAACTACGCCCTCTACCCCCACATGACGGTGCGGGAGAACATCACCTACGCCCTGCGGGTCCACAAGCTGGACCGGGCGGAACTGGAGACCCGCCTGCACTCGGTCCTGGAGATCCTGGGCCTGGAGCCCTATGTCCAGCGCAAGCCCCGGGAGCTCTCCGGCGGCCAGCGCCAGCGGGTAGCCCTGGCCCGGGCGCTGGTAAAGCAGTCCCGGTATCTGCTGCTGGATGAGCCTCTTTCCAACCTGGACGCCCAGCTGCGGGTGCAGGCCCGCAAGGAACTGGTGAAGATCCACGATCTCTACCAACAGACCTTCGTCTATGTCACCCACGATCAAGTGGAGGCCATGACGGTAGGCCAGCGGGTGGCATTGATGAACCAGGGCGTCCTGCAGATGGTGGATACGCCCTACCGGGTCTATAACCGCCCCGCCAACATCTTCACCGCCAAGTTTATCGGCTCTCCCTCCACCAACATTCTGGACGCCGACTGGGCGGACGGTGTATTGCATGTCCAGGGCCAGCAGATCCGGCTGCCGGACTGCTGGAGTTGGCTTGCAGAGCGCAGCGGCGAGCACGAGCTTTGTCTGGGCATCCGCCCGGAGCACATCCGCCTGCAGGCCGGCCGCGCGGAAAACGGCCTCACCGGCACACTGCGCTATGTGGAGGATTACGGCAACAAGCGAGGCATCTATGTGGATGTCGGCGGCACGGAAGTGGTGTGCATGTGCGATCGGGTCCCCTGCGCTCCCGGTGAGACGGTCTCCTTCCAGCTGGACAGCGACCACCTGCACCTGTTCAGCCGCACCACCACCAATTCCCTGGGCTATCCTGATGAGGTCACAGAGTCTGATGACACCCAGTGGGATTCCCGGGAAGAGCTTCTCTCTTACGGCACCAGCGCCTGATGTCCGGCGTGTTTTTCCCCGTGTTTGAAAAAGGAGCGGTCCGCAAACTTGCGGACCGCTCTTTTTAAGATATTTCCAGACGGGCAGCGTGGTAGCCCCTCCTTTTTGAAAAGTTCCCCGCTGCACTTCCCGCAGGAACAGCTTCTCCGGCGTGTTACACCGTTTCCCCGTCCAGATTCTCCGATTCCTGCCCGCTTTCCCGGTAGCGGTTCATGATCTGGGAGAACAGTGCGCCTGTGACAGGCGGCGTGTAGGTGACCGCATTGGCCCCTGCCCGGATGGTGCGCAGGATGCTCTCCTCGGTGGGGCCGCCGGTGGCAATGATGGGCACGCTGGGGAAATCCCGGCGGATCTCCGCCACGATCTCCGGGGTACGGGCAGCACCGGAAACGTTGAGGAAATCCGCGCCGGCGGCCAGCCGTCCTGCGATGTCGGTGTGCTCGGACACCACGGTGATGACCACCGGAATATCCACCTCGTTTTTGATCTCACGGATCACCTCGTTGGAGGTGGGGGCGTTGAGCACCACGCCATAAGCGCCCTGATGCTCCGCCTGGACCGCCAGGCGGACGGAGCGGGCGCCGGTGGTGATGCCGCCGCCCACGCCCACAAACACCGGCACGTCACTGACAGAAATGATGGCCTGGGCAATGACCGGCTGAGGAGTGAAGGGGTAGACGGCAATGATGGCGTCGGCATTGATGTTTTTGATGATGGCCACGTCTGTGGAAAAGGCCAGGGATTTGATCCGCCGCCCGAAGATGCGGATGCCGCTGCACTCACTGATACAGGCAGGCAGCATCAGCGAGTGGCTGCGCAGGGTACCGGTGTAGCTGGGGACAATCTTTGCCATAGGAAGCTCCTTTCCGGGGCAACTCCGGCGGTAGGCAATGAGCCATACCGCCTCTTGCGTTCTGATGGAAACTCGTTATACTGAAGGTGAAAGGAAGTGATGGAATGGACCGCTTTTCCATAGTTGTAGGAGACATCACGCAATCCGATGCGGAGGCTATCGTCAATGCAGCCAATCCCACTCTTCTGGGCGGCGGAGGTGTGGACGGTGCCATCCACGCCGCTGCGGGGCCGGAGCTGCTGGCGGAGTGCCGGACGCTGGGCGGCTGTGAACCGGGACAGGCCAAGCTGACCCGGGGCTATCATCTGCGCTCCCGCTACATTCTGCACACACCGGGCCCCGTCTGGCAGGGCGGCGGCATGGGAGAGCCGGCGATCCTCGCCTCCTGCTACCGCTCCTGCCTCACTCTGGCAGCGGAGCACAACATCCGCACACTGGACTTCTCCTCCATCTCCACCGGCATCTACGGCTATCCGCTGCCGCTGGCCGCCACAGTGGCACTGCGGACCATCATGGCGTTTTTGGCGGATCATCCCATCCCGGAGCGGGTGCGGATGGTCTGTCACAGCGAAGCGGTCGCCGCGGTGTACCGCCAGACCTGGAATCTCTGGTACGCGGAAGAAAAGGATCAGAGGCTGTAACCTGCTTTGGAAAAAGCGGCGCCGTTTTTTTACGCCTGAAACATCGGGGTAGAGAGGTAGCGCTCGCCGCTGTCCGGCAGCAGCGCCACGATGGTCTTGCCCTGATTTTCCGGCCGGCGGGCCAGCTCCGCTGCCGCCCACACGGCGGCCCCGGAGGTGATGCCCACCAGGATCCCCTCGCGTCTGGCCAGGGCACGCCCCGTCTCGTAGGCGTCCTGATCCGTGACGGTCAGGATCTCGTCCAGAATTCCCCGGTCCAGATTATCCGGCACGAAATTGGCGCCGATTCCCTGCAGGCCGTGAGGGCCGGCATGGCCCTGCGTCAGCAGCGGAGAGGATGCGGGTTCCACCGCCACGATCTTTACGTCGGGGTTTTGCTCCTTGAGATACCGGCCTACGCCGCTGATGGTACCGCCGGTGCCCACGCCGGCCACAAAGATGTCCACTTTTCCCTCGGTATCCTCCCAAATCTCCGGCCCGGTGGTGCGGTAGTGGGCCTCGGGATTGGCGGGGTTGTCGAACTGCCCGGCGATGATGCTGCCGGGGGTCTCCCGATGCAGCGCCTCAGCCTTGGCCACGGCGCCTGCCATACCTTCGCTGCCGGGAGTGAGCACGATCTCCGCCCCGTAGGCGGCAATGAGGCTGCGCCGCTCCACGCTCATGGTGTCCGGCATGGTGAGGATCACATGGTATCCCAGGGCAGCACCCACGGCGGCAAGTCCGATCCCGGTGTTTCCGGAGGTAGGTTCAATGATGGTGGCGCCGGGAGCGAGTTTTCCCTCCGCCTCCGCCCGGGCGATCATGTTGGCAGCCACCCGGTCTTTGGCGCTGCCAGCGGGATTTTTGCATTCCAGTTTTGCCAGGAGCGTGGCCTGCAGGCCATGGTCCTTTTCATAGTTACGCAGTTCCAAAAGCGGGGTCCGGCCGATGAGTTCCGTGACACTGCAGGCGATCTTCATGAATGGTCCCTCCATATTTAAGATGCTCCTATCATATACCACGAAGCGCCTCTGCGCAAGCAGGGATTCACCACCGTTTTCCGGGCAAACAGAATCCCGGCACCGCTTTGCGGTGCCGGGAAGGTATGATCGCGCTTATTTGGTAATCTCAAACTCCACGGTCCCCATGGCTCCGTTGGCCACCATATACGGCGGGAACACCACCACGACATTGCCCGCCTCGTTGAGGTAGAACTGGGTGCTCTCATCCACCGTGGTAAAGCCGCCCGCATCAGGGGCAAAGTACACAGAGGGATCCTCCGCCGCATCCATCTGCGCCCGGATGCTCTCGTTGCAGGTTTCCACCCAGTCTTCACCCAGGACGTCCTGCAGCGTCAGTTCCCGGTCATTTTCCAGATCCAGGTTATAATAGGTCTGCTCCTGGTAGGCAGCAGCAAAGGAAACCGCGCTTTCCACCACGAAGGAAACCGTCTCGTCGGTCTGGGACTTGACTTCATAGGTGACAGTGACCTTGTTGTTGTGCTGCGCCCATTCCTCCTCGGTACCGCCGGTGGCAAAATAGGCTTCCTTATACTCCGCGATCAGCTGTTCACCTTCGGCGATCTTGGCGTCCACACGCTCCTGGATCTCCGCGTTCACCTGCTCCGCCAGCTCTCCGCCGGTGACGCCGGGCTGCTTCACCTCCAGCGTGCGGTCCTCTGTCTCATCGGTGAAGCTACGCACCGTCAGCACCTGGAACAGTCCTCCCAGCACCGGCACATCCGCAGCGGCCGCCGCCACCGTAGGCGATACGTTCAGCATGCCCACCATCACTACAAAGCACGCAGCTACCGCGCCGACGGATCGTTTCCAGCTCCGCTGCCGCTTTGCGCTGCGCCGCGCCTCTCTGCCCTGCCGGATACCGGCCTGGACCCGTTCTTCCAATTCTTCCGGAATGGGGATCTGCTCATACGCCTCTTTGGCCTTTTCAAATTCGTTCATCATCTTTCCTCGCTTTCCAGTGTTACCCGCAGTTTTTTCAACCCCGTGTACAGCCTCGTCTTTACCGTGCTCAGCGGCACGCCGGTAACGGCACTGATCTCCTTCAAAGACAGTTCCTCATAGAAACGCAGCTTCACGATGGTCCCCACCTCCGCCGGCAGGGCGTCCACCCGCTGTGCCAGGGTGCCGTCTGAGGGAAGGGGATCCTCATAACTCCCCGTGTCCAGAGCCTCCGGGGGTACCAGTGTTACCCGTTTTCGGCAGCGCAGCTGGTCCATGCACACGTTTACCAAGATACGGTAAAACCATGTCCGAAGGGCGTCTGCATCCTGCAAGCCATCCTGCTTTTCCAGTGCCCTGCAGACAGCGGTCTGTACCGCGTCCAGGGCCTCTTCCCTGTTTTTCAGATAACTGTATGCCAGACGGTAAAACCGGACTTGGTTTTCCACAATGAAAGCCGTCAGTTTTTCCTCTTTCACGTTTCATGTCCTTTCCGCACTTTTGTCCGTTCTGCCTGATAGACGAGGCAGCAGCGCAAAAAGTTTGCGATGAACGAAATTTTTGTAGCGGGGCGCTTTCTTATGCACTCTGGGCTTCCCCGCCTGGAAAAGCGTCCAGGGGGCCGGCAGATACCGGCCCCCCTTTATTCAGTCATAACGAAGCGCGTCGATGGGATTGAGCTTTGCCGCCTTGTTGGCCGGCAGGTAGCCGAAGAGGATCCCGATGCCCACGCTGACGCCAAAGCTCACCAGCACGGCGCCGGTGGTGGGCGTTGCGCTGAATGTCACATTGCTGCCCACACCCATCTGGGACACCAGCACGCCGCCGATAAGGCTTCCCACCACTGTGGCCACCAGGCACCCGAAGAGGATGCCCACCACACCGCCGATGGCAGAGGTGGTGCCCGCCTCGATGATAAACTGCCAGCGGATGTCCCGCCGCTTGGCTCCCAGGGATTTTCGGATCCCGATCTCCCGGGTCCGCTCCGTGACGGATACCAGCATAATGTTCATGATCCCGATGCCTCCCACCAGCAGCGAGATGGCCGCGATGGCAACCAGTACCAGCATGGCAACGCCCATCATGGCATTGATCATCTGCACCTGCTCAGCCATGGTCATGGTATAGTAAGCATTTTCATCCTGGTAATAGTCATAGAGGCAGTCGTCAATGACGGTCTTGGCGGCAGCCGCCGTATCCCGGCTGGTAGCCATGAACATGTAGAGGTTTACGGCACGGCTGCCCATGAGTTTGAGGGCGTTGTTGTAGGAGATGTAGATCTGGTCATCCCGTCCGCCCTCCTGCAGCGTGTCGCCGCTTTGCCGGAGCACCCCTACCACCGTATAGGGCACGCCCCCGATGCTGATGGTCTGCCCCAGGGCGTCGCCGCCGAAGGCATCCTGCGCAAGGTAGGCTCCCAGAACACACACGTTCTGGCTGCGCTCCACGTCGATGTACTGGAGAAACCGCCCCTGGGCCAATGTCTCACCGTCCAGCGTGGCTTGGGTATCCTGCTTGTACATGACTTCACTGACGCCATAAATGGTGGTCCGCTCATACTCGGTAGCGCCGTGGCGGATCCGGGCATTGGTGGCCACATAGGGGGAAACGCCGGAGAGCACCTCCGGATGGTCATCCACCAGCTCATACATCCGCTCCGGGTCCAGCAGCATGGTCGTACCGTCGCCCCGACCATAGACATAGGTCTGGATCAGATTGACGCCCATGCTCTCCACCTGCTGGTCCACCATCTTCTGCAGTCCGTTGCCCAGAGAGATGATGATGATCACCGCTCCCACACCGATGATGATGCCCAGCATGGTAAGAAAGGCCCGCATTTTACTGGTCCGCAGGGACTTGACCGCCAGCTTGAAATACTGGGTGATATTCATGCCCCCGCCTCCTCTCCGCATGCCTCCGGCTGGACCACGGCCCGGGGATCGCCGGCGTCTCCGTCGTAAATGATCCGGCCGTCCTGAAGCCGGACGATACGCCGGGCCTTGACAGCGATGGAATTGTCATGGGTGATGAGGACCACTGTATCCCCCTCCCGGTTGAGCTTCTGGAGGAATCCCAGCACCTCCCGTCCGGTCCGGGAGTCCAGGGCTCCGGTGGGCTCGTCGGCCAGGATAACCGAGGGGTTCCCTGCCAGCGCCCGGGCGATAGAGACCCGCTGCTGCTGACCGCCGGAGAGCTGGCTGGGCAGATGGCGCCGTTTGTCGGCAAGGCCCACCCTCTCCAATGACTCCACAGCCCGGGCATGCCGCTCTTCACTGCCGATCCCCGCATAGAGCAGCGGCAGCTCCACATTTTCCTGGACAGTGAGCTTGGGGATCAGGTTGTACTGCTGGAAAATGAATCCCAGCATCCGGTTGCGGATTTCCGCCTGCTGATCGTCTCCCATGGTGGACACATCGATGCCCCCCAGGTGATAGGTGCCGGAGGTGGGGACGTCCAGGCAGCCGATGATGTTCATGGCCGTGGACTTACCGGAGCCGGACTGGCCCACGATGGCCACGAACTCTCCCTGGTCGATGGTGAGGCTCACGCCGTCCAGGGCATGGACCTCCTCGTCACCCATGGGGTAGATCTTGTAAACGTCCTTCAGTTCAATCAGATGCCCCAAGGCCATCAGCCTCCCATCACACCGGTCTGGCTCTCCATGAGCACCGTTTCACCCGCCTCCAGGCCGGAGGTGATCTCAATGTAGTTTTCATCGTTGATCCCCAGGGTCACAGCCCGCTCTTCCACCTTGGAGGGATCGGCAACGGTCACGCCATCCTCCGCCAGAGCGCCGGGCAGGGCCACCTGCACCGTATTGCCCCGGCTCACCGCGCCCACCGGTACACTGACGGCGTCTTCCACCGTCTCACCGATGATGCTGGCGGACACATTCATGCCGGGTTTCAGATCGCCGTAGTCCTGCAGCACGATGGTGACCGGATAGTTGGTAAAACCGTCCGTCGTGGTTCCGTTGATGCTCACCCGGTCCACCACGCCGGTGAAGGTCTTGCCGGGCACGGCACTGCAGGTGATCTCCACGCTCTGTCCCACTTTTACCTTGGCGATGTCCAGCTCGCTGACATTCATCTCCATCTTCAGATGACTCAGGTCATAGATCACCGCCAGCGTACCGGAGGACACGCCGTCTACCTTATCGCCCGCCTTGAAGGTCTTTTCGATGACGGTGCCGGAAATGGGGGACTTGATGGTGTAGCTGTCCAGATTCTCCGCGGCGCTGCTGGCGGAGAGCTGGGCGGACTCCAGATTCAGCCGGGCACTTTCCAGGCTGTCCCGCAGGCTTTCGGAGTCCAGATTGCAGAGAGTCTCTCCCTTGGTGACCGTGCTGCCGGAGAGCTTGGTAAACCCATTGACGGTACCAGCCCCCATGGCGTACACCACGGAAGACGCAGGCATGGTGACGCTGGCGTTTCCGTAGCTGGAGTAGCTGCCGATCACCGCGGAGGCAGTGAAGGAATCGGAGACGATGCCGGGGTTTTCCAGCTTCACCCGAACAGAACAGGCCTGCAGGCCGTTGCTGGTGATGGTTGTGGAGTCGGACACGGACACCACGGACCCCTGGACAGAGCCGTCGAAGTTTCCGATGAAGATGGTGGCCGGCTGCCCCACATAAAACGCGCTGGTAGCGGTAAAGGGGAAGAGGAAGTCAATGGTCAGATCGGTGCTGGCCACGATCTTGCAAAGTTCCGTCCCGGCGCTGACGCTGTCACCGTTTTGCACATAGACCGCACTGATGGTGCCGGAAATGGTGGCAGAGGGCTTCAGCGCCTCCTGGGCCTGCTGATACTGCAGCTTGGCCTGTTCCACGGAGATCCCCGCCCGGCTGACGGACTCCTGGGCGTCGCCGCTGTCCAGGGTGTAGAGCAGGGCATCCTTCTCCACCAGGTCATCCTCCTCAAAGGGAGCAGAAAGGATCTCGCCGGTGACCAGCGTGGTCACCTGGTAGGAGTCGGCAGGCTCCAGCGTGGCGGTGCCGCTGACAGAAGTGGTCAGATCCCGGACCTCTGCATTCACCGCCTGATACAACACCCCTGCGCCGGCAGGCGAGCCCATGCCCCGCAGGACGAATGTCCACACCAGCGCCGCGACTACCACCAAGATCACCAGCACCTTCACCCAGCGCCGCTTCTTTCCGCCCCGGAACAGCTTCCTTTTCTTTTTCTCCTCCGCCGCAGGCACCGGTGCCTGGACGGACTGCTCTGCATGCATCAATTCTTCCATCGTACTCTCTCCTTTTTCCTTCGCTCAGTCCCGTGCCTCAGAGGATTGCCCTTTGTCCAGGCCCATTCCCCGGCGCAGGATCTCCAGCATGTTCTGCAGGCGCTCCCGGGTATCGGGAGCGCCTCCGGCCTGTATGCCGGCATACAGCAGCGGCGCCGTTACCGTCAGCAGGATCCCCAGCATGTCGCCCAGATCTCCCTCCCGGCGCGGATCCAGCACATCTGGATTCACCTGCTCCTTCAATCGCCGCAGCACCTGTCCGGTATCCACCATGGCGAGGATCGTGTTCTTGTGGATCCCGCTGTTACAGCTGAGGATGGCCGTCATAGCGCCCATACCGCCCAGTCCCTGCTCTTCCCGTTTGGCACAGGTATAGTCGTACATCCGCAGCAGCGCCGCAAAAATATCGCCGTGCTCCCGCAGCAGCGCTTCTTCCAGCACCATCACCATCTGATCCACGTATCCGCTGAGGACATACCGGAACAGCTCTTCCTTGTCGGTGAAGTACATGTAAAAGCTTCCCCGGGGGATCCCCGCGTCTTTGATGATCTGGTTGATGGACGCCTCGGTGTAGGGCCGCTGGGAAAATTCCCGGGTGGCCGCCTCCAGCAGTTTTTCCTGCTTTTGCGCCGGCAGATTCAAAAATGTACTGCTTGGCATAGCACCCTTCCTTTCTATCTACGAATTGCCGCCCCGTGTTTCTTCAATTCCAAAACAAGTTTCTTCCAGTCTTGCAGGGACAGCTAAAAAATAATATGACAACCTGTCATGTATGATACATGACAGGTTGTCATATTGCAAGAGGGAACGCTGTCTCTTCACAATTTATTTACACCCGTGCATACAGCGGCTCTCCCCGCTGATACGGTTGGGAACGGTAAGTCACAGAGGCGATGGGCCGGCCGGAGAGTCCGTATTTGGGATGGGTCCCGAAGAGATCCACATAGTCTGCCAGATCATCCCGCTCCGCCGCCATGGCGTCCAGCAGCCCCGCGGCAGCCCGGGCGTCGTCCACCGCCCGGTGGCTGTTCACCGCATTCTGTAATCCATAGGCCTCGATGGCGTTGCAAAGCTTGTGGGGATAGTCCCGCCGGTCCCGATACACCGTCAGCGCATCCAGAAAACGGGGCCGCCGCAGCACCCCTACTAAGTCAAAGGGCCGCAGGAAATGATAGAGGAAGTTCAAATCAAACTGAGCATTGTAAGCTACCAGAAGCGGAGCCTCGCAGCCTTCCAGCAGCCCGCAGAACTGCTCCGCTGCCGTCTGCTTTTCCACCCCCTCCGCTTCCAGCTGTTCCGGCGTAATGCCGGTGAGGTCCGTAATGAAGGGCGGCAGGGTCCGTCCCGGAGAGAGGCGGATCAGGCAGTCCATGCTCTCCCGCTCCTCTCCGGCCTCCAGGCTGACAGCGCCCAGCTCGATGATCTCGTCCCTGGCAAAGTCAATGCCGGTGGTCTCTGTATCAAAGACGACGATCCGGTCAAACCGCTCCCATAAACAAGTTTTCATGTAATGTTCTCCTTGCAGGTCTCAGGTTTTCCACACCCCAGGCAGAAAAGAGCGGCCCCGTCCAAAGGCGGGGCCGCCTGAACGCTCTGGCGTATCGGTCTTTCGCTGCGGGACAAATACCCCGGCGATCAGAACAGTCCGGTGATCCGGCCGTTTTCGTCCACGTCGATCTTCTCCGCCGCTGGCACCTTAGGCAGGCCCGGCATGGTCATGATGTTGCCGGTCAGCGCCACCAGGAAGCCTGCGCCGGCGGAGACCTTCAAATTTCGGACGGTGATCCGGAAGTCCCGGGGCGCTCCCAGCCGGGCCGCGTCATCCGAGAAGGAGTACTGGGTCTTGGCCATACAGATGGGCAGCTCTCCGAAGCCCAGGGCGGTCAGCTCCTGCATCTGCTTGCGGGCGGCAGGAGTCAGATCCACGCCGTCGGCATGATAGATCCTGCGGGCAATGGTGTTGAGTTTTTCCTCGATGGAGGCCTTCTCATCGTAGCTGAACTGGAAGTTGCCGGGCTGCTGGCACAAGCGGACCACTTCCTCCGCCAGCTCTACGCCGCCTTCGCCGCCCTTGGCCCAGACCTGGCACAGTGCCACCCGGACACCCAGCGCACGGCAGCGCTCCTCCACCAGTTTCAGCTCCGCCTCCGTATCCGTGGCAAAAGCGTTGAGGGCCACCACGCAGGGCAGGCCAAAGACTTTCGTGATGTTTTCCACGTGCTGCAGCAGGTTGGGCAGGCCCTTTTCCAGCGCCTCCAGATTCTCTGTGTTCAGCTGGTCCTTGGGGACGCCGCCATGGTTTTTCAGGGCCCGGACTGTAGCCACCACTACAACGGCAGAAGGCGTCAGGCCGGCCATGCGGCACTTGATGTCCAAAAACTTCTCCGCGCCCAGGTCCGCGCCGAAGCCCGCCTCGGTGACGGTATAGTCACTGAGCTTGAGGGCCATTCGGGTGGCCATGATGGAGTTGCAGCCGTGGGCGATGTTGGCAAACGGCCCGCCGTGGATGAAGGTGGGCGTACCCTCCAGGGTCTGGACCAGGTTGGGCTTCAGGGCGTCCTTGAGCAGGGCGGCCATGGCACCCTCCGCCTTCAAATCCCGGGCGGTAACGGGACGGCCGTCATAGGTGTAGCCCACCACCATCCGGGCCAGCCGCTCTTTCATATCCAGAATGCTGCTGGACAGGCACAGCACCGCCATGACCTCGCTGGCCACAGTGATGTCGAACCCGTCCTCCCGGGGACAGCCATTGGCCTTGCCGCCCAGTCCGTCCACGATGTTGCGCAGCTGGCGGTCGTTCATATCCACCGCCCGCTTCCAGGTGATGCGCCGGGGATCGATGCCCAGGGCGTTGCCCTGCTGAATGTGGTTATCCAGCATGGCCGCCAGCAGGTTGTTGGCCGCTCCGATGGCGTGGAAGTCGCCGGTGAAGTGGAGATTGATGTCCTCCATAGGCACCACCTGGGCATATCCGCCGCCGGCGGCGCCGCCCTTGATGCCGAACACAGGTCCCATGGAGGGCTCCCGCAGGGCCACCATGGCGTTCTTGCCGATGCGGCGCAGCGCGTCTGCAAGGCCCACGGTCACCGTGGTCTTTCCCTCTCCGGCGGGAGTGGGATTGATGGCGGTCACCAGGATCAGCTTGCCGTCGGGGCGGCTGCTCTCTTTGAGCAGACGGTAATCCACCTTGGCCTTATATCTTCCGTACAGTTCCAGATATGCCTCATCAATTCCGGCGGATGCGGCAATTTCTGTAATGGGCTTCATCTCACAAGCCTGTGCGATTTCAATGTCAGAAAGAAACTTCATGGCGACCTCCATCCCAAAATAGGTAATACTTTTATTGCTGTCTCTGGCAAAAAACTATACCACGAATTTGCGCAAAAGGAAAGAGGATTTTTTGAGACGCTGGGTTTTTGCGCAAAAAGGAGTCGACCTCCGTGCGGTATGGCATCCGCACGGAGGTCATCATGAGGGGAAAAAAGGAGATAAGAGAGGTATCGAAAGTTGCTGCGCTTTTGCTCAGGCGGAGATCAGTTCCGGGATCTCCACGCCCCGCAGAAAGCGTTCTTTGCACCGCACAGTACTCTGGCGGTACTCTTCAAACCGCCGTTGGGCGGCTGTGGGGTCGCCGTAGGCCTTCCAGCATCCGCTGCAGGTATAGTTCCTGCCGCCGTTGCGGATAAAGCCTACCACATCCTCCAGAGGATACCCCAGAAATACGCCGATCTCATGGGGAAATTCCTGCTCCAGACAGAGGCGGTCCGAGAGCTGTTCCAGCAGCATCTCACCATCCGCCTGTGAAGTGTATCCCATCCGCCGCAAAAAGGCCTGATTGGCAGGCTGCCGCAAAATGCGGTGCAGCCATGCCCTGCGGTACAGATAGATCAGACACGCGCCCGTCCGGGGACAGACCTTCAGAATGCGGACCGCGATGCCGAAGGGCGCCAGTTCTCCAGCCCAGCGGGACACCAGTGCCTGGGCACAGCCTCCCTGCCAGCGAAAGAGACTGGCGGGTTTGATCCCTTCCAGGGTGGGTGCGCATTGCTCCACCAGCGTGGCTTCAAAGGTCCGCTCCATGTCTTGTCCTCCCGTCCTTTTAAGTTAGTTTTCACTAACTTTCATTTTAAAAAATAAGGCGCTGTCCCGTGCCTCAAAGGTTAGTTTTAACTAACCATGGACAAAGAATACCATACAAGTCCAGTCTTGTCAAGCTTTTTTTCCACGGTTGTCAAAGCTGTCCAAATGCAGTAGGATAAAGGCATCTCAATACGGCGGAGGTACTGCGATGAAGATTCTGGTCCTTTCAGATTCCCACGGGAATCTCACCAATATGGAACTGGCAGTGGAACGCACGAACCCCAACCTGATCTTCCATCTGGGAGACTGCTGGCGGGATGGAGAGCGGCTCCATGAACAGTTCCCGGACATCCCGCTGGAGCAGGTGCCGGGCAACTGTGATTGCCGTCCCGGGGAGCCGGCGGAGAAGTTGCTGATCCTGCGGGAGAAACGGATCCTCCTCTGCCACGGTCATACCTACGGTGTCAAGCAGTCCCTGCTCAACGCCGGCTACGCGGCGGAAGAGCAGGCGCTGGATCTGTTCCTCTTCGGTCACACCCATCGCCCGCTGGTGGACATGCGGGGCCGGACCCTGTTTTTGAACCCCGGCAGCATCGGGGACTATGCCCGTCCCTTCTACGGTGTGGTGACCATTGAAAATGGCCGTCTGGACGGCCGAACGGTGCCGCTGGACTGACGGTATCTCTCCCACCGTCCCGGGAAACGTTTCTGGTGCCGCAGATGCGTTTTCCAGGAAATTCCTTCTGAAAGGCTCTGCCTTGCCAAAACAGGTAAAAGCGTGTATACTAACTAGACGATCTTTGATCATCCCAGACCCCCAAAGGAGGAACTCTATGTCCAGTCCCTACTTTTTCGGCGCTGCTGTCGGCGGCTTTTTGCTGATGACCGCTGTCGGCGTTCCGGCCTTGGTGGCATTGTGCTCATCCATTCCACTGGCCAAGCGCCGAAAAACGGAAACCCCCGGCTTCGACCTCAAGCGTGCCTACCGTCGGATCACACATCTGGTGGTGCTGGCGGCAGTTATGATGGTATTGGTCACCGTGCTGGTGATCCGCTTTACCACTGACGCACCGACGCTGGGGTATCTGTTTGGCCTGATTTTGGCATTCGTCCCCCGAATCAAGGAAATGACTCCCAATAATCAAAAGAATCAGAAAAAATTTGAGCACGTTTACGCGGACTGTTACCCTTCCGGAAAATCCCCCCGTTTTTAAGGCAGTCCGCCCCATTGAATCGTCATCCCCGGATGGCAGGCACCCCCTGCGTCAGGATGTTTCTCCTGACGCAGGGGGTGCCTTTTTATCCGCCGCAGCGGAACAGTTTGCCAAATTCTCTTATGACGCCCCTCCCCGGGCTGCAGAGACGTCCTCCGCCGTAATGGTCATCAGTTCCTCCCGGGAGACCTGTTCCAGCGCCGCCAGCCGGTTGGCCTGGCACACCAGGACCCGCTCAAAGAGGTTGCGCACCCCTCTGGCGTTGCCGAAGGTCACCGGATCGGTGTTTTCCGCCTGAATATAGGACCGCACCTGTTCCTCCGCCGCCGGCTCCAGCTGATAGCAGCCCTTCTTGCACTGCATACGGAAAATGTCCAGCAGCTCCTCCAGGCTGTAATTGTCAAAATGCAAAAAGCGGTTGAACCGGGACTCCAAACCGGGATTGGAATGGATGAACTGCTCCATCAGTCCGTCGTATCCCGCCGCGATCACCACCAGATCGTCCCGGTGGTCCTCCATGGCTTTGAGGATGGTGTCGATGGCCTCTTGGCCGAAGTCGTTGTCACCGCCGCCGTTCAAGGCATAGGCCTCATCGATGAACAGCACGCCGCCCAGGGCCTTTTCCAGGACTTTACCGGTCTTGATGGCCGTCTGGCCCACATACCCCGCCACCAGACCGCTGCGGTCCACCTCCACCAGCTGTCCCTGGGAGAGAAGCCCCAAGCTATGGTAGATCCGGGCCAATAGCCGGGCAATGGTGGTCTTGCCGGTGCCGGGATTTCCGGAGAACACCAGGTGCAGGCTCAGCGCCGGGACGGGAAGTTCCTGCTGACGCCGCAGCTGGTGGACTTTCACCAAATTCGTGAGGCTGCGGACCTCCTGTTTGACGGCCTCCAGACCGATGTAGCTGTCCAGTTCCGCCAGCAGGTCCTCCAGCTTTTCCGGCGGCGTCTTCGCCTCCGGTGCCGTTGTTTTTTCCGGTTCTCTTTGCTTCTCAGGAGCCGTCGGCGTCTCTTCCCGGGACGTACCGGCCGTTTCCGGCGACCGTGCCGGCGCAGGCGTCCCCCAGAAATCCGTCCCCATCCGGCGCAGGTTGTGCTCCGTCATGGAACGGATCACCTCCATCTGCTGGAGAATGATCTGATCCTTTTTACTCTCGTCCTTACGCGCCATGTGTTCCTCCCTGATCCAAACCCGTGTTGAGATTCGTGTGTGCCAGCGCCCGGAACAAGCACGCGCTCACCAGCCCGGTCAGCGCCCCGGTCAAGAGGGATACCCCCAGCAAAACAGGCAGATAATAAAGGGGCGCCGTATTGCCCAGCGTCAGCACCGCCGCCGCCACCTGCCCGCAGTTGTGAGCTGCCGCACCGCCCACGGAGACCCCATAGACGGAAAGGCACCGCGATCCGCTCAGGACGATCATCACTACCATCGCAGTGACGCCTCCCAGCAGGGAAAAGATCAGGGCGTTCATGTTGCCGGCGAACACTGCCCCCAGAAAACACCTGGCCAGCAGAATCAAAAAGGCCTGGGCCGGCCCCAGGGCATAGAGGGCAAAGACCGTCACGATGTTGGCAAGTCCCAGCTTGATGCCGGGGATGGGGATGGCCAGAGACAGCGGAAACAGGTTTTCCAGATAGCTCAGCGCCAGTGCCAGCGCGGTGAGCACCGCGCACAGCGTCAGCTGCTTTGTGGTCAGTTTCATGCCTGCCTCCTATCCGATCACGGCGTCCAGGCCGTCATCCGCTGTGGAACCGCCCTCCAGCTCAACCACCACTCGGGCCGGCAGGCACACGATGCTCTGCCCGCTGCGGGAGATACGGCCGGTATGCACGCAGTCCTGGGTGGGACAGTCCGAGTGCTCCACCCACACTTCCGTGTCCGTCAGGCAGATCTCCAGGGTGTAGCCGCCGCCTTCCACCGTCCGTCGGGTCTCCCCGGCCTGGTCCAGCGGGATCCGCTCCACTTCGGTGCCATCCACGGAGATCACTGCTGTCAGCGCCTCCTGGCTTCCGCCGCCCTGCCAGATCCCCACTGCACACGCCACAGCCAGCGCTGCCACCGCCAGGACCACCACACCGTCCCAAAGGTTGGGCCGCAGTTTAGGAGACCGTCTCATAGCTGTACTCACTCCCGTCCATCGGTGTGAACCGGTCCGCCAATCCGTCAGTCACCAAAACCCGGCCGTCATCGGTCACCAAAATCAAATCAAACTCATATGCGCCGCTGCGCCAGAAGTCCAAGGCCTTTTCCTCACCCATAACGAAAAGCGCCGTAGAAAACGCATCGCACATGGTGCCCGTTCCCGCCGGATTCCCGTCGTCCTCCCGGGCCGCATCCGCTCCCGCCACCACCGTCACCTGCAGCAGGCCACTCTCCGCGGGATAGCCGGTGGCAGGATCGATGATGTGGTGATAGCGTTTCCCGTCCTGCTCAAAATACCGCTGGTATCCGCCGGAAGTCACTGCGTAGGCATCCGTCAGATCCAGGATGCCCACGGCAGCGCTGCTGTCCTGCGGGTCCTGGACGCCCACCCGCCATGCGCTGCCATCCGGCTTGGCACCACTGACGTATACGTTGCCGCCCAGGGAGATCATACCACTCTCCACACCGTACTGGGCAAAGATCTCCGCCACGCAGTCGGAGGCATAGCCCTTGGCAATGCCTCCCAGGTCAATGGACTGTCCCTGGCCCAGAGCCGCATAACAGCCGTCCGAACGCTGCTCCAACTGGATGCGGCTGTCATCCACCAACCGCAGCAGCGTGTCCAGCTCCGCTTGAGAGGGCACCTGATAGGTGTCGGTGGTAAATCCCCAGGCAGAGACCACCGGTGCCACCGTAATGTCGAACGCATCGCCTGTGGCGGCGCTGTACGTCTTGGCACTGGTAAGGAGCTTCCAAACGTCGTCTCCCACCACCGTCATCTCGCCGCCGGCCTGATTCAGCCGGGACACCTCACTGTCCTCCCGAGTGCGGGAGAGTTCCGCCTCCAGCTGGTAGATCCGCTCCCGGGCAGCCGTAATGGCATCCTCCCCCGTTTCCCCATAGGCGGAAAAATTCATCACCGTATCCATGGCAAAGGTCTGCCCCTCCGCCGGGCCGCTGCTGCCGCAGCCACTCAAGCTTCCGGCCAGCGCCAGTGCCAGCAGCAGGCAACCGAGTCGTTTCATCATAGGTTCTCCTCTTGAACAAATCAAAATGCCGCAGTCTGCGGAAAAATCCATAATAAGAAAGTATATCATGTCCCGCAGATCAGCACAACCAAAAATCCGGCGATTTTGACAGCCCCGTCGAAATCGCTCTTGCAAAAAAGCACAAAGTCTGCTATACTAACGAAGAATGTCGGCGGCGGATTGTTTCGTCGCCGGATATCTTTACTAGAAATTGCCCTGGAGGTCGTTATAAATGCCTAAAAATCCCAACAGCAGCACCAAGCCGGTGAAGCGGGAAGGCCCCATGAATGCCACCATGAAGTTCTTCCTGGCAGGCTGCGTGGCAGAGCTTTATTTACTGGTCGTCCGTAAATATTATATCAACGGAACGCTGACCCAGGTCATCGCGTGGGACAGCTATCTGCGCTATATTCTCTGGGCCGGTGTGGCCGTTCTTGCCATCGGCGTGATTTTGAGCATCGTATGGCATAAGGACCGGAAAAAACGGGTCATCGGTTGGTCTGTGGGCGGTGCCGGTGCATTTTTGGCGTTTTCCTCCTGGTTTACGCTGGGCTATGTGGATGCGGCGCTGCGGCTGATGTGCGTGGTGGTCCCGGTGGTGATGCTGCTGGACATCCTCTGGAGCCTGTATGACCGGGAATGCGCCTGGGCGCTGACGATTTTGGGTGTGTCCCTGATCGCGCTGTGGATCTGCCGCCAGGAGCTCTCCAGCATGTATCTGGGTACCTTTGTCCGGATCGCCGCTATCGTATATATCGTCCTGCTGGCAGTGATCGCGTTTTTGACCCATCGAATCGACCAGCATAACGGTAAGCTGGGCAAGTTCCAGGTCCTCCCGGCAAGCGCCGATCCCCTGCCGGTTTACGTGGCCTGCGGCCTCTCCGCCGCCGGTATGGTGTGTGCGCTGATCAGCGCTTCTGTGGCCTACTACGCCATGTGGACCCTGGCCATCGTGGTATTCGCTCTGGCTGTGTACTACACGGTCAAGCAGCTCTGATTCCCAACCAAACAAAAAAGAACCCCCGGAACCGTGGTTCCGGGGGTTCTTTTTATTTGTAGTAGAAACCCAGGATCTTTTCATGAGGCTCCGTAAAGGCGCCAAGCGTAATGTCCATACTGATCTCAAATGCCCGGTCCCAGGGGAAGCGGTAGTTGCTGAGGGTCACGGTCCCCCAGCCCTGCTGGGCGTACTCTTGGGCGGAGGGCAGGGCGGTGATGAAGTTGCTGTGCTCCAGATTCTCAATGACATCCGCCGTGGCATCTTCCATGCCGCTCTCCAGTCGGGCGGTCACCGCCTCCAGGTCGATGGCGGGCTGCCAGAAGTTATCCGGGTTCCCCCCCAGATCATTGCGGACGTAGGCGATCAAGTCCTCCCGGACTACGTTCTTATAGCAGAAATCCTTCAGCACGCTGTCCGCCAAGGTCAGCGCCCAGGCCCGGTTCATTCCGGTGTCCACTCCGCCGTTTTGCAGCGCCGCGCACCGGGCCACGCCATGGCTCAGGGCCGTTCCGGTGACGATGGCCATATCCAAAAAGCCCGCGTAACTGAGCAGCTTCCCCAGCTGCACCTTCTCTGTCAGCGCCTCATGGAACGCGGTGCCGTAGGTCCCGTTGCCGGCGTCAATGAGGATGGCAGGCACCTGAGCCGCATCCCCGTCCAGCTCCTGGATCAGTGCTTGGATATACGTGTCTTTTTGGGTCTCGTCGGCAGGCTGGGTCAGTACCAGGACCCGCAATTCCGCCGCTCCCGGATCTGCCGCCGTCAGGCCGAAAAAGTCAAAGTGTTCCTCCATGATAGTGGTCAGGGGCTGATAGTCATAGTCGCAGGCGGGCTGATCCTCGGTCCCGCCGAAGTACTGTACGCTCACTTTCGCTCCCTGCCAACCGGTCTCGTCCAGATACAGCCGGGCAATGGCCTTGAAGGCCAGATCATCCACGCCGGAGAGCAGAGCGTCCCCCTCCCGCAGGAGGCTGCGCAGATAGGCGATCTCGTTTTTCTGGATGCTGTCCTCCACCGAGGAGTCGTCGATGCCGATGAGGACGTGGAAGTTCTCATACCCCGGCTGGGAAACCGTCTCCAGCATCTGGTCCGAAAGCGTCAGCTTCCGGGTCCGGGCGGCCAGGTACTCGCTCACTTCCCACTCCTCCAGATCGAATTCCGGCAGGGCCAGCACAGTTCCGTCAGAGGCCAGGCGGTAGTCCGCTTCGATATTGAAGATGGTCAGTTCGTCTCCCGTCAATACAGGGCGTCCCACCATGCCGTAGGAGCGCAGGGCGTTATAGCCATCCAGGTCCCAGTGGTCATATCCCACAGTAGGCGCCAGGCGCATGACGCTCTCCAGCAGCCACACCTCATTGTTCTTGTCCTCCGCCAGCGTCGTCAGCAGGTGATCCAGCAGTTCCGCCTCCGTCAGCGTGGTACCGTCGGAGAGGGTCACCGGCTCCGACTCCGTCAGCGTGGTACCGTCGGAGAGGGTCACCGGCTCCGACTCCCACATAGACCGGGAGTTCACCAGTCCGCCGGAGAGCATCTGGTCCATCGAGAGGATATAGCGGTCACAGCCCGCCTCCTCCTGGTCCAGGACCCACTCATAGAGGTCCGCCCGGTCTCCGTACTGGGTGCCGTTTTCGTTGAGAGGTTGGTCCTGCAGCCGGGTCCGGTAGTCATCCGTCTCCGGCATGGCCAGGGTGTATCCCAGGGATTCCGCCAGATACACTGCCCGTTCCAAATTGTCCGGCCGGTCGTCCAGCGGCACATAAGCGACTGTGATGCGCTCTGCCGTCTGCCCGCCGTCCTCCAGCACTACGGGACCGCAGCCGCTCAGCAGTGCGCAGGCCAGCATTGCCGCAAAAATTCGCTTTTTCATATTGTCTCCTTTGCTGTAAAAAAGCGCGGAGCCCGCCGTGCGGGCTCCGCGCAGTTGAAAAGCCTCGCAGAGTCTGGGATCAGTATGCCACGCCCCAGTAGATGTCGGTGGTGCAGGGCTTGCCGCAAACCGGGCAGGTACCCTCGGTGCCGCTCTGCTGGAGGGGCATGCACCGGGAAGTGACGCCGGCCCGCTCCTTCATGGCCAGCTCGCACTCCAGGGAGCCGCACCACTTGGACCGCAGGAAGCCGCCCTTGCCCTCGGCAATGGCTTTGGCCTCCTCAGGGGTCTTGATGTCGAAGGTGTTCTCTTCCCGGTTCTTGAGGGCCATGGCAAAGAGGTTGTCGTGGACAGCGTCCAGCAGCTCCGCCACCTTGGTCTCCAGTTCGCTGAGGGCCACGAACACCTTCTCGCCGGTATCCCGGCGGGCGATGACGCACTGCTCCTTCTCCAGGTCCTTGGAGCCGATCTCCACACGCAGGGGCACGCCCTTCATCTCGTACTCGGCGAACTTCCAGCCGGGGGAGTTGTCGGAGTCGTCCATCTTGGTGCGCACGCCGGCAGCCTGCAGCCGATCCCGCAGGGCAGCGGCAGCATCCAGCACGCCGGGCTTGTGGGCCGCCACGGGGATCACCACCACCTGCACGGGGGCGATGCGGGGAGGCAGCACCAGGCCGTTGTCGTCACCGTGGGTCATGATGATGCCGCCGATCATCCGGGTGGAAACGCCCCAGCTGGTCTGATGAGGATGGTGGGGCTGGTTGTCCTTGCCGGCAAAGGTGATGTCGAAAGCCTTGGCGAAACCGTCACCGAAGTAGTGGCTGGTGCCGGCCTGGAGGGCCTTGTGGTCGTGCATCATGCACTCCACGGTGTAGGTCTCCTCAGCGCCGTTGAACTTCTCCTTGTCGGTCTTGCGGCCCCGGATCACCGGCATGGCCAGGACGTTCTCCATGAAGTCTGCGTAGATGTTCAGCATCCGCATGGTCTCTTCCCGGGCCTCTTCGGCGGTGGCGTGCATGGTGTGGCCCTCCTGCCACAGGAATTCCCGGTGGCGCAGGAAGGGACGGGAGGTCTTTTCCCAGCGCAGCACGGAGCACCACTGGTTATAGAGCTTGGGCAGATCCCGCCAGGAGTGGATGATGTTGGCGTAGTGCTCGCAGAAAAGGGTCTCAGAGGTAGGACGGACGCACATGCGGTCCTCCAGCTTCTCGCTGCCGCCCATGGTGACCCAGGCGCATTCAGGGGCAAAGCCCTCCACGTGGTCCTTCTCCTTCTGGAGCAGGGACTCCGGGATCAGCACGGGGAGGTACACATTCTCGTGGCCCGTGGCCTTGAAGCGCCGGTCCAGTTCTGCCTGGATATTCTCCCAAATGGCGTAGCCATAGGGCCGGTAGATGAAAAGGCCCTTGACGGAGGTGTAGTCAATCAGCTCCGCCTTCTTGCACACGTCCGTGTACCACTGGGCAAAATCCACGTCGCGGCTGGTAATCGCGTCTACTTGTCTTTTATCCTGTGCCATCGTCTCAAATCCTTTGCATGTTTTATCAAATCACTGGTATCCGTGTGTTTTCACTAAGTGTATATTGTATCGGTGAACCACAGAAATGTCAAGGCATCGGCGGGAATCTCCCCGGCAAATGAAGCAAGCGGAGCGCGCCTGCGCTCCGCTTGACGGAATGGTTCCTTATTTGGCGTACTCGATGACCTTGGTCTCCCGCAGGACATGGACCTTGATCTGACCGGGGTATTCCATTTCCTCCTCGATCTTCTTGGCCAGATCCCGGGCCAGGATGACCATCTGGTCCTCGCTGACCTGCTCGGGCTTCACCATCACGCGGACTTCCCGTCCGGCCTGGATGGCATACGCCTTCTCCACGCCGTGGAAGGAGGTGGAGATGGACTCCAGCTGCTCCAGCCGCTTGATGTAGTTTTCCAGATTCTCACGCCGTGCGCCGGGCCGGGCAGCAGAAATGGCATCCGCCGCCTGCACCAGGCAGGCCACGATGGTCCGGGGCTCCACATCGTTGTGATGGGCCTCGATGGCGTGGATGATGTCATCCCGCTCCTTGTACTTCCGGGCGAACTCCACGCCCAGAGCCACATGGGTGCCTTCCAGCTCGTGGTCCACGGCCTTGCCCAGGTCATGGAGGAGACCTGCCCGCTTGGCGGCCTGGACGTCGGCACCCAGCTCCGCCGCCATCATACCGGCGATGTGGCTGACTTCGATGGAGTGCTGCAGCACGTTCTGACCGTAGCTGGTGCGGTAGTGAAGGCGGCCCAGCATCTTCACCAGCTCGGGATGCAGGTTCCGCACGCCGCACTCAAAGGTAGCGCGCTCGCCCTCGGCCTTGATGGTGGCGTCCACCTCCCGGCGGGCCTTCTCCACCATCTCCTCGATGTGGGTGGGATGGATGCGGCCGTCGGCAATGAGCTTTTCCAGAGCCAGGCGGGCGATCTCACGCCGCACGGGCTCGAAGCAGGAGACCGTGATGGCCTCCGGCGTATCGTCGATGATCAGATCCACACCGGTCAGGGTCTCGATGGTGCGGATGTTGCGGCCTTCCCGGCCGATGATGCGGCCCTTCATCTCGTCATTGGGCAGGGGAACCACACTGACGGTCATCTCAGCCACCTGGTCGGCGGCGCACCGCTGGATGGCCTGCGCCACCACTTCCCGGGCGCGGGCCTCGCACTCTTCCTTCATCCGGGACTCGACCTCTTTGATCTTGAGGGCGGTCTCGTGGGTCACTTCTGCTTCCACCTGGGCGATGAGGTAATCCTTGGCCTCTTCGGCGGTAAAGCCGGAGATCTTCTCCAGCATTTCCGTCTGGCTGCGCTTGATGGCCTTGATCTCCTCGTTTTCCTTATCCACAGCCGCGTGCTTCTGAGCGAGAGATTCCTCTTTCTTCTCAATGGCCTCGGTCTTGCGGTCCAGATTCTCTTCCTTCTGCTGCAGGCGGTTCTCCTGCCGCTGCAGGTCAGCCCGGCGTTCTTTTACTTCCTTCTCATACTCGCTGCGGTTTTTCAAAATCTCTTCTTTGGCTTCCAGCAGTGCCTCTTTCTTCTTGGTCTCGGCGCTCTTGATGGCCTCGTTGATGATGCGCGTTCCCTCTTCTTCTGCGCTTGAGATTTCCTTTTCGGAAACGTTTTTCCGATAGCGAATACCGAGAGGGAAGCAGATCACGCCGCCGACCACCAGCCCGATCAGGGCTGCGATGATGGGACTCATGATTTGCATTCCTCCTGTTGAATCGGTATTGGTCGCTGTATCTGCAGATCGTATCGATCGCATGCGTCAGAAAACAATCGGACGGCACCCCTGCTGCCCTCCGATAATTATCCTTTTTTAGTTTAATCGTTCCACCGTTGCATGTCAAGGAAAAGTCGTGAAATTCCCCAAAGCAGCCGGTGTCCTCTCTGAGTTTTCACCAAAACCCCAGGCACCTCATCGAGGCCGGCTCCATCAATCAAGGTTGATGTACGCCGCCGCCGCGTAGCCCACATATCCTTCGTAGTGCACCACATACCAGCCCTCCCACTCTCCGTAGACCATGACAGAGGCACCGGCGGGGAGATTCTCCAAAATAGCGCCGTCGGAAGAGGGGTAATCCCGCAGGTTCAGCGTCCCGTACTGGATCGCCACCGTGCCGGATGCCGGCTCCATGGGATAGATGAACGGCAAGCCGAAATACTCCGTCAGGGCCCGGGCCAGCTGCTGGGCGATGGCGTCCCAGTGGCCCTCCAGCCACACGGCATCATCGTAGTTGTCGTGGTATCCGATCTCCACCAGAACAGACGGGAAGCGGGGCTGGCGTACTTCTCCCAGAGAGGTGGTGGCCCGGGTGGTCACCTGATTGGGCAGGGGGTAGATCTGCCGCAGCTGCTCGGCGATCAGTTCCGCTGCACGGCGGCCGTTGCTGCTGCCCGGATAGTAAAACGCGATGATCCCCCGGTTTTCGCCGTAGCTGCCGGCGCCGGAGGCGTTGGAATGCAGCGCAAGATACAGGTCATATTGCCCCAGGTTCGCCTCCCGGATGGAGGAGGCAGCCGTCATCTCCGGCCGGTTGCGGCGGTACTGGATGCCGTTGGAACGCAGGTAGGGTTCCAGCGCGTCCGCCAGCAGGTTCATGTTATACTCCTCGGAGCCGCTGCCGGTCACGTACTCGTTCCACTCCTGGGTGGATGGGCTCAGATAGATCATAGGCATAGAAATCCCTCCTTCTCCCCTATTTATATGGTAATTTCTCCGCGCATGTGATACACTGTTCCAGAAATGAAGCGCACTTGAGAAAGGATGTTTACCTATGAAAGCAGCCCGCAGCTATCCCTGCTACACCGTGACTCCCAAGGCGGAGACCGCCATTCTCCGGGGTCACCCCTGGGTCTATGACGCGGAGATCGTCAGCACGGAAGGTTCCACCGATAACGGCGGCCTGGTGGATGTGGTGAGCAAAAAAGGCCGGTATCTGGGCACCGGCTTTCTCTCCGAGCACTCCAAGATCCGGGTCCGTCTGCTCTCCCGAAACGCCAACGACCGCTTTGACGAGGCCTTTTGGGAGCGGAAGCTCCGCTGGGCCTGGGACTACCGCAAGACCGTCATGGACCCGGCGGATCTGGACGCCTGCCGGATCATCTTCGGCGAGGCGGATGCCTTCCCGGGCCTGACCGTGGACAAGTTCCACGACCTTTTGAGCGTGCAGGTCCTCTCTGTGGGCATGGAAAACATTCAGGACCTTCTGCTGCCCCTGCTGGTCCGCATCCTGCGGGAGGACGGGCAGTCCATCCGGGGCGTGTTTTTGCGCAACGACGTGGCCCTGCGGGCAAAGGAGGGTCTGTCCCAGGGGAAGGGATGGTACCATCTTCCCGGCGAGGAGACCCCGGACTCTCCCATCACAGAGATCACGGAAAACGGCGTGAAGTACCTGGTAGACGTGGAAAACGGCCAAAAGACCGGCTTCTTCCTGGACCAGAAGTACAACCGCCGGGCAGTGGCCCGGCTGGCCCGGGGCAAGACGGTGCTGGACTGCTTTACCCACACCGGATCCTTTGCCCTGAACGCCGCGCTGGGCGGTGCGGCCCACGTCACCGCAGTGGACGTATCGGAGTCCGCCGTGGAGATGGCCCGGGCCAATGCGGCACGCAACGGTCTGGAAGGCGTGATGGAGTGCGTGGCAGCCAATGTCTTTGACCTGCTTCCCGCTCTGGAGAAGGAGCCTCCCCGGTATGATTTCATCATTCTGGACCCGCCCGCCTTCACCAAGTCCCGCAAGACCGTCCGCAATGCCATCGCCGGGTACAAGGAGATCAACTACCGGGCCATGCGCCTGCTGCCCCGGGGCGGATATCTGGCCACCTGCTCCTGCTCCCACTTCGCCACAGAGGAAAAGTTCGTGGCCATGCTCCACGACGCCGCCCGGGATGCCGGCGTGCAGCTGCGGCAGATCGAGGCCCGGCAGCAGTCCTGCGACCACCCCATCCTCTGGGGCGTGGACGAGACCAGCTATCTGAAGTTCTACCTCTTCCAGGTGGTCTGAGCATTTCCCGGGAAACGGGGAGGAACGTTCCTCCCCGTTTTTTGCGCCTCCCCCCCTCCGTTCCAACCATGAAAAAACCGTTCCGCGGGTCTCCCCGCGGAACGGTTTTTTTCAGGCTTTTGCGATGGCCGCCTCTCAGCTCACCTCGATGACGCGGACCACGCCGTCGCGGACATACAGATTCGCTTCCTTGGCGTATGCATGCGCGGCAGAGAGGGTCATCCAGGTACCGGTGGTACGGTTGTAGCAAACCACGTTGTCGGAAACCGTATAGGTCCGTCCCGCCACCGTGACGGCACCGTCACCGCTCCAGGCGCTGTTGGAGACGCCTGCCAGACGGGTCAGCGTGCCAAGGCTCGTGATCTGGCCGCCCTTGACGCCCATGTAAATGTAGGCGCCGTGGCTGACCTCGGAATCGGTCCGGATCGCTTCGCTCCGCTGGCCGTTGCCATACTCCACCGCCAACGTTCTGGTATCGTCGCTGGTCTGCACGATGGCCCGGCCATAGTAGACCGTGCTGCTGTCGGAACTGCCCAGAACGATCAGATCCACCTCACCGGCCCAGTTGGTGCGGGCATAGGAGATCTGGCTCTTGGAAATAATGCCGCTGGTCAGCTGGCTGAGGCTGACAGAGGTCAGCGCTCCGCCGTCTCTGCGGAAAATCATCACGTTATCCGCCAGACGCTGGCCGCCCAGTGTCTTGGCATTCACGTCCAGGTTACCGCCCACGCCGCCGGTCAGGCTGCTGACATTCAGTCCGTCCTTGGTGGAGCTGACCCGGGCCAGCTGGCCCTGGAGCTGCGCCGCAGTGGTGTCGGAAATGTTTGCCTTGCCCTCCACGTGGATACCGCAGAGCAGATCCACGGAGGCAGACCCTGCGGAGGCGCTCTTCACGATGCCCACGGCATTGCCGCTGGCGCCGCCGGTACCGGGCTTCACAGCGCCGGCCACCTGATTGTCCTCCGTCAGCAGCAGGGTGATCTGGTCGCCCGGCTTGAAGGCAGAGAGGCTCTCCATGGCCGTAGACAGTACGTCGAACTCATGTCCCAGCACCGTCACCTTGGAAGGCTCATTGGCATTGGGGCTGCACGCCTCATAATAGCCGCTGATGCGGGTATCGCACACCCGGATGGTGTTGGTGACCGCGGAATAGGTGGCCACATCGTACTTACGCAGGTCGGCAGAAGATGCCTTCACGCCGTTTTTGTAAATGGTATAGGCCGTTCCGGTCCCCACCAGGGAATCGAAGCCCGCCGCGGAGTGATCCTCATAGACCACCACAGCCGCGCTGGCAGTAGAACCGCCGCCCACGAACACGTACTCCACATTGCCCGCGGCACCCAGGTACAGCGTCACGGACGCACCGGCGTTGAGCCAGGAATAGGTATCGCCCCAGGTGGTCTCCTTGCCGTTGTAGTAGGTAGCAGTGTCACTGGTAAGCGTGTACCGGGTCCCGGTGATGTCGGTGATCTCCGTAGCCTTGGCCACAGAGAGGGTGATGACCTTGCTGCTGCCCACAGCGTCGGGGACAAAGGTCAGCGCCTTCCCCTGCTTATCCAGCACCATGGTCCCCTTATAGCCGTTGAGCATACCATTGGAGGTCTTGCCGGAAGCCAGCTGATAAATGTTTCCGCCGGCGGTCTCCAGACCGTTTTCCCGGCCGTCGGGGGCCTTGGCCGTGGAGGAGACCAGCATCACATTATCGACCACCGTGCCCAGGGTCGCGGCATAGGCGCCGCCTTCCACGGTATCGGCCCGCAGCAGGTTCAAAAAGAGCCGTGCCGCCTGAGCCCGGGTCAGCGCCGCGTAAGCGTTGGTGGACACGCCGTCCGTCATGCCGATGCTGGCGGCCTCCGCCATGTAGCTCTGCGGCCAGATACCGCCCAGATTCTCATCCTTATATCCCAGCAGCCGCAGCAGGATCGTCACGGCTTGACCCACAGTGACGGTCCGGTCCGGATGGAACTGTCCGTCGGCATAGCCGGCAATGATGCCCTTGCCCTTGGCAGCCATGTTGATATAGGAAGAGGCCCAATAGCTGGGCCTGACGTCCGGGAACACCGTCACAGTGGAGTAGCGCCCCAACTCATCCTCCCCATTCATGGCGTACACCGCCATTTTGCAGAACTGGGCCCGGGTGAGAGACGTGCCGGGCCGGAAGGTTCCGTCGCCGTACCCGTCCAGGACGCCCATCAGACGCAGGGACTCCACCGCCATGGCGGTATCCCGGTCGCTGACATCGGAAAAAGTGACCGTACCGCTGGTGGCGGCACCCGCCGGCAGTGCCAGCAGGGACACCGCCGTGCACACCGCCAGCAGCAGGCTCAAAATTCGTCTTTTCATATCTGTTCTCCCTTCATTCCGCCCGCAGCGCTTCCACCGGCTGGAGCTTGGATGCTTTGGCTGCCGGATAGATGCCGAACAGGATGCCCAGCACCACCGAGAGCAAAAACGCGCCCAACGTGATCGGTATCGATGGCCAGATGTCCATATGTACCAGCAGTTTTCCGGTAATGCGCGTGGCCACCGTGCCGATGGAAAGTCCGATGATGCCGCCGATGCCGCAGAGCATGGCCGCCTCGATCAAAAACTGGGTGACAATGGAACTGCGCTCGGCGCCGATGGCACGGCGGATGCCGATCTCCCGCGTCCGTTCGGTGACGGTGACCAGCATGATGTTCATGATGCCGATGCCGCCCACCAGCAGCGAGATGGCAGCGATGCCGCCAAGCACCATGCTCATCATGGCCGCCTGCTCATTGAGGGTGTTCTGCCACTGGTTGTCGCTGTATGCGTTGCCCCAGCCCCGTTCCCCGTTGCCCGTCAGGCCGGAGAGAAAACCGTTGAGCCGGGTGACAGCCTCTTCCGTGGCTTCCCGGGAAGCGGCCTTGACCACAAAGTCGCTGATGCTCTGTCCGGGGCTCAGCAGTCGGCTGGCAGTATAGGGAAAGATGATCACATTGTCCTGGGAAAAAGCACTGTCCGGGTCCTTTTCCGCATAGACACCCACGACCTTGAAGGGGTAGCCGTTGACGGACAGGTCTTTGCCCAGAGGATCGGCATAGCCGAAGAAGTTCCGGGCGGCCCGGGCCCCCAGGACACAGACCTGGTTATGCTGACGGATGTCCAGGAAACTCAGGTCCCGCCCCTTCTCCAGCTGATAGTTATTGCAGACTGCATACTGATCACTGCCGTAATAGAGGTCCGGAGGCAGCTCCACGTCCGTCCGCACGGTACCGTTCTCACTGAACATGTTCTCCTGGTTCTTCTGCATGGCGTTGCTGTTTTTGGTACCGTAGACGATAGTGGCGTTGGCATAGCCGGAAGGCGTCACACCCACCACCAGATCTTTTCCCAGGCTGTTGCAGTAATTGTAAAGGTCCTGGAAACAGTCCCGGCCGTCATACAGGGAAAGCGACACGCTGACGCGATTGGTGCCCATAGCCTCAAACTGCTTGAGGGACTGCTGGTTCTGGCCGTTGACCACCGAGACGATGGTCATAACAGAGGCAATACCGATGATGATGCCCAGCATCGTCAGAACGGACCGTCCCTTGTTGCCGAGAATGGACCGCAGCGCCATTTTCAGTGCCTGTCGGATATTCACAACCAGTCCACCTCCTGCTCACGGTCTTCGACGATCTTGCCGTCCTGCAGCCGGACACACCGGCGGGCAGTGGCAGCAATCCCATTGTCGTGGGTAATGAGGATGACCGTGCTGCCCTCCTTATTGAGCTGCTGGAGGAAGCGGAGCACGTCGTGACCCGTATGGGAATCCAGGGCGCCGGTGGGCTCATCGGCCATAATAATGGGGGGATGGGTGGCGATGGCCCTGGCAATGGCGACCCGCTGCTGCTGGCCGCCGGACATCTCCACCGGCTTATGCTTGATGCGGCCCAGCAGACCCACTCGTTCCAGCGCCTCCATTGCCAGCTCCCGGCGCTCATCGGCGCCGACTCCCTGATAGATCAAGGGCAGCTCCACATTTTCCAGCACCGTCAGGCTCTGGATCAGATTATACTGCTGAAAGATGAAGCCGATCTGCCGGTTGCGGATGCGGGAGAGTTCCCGATCGGAGAGTTCCCGTACATTGGTTCCGTCCAAATAGTACTCTCCATGGGTGGGGATGTCCAAACATCCCAGTACGTTCATCATGGTGGACTTACCGGAACCGGACTGTCCCACCACCGCCACGAACTCTCCCCGGTCAATGGACAGGCTCACGCCGTCCAGGGCGCGGACCTCACTCTCCAGACCTTCACCATAGATCTTGTAGACGTCTTTGATCTCAATCAGCATGGCGACCACCTTACCAGGTTCCGGTGGTGGGGGCGGTGGTAAAGACCTCCATTCCCTCCTCCACACCGGACTTGATCTCCACGTTGTAGTCATCCGAGATGCCTGTCTCCACCGGCACGGGCCAGAAGCCGCTGCTGGGGACGCCCTCCACTGTGGTGGTGATGTCAATGGCGTTTTCCGGACGGCTGCCGGACTTGACAAACACCACGTCTGCGGCGGTTCCATCCTCCAGAGGCACAGATTTGATGCACTGGATGGGCAGGACCAGGCAGTTGTCATTCTCACTGGCAGTGAGCTTGTAGTTGACATAGCTGCCGGTCATCAGCGTCCCATCCGGATTGTCCACACTGATGACCATGGGATAGCTGGCCACACCGTTTTCCGCCTTGGAGTTCAGGCTCACCGTATCCACGGTGCCATAGAAGGTGGTTCCCCACTGGTCGATCTCCACCGACATACCGGGTTTGACATAGGACACATTCCGCTCATCCACGGTGGCATCCACCACGATGGTGGACGTATCCGCGATGGTGATCACAGTGGTATTTGCCTCCAGCTCCGAACCGGGCTGAATGGCAAGACCGATCACCGTGCCGTCAATCGGTGCCACGGCGTTGCAGTTGTCCAGATTCTTCTGGGCAGTATCCAGCGTCTTGCGGGCCTCTTCCAGATTCTGCTGCACCGTGAAGATCTCGCTCTCGCTGCTCTCGCCGTCAATCCGCACCAGCACCTGTCCGGCGGTGACCTGCAGATAATTCACCAGACTGCTGGAGATCACCGTGCCGCTGACCGTGGAAGTGAGATCTCCGGTGCGGTAATACGCCAGTTTCCCCGCTTCATAGGGATAGACGGTCTCGCCGTTGACGGCAACGGTGGCGGAAGCCGCCATATCCGCCGTCAGGGCGCCCTCATTTTTCACCACGATCTCCGCGGAGAAGAGCTTGGACCCCTCCGGCGTGATGCGGCTGACCATATGGACCTCTTCCACAGTACCGGGGATCGTGCTCATCAGTGAGGGAATGGACACCTGCACGGTCTGCCCGACCTTGATGTCGCCGGCATAGGCATAGCTGTAATACTGCTCCAGCCGCAGGCGCGTGTCGTCCGAGAGGGTGGCTACCTTGTCGCCCTTGTTGATGGTGTCGCCGGGATTGAGCGTCACCACGTCCATCAGCTTGCCGGGGTATCCGGCCGCCAGGTTCAGTCCTGCGATGTCCTTTTGCAGGGTATTGAGCTGTTTCTCATACCCCTCCACGTCCTTCCGGGCTTTCTGCACGGCAGTGCGGGCGGCCTCAGAATCCACCGTGAACAGCGGCGTTCCAGCGGTGACCTTCTGGCCCTCCGTCACCATGACGTCCGTCACGGTTCCTGCCGTAGTGAGCGTGATGGTCTCGCTCTTTTTCGCTTTGGTCAATCCGTTGCCCTCTACGGTGGAGGTGATGGAACCGTATTGTACGGTATCCGTCACGATCTGCGTATCGTCCGTTTTTTTGCCGCCGAACACCTTGATGAGTCCCACAACGACCGCAAGCACCACTACCAGTGCAATGACCCGGCGGATCATGCGGCGCCGCTTCTGGCGGGGCATATTTTTCCACTTTCCCTTTACCCCTTGGGATGTCGGCACAGTCTTTTCCGCAGTATCCGGCAAGACGGGTTCCGCCTGGGACAGGGTCTCATTTTCCAGATCCTTGACTTCAGACATTGGCTCGTTCTCCTATCTTTCCATTTACAGTTCTCCCGATTTCTTCTTCCAACTGTATGAATCATGCTAGTACAGTTCCTATGATAAAGCAACAACAAAACGGTTACAAAGAAGGGGTTGATGCAGCGCCGTTCTTTCAGGCCCCATGATCCATACTATATTAAATAGACGGAAGTTTCTGGAAAAAGGTTACGCCTGCCAAATATCTTTAAAAAAAGACGTTCCCGAAAACAACGGGAACGTCTTTTTGTCAGATTCAGGCCGCAGCCAGCCGCTTGGCGGTGGCTCTCTGATAGAGCACCACGCCCACCACCAACACAAAGCCGGTCACATCGGTCACGGTGCCGGGAATCAGCATTCCCAGTCCGCCTACCACCAGAATCAGCCGCAGCAGCGGGCTGATGGTGCGATACAAAAAGCCATTGAGCGCAGCAGCCACGCCGAAGATACCCAGCAGGGCGCTGATGCAGATCTGCACCACCTGCAGTGCGCTGCTCACATCCACAAACAGCATCTGAGGATTCATGGCAAAGATATAGGGGACGATGAATGCCGCAATGGCCAATTTTGTAGCGTTGACACCGGTCTTCATGGGATCTGCCTTGGCAATGGCGCTGCCGGCATAGGCTGCCAGAGCCACAGGAGGCGTGATGTCCGCCACGATGCCGAAGTAGAACACGAAGAAGTGAGCCGCCATCTTGGTCACACCGATGGAGGGATCCATCAGGATGGGGGCGCAGGTCGCCGCCATGATGCAGTAGTTGGCAGTGGTGGGAACGCCCATGCCCAGCACGATGCAGCAGAGCATCGTCAGCAGCAGTGCGATCATCACATGCCCGCCGGAGAGGTTCACGATGGCGCTGAGGAGCTTGGACGCGAGTCCCGTCACCGTGATGCAGCCGGAGATGATGCCTGCCACGCCGCAGGCCACGGCCACGGTGATGGAACCTCTGGCGCCGCCCTCCAGGGCGTCCAGGATCTTACCGAAGGTCAGGAAATCCGTGCGGTCCACATTCTTGGCGGTCATATCCACCATGTTGTTCAAAAGGCCCACCGCCACGGCCGCCACGATGGCAATGGCCGCGGACTTGGCCATGGTGAAGGTGTTGGTGGACACCAGGATCACCAGCAGCACCAGGGGGAAGAGCAGGTAGATCTTCTTCATCAGGTTGCCCATCTTAGGCAGCTGATCCCGGGGAATGCCCTGCAGGCCCAGCTTCTTGGCTTCCAGATGGACTGCGATGTAAATGCCGGTGAAGTACAGTACCGCGGGCAGGATGGCCCGCACGGCGATCTGGCTGTACGGCTCACCGGTGAACTCCGCCATCAAGAAGGCGGCGGCGCCCATGATGGGGGGCATGATCTGGCCGCCGGTGGAAGCCGCCGCTTCTACGGCGCCGGCAAATTCGCCCTTGTAGCCAGTCTTTTTCATCATGGGGATGGTAACGGAACCGGTGGTGACGGTATTGCCCACAGAGGAGCCGGACACCATGCCGCACAGGGCGGAGGAGATGACAGCCACCTTGGCGGGACCGCCGGGGGCGGCTCCGGCCACAGCGTTGGCCAGGCTGATGAAGAACTGGGCGATGCCCGTCCGCTCCAGGAAAGCGCCGAAGATGATGAACACCACGATGAACTTGGCGCACACGCTGATGGGGCCGCCGAAGATACCGTTTGTGGTGTAGAACATGGTGCGGATCACCTGGTAAATGGTCATCTTCACCTGGTCCGCACTGGGCGTGCCCATCAGGTTGAAGAAGGTATAGACCAGCAGCGCACCGGCCACGCACAAAATGGGCAGGCCCACGCACCGGCGGCACAGCTCCACCAGCGCCAGAATGCCGATGAGGCCGATGACCATGTACAGATCGTTCTGCATGACCCGGGCGGACATCTGGATGACGTTCTGGGCATTGACGGCGTAGAAGAAATAAGCGCCGGGGCCAATGATCAGCAAAATGATGTCATACCAGGGCATGTGATTGACCCGGGTATCGCCCTTCCGCGCGGGGAAGGTCAAAAAGCCGAACAGCAGGATCAATCCCACGAACACCGGCAGCCGGATCTCCTGCATGGTGGAGAGGAACACGGTGTCGATGATGCAGTAGAGGGAAAAAGCCACCATCAGCCAGCGGATGACGAGTTTCGGCATTCCTTCCCAGACCCGGGTATTGGACTCCCGGTCGTATTTTTTCATGACCGCCTCTACGTCCGCAGCGGTGCCGACGGACGTATCATGCTCTTCAAAGGCGGTCGGCGGTGCCTGCTCCGCCTCTTTCTTTTTGAACAAAGCCATAGGGTTTTCCCTCTCATTTCGGATGTGGTTTTGTCCCGCTCGCCGGCCGGACATTAAGAGGAACTACGGCGGAGATCCGCCGTAGTTCCATGGGGTCACGCCCAATTACTTGGTGGGCACGTCATACCCCTTTTCAGCAAAGTACTTGGCCGCGCCGGGGTGATAGGGCACTGCGGTAACGCCGGCAGCGAAGTCCAGGCTCAGCTCCTTGCCCTTGTCGTGAGACTGGGCAATGTTGTCCATATTTTCGAAGATGGTGTAGACGATGTTGTACACATCCTCCTCGGAGACGTCGTCCCGGGCGACCACAACGGCGCTGACGGCCACGGTCTTGGTCTCGGGCACACCCTCATAGGTTCCCTCGGGGATGGTGTACTCCTCATAATAAGGAGAGGCTTCCTTCAGCTTGGCGATGTGCTCATCGTCCAGGCCCACCAGATAGGTGTCCTTGGCGGTAGCCAGGGTGGTGATGGCCACGGTGGGAGCACCGGCCACGACGAAAGCGGCATCAATCTTGCCGTCCTGCAGGGCGTCGGCGCTGTTGCCGAAGTCCTGATACTGGGCGTTGATGTCGGCCTCCGTCATGTCATAGGCAGCCAGGATGTCCAGAGCGTTGTAGTACACGCCGGAGCCGGAGGCGCCAATGGAAACGGTCTTGCCCTTCAGGTCCACCACGGTCTTGATGTCGGGATCGCAGGTGACGATCTGGACCTGCTCCATATACAGGGCAGCCACCGTGGAGAAATCGGTGACGGGATAACCCTCAAACAGCCGCTCGCCGTTATAGGCGTAGCTCATCACGTCGGACTGGACGAAACCCAGCTGGGCGGTATTCAGGTCCATCTGCTCGATGTTGTCCTGAGAACCATTGCTAACCACGGCCGTGACCTTGGTGCCGTTGCCGTTGGTGGTGATGGCCTGGGCCAGCACACTGCCGAAGCCATAATAGGTACCCTGGTCGCCGCCGGTACGGAACTTCAGTTCAGTGCCGGAACCGGTGGTGGAGGAAACGTTCCAGTTGGTCTGGGCGGTTTCCGTGTTGCCTGCGTCCGCGTCGGTGTTGGTATCCGCAGCCGTGTCATCGCCGCAGCCCGTCAGCAGGGATGCCACCATCATGGCCGCCAGAAGCAGAGACAAAAACTTCTTCATCACATGAATCCTCTTTCCTCGCATCATTTTGGCACGGGGTGCCATGCATGTATGTGCATATCATATCGCAAACTCTTTCATTTTTCAAGTATATTTTTTTCATGAGGCATTATTTTTGCAAGACTTTATCGCGCCACTTGCATTTTTAGTGACGTTTGTGTAATAGAACCCCTGGCTGTCCCCTGTTTTTATGTGTATTTTTCCGTTTTTGACGGCGGCTGGGCCAAAAAAAGCGGAGAGACCGGCTGAAAAAACGGTCTCTCCGCATGGGAAAGTCTGTGGTTGAAGCAGGCTGCGTTTACTTGATGGTCATCAGCCGCTGACCGCCCTTGACGGTATCGCCCTCGTGGATCTCGATGCTCTCCACGGTGCCGCTCATCCGGGCGGTGATGGCAGTCTCCATCTTCATGGCCTCAATGGTCAGCAGGGTCTGGTTCTTCTCCACAGTGTCGCCCACCTTGACGTTGATCTTGCTGACGGCGCCGGGGATGGATGCGCCCACCTGGCTCTTGTCCTCCGGATCCACCATAGGTACCCGGACGATATTCTTCTGAGCCGCCTCATCGGGCACCTGCACATCCCGGCGGATGCCGTTGAGTTCGAAGCTGACGGTACGCATGCCCTCACTGTCCACTTCACCCAGGCCCAGGTACTTGATCACCAGAGTCTTGCCGTCGGCGATGTTGACCTTGTTGGTCTCGCCCACCGCCAGGCCGTGGAAGAACACATGGCTGCCCAGCCGCATGATATAGCCATACTCTTTCTGGTTCTTGACAAAGTCCTCTACCACCTTGGGATACAGGCAGTAGCTGAGGACCGCCCGCCAGCTGGGATTGGTGTCAAAGGAAGCCATCTCCCGCTTCTTGGCCTCAAAGTCCACGGGAGGCAGCAGCTCGCCGGGACGGCAGGTGATGGGCTTTTTTTCCTTGAGCACCACCCGTTGCAGATCCTCGGGGAAGCCGCCGGCAGGCTGGCCCATCATGCCGGAGAAGTAACTGACGGCGCTGTCGGGGAAGGCCAGGGCCTCGCCCTTTTCCACAATGTTTTCCGGGGTCAGCTGGTTCTGGGTCATGAAGATGGCAAGGTCTCCCACCATCTTGGAGGAAGGCGTCACCTTCACGATGTCGCCCAGCATTTCGTTGACCTTGCGGTAGTTCTCCTTGACCTCCATGAAACGGCTGCCCAGTCCCAAGGACTCCACCTGGGGCTTGAGGTTGGTGTACTGGCCGCCGGGGATCTCATAGCGGTAAATATCGGCGTTGTTGCAGGTGAGACCGCCCTCGAAGGAGTCGTACCGCTTGCGCACATCCTCCCAGTACTCGGTGAGATACTGGAGGCGCTCCAGATCCAGTCCGGTGTCCCGCTCGGTGCCCTGGAGGGCTGCCACAACGGCATTCATGGAAGGCTGGCTGGTCATGCCGGCCATGGAGGAGATGGCGCAGTCCACCACGTCCACACCGGCCTCGGCTGCCAGCAGCAGGGCTGCCACCTGGTTGCCGGAGGTGTCGTGGGTGTGGAGCTGGATGGGGATGCCGATCTCCTGCTTGAGGGTGGAGACCAGCTTCTTGGCGGCGTAGGGCTTGAGAACACCGGACATATCCTTGATGGCCAGCATGTGGGCGCCCCGCTTCTCCAGTTCCTTGGCCAGGTTCACATAGTACTCCAGAGGATACTTGTCCCGCTTGGGATCCAGGATGTCGCCGGTGTAGCAGATGGTGGCCTGGCAGATCTTGTCCTGCTTGAGAACCTCATCCATGGCCACTTCCATGCCCGGGATCCAGTTGAGGGAGTCGAACACCCGGAACACATCGATGCCGCTGCGGGCGGCCTCCTTAATGAATTCCCGGATGACGTTGTCAGGGTAGTTGGTGTAGCCCACGGCGTTGGCACCCCGGAGCAGCATCTGCAGCAGGAGGTTGGGTGCCTTCTGCCGAATCAGGTCCAGCCGCTCCCAGGGAGACTCATGGAGGAAGCGATAGGCCACATCAAAGGTGGCGCCGCCCCAGCACTCCAGGGAGAACGCATCGGCCAGGATCTCGCTGGTGCCCTCCATTCCCTTGACAATATCACGGGTACGGACACGGGTGGCAAGCAGGGACTGGTGGGCATCCCGGCAGGTGGTATCGCAGATCAAGAGCTTCTTCTGATCCTTCACCCAATCCGCCATGGCCTTGGGGCCCTTGGCATCCAGCAGCTGCTTGAGACCGTCGGGCCGGTTGCCGGTGACCGGCGGGAACCGGGGCGCGTCGTAGAACTTGTGGCCCTCCTGCTCCTTGACCACGATGTTGCCGATGTACTTGAGCATCTTGGTGGCCCGGTCCTGGCTCTCGTCCAGCTGGAACAGCTCCGGGGTTTCGTCGATGAACTTGGTGTGGCACTTGCCGGCGATGAAGGCCGGGTGCTTGAGGATGTTGGTGACAAAGGCGATGTTGGTCTTGACGCCCCGGACGTGGATCTCGTTGATGGCCCGGGCGGCCTTGCGGCAGACGCCGGCAAAGGTGTTGTCCCAGGTGGTGACCTTCACCAGGAGAGAGTCATAGTAGGGAGAGATGACGGCGCCGGTGTAGGCATTGCCGCCGTCAAGGCGGATGCCGAAGCCGCCGGCGGAGCGGTAAGCGGTGATCTTGCCGGTATCGGGGGCAAAGTTGTTGGCGGGATCCTCGGTGGTGACACGGCACTGGATGGCGTACCCGTTGAGGTGCACGGCGTCCTGGCTGGGAATGCCGATGTCGGGGTCACTGAGAGGACGTCCCTCGGCGATCAGGATCTGGGAGCGCACCAGGTCGATACCGGTGACCATCTCGGTAACGGTGTGCTCCACCTGAATACGGGGGTTCATCTCGATGAAATAGTGGTTGCCGTCCCGGTCCACCAGGAACTCCAGGGTACCGGCATTGACATAGCCCACGTACTTTGCGATCTTCACCGCGTCGTCATAAAGGGCCTGGCGCACCTTCTCATCCACGGAGAAGGCGGGGGTAAACTCCACCACCTTCTGATAGCGGCGCTGGAGGGAGCAGTCCCGCTCGAAGAGGTGAACCACGTTGCCGTACTCATCGCCCAGTACCTGGACTTCGATGTGTTTGGGCTCCACCAGGAACTTCTCCATGAAGATGTCGTCGTTGCCGAAAGCCTTCTTGGCCTCCGACTTCACCAGGTCGAAGTTGATGCCCACTTCTTCCACGGTGTCACAGCGGCGCATGCCGCGGCCGCCGCCGCCGGCAGCGGCTTTCAAAATGACGGGGAATCCAAACTCCATGGCCAGCTTCTGGGCCTCTTCCCGGCTCTTGAGAGGCTCGGCGGTGCCGGGCGTGGTGGGCACGCCGCAGGCCAGCGCCATCTGCTTGGCGGAAAGCTTGTCGCCCATCAGGTCCAGGATCTTGGAGGAGGGCCCAATGAACTGGATACCGGCCTCCTCGCAGGCCCGGGCAAAGTCCCCGTTCTCACTCAAAAAGCCGTATCCGGGGTGGATGGCGTCGGCGCCGTGCTTTTTGGCCAGCTGGATGATCTGGGGGATGTCCAGATAGGCCCCCAGCGGGCTCTCGTTCTCACCGATCAGATAGGATTCATCCGCAGCAGTACGGAAGATGCTGTATGTGTCCTCATTGGAGTAAATGGCAATGGTCTGGAGCCCCAGATCATGGCAGGCGCGGAAAATGCGCATGGCGATCTCGCCCCGGTTTGCCACCAGGACCTTCTTGAATTCCCGGCTCATGGTGTGCGTTCCTCCTTTTCATCAATGGGCGGGAGCCGCCCGGATTGGTCTGCAAGTTGCATCCAGTATACGCCTTTGCCGGTGCGGGTTGCAATGCATTTCCCCTCTTTTCCGTCAACTTTAGAAAATCCGACAATTTGTTGCGCAACACGAACTCTCCCGCTCGTCTATTTCAGTAGGACTAATGTCCGTCATTCGTCTACACAATAGTGGATAAAAAGCGCCGCACCCTGTCAGGCGCGGCGCTCTTCCGCTTTACGGGACCAATTATTTAATGACCTTGCTGTCCACGTCGTCCTTGAGCATCTTCTGGAAGTCTGCCAGAGGCATCACGCCCAGATCGCCGTCGGCCCGGTGCCGGACGGAAACGGTGCCCGCTTCGGCCTCCTTGTCGCCGATGACCAGCATATAGGGGACCTTCTCCAGCTGGGCCTCCCGGATCTTCTTGCCGATCTTCTCATTGCGATGATCGGTCTCCACCCGGTAACCGGCGGCATCCAGCTGCGCGGCTACCTGGTCGGCGTATGCTGCCGCCCGGTCGGTGATGGGCAGGAGCTTGACCTGAACGGGGCTCAGCCAGACAGGGAACGCGCCGGCGAAGTGCTCGGTGATGACGCCGATGAAGCGCTCGATGGAGCCCAGCACCACACGGTGGATCATAACGGGACGGTGCTTCTGACCATCCTCGCCCACATACTCCAGCTCAAAGCGCTCAGGCAGCTGGCTGTCCAGCTGAATGGTACCGCACTGCCAGGTGCGGCCCAGGGAGTCGGCCAGATGGAAGTCCAGCTTGGGACCGTAGAAGGCGCCGTCGCCCTCGTTGATGACGAAGTCCTTGCCCATATCGGTGATGGCGTTTTTCAGGATGTCCTGATTGCGCTCCCACTCCTCCACGGTGCCGATGTGGTCCTCAGGCATGGTGGAAAGCTCAATGGTATAGCTCAGGCCGAAGGTGGAATAAACCTCGTCGAACAGACGGACCGTCTCCTGGATCACGTCCTTCATCTGCTCCCGGGTCATGAAGACATGGGCATCATCCTGATTGAAGCAGCGCACACGGAACAGACCGTGGAGCGCGCCGGAGAGCTCATGACGGTGGACCAGGCCGATCTCGCCCACCCGCAGGGGCAGATCCCGGTAGGAGTGGGGCTCGCTGGCGTAGACCAGCATGCCGCCGGGGCAGTTCATGGGCTTGATGGCGTAATCCTCGCCGTCGATGACGGTGGTGTACATGTTCTGCTTATAGTGATCCCAGTGGCCGGAACGCTCCCACAGCTGGCGGTTGAGGATGACCGGCGTAGAGATCTCCACATAGCCATACTTCTTGTGGACCTGACGCCAGTAGTCCAGCAGCGTGTTCTTGAGCACCATGCCCTTGGGCAGGAAGAACGGGAAGCCGGGGCCCTCGTCCCGCAGCATAAAGAGGCCCAGTTCCTTGCCCAGCTTGCGGTGGTCACGCTTCTTGGCCTCCTCAATGCGCTGGAGGTAGGCGTCCAGCTCTTCCTTCTTGGGGAAGGCGATGCCGTAGATCCGCTGGAGGGTCTCACGGTTGGAGTCGCCCCGCCAGTAGGCGGCGTTGCAGGCGGTGAGCTTGATGCCGTTGCCCTTGATGCGGCCGGTGGAGTCCAGGTGGGGACCGGCGCACAGGTCGGTGAACTCGCCCTGCTTGTAGAAGGAGATGTGGGCATCGGCGGGCAGATCCTGGATCAGCTCCACCTTGTAGGGCTCACCCTTCTCCTCCATGAACTTGATGGCCTCTTCCCGGGGCAGCTCAAACCGCTCCAGCTTCAGCTTCTCCTTGCAGATCTTGCGCATCTCGCCCTCGATCTTCTCCATGATCTCGGGGGTAAAGGGGAAGGGAGAGTCCATATCGTAATAGAAGCCTTCCTCGATAGAGGGGCCGATGGCCAGCTTCACCTCCGGGTACAGACGCTTGACGGCCTGAGCCAGAACATGGGAGCAGGTGTGCCAATAGGTCTTGCGGTACTCGGGATTTTCAAAGCTGTACTGGTTGTTCATTTCTTCGGACATGCTGGTTTCCTCCTTTTGCTTGAGGGGCAGAATAATAAAAAATCCCACCCCTGACAAAATCAGGGGTGAGATACGAAAACGTATTCCACGGTTCCACCCTGCTTGCGCCTTTTCACAAAGCGCCGCTCGTGTCCTCTGTAACGGGAGGTCCCGTCCCAGCCTACATATCGGTGGGCGGCTCCAAGGTGGTAGCCTCTTCCGGTTCGGATCAAAGCCGCTTACAGCCAGTGGCGGCTCCTCTCTGGGGTCTTTCCCGGACAGCGTCCTTTTCAAAGCCTTTTGTTGAAATTAAGCACACTATAGCACTTCGGGCAGCCTCTGTCAAGAGCCGGATCGATCCGAAAACAACGGTTTTTTCCGCGCTTTTTCCACAGTTTTTTCGTCCGCTGTCCCGCTGTTTTCCCCGGTTTGCGCGGGAAAGCCGGTCAAAATCACGGGCACGGCGCCGCTGTTATCCCAGGTCCCGATGATCCAGCGCCGCCAGGCCAAAGCGCACCGCCTGGGTCACCAGTTCCCGCTCCTCGTCGCTCCCGGCCGCATCCAGCTTCTCCCGCAGCTCCCGCAAAAACAGTCCCCGGAGGGAGTCCTCCTCCGCCCGGGCCCAGATGTCCTCCGCTACCCGGGTCCGGTCCCGGACCTCCAGGGCGTAAAACCGGTCCGCCAGCGCCTCCTGCAAGCCTTCCGGGTCAGCGCCGGCTTCCCCGGTCTCACCGGTGAGGAGGATACGGTAAAGATCCCGGGCCGTGTCGGGCGGCAGTGCCGCCTCCACCGCTTCCCGGGGCGTCTTCCCGGTGACGTCCACTTCCAGGATCTCATACCGGTGCCGGGCAAAGGGCACAAAGCTCAGCTCCACCCGCCCGTCGTCGGCAACAGTGCCTTGGTAGAATCCCTTCTCCCCCAGCTCATCAAAGCCCCGCCCCTCCGGGCAGCCGGGCCAGGCGCAGACCGTATTCCCGAACCGCAGCGGCTCCGTCCGTTTGTGGATGTGGCCCAGGGCCAGGTAAGCAAGACCGCTGGCGGCGATCTCCTCTTTTTGCAGCGGGTCATAGCGGTGCTCCGCCGGATCGATCTCCCCGTGGAGCAGTCCCAAATGCACCCGGCCGTCCGCCGGGGCGGCAAATCCCGCCAGCAGGCTCTCTGCCTGCTCGGGGGCGGTGAAGGCCGCACCGTGGACCACGGCGCACAGCTCCGGCAGCTCCAGCGCCGTCATCCGGGGCTCCCGGAAAATATGGACGTTTTCCGGCCAGTCCACCGTCTCCCACACGCTGCCGCCGCCCAGGAAGTCATGGTTGCCGGGAGCAATGCACACCTGTGCCTCCATCTGGCCCAGGGCCTGTGCCAGCTGCTCACCGGTCTCCCGAAAGGTGCCGTGTCCATCCAGCAGGTCTCCTGCCAGCAGCACCAAATCGATGCCGTGCGTATTGACGTAGTTGGCCAGACGGAAGGGCATCTCCCGGCTCTCCCGCCGCCGGGCCGCCGCCTGCTGTGGGGCAAGCACCCCGAAGGCGCTGTCTAAATGTAAATCCGCCGCATGCACAAATCGGAACATGGTCTCCTCCATCCGTCTCTTCGTCTGATCGCTCAAGCCCGCTCAGCAGCCGATCTGCCGCCGGGTATGTATTCTGCCCTTTCGCTCCTTCCAGTCAGGGGCTTACGCCTGCCAGCCCTTGCACACATCCACCCACGCCTGGAAATTGGAGGAATAGCGCTCCAGTTCCTCACAGGTGAGCTCGATGGCACTGGAATCGCTGCCGGCGGCGGGGAACACCGTCTCAAACCGCTTGAGCGACACGTCCAGATACACCTTCACATTCTCCGGCAATGCGAAGGGGCAGACACCGCCCACATCGTGGCCGATGAGAGTGTGGGCCTCCTCGTGGGTGAGCATCTTTGCTTTGGTGTGGAACTGGGCCTTGTACTTGGCGTTGTCCACCTTGGCATCTCCCGCCGCCACGATGATGATGGGTTCCTCGTTTACTTTGAAGCTCAGACTCTTGGCGATGCGGGCGCCCTCCACCCCAACCGCCACCGCCGCCAGTTCCACCGTGGCGGAGGACACGTCAAACTCCCGGATGCGGTCCGCGATACCCAAAGGCTCCATATACGCTCTGACTTTTTGAATCGACATGACTGGTTTCTCCTATCTGCTGTTTCTTCTCACCGGACGTCCACCCGCTCCACGGCGGTGCACAGTCCGGTGGCACTGTCCAGTGTAAAAATCGCGCCCTGCAGCTTGGCCGGGCCCTGGGGGGATTTGTACCGGCCCGGCAGCCCGCCCAGAAACGTCTCCACCGACTGCCAGGGCTCGATGCCCAGCACGGACTCCACCGCGCCGGTCATGCCCAGGTCGGTGATGTAGCCGGTCCCCTTGGGGTAGACCCGCTCGTCGGCGGTGGGCACATGGGTGTGGGTGCCCCACAGGGCGGAGACTCTTCCGTCCAGATAATAGCCCATGGCCAGCTTTTCGCTGGTGGCCTCGGCGTGGAAATCCACCACCGTCAGCTCTGCCTGCTCCTCTGCCAGCAGCCGGTCTGCCGTGGTGAAGGGGTTGTCC
>CALXDH010000017.1 GCA_944387015.1 uncultured Oscillospiraceae bacterium
TACATTATAATCCGTACAAGGGTGTCCATGTTAGCACCCTGGAGGTCAAGAAATCCAGGGCAGGGTGCATCATGAGACCCCCATTTTTCTTTTTTAATGCGGACACAGACTGTCCGCATTATCTGTTAGGATGGGTGCGAGAACCGGGGATGGCCCTGGAGCCGTCTCCCGAGAGGAGGAGCAACATGAACACACAAACACACCGCACCTGTATCCGGATGAGCCAGGAGGAATACGACCTGCTGAAAGAGAAAAGCAGGGCTGCCGGACTGTCCGCCAACGCCTGGCTGATGAGAGAGCTGGAGCGAAACCGCCCTATACTCTACCGGGAGAAAGAGACGAGAGCGGCCATCGCCTTTGCGGATGAGGCTGGCCGGGACATCAACGCCGTGGCCAGGGCATTCAACAGCGGCTGCGGCACCGCCCAGCATTTGGGCTTTTCCGTCCAGCGGCTGGCCCAGGTGGTGGAGCAATTCCGGCAGGTGAGAAAGCTGGGGTACCCCTATGCGGTATAAACGCAGGCCACGCCCACCTATGCGGGACAACAGCTGTTCTCTGTCCGTCCGCATGACAGAGGAGCAGTACCAGCGGCTGTGCCGCTATCTGGCCATCACCAGACTGCCGGTCACAACTTATTTCCGTAAGCTGATCAAGGAAACCACGATCCACGCCCGAATGCCCAGGCAGAAGATAGACCCGCATCCCGCCGTGAACCATATCTACTCCAATATCCGGCAGATCGCCCGCTGCCCAAGGGCCAGAGAACTCGCCCCGGAGCAGATCGCGCAGCTGGAGTTTCTGTCGGACACACTTTGTGAGGAGTGCTTCCTCCTCTCTACCCAGCAATAGCCCCTGTAAGGCCACAGAAAGCCCCATGTGGCCGCGCAGTCCCCCAGGAAGGGAGGTAGGCCACCGGGGAGAAATGTGGCGTTTCCGGCCAACATTCGGGAGCGTCCCCGAGAAAGAAAGGTTTGACAATGTTGTCGAACCTTTCTGGACATGAAAACGTCAAATGTGCCGCAATCCACAAGAAAGCTTGCATACAATATGAAGCCAGAATACCGCTTTTGATGAAATCACCAAAAGCGCTGCCCAGCAAGGTTTGGCAAAGTTGCCGAACCTTCCCGACCAGAGATGGAGGAAACGAAAATGTCAGAAGAAGCGAAAGATGATGTTCAACAGGTAAAAGCGGAACGCCTTCAGCGCTCCCATGGGCGGCTTATCCGTGTGGTGTCTGTGTTCCCGCAGCAAGGCAGCGCCACCCCGGAGGACAAGCTGAAAGCCCTCATCAACCTGGACGCGCAGCAGGGAAAGCTGTGTGCCTAAAGGACTGGACATTGCCCAGGCTTTGGGGTATTGTGTAGGCGCGATGCGCTGAATCGGTTTGACGAGAAAAAAGGAGGGCTGTATGAAACAGTCAAACCAGAATGAGATCACCGCCCTGTACTGCCGTCTCAGCCAGGATGACGGGGCGGACGGAGAGTCCAACAGCATCCAGAACCAGCGGAATATCCTGGAGCGGTACGCACGGGAGCACCGCTTCCCCAACCCCCGCTTTTATGTGGATGACGGCTATTCCGGGGGCAGCTTCAACCGCCCCGGCTTCCAGCAGATGATGACGGACATGGAAAACGGGAAGATCCGCACCATCATCACCAAGGATCTGTCCCGGCTGGGACGCAACCAGCTCCACACGGGGCTTTACATCGAGGAACGCTTCCCCATGTTTGGCGTCCGCTACATCGCCATCAACGACAATGTGGACACCGACCGGAGCGAGAGCACGGAGCTAATGCCCTTCAAGAATCTCTTTAACGAGTGGTTTATCCGGGACACCAGCCGGAAGATCCGGGCGGTGCAGCGGGCTAAGGCGGAGCGCGGGGAGCGGCTGGGCACCAGAGCGCCCTATGGTTACCGCAAGGACGAACAGGACCACAAGAAGCTGGTGGTGGACGAGGAGGCCGCCGCCGTGGTGCGCCGCATCTTCGCCCTGTGCGCCGCCGGGCAGGGACCCAGCCAGATCGCCCGGCTGCTGAAGCGGGAGCAGGTACTGTGCCCCACGACCTACGCTTACAAAACCTTTGGCGTTGCCCATAGCAGTCTGAATTTGAATGATCCCTATGGGTGGTCTGACAGTACGATTGCCAACATGCTGGAGAATGAGATTTACCTGGGCAACACCATCAACCTCCGGTACAGCACCCGTTCCTACAAGGACAAGCGGAAAATTGAACATCCCAGAGAAGAGTGCATGGTGCTGGAGAATACCCACCCCGCCCTGGTGAGCCATGAGGTCTGGGATATCGTCCAGCGGGTACGCCAGCATAAACGGCGACCTACCAAGATGGACGAGCAGAACAAGTATTCCGGGCTGGTGGTGTGCGCCGACTGCGGGAGTACCATGGTGCTCCACCGCGCCCATACCATGAGCCGGTCCTACAACCACTTCACCTGCCGGACTTACAAGAAGGACGGCACCCTCTGCACCGCCCACTATATTCGGGAGTGTGTGCTGGATGACGTGGTTTTGGAGGATCTGCGGCGGGTGACAGCAATGGCCAGGGAGCACACCCAGGAGTTTGCCGCGTACATCGGCAGCAGACAGTCTGCGGAGATCCGAAAAGAGATGCGTGGGCTGGAACGGGAACTGACTACTATGAAGAAGCGGAGCAGGGAACTGGACAGCATCTTCAAGCGGCTCTATGAGGACAGTGTTCTGGGGCGGATCACAGCAGAACAGTTCCAGACGCTCTCCGGCAGCTACACCCAGGAGATGGAAATGCTGAACAAAGCCATCCCGGAAAAGGAAACTGCCATCCAGAGGCTGCGGGAGCAGGTGTCCGGCACAGACCACTTTATCTCCCTGGCAAAGCGGTACACGGACATCCAGGAACTGACACCGGAGTTGCTGCGGCTGTTCATCCGAAAGATCGTGGTACACGAAAAGGATGTGAAGTGGAGCAAGCACGCTCAGCAGACGGTGGAAATTCACTACAATGACATTGGCTGTGTGGAACTGCCACAGCCGAAAGGTCAGTCCACCCCCAAGGGTGCGTAAGACAAAAAGAAGTCCCCGGCAGATACTGCCGTAGCAATATCTGCCGGGGGTTCAGACACCTGCAAAGTTACCCCTGTCAGGGGGCACCAAATGGTCTCCGCTGCTGTTTTATATCAGATGGCATTCTGCATCCTTATGCGCCGTGCCGCCGGGCAGCCGTCAGGAGATTTTGCATCAGCATGGCCCGGGTCATGGGGCCTACGCCGCCGGGCACCGGAGTGATGTAAGAGGCCTTGGGCTCCACTGCTGCGTAATCCACATCGCCGCAGAGCTTTCCCTCCGCATTGCGGTTCATGGCCACGTCGATGACCACCGCCCCCTCTTTCACCATGTCGGCGCTCACTAGGCCCACACGGCCCACGGCGGAAATCAGGATGTCCGCCTCCCGGGTGTACTTCGCCAGATCCGGTGTCTTAGAATGGCAGGTGATCACCGTACCGTCCTGCTGGAGCAGCAGCGCCCCCATGGGCTTGCCCACAATATTGCTGCGGCCCAGCACCACGCACTGTTTTCCACGGACAGGGATGTCATACTCTTTGAGCATCTCCATCACACCCGCAGGGGTGCAGGGCAGAAATACGGGGCTGCCGATCACCAGTCGGCCCACGTTCACAGGATGGAAACAGTCCACATCCTTCTCCGGGTCGATAGCGTTGAGCACCGCTTCCTCATCCAGATGCCCGGGCAGGGGCAGCTGGACCAGGATCCCATCCACTGCGTCGTCCCGGTTCAGCCGCCCGATCAGCTTCAGCAGCGTCTCCTGGGATGTCTCAGCGGGCAGCTTATGTTCAAAGCTGACAAAGCCGCACTCGGCGCAGTCCTTCTCCTTCCCGGTCACATATACCCGGGAAGCGGGATCGTCTCCCACCAGGATCACCGCAAGACCTGGTCTGCGGGAGAGGGCACGTCCGCCTTCTGCCGCCCGGGCCTTTACTTTGGCGGCCAGAGCGGTTCCATCAATGCGGATCGCCATGCTTCTCCTCCCCTCCAGTCTCTTCCGAAAGCTGGGCAGCGGCAGGTGCCGGTACGGAGGGTTCTTCCTCCTGCGGCACTGTCTCCGTCTGTACGGCCTCCGCCTCCACAGGCGCGCCATCCTGCGCCGGATCCTCCCCGGCGGCAGCCGCCAGGGCAACCTGGTTGACCAAAAGGTCCGCTGCATCATGCTTTTTGATTTTGATGTTGTAGAAAAGCAGTGCCGCTGCCGCCACCGCCAGCAAAACGCTCAGGGCCTGGGAGACCCGGATGGGCTGTCCCATGAAGGTCCAGTCAAAGAGGTACAGGCTGTCGGTCCGCAGGCCCTCCACCCAGGCGCGTCCCAGGCCGTACCACAGGAAGTAAAAGCAGGTATTCTCCCCGTCAAAGCGACGGCCTTTAGACACCACGAACAAAATCAGCAAAAGCCCGATAAGGTTCCAAAGGCTCTCGTAGAAGAACGTAGGATGCACTTCGATATACTGCGTCGCCGAGGTCCAAAGACGCATCCGCCAGGGAAGAGTGGTCTCTGCGCCGAAGGCCTCCCGGTTGATGAAATTGGCCCAGCGGCCGATGCACTGGCCCAGCAGCAGTCCCATGACGCAAAGGTCCGTCATGGCTCCGAATTTCAGCTTTTTGACCCGGGTGTAAATCAGCGCCACCAGGATGCCCACAATAACGGTACCGTAAATGGCCAGGCCGCCGTCCCAGATGGCTATGACACGGCTCCAGTCCAAGCTGCCGTCGGCATTTCGGAACAGGTCCAGATAGAAAATCACATAGTAGATGCGGGAGCCCAGAATGCAGCAGGGCACGGCCCACAGAATCATATCCAGCACATTGTCCTCCGTCAGGCCGAAGCGCTTGGCCTGCTTCATGCAAAGAAGCAGGCCCGCCAGCATGCCGATGGCCAGAATGATGCCGTACCAGTAGATGCCGTGTCCGATGTGGATGGCAATGGGGTCCGGGTTGAATTCCCAGTCGCCGAACAGCCCCGGGAAGCTGATGGGCATATCTTTCAAAGCGGTCAAAACAGGTTTCTTCCTTTCTCCTGGGGTCAGGCGTTCTTGGGCACGATCTCACTGAGGACTGCCCGCTCCTCCCGCAGGTTTTCCCGCAGGAAGGCCAGAATGTCATCTTTGGTAATGGAGTCAAAGACTTGGGGGAACCGGAAGGGATCGTATCCCCGGAAATAGCCCTCCGTCAGGGAGACGGCGATATTTTCAAAGGAATTGAGTCCCCGCAGCTGCTCACCGAAGGTAGCCCGGCGCACCTGCTGGTAAAAGTCCTCGTCGATGCCCTCCGCCGCCAGGCGCTCCGCCTGGCGGTAGATCTCTCCCGCCACGGCCCGGGCGTCCCGGCTGTCGCCGCCGGCATAGAGATACGCAACGCCCGGCATCATCTCAAAGGCGCCGCCGAAGCTGGTGTTGATGAGTCCCTGGTCATAGAGCCGCAGGTACAAAGGGCTGGAATCTCCCAGCAAAATATCGCACGCCATGTCTCCGATGGCGCTCATGCGCAGATAGTCCTCACCCTCCGGGGCGGGCGTGCATTTGAAGCCGGTGAGGAACTGGGGCGTGGAGACCTCCATGGCCATGCTGGTCTCCTTCTGCGCAATGTCAGCCGGTTCCGTGCCGTAATCCCGGGGGATCTTCTCGCCGCGCTCCCGGGGCAGGATGCTCCGGGCCAGGTCCACCACATGGACAGGATCCACGTCACCCACAGCGGTCAGAATCATATTGGAGGGCGTGTAAAACGCCTTGTGGCACTGATAGAGCGTCTCCGCGGTGATATGGGAAATGCTCTCCACCGTGCCGGCAATGGAGGTGCGGGCGGTGCTGTTCTGATACAATGCCTGCATCATGCGGGTGTAGATCTGCCAGTCGGGGTTATCTTCGATCATGCGGATCTCCTGACCGATAATGCCCTGCTCCTTGGCAACGCTCTCATCCGTAAAATAGGGCACAGACACGAAGGAGAGAAGGATCTTCAGATTCTCCTCAAAATGCTCCGTGGAATCGAAATAGTAGCCGGTCATGGCGTTGGAGGTGAAGGCGTTGGGCTCGGCGCCGTTTTTCGCCAGTTCCTGCAGGGCGTTGCCCTCCTTGGTGTCGAACATCTTATGCTCGAGATAGTGGGCAATGCCCGCGGGGGTATCCAGCCACTTGCCGTCCAGCCGGAACCGGGTGTCCATACCGCCGTAGCGCGTGGCGAAAAAGGCGTACTTCTTGGCGTAGCCCGGCTTAGGCACTACACAGACCTGCAGTCCGTTGGGCAGGGTCTCCCGGTAAACAGACTCGCCGATCCGCTCGTAAAAGCTCTGATTCATTCCGCTTGCTCCTTTCCCGTCAGGAAGTAGACGGTGTCCAGCGTCACCGACTCCATGGCATCCCGGATGCGCTCTTCCGTGACATCCCGGACCTGGGCAGCCAGATCCTCCGGCGTCTCACAGTTGCCGGTGGCCGCCTGCCCCAGGTAGAAGTTTTCCAGTTTGCCCTGGGAGTCTCCCATCGAGGCGTAGGCGTTGAGCAGCGTGCTGCGGGCACCCTCCAGCTCCCAGTCGTCCAGTTTGCCCTGCTGGACTGCCTGGAGCTGGAGCAAAATCTCGTCATAGGCCTTCTGGAAGTTTTCAAACTCGATGCCGGAAGAGACGGTGATGAGGCCCTTTTGCCGGTGGTAGACCGAAGAGGCAAAGTAGCACAGCGACAGCTTTTCCCGCACATTCAAAAAGAGCTTGGAGTTGCTGGACCCACCGAAAAGCGTGTTGCCCATCAGCAGCGCAGGGGTGTCCCCGCAGCCGCAGGCAAAGCCCATGCCCAGCTTTCCCTGGGTCACGTCCATCCGCTCCGTCACCCGCAGCGGCTCCGAACGGGGCGCATGGGGCAGCGCCAGGGCGATCTCCTGAACGTTCTCCCGGGGCAGCGTTGCAAACGCCTCCAGCAGTGCCTGCTCCACCCGTTCCCGCCGGGCGCTGCCGCAGTAGATCAGCTCCAGCCGGGAGGAGGCGATCAGATCGCCGTACTGGGCATAGAGCTTTTGGAGGCTCAGCTTTTCCGCGTCCTTCTCGTCACCCAGCCGGGGGATCCCGTAGGCCTCGCCGGCACACATCTCCCGCAGGAGACGGCCGTCGGCATACTCCCGCTTGTCGTTGATGATACTGCGGATGGCATCGATCAGGTTGGTTTTCTCGCTTTCAAAATAAGACGGCACAAACCGTCCCCGCTCCGTCGCCGGATCGCAGATCAGCTCGCCCAGCAGCGCCGCTACCGGTTCCAGCAGCTTCTCTCCGCCGGGTGCGTAGCTGTCATCGATCAGGCTGGCCACAAAGCCCACGCACTGGTTTTCGCCCTTTTTGCGGACCGTATAATTGATGTGGGCGCCGTACAGCTTGTCCAGCCTGGCACTCAGCGCGCCCATATCCGGGCAGCTGACGGTACCCCGCCGCAGCACCGCCGGGAGCAATGCATAGGCGGCGGCAGTCTCCCGCCGCAGCGGCGTTACAAACTGAGCGGAGAGCAGGCTGGTTTTAAATTTCTCGGCCGGCAGATAGGTCAAGTACATCCCGTCGGCCAGTTGGGTTCTGGTGGCTTCCAAAATCTCAGCTCCTTCAGTGGAAATTTCAGCATTTACGCCCGCAGCCTTCTCTTCAGCGGGCCACTTATTTTCAGACGATAGAATTGGGTACTATTATAGTATATCTCGCTCCATAATTCAAATTCTTTCTCAGCGCGGCATTCCCGGCAAAATTGGGGGTTGCTTTTTTCTGCGGCCTGACGTATACTACTCCGTAGAAAACAACTGAATACTTTGTCTTCAGGGCGGGGTGCAAGTCCCCACTGGCGGTACAGTCCGCGACCGCCTGCTGCACGGCAGGCGCTGATTCGGTGAAACTCCGGAACCAACAGTTACAGTCTGGATGGAAGAAGATGAGTGCGGCAGAGCCGCGCATGTTTCATGCGCTTCTTTTGTTGCGTGGTCACCTTGGAGAAGTCAAAGCGTCCAGGGTGTTTTCAAGCGACAAAAAGGAGTGTATTTTTTATGCCCAACCCCAATGTCAACGCCATTCCCGTCTCCCGCTCCCGCCTGAGCCTGCGTACCTGGGTATCCATGTCCATGCTCACCGCCATCGCCTATGTGGTGATGTACCTGAGCAAGATGCTGCCCCAGGTCTACGGCTTCCTCCAGTTCGATCTGAAGGACACGGTCATCTGCGTGGGCGGCTTCCTCTTTGGGCCTTTGGCCGCCGCCATTATCTCCATCGTGGTTCCCGTGCTGGAGATGCTCTTCGCCAGTGACACCGGCCCCATCGGCATGCTCATGAACGTACTGGCTACCGCTTCCTTCTGCTGCACCGCCGCTTTTGTGTATAAGAAGATGCACACCAAGAAGGGCGCCATCCTGGGACTGAGCCTGGGCGTCGTTACGCTGACCGTGGTGATGCTGGTGTGGAACTACCTGATCACTCCCCTCTATCAGGGCGTGCCCCGTGAGGCCGTGGCTGCCATGCTGCCCACCATCTTCCTGCCCTTTAACCTGGTCAAGGGCGGTCTGAACATGGCCGTGACCCTGCTTTTGTACAAGCCCGTGGTCTCCGCGCTGCGCAAAGCCCATTTGGTGCCGGAAAACCAGACCATTCTTCAGAACCAGGGTAAGGTCAACGCCGGATTCCTGCTTTTCTCCATCGCGCTGCTGGCTACCTTCGTGACCATCGCGCTGGTGCTGATGGGCATTCTGTAAATCATTTTTTCGTGCATAACCGACCGGGGAGACGTGCTGCGTCTCCCCGGTTTTGTTTTTTGGACCGCGCCGGTTCCCCATGCTGTCCATGCGGTATTCCCTGCCAAGCCCTTCCTCTTTTCAACAGCGAACAGATGTGCTACGATAGAGAAAGAAAGGAGGCGCGCCATGGACCGTGTGATTCTGCACTGTGATCTCAACTGTTTTTACGCCTCGGTGGAGCTGCTGAGCCACCCGGAGCTGCGGACGGTCCCCATGGCCGTCTGCGGGGACCCCGCCTCCCGACACGGCATCATCCTGGCCAAAAACGAACCCGCCAAAAAGTTCGGCGTTCAGACGGCGGAGACCATCTGGCAAGCCAAGAAAAAGTGCCCGGATCTGGTGCTGCTGCCGCCCCATCACGATCTCTACCGCCAGTACTCCCGGCAGGTCAACGCCATCTATGACACCTATACCGACCTGGTGGAGCCCTTCGGCATCGACGAGAGCTGGCTGGACATCACCCATACCCTCCACCTTCTGGGCGGAGATCCCCGGGCCGTGGCGGATCAGCTGCGGGAGCGGATCAAGCGGGAGCTGGGACTGACGCTCTCCGTGGGAGTCAGTTTCAACAAGGTCTTTGCCAAGCTGGGCAGCGACTATAAAAAGCCAGACGCCACCACGGTCATCTCCCGGGAGAACTGGCGTCAGCTCCTCTGGCCGCTGCCGGTGGGGGCCATGCTGTACGTCGGCGGTGCCGCCCAGAAGCTGCTTCACCAATACGGGGTGGACACTCTGGGCCAGCTGGCTGCCTGTAAGCCGGACATGCTGGAGACTCTGATGGGAAAAATGGGACCCCAGCTTCTGGCCTGTGCCAATGGGGAAGACCAGGACCCGGTGCGCTCCCGCTACGAGGCAGAGCCGGTGAAATCGGTTGGAAACGGCACCACGTTTCCCCAAAACCTCACCAAGCCGGACCAGGTCCGGACCGGTATCGCCATGCTCTGCGACTCCGTGGCCACCCGCCTGCGGCACGGAGGACTGTACGCCGGCGGGATCCAGGTGACAGTCCGGGACCCGGCGTTTCACGACCGCTCCCGGCAGATGCAGCTCTCCTCCCCCACCCATCTCATCCGGGACCTGACTGCCGCCGCCATGGAGCTGACCAACCAGCTCTGGAAGCCGCCCGCTCCCATCCGGGCGCTGACCGTCACCGCGATCCACCTTCTGCCGGAGGGCAGCGCCTATGAGCAGGTCGATCTTTTTACCGCCGCGGCGGCGCCGCAGCGGGAAAAGCAGGAAAAACTGGAGGCGGCCATGGCCCGCATCCGGGGAAAATTCGGCTCCGGCGCCATTGCCTACGGCGCCATTCAGACAGAAAAAGAGGAGGACCCCTTTTCATGAACAAACAAGCGGAAAAACAGCAGCTGCGAAAAACCATGCGGGCACTGGAAGCCCGCCTCTCCGAGCGGTACCTGGAACAATCAGACCGCCGGATCGCCGCACAGCTGCTGGCCATGCCGGAATATCAGGCGGCGGAGACGGTTTTTTGTTTTGTCAGCGTAGGCCGTGAAATCAATACCCGCCCCGTTTTGAACGCTGCTCTGGAGAGCGGCAAAACCCTCTGCGTCCCCCGGTGCCTGGGGAGCGGGATCATGGAACTGCGCGCCATCCAAAGCCTGGACGACCTCGCTCCCGGTGCTTACGGGATCCCCGAACCGCCGGAAGATGCGCCGCTCATCTCCGTGGACCGGGTGGATTTCGCCGTCCTCCCCTGCCTGACCTGCAACCATCTGGGCCATCGGCTGGGCCAGGGCGGCGGGTACTACGACCGGTTTCTCGCCTCCTACCGGGGCGGCACTGTTCTTTTGTGCCGGGAAAAACTGATCCGGGAGGAAATTCCTGTCACACCGCTGGACTATCCCATTCCCTGGGTGCTGACGGAGGCCGGGCTCTTTGAGGATGGTACCCCTGCCCGTCTGAGCTGAAAAAGCAGGATCCCGCCCCGATACCGCTCCTCATTTCGATGACATACGGCCCGTTTTCCGGGGTAATACCTTCCCTTCTCTTGACAGCTTCTTTCGATTTTGCTACGCTGAACAGGGAAAACTACGAGTTCCACATTCACCGCTCCCAGGCCAGCCCCCGGTGCCGGAGCGGATCATGACGAAGGAGGAGTTCTCTATGATCCACGAAACCATGGCATATCTCTCTCAGGTCGATCCTGAGGTAGGCGCCTCCATCCAGGAGGAATTTGCCCGGGAGCGGCGCAATATCGAACTGATCGCGTCCGAAAATATCGTCAGCGAAGCCGTGATGCTGGCCATGGGCACCTGCCTGACCAACAAGTACGCCGAGGGCTATCCCGGCAAGCGGTACTACGGCGGCTGCTATGCCGTGGACGTCACAGAGGAGATCGCCCGGAAGCGGGCCTGTGCGCTCTTTGGCTGCAACTACGCCAACGTCCAGCCCCACTCCGGTGCCAACGCCAACCTGGCGGCCTTCTTCGCCCTGGTGCAGCCCGGCGACACTGTCCTGGGCATGAACCTGGCCCACGGCGGCCATCTCAGCCACGGCAGCCCTGTGAACATCTCCGGCAAGTATTTCCATGTGGTCTCTTACGGTCTCAACGATGAAACGGAGCGCATCGACTATGACCAGCTTCTCACCGTGGCAAAGGAATGCAAGCCCAAACTCATCATCGCCGGTGCCAGCGCCTATCCCCGCACCATTGACTTTGCCAAGTTCCGGGAAGTGGCTGATGCCGTTGGCGCCTACCTGATGGTGGATATGGCTCACATTGCCGGCCTCGTGGCCGCCGGTGTCCATCCCTCCCCCATCCCCTACGCCGACGTGGTGACCACTACCACCCACAAGACGCTGCGGGGCCCCCGGGGCGGCATGATCCTCTGCAACGATGAGGAGATCTATAAGAAGATCAACTCCGCCGTGTTCCCCGGTACCCAGGGCGGCCCCCTGGAGCACATCATCGCCGCCAAGGCGGTATGCTTCGGTGAGGCACTGAAGCCGGAGTTCAAGGAGTATCAGCGCCAGGTGGTGAAAAACGCCGCTGCACTGGCAGATGCGCTTCAGAAAGAGGGCTTCCGTCTGGTCTCCGGCGGTACGGACAACCATCTGATGCTGGTGGACGTGCGCAATTTCCACATCACCGGCAAGGAATTTGAGCACCGGCTGGACGAGGTCCAGATCACCGCCAACAAGAACGCCATCCCCAACGATCCGGAGAAGCCCTTTGTCACCAGCGGCATCCGGGTAGGCACGCCCGCTGTCACCACCCGCGGCTTCAAGGAGCCGGAGATGGAAAAGATCGCCCGCTGGATGGGCATGGTGGCCCGGGACTTCGACGCCTGCAAGGAGCAGGTCCGTGCCGAGGTCAACGCCCTGTGCGAGCAGTTCCCCATCTATCCGTAATCCCTTTGATTTTTACAAATAACGGCCCCCGGCACAGGAACTCCTGTGCCGGGGGCCGTTTGATATGTCTATCCGGTTTCCTCCACTCACAAATCCCGTGGTTTTCCGCCGAAAACCGTTTCTTCGGGGACTCCATCCCGGCCCCTTATAGCGCCGTGATGCATAACCCCGTCAAAATCCCCGCCACCGCCGCCAGTGCCGGTGCCTCAGACTGCCACAGTGCCGTGGATTCCGGCAGCAGTTCCCCGAACACCACATACAGCATGGCTCCCGCGGCAAAGCTCAGCGCCAGTGCCAGCCACACCGGCCCCAGCATCCCCAGTCCATACCCCAACGCTGCTCCCAGGATCGTGGGCGCTCCCGCCGCTGCGGCCAGCCCGGCGGCCCGGAACCGGCCCATTCCTCCCGAGACCAGCGGGACCGTGATGGCCATGCCTTCCGGGATATTGTGCAGGCCGATCACCACCGCCATGGCCAGTCCCCCGGCCCCTGTTCCACGGGCAAAGGAAGCCCCGATCACCATTCCCTCCGGCAGGTTGTGCAAGGCAATGGCCGCAGCCATTACCACACCCGCCCAGAAAAGGCCTCTGCGTTGTTCCGGCTGCTCCCGGGCCGTGATGCGGTTGAGCAGACCGATCAGGCCATATCCCATCAAAACGCCGCCAACGGTCAGGCCCAGGCCAAATACACCGCTCCGCTGGGACAGGGCATCTGTCAAAAGGTCTCCGCACACCACAGCCAACATCACGCCGGCAGCAAAGCTCAGCAGCAAGCTGATGGTCCGCTCCCCGTCCCGCCGGAGCCCGCAGGTGAGGATCCCCCCAGCCCCCGTTCCGCCGACCCCCGCCAGCGCCGTCATCCATAAAACCGTTTCCAGCAAGTTCTCCGCCTCCCGTTTTCAGTTTCCCTGTCCCGTCCTCTTTCCTCCCTGTACAAAGAAAAGGCCAGGAAGTCAACCACCGTTGACTTCCTGGCCTTGCAGAAAGCAGTCTCTCGTATATCAAAGCAGCAAATACAGCAGCAGCAGGATCAGTCCGCCGCCTGCCAGCATCAAGTCGAAGGAGAAGGTATCTCCCACGATGGAGCGTCTGGGCTTGCGGGCATAGATGCCGAAGTTCTCATCGTGCTTCGGCACAAAGATGCCCGGCGCACGGGTGAAGAGGATCTTCTCCCCAATCAGAACCATCAGATCTCCCGCAGAGGAGACCACCCGGGCGCAGAACGCTCCCACAAAGGCCAGGCCCCGCAGCACCGGCCGATATACCAGATTCTCCAGGTCCAGCCAGGCCGGCCAGCGATCCAGGTATTCCATCTCACTGCCTGCCCGGCGCATCAGCAGCCGCCGGATCACCAGCAGATAGACTGCAGCGCCGATGGCGAGGGAGATGCAGGCCCCCTTGAGATTGACCCACGTAAAGTAGTGCACCGCATGACCGTGATCCGCCATCAGAAAGGTCCCTGCACGTTCTGCCAGAGGCTCCATGGTAAACCCAGGCGTCAATCCCATTCCCAGCAGGGCCGCCGCGCCCAGGCCCAGTGCCACACTGGTCTCCCGGGACATGTATTCCCGCAGGCCAAGGTGCAGACCCGAGGCACGGGGAGAGACAAAAATCGCCACAAACAGCTTGGTCATATAGGCCGCCGTCAATCCGCCGGAGATCAAAAACAGCCATTCCACCGCCTGAAAGGCCGTGGCGGACAGACCCTCGTGCTCCAGCAGGTGGATGTATTCCACAATGCTCTCATGGAGCAGCGTCTTGCTGACATATCCGGAAAAGCCCGGCACACCCGCGATGGAGGCCGCGCCTATGAAAAAGACGCCCTTGAGCCAGGGTTTGTTCCGGCCCCAGCCCCGCAGATCATTGAGATTCAGAGAATGGGTACTCACATAGATGACGCCCGCCGATACGAACAGCACCAGCTTGATAAGACTGTGGTTGAGCATGTGCAGCACGGTTCCCCAGGCTGCCAGGGCATTCTCTCCGCTGAGGTAGCCCTGCATGGCGGCCCCCACCAGAATGAACCCGATCTGGGACATGGAGGAGCAAGCCAAAGTCCGCTTCAAATCAATGGAAAAGACTGCCAGCACAGCGCCCAGTACCATAGTCACCACGCCCAGGGCCAGTACCACTGTATTCCAGGGCAGGTCCGCCCAGAACAGATAACGGGAAATGATCAGCACGCCGAAAACGCCGCTTTTGGTCAGAATGCCGCTGAGCAGCGCCGAAGCCGGAGCCGGAGCCACCGGATGCGCCTTGGGCAGCCAGATGTGCAGCGGAAACATGCCCGCCTTGGCGCCGAAACCCACCAGGCAGCAGCCGCCTGCCACATACAGCTGTGTCCGCCGCTCCGCAGGCAGCGCTTCCGCCAGCGCCCGGAGCTGGCTGATCTCCAGGGTCCCAAAGAGATCCTGAAGCAGCAGCAGTCCTACCAGCAGCGTCATGCCGCCGATCACCGCCACCGCAAGATAGGTCCCACCTGCCCGGAGGGCCTCCTCCGTCTCGTTTTGGACCACCCAGACATAGGAGGTGAAGGACATCATCTCAAAAAACACAAACAGCGTGAAGAGGTCCGCCGCCAGGAACACGCCCATCAGGGCCCCCTGGGTCAGCAGCCAGAAGCAGTAATAGCGGTTGCAGCCCTCTGCATGGGCAAAGTACGCCGGGCTGTTGAGACCGGTCATGGCCCACAAGAAGCAGGCCGTCACCACCAGCAGCGTCCGCAGGCTCCCCGCTGCAAAATGCAGCCCCAGTCCGCAGACGCCCGGCAGCGTCAGCTGCGCATCTGGGAAGAGGATCAGCGCCGCCGCACAGGCCAGCTCGATCAGCGGCAGGGTCCGAACGAAATGGTTGCGCCACGCCCGGCTGTGACGGCGCAGCGGATATACCGCCGGGGAGGCCAACATGGGCAGCAGAACGAGACAGGCAATCAAGATACCTTCCATTCTTCCACCCCCTTACAGCACACCCTGGCTCACCAGTGCCAGGAAGCGGATCAAACCATCGGAAACCAGCGCCAGCAGCACACCTGACGCCGTCAAAAGGATCAGCGGCACCTTCATAGACCAGCCGGGATCCCGGATCCGGTCCAGAGCGGCTGTGTCCAGCTGCCCTACCGGGAAATAAGCGCGGGCCACGATGGTGATGAGGTACAGCGTGGTCAGCAGTGTGGAGAGGATCAGCGCCCCGATGCCCACATAGGCCATCGGATTGCCGGAGGCCACCGCTCCCTCCGCGATCATCCACTTTCCCGCAAAGCCCCCCAAAGGCGGCAGGCCGATCAGGGCGAAGGAGGAAATGGTAAAGGTTGCAAAGGTCACCGGCATCACCCGGCCGCAATCCTCCAGTTCATAGACATATTCCCGGCCGCTCTTGTGGATGATCGCGCCGGCACAGCAGAACATGGTGATCTTCACAAAAGCGTGGTAGACCATGTGGGTCAAGCCGCCCAAGAGGCCCGCCGGGGTCATCAGCGTCAGGGAAAAGAGGATGTAGGAGAGGTTGCTGACGGTGGAAAACGCCAGCCGCCGCTTGAGATGCGGCGTCCGCAGCGCCCGGGCGGAACCATAGACGATGGTCACGATGGTCGCGGCCATCACCACGTTCTGGGCCCAGGTCCCCCGCAGGAAGTCCGCGCCGAAGCCGAAGTAGATCAGCCGCACGATGGCGAAGGCGCCTGCCTTCACCACTGCCACTGCATGCAGCAGGGCGGAGACCGGCGTCGGCGCCACAGAGGCATCCGGCAGCCACTTGTAGAAGGGGAAGATCGCCGCCTTGACGCCAAAGCCGAAAAATGCAGCCACAAATACGATCAGCAGCGTGTTCTCATGGCCGGCGATCAGGTTGGGATCCAGCACGCCCCCATAGGTGAAGTTCAGGTGTCCCACGCCGTAATTGAGCAAAAAGACCATCCCGATGAACGCGAACGACGCGCCGGAGAGGGAGTAGACCACGTACTGCCGTCCGGCATAGCGGGCCTTCTCATCCATGCCATGCATCACCAGGGGAAGAGTCGCCAGCGTCAGCAGCTCGTAGAAGAGGTACAGGGACAAGAAGTCCTCGGAATACGCAATGCCCAGCACCACACCATAGGCCATGAGCCAGAAGGAGAAAAAGCGGTTCTCATGTCCCTCGTGGGACATATAGTCCAGAGCGTACGCCGTCACCAGGGGCCAGAGCACCGACACGATGCCGCCATATACCATGGACGCCCCGTCGATCCGCAGGGAAATGGAAAAGCTCTCAGAAAAGCTGACCAGAATGCAGGCCAGGGCCTGTTCCCCCCGCAGCAGTGTCAGCGCGATACAGGACAAGGACAGCACCGAGGTCACCAGCACCGCCGCCATGATATAACTGCTGCGCACCCTGCGGCTCTTGGGCTGCAGGCACAGCAGGCCGATCCCCAGCAAAATGGGCAGCAGGATCGGGAATGTCAAAAAACGGTGCATGGGGCACCTCCCTTCTCAAATCGCCGGCTCTTCACAGCGCCGCTCACCCGAACAGCTGGCCTGCCAGCTGACTGAGCCACCGGATCAGGCCGCCCGGAAACAGTCCCAGCAGCAGACAGGCCGCCGCAAAGGCGATCAGCGGCCCCGTCATCTGGGGACCCATCTCCTTGCGTTCGGCGATGAATTGTTTTCCCGGGAAAAATCCGTTGGTCACGATGGGCAGCAGATACCCGGCCGTCAGCAGTGCCGAGACGATCAGCACCACCAGTCCCGCAATGCCGAAGCCCCACAGGGGCGCCGACAGTCCCGCCGACACCAGATACCACTTGCTGACAGCCCCCGCCATGGGCGGAATACCAATGAGGGAAAGCGCCGCCAGCGTAAAGCACATCATGGTCACCGGCATCCGCTTGCCGATCCCCCGCAGCTGATCCACCCGCAGATAGTTGGTGGAGAAGATGATGGCGCCCGCCCCCAGGAACAGTGCATCCTTTGCCAGGGCGTGAAAGACCATCTGCAAAAGGGATGCCTGCACGCCCTCCGGCGTCAACAGCAGCAATCCGAAGAGCACATAGGACACCTGGCTGACGGTGGAATAGGCCAGCCGCCGCTTGAGGAGCTTCTCCCGGTAGGCCAGCATGGATCCCACAAACACCGTGGCCAGAGCCAGCGTCAGCAGCACATACTGGGGCCAGCTGCCTTGGAGAAAGTCCACGCCGAACATGTAATAGGTCACCCGGATCACCGCCAGCACACCGCCCTTGGTGATGACGCCGGAGAGCACGGCGGACGCCGGTGCCGGGGCCACAGGGTGGGCCGCAGGCAGCCACGCCTGCATGGGCACCATGCCCGCCTTGGCGCCGAAGCCCACGATCATCAAACAGTAGATCACCAGCAGCAGCGGACGGTGCTGGGCAGCCCGCACCGGGTCGATTGCGCCGCCGGCGGCAAAGTCCGGTGCCGCCATGTAGTAGGCGATGAAGAAATATCCCGCCAGCGCCATGCCGGCGCCGAACACGGAATACCCCAGGTACTTGAATCCTGCCCGCCGGGCAGCAGAAGTGCCATTGTGCAGCACCATCGGCACCGTGATGAGGGACATCATCTCAAAGAACATGTACATGGTGACGAAGTTGGCAGCCATGGCCAGTCCCGCCAGCACCCCCAGCGTCATGGTGTAGACGGTCATGAAAGATCGCTCCCCACCGGCGTGACGGATATAGGGGAAGGAGAAAATCAGAACCGGCACCCAGATACAGCACACCAGCACCAAAAAGAGTTTGGCCAGGCTGTCGTTCCGCAGCGCCAGACGCAGGCCGCTTTGAATGGTCAGCAGATCCAGCCGCTGCTCCGGCAGGAGGCACACCACCAGAGCCAGCACGGCGGTGCCCAGGATCAGCGCCAGCGCCAGATGCTCCCGCGCCTGTTCACTTTTCTGCCGGAACACGAATACGCCGCCGATCACCGGCAGCAAAACAGGCAGCAACAGCAGCATAGGGTCCCTCCCGTTTCAAGTTCCCATCAAGGCGATTCCCGCCTCGAGCACATCAGTAATGGGGTGATAGAAAATGCCCAGCACAAAAATTCCCGCCATCAGCGCAATCGCCGCAGTGGTAAAGGAGCGGTCAAAGGCCAGATCCTCCGGCCTGGTATCCTCCAGAACGTGCTGCTCCGCTTCTGCCGGCGGCCGCACCCAGATGGCCAGCAGCGCCGGTACATAGTAAAGTGCGTTGAGCACTGTGGACAGCGCCAGGGTCACCAGCGCCAGCACCGTCCGGTTGGTGGGCAATGCCGCGTTGGCCAAATACAGCTTGGAGACAAATCCGCCGAAGAGCGGGATACCGATCATGGAAAGGGCGCCTACCGTAAAGCCCAGGCCGGCGCTCACGTCCCGATAGGCACTGCCCCGCAGGTTCTTGAGGCTCTTGTGGTGGCCGCTGACCGCGGACAGACGCCCGGCGCAGCAAAAGAGCAGCGGCTTGCAGCAGGCGTGGACCAGGATGTGGAAGCAGGACGCCACCACACCTGCGGTCGTCCCCAGGCCCAGGCCCATGAAGATGTAGCCGATCTGGGCAACAGAGGAGTAGGCCAGCATCCGCTTGACGTGGTATTCCCGCATGGCCTCCAAAGACCCCAGGATCATGCCCAGAAGTCCAAAGGCCAAAATCACGTTTGTCACGCCCAGCTCTCCCATCAGCTCCATGGAGAACACCCGCATCATCATAGTGATCATCAGTACGATGTATCCCTTGAGCACCAGGCCCGAGAGCATGGCTGAAGATGCCGTGGTGGCGCCGCCGTGGGCATCCGGCAGCCAAAGGTGGAAGGGGAACATGGCGCTTTTGATGCCAAGTCCTCCGATGATCAGTCCCACCGCCACCGTCAGCGGGATCCGGTAATCGCCGCTCTCTGCCAGCTCCGCCACCGCCTGGGCAAGGGAGGGCATCAGGAGGTAGCCGGTGATGCTGTTGAGCAGCGTCAGTCCGATAAGAAACAGTCCCGAGCCCAGAAGGCTCATAAATAAGTACCGGATGGTGGCGATCAGATTGGGACCGTTGTCCTTGGCCATCACCAGTGCACAGGCGGCGATGGTGCTGATCTCGATGAACACATATCCGGTAAAGACGTCGTTGGTGTAGACCAGGGCCAGCAGCGATGCCTCCAGCAGGTTCACCATGGTGAAGTACAGCCGCAGCTTGCCCGGCAATACATCGTGGAAAAGATCCCGCTTGCCGCCTGCCAGCGCCAACGCAAGCACCACGGAAAACACCATGGCCAGCAGCGCCTGCAGCGGTCCGCACTGGATCGCGTTTCCATAGGGAGCCGCAAAGCGGCCCATGCTGTATGTAAAGCTGAGATTGCCGCCGTAGGTATATTGCAGTACCACAGCGGAGAGCACCGCGATAATGCCCGCCACCGTCACCGTCATCCAGTAGCACACACGGCCCCGGGGGATCACGGCCGAGACGATGCCCGTCAAAATCGCCAGGAAAATACACAAGAAGGGCAGGTTTTCAACAAAAGGGCGCATCTTCAGTCGTCCTCCTTCCCTGCCCGCTCCAGCAGTTCCCACAGTTCGATGGTCCCGTAACGGCGGTAGATCCGCTGGATCAGCGCCAGGGAAAACGCCGTGATGCTCACGGACACCACGATCCCCGTCAGCACGAGGCCGCTGGGAATGGGGTTGATGTACAGCGGGTCAAAGCCCCGGTCCCCCACGATGGGGGCCACGCCTCCGTCGATGTAGCCCAGGGAGGCCAGCAGCAAAAATACCGCGGAGTCCATGATGTTGAAGCCCACCACTTTTTTCAGCAGATTCTGCTGCAGCAGCAGGTTCATAAACCCGATCCCGAAGAGGATGACAGCCGTCACCGCGAACCGGTTTTGAAGGATGGTCTCCAGCATGGGACGGACTCCTTTCCAGGCGCATGCGCGCCTCTTCTCTCAAAATTCGCCTCTGGAAAACAAGACGTAAAAGCCATAGACCGTGCAGGCCACCACCAGACCCACCGCCAGGTCGATCAAAAGCGTCATCCCGGTGAGGTAGTTCGGCATCTGGTTGGCACCCAGGAAGATGTAGATGCCGTACAGCAGCACATACAAAACCAGTCCGAAAGTCCGCACTGCGGCATAGCGCCGCGCGTCCATCAAGACCCGCATCTGCTTGGGACCGTAAGCCGCGGAATAGAGGATCAGTCCCGCGCCCAGGATCGTACCGCCGGAAAAGCCGCCGCCCGGCGAGACCTCGCCATTGAGCAGCACATAGAGTGCAAACAGGAAAACAAAGGGCACCAGTACCCAGGCCGCCCGGCGCAAAATCAGATCCGGATGGGCCGCCAGGATACCGTCCTCCCGCTCCTGCTTTTGCTGGTCATGCTCGTCGGTGTTCTTCTCGTCCCGGAGCAGCAGCATCATCACCGCCGCCACCGCCAAAAACAGCACACAGCTTTCGCCCAGCGTATCGAATCCACGGTAACTGAGGATCATTGCCGTCACCACGTTGGCCGAGCCGGTCTCCTCCAGGCCGTATTCCAGATAGTGTTCCGCCACCTCGTTGTTGATGGGGTTATCCGCCTCGCCGAAGGTGGGCATCGTCAGCACCGCCGCCATCAAAATGCCCATCAGCGCCAGGCAGATCAGCACGGCGCACACCGGATACCACCTGCGAAACCGGTGCAGCCGGTGCTTATCCTGGGTGGCAAATTCCGCGTCCGAACGCTGGACATGACGGGGCGGACGCTGCTCCATGACGAACAGCGTCTGATCCTTGGGCTCCCGGTCACCGTCCACCCATTCCACCAGCCGGAGCCACCAGCTCTGTTTGCTCGGCGTCTTATTCATCCCGGGTCCCCTTCAGCGCATGGATTTTTTTCAGTGTCAGGAAGAACAAAATACTGGTGATACCGGCGCCTACCGCCGCCTCCGTGATGGCCAGGTCCGGGGTCTGCAGAAGACTCCACAATACCGCCATCAGCAGGGAAAAGGCCATGTACACGATCACCGTGGTCAAAAGCCGCTTGCAGAGGGGGGCCGCCACCGCACAGACCACCAGTCCCGCCAGCAAAATGTACTCTAAAACGATCACCGCTCCTCCACCTCACATTCCTTCCGAATATCAGAGATGGTGAATACTTCCATCTCCGCGATCAGGTGGCTGGCCACCGGACTCGTCAGCCACAGGAACAAAAACACCAGCAGGGTCTTTGCCGCCGGAAGCGACCAGCCGTGAAGGAAAATCAGCCCCACCAGCACGCAGAAGATGCCCAGCGCATCCCCCACAGCGGCGGCGTGCATCCGGTTGAGGACGTAATCCAGCCGATAAAGGCCCAGTACAGCCGAGAAGAACACAAACAGTCCGAAGAGCAAAAAGGCCAATCCGATCACGGTGAGAATCCCGTCAAACATGTCTGCTCCCTCCCCGCTGTTTTTTCTGTCCCGGCATGCCCCGGCGCTTGAGCAGCACCAGACGTGCCACGATCACCACCGCCAAAAAGCTCAGCAGTGCATAGACCAGCGCCACATCCACCAGGAAATCCTCCCGCAGCAGCACCGAAAGCAGCACGATCTCGGCCACCACCAGGGTGTTGATGACGTTCACCGCAATGATCCGGTCCGTAAACCGGGGACCCAGCACGGCCCGCAGCAGCGACGCCAGAATCAGCAGGGCCAGCACAACGGCGCTCCCCTGCAAAACCACAGTTTTGATGGTCTCCACGCTCACGCCTCCAGCTTCTCCAGCCGACGCTGGAACTCGCAGTCCTCGATCCCTTCTCCCAGGCTCTTGTCCAGGGTGTGGACCAAAAAGCGGCCGTCCTCCGCCAGAACGGTGATCGTTCCGGCGGTCAGGGTGATGGAATCCGCCAGGATCGCCTGGCTCAAACCGGTTTTCAGCGTGGTGTCAAACCAGATCAGCTTGGGCTCCATCTTTCTGCCCCGGGTATAGATCAGCCGCATCACCACAAAGCCCGCCCGCAGCATCTCCGCCACGAGATGCCCCAGGTATTTCAAAAACGACAGGCCCTTGCCCAGGGTCCCCCGTCGTGGTGAGAGCCGGTATCCCAGCACCTGATGGCAAAAACAGCTCAAAAGCGCCGACGCCACCACGCCCCACAGACACACATGCAGCGTCACTTCCCCGGCCAGCAGCAGCCAGAGTATGAAAAACAGAATCGGCATCCGCCCACCTCCCAGACTGCCGCGGTCCGCCTGTCAAAAAACAAACGGATTCTTTACATTACATTTATATTATAGGGTTGGTTTCCTCCTGTCAACAGCCCCCAGCCCCTCATCTCCACATTCTCTGTAAATTTCATCCATTTGGGGCACCGCAGCACTGCCCCGCATCTAATTCCCGGACATAAGCCCGGACATAGGCCGCAAAATTCCGAACCGCCGGCGACGCGGTGTTCCGGCACGGCATCCCCATGCCCAGCGTCCGGTACTGGGCCGGCTCCAGCGGAAGCGATACAACGCGGTCCGCGGTGTGTTCCAGCAGCAGCTCCGGCAGGATGGAAATTCCCAATCCCGCTTCCACCATGGAAAGGATGGTATAATCCGAACAGGCGATAAACCGGACCGCCGGGTTTCCGGAAAGCCGGTCCAGCATCTGGTGTGCCGCGCGTCCATATCCCTTCAAAGGCAGCAGCAGCCGTTCCTGCTGCAGCGCTTCCAGCGATACCGCCCGTTCCCGGGCCAGGCGGTGTCCCTTAGGGAGCACCGCCATCAACTGGTCCCGGCAAAGCGGGAGCCACTCCACAGAGCGTGTCGCACCGCCGGCATCCAGACAAAGATCTGCCTCATGGGCCTCCATCACCGCGTCGATCGTATCGCCGTCCGCCTCCCGGAGCATTACCTCCACGTGGGGGAAATCCCGCTGGAAACGGCAGATCACCTCCGGCAGCCAACAGGCCGCCGCGCTGGAAAAGGCGATCACCCGGACCCGGCCGGAATCCGCCCCTTTGATCTGGGCAATGGTCTGGGCAAGTGCGTCGTTGGTCCGCAGCAGCCGCCGAATGGCGGGCAGCAGCGTCTCCCCCTCCGCGTTGGGCAAAATGCCGGAGGAGGTCCGCACCAGCAGCGGGAATCCCACTTCCTCCTCCAGTGACTGCATCATGTGACTGATCCCAGACTGGGTGTAGCCCAGCTCTTCGGCCGCCTTGGACAAACTCCCCAGTTCCACCGCCCGGATAAACGCCTCGTATTTTTTGATATTCACGCCATGCACTCCTCACCAACAATCGCTTTTGTTCCATGCTGTTTTTGCATGACTGCCAGTACAAATTGTACAATCTAACACCATGGTACAGGACCGGTGCCGAAAAGGCAAGGTTTTTTTCTGCGGGCAGTCCATTTTTCGCTCCCGTGCAGATCACCGGACGCCTTGTCCGGTTTTGGCATGTCCGGTTCTGCGCAGGCGGCGGTGCGCATAGGGTTTCCATGAGGGGAGTGAATCAAAAATGACCATCCATGTGGTGAAAGCCGGCGAAACTGTCGGCAGTATTGCAGAATTTTACGGCGTGGACCCAGCCCGTCTGGCCTCGGACAACGGTGTGCCCGCCAGCGGCGCACTGGCAGTGGGACAGACCCTGGTGGTACGCTTTCCCCGCCTTGTCCATGCCGTGGAACCGGGTGAGACGTTATACGCCATCGCGAACCGCTATGGGACCACAGTCCGGTCCCTGTGGCAGAACAACTTTTTTTTGAAGGGAAGTCCTACGATCCAGGCCGGTGACACCCTGGTGATCTCTTACTTTGACGATAAACTGGGTACGGCCACCTTCAACGGCTACGCCTACCCCTTTATTACCTCGTCTCTTCTGGATGCGGAACTGCCCTATCTGACAGAACTGACGCCGTTTACATATGGGATCAATCCCGACGGCAGCCTGATCCCCCTGGAGGACGATATGCTGCTCTCCGACGCCCGACAGCGGGGCGTCCGCCCGGTGATGCATCTCTCCTCTCTCACTGAGACCGGGCAGTTTGACACGGACCGGGGCGCACTGGTCCTGACGGATCCCGCCGTGCAGAAGCGGTTGATTCTGGAAGTGCAGCAGACGGTCCTGCGGCGGGGATACGCCGGGGTAGATGTGGATTTTGAATATCTTCCCGGTGAACTGGCCAGCGCCTATGCCGCCTTTCTGAGCCGTCTGCGGCGGCTGCTGTGGTCCCAGGGAGTCTTTCTCTGGGCAGCCCTGGCGCCCAAAACCTCCGCCGATCAGCCCGGTCTTTTGTATGAAGGGCACGATTATGCTGCTGTGGGTGCCGCAGTGGATGCGGTTTTGCTGATGACCTATGAGTGGGGATATACCTACGGCCCGCCCATGGCAGTGGCACCGCTGCCCAATGTCCGGGCGGTCCTGGATTACGCTGTCACCGCCATTCCACCGGAAAAAATTCTGCTGGGAATCCCCAATTACGGCTACAACTGGCCCCTTCCCTTCCTCCAGGGCACCACCCGGGCGCAGTCCATCTCCAATGAGCAGGCCATCCAGCTGGCCATCACCCACAACATCGCCATCCAATACGATGAGACGGCCCAATCCCCCTATTTCCACTATACGGATGCCGGCGGCACCATCCACGAGGTCTGGTTTGAGGATGCCCGGAGCCTTTCCGCCAAGCTGCGGCTGATCGCGGAATACGGATTCCTGGGTGCCGGCTTTTGGAACCTGATGCGCCCCTCTCCCCAAACCTGGCAGGTAGCGTCTTCCCTGTATGACATTCCCTGAATCCGTTCGTCAGTGCCTCTGCGCGGCGGACCTGCGCAGCCAAATGGCTGCGCAGGTCCGCCGCATGCGCTCTTTCCCCCTAGCGTCCGTACTTCATGCCGTTGCTTCTTCCGCTTCGTTCCTGGATTCGTTCACACATTTTTAACTGGCATCCTTATTTACTTTTCAAAGTTGTCAGTGTATAATGGAGCTATCATTTCAGATCAGGAAAGAAGGAGTGGTCATGCGGCATGCGGTGATACCCGCACAATATCTGCAAATCGCACTGGACCTTGCCTCCCGCATTGCCAGCGGAGAACTGCCGGAGGGCACCCGTATTTACGGCAGATCGGTCATGGCATCGGAGTACAGCGTATCCCCGGAGACCATCCGGCGGGCCCTGCGGCTGCTGGCGGACATGAAGGTGGTAGAGGTCAAGCCCCAGAGCGGTGCAGTTGTTCTCTCCGCCGACAACGCCCGGCGCTACATCGAAACCTTTGAAGAGGACGCGGACGTTCACGCCCTGCAGATCCAGCTCAAGGAACTTTTGGGAAAGTATACGGAACTCAACCGGCGGATGACGGATGTGGTCGCCGCGCTGGTGAAGAGCCGGGATACCTTTTCCGCCGCGGAAGGCCCCCTTCCCAACTATGAAGTCCAGGTACCCAAGAACTCTCCCCTGATCGGCAAGAGTATCGGATCCCTGAAATTCTGGCAGTCCACCGGCGGCACCATCATCGCCATCCGCCGGGGACAGACCATGATCCTCTCGCCGGGTCCCTACGCAGAACTCTATGACGGAGACGTCATCATCCTTGTGGGCAGCCCCGCCGCTGCGGAAGCCGCCCACCATCTGGTCACAGCAAAGGAGTGAAGTACCAATGATTCAATTTGAACATGTCTGCAAAAGTTACGGCAAGACCCCCATTTTGAAGGACCTGAACTTCACCATCCCCGACGGGCAGTTTGTGGTCCTCATCGGCCCCTCCGGCTGCGGCAAAACCACCACCCTCAAGACCATCAACCGGCTCATTGACATCGATTCCGGCACCATCTCCATCGACGGCAAGGATATTCACGCTCAGGATAAGGTAGAACTGCGCCGCCACATCGGCTACGTCATCCAGCAGATCGGTCTGTTCCCCAACATGACCGTGGCTCAGAACATCTGCGTGGTGCCCCGGCTTTTGAAGTACGACAAGCAAAAGCAGGCGGACATCGTCCAGAATCTTTTGAAAATGGTGGGCATGGAGTCCCAGGCCAATAAATACCCTTCCGAGCTCTCCGGCGGCCAGCAGCAGCGCATCGGCGTGCTGCGGGCTCTGGCAGCCTCTCCCCCCATCGTGCTGATGGATGAGCCCTTCTCCGCCCTGGACCCCATGACCCGGGAGACGCTTCAGGACGAAGTGAAGAACATCCAGCAAAAGCTGGGCAAGACCATCGTCTTTGTCAGCCACGACATGGGCGAGGCATTGAAGCTTGCGGACGTCATCATCTTCATGGAAAGCGGACAGGTGGTCCAGATGGCCTCTCCTGAGGAGATGCTGGAGCACCCGGCCAATGATCTGGTTCGCAACTTCCTGGGAAAGCATACCCCGGAGACTTCCGCTCCCTCCAAGGTGGAGCATTTCATGCGCACCAATATTCTCACGGTCAAGCGGGACCGGGGCGTTCTGGAGTGCGCCGAGCGCATGGCCCGGGGCAGCGTGGATACCCTCCTGGTCACCGACGAGGCAGACCGGTACGTGGGCACCGTCTCCATCGGCGACATCCGCCACTGGGGCCGGGAGCTGACCAGCATCGAGCCCCTGGTGCGCCAGACCGCCCGGACCGTCCGGGTGGGCGACGAGGCCAAGGAGAGCTTCGATTACCTGCTGGATTCCGGCGCCAACTACGTGGTGGTCCTCAACGAGGATGACACCATCGCCGGCATCGTCACCAAAACCAGCGTCGCCCGCTCCGTGGCGGAGAACCTCTGGGGGGATGCCAAATGATGGAGACTTTGCGGACCCTCTTCCAGGACTACGGCGCCGAGCTGGTGACCGCCATCGGCCAGCACACCGTGTATGTGCTGGTGTCCGTGGCCATCGGCTTTGTGGTGGGACTGCTGGCGGGTATTCTGCTCTCCCGGATCCCCCACCGCCTTTCCGGCTTTATCATCCCGATCCTCTCTATTTTCCAGACCATTCCCGGCCTGGTATTCATCGGCGTGCTCTTTATCTGGTGGGGCAACATCTATCCCACCGTGATCGTGGCCCTCAGCGTGTATGCCATGTTCCCGGTGCTGAAAAACACCTATACCGGCATTCTGGGTGTGGAGGGCAAGTACATCGAGGCTGCCAAAGGCTGCGGTATGTCCCCCCTGCAGGCGCTTGTAAAGGTGGAGCTGCCCCTGGCCATGCCCACCATCATCGCCGGGCTGCGGATGGCCGCCATCTACACCGTCTCCTGGGCGGTGCTGGCCTCCATGATCGGCCTGGGCGGCCTTGGCAACTTCGTCTACCGCGGCACCTCCTCCAATAACAACACTCTGATCCTTCTGGGCGCCATTCCGGCCGCCATTTTGGCCATCCTCTTCGGCGCCGTCATCGACGTGCTGCAGAAGAAGGTCACGCCCAGAGGGCTGAAGAAGGAGGTGGGCAGATGAGCTGGGACGTCATCTTTGAGCACCTCTTCATCGTACTGGCCGCCAGCATTTTGTCCATCACTGTGGGATTGCCCTTGGGCATCTGGGCTTATGTGTCCCGTCGGGCCCGGCCGGTGATCCTCCGGATCGTGGACCTGCTGCAGACCATCCCCTCTCTGGCGCTTTTGGGCATCATCATGGTGGTGCTGGACCCCGGCAAGCTGACCGTTATCATCGGCATCACGCTCTATTCCCTGCTGCCCATCGTCCGCAATACCTGTCTGGGCCTTCAGGAAGTGGACCCCGGTGTCAAGGAAGCGGCCCGGGGCATGGGCATGAGCAAGCCCTACCGTATTTTAATGGTGGAATTTCCCCTGGCCTTCCCCACCGTCTTTACCGGCATCCGCATCGCCGTGGTAAATGCCATCGGCACCGCCGTGTTCGCAGCCTTCGTGGGCGGCGGCGGCCTGGGCGGCGTCATCACCCAGGCCATCCGCATCTCCGACATGGGCATGATCGCCCTGGCCACCGGGGTGCTCATGGTGATCGCCGTGGTACTGGACCTCATTATGAGCTGGTTTGAAGGCCAGATGCGCAAGTCCCGGGGCGGATCCAAGAAGATGTGGATCCCTGTGGCGGCTATTTTGCTGGCCTTCTGCCTGCTGCTGCCCTATGGCCGCAGCTCCACCGGCGATATTCTGCTCTACGACGGCGACTATTCCGAGACGCAGCTGATGCATCACATGGTGAAGATGCTGGTGGAGGATCAGACGGATCTGACCGTCACGATCCAGGACCAGATGTCCCAGGTGAACAACTGGAACGCCCTGAAGGACGACAGCCACACCTGCGATCTCATGATCTCCTATGACGGCACGCTGCTGACCACCTTCTTCCATCAGGATACCCCTGACGTGCCGGAGGGCATGACCATCTATGACTACGTGAAGGAAAAAGCCCTGGAGGACTATGACCTCCACGTGCTGGGCAAGCTGGGCTTTGAGAACACCTACGCCATCGGTGTTTCGGAGGAGCTGGCGGAGGAATATGACCTGGAGACCATCAGCGATCTTATTCCCATTGCGGACCAGCTGACTTTCGGCGCGGAGCAGGAGTTCTTCACCCTGGAAGGCAGCATGAAGTACAACCCCTTCGTGGAGTACTACGGCCTGAACTTCAAGGACTACAGCCCTGTGGACATGGGCCTCAAATACGCCGCCATCGAAAACGGCAGCTTCGATGTTTCCGTGGTCTACACCACCGACGGCCTCAACCGCAAGGTGGGGCTCAAGGTCCTGGAGGACGACAAGAGCTTCTTCCCCGATTACTATGGCGTCTTTGTGGTCCGGGGCGATATTCTGGAGCAGTACCCGGAGCTGGAGGGCATCCTGGAACAGCTCACCGGCACCATCTCCACGGACCAGATGGCAGAGATGACCTATCAGGTGGACGTGCAGGGCCGCACTGTGGACGACGTGGCCCGGGAGTTCCTGGTAAGTCAGGGATTGCTGAGTGCGTGAGATTCCGAAACCAAGGTTTCCGGGGAAAAATTCCCCGGAAACCTTTTTCTTTTGCGAAACCCCCGTCATCTTTTTCCGTCTGATAGTACGAGAAGAATGTGAAGAGAGGAGGCGGTCCCCATGGAAGACAGTGAAATCATCCAGCTATACTGGGACCGGTCGGAGCAGGCCATTGCGGAAACGTCCGGCAAATACGGGTCCTTTCTCTGCCGCATCGCCTGGAATATTCTCCGCAGCCATGACGACGCGGAAGAGTGTGTCAATGACACATATCTTCGCACCTGGAACGCCATTCCCCCCGCCCGGCCAGGCGCATTCCGGACCTGGCTGGGGCGCATCACCCGGAACCTGAGTTTGGATCGTTGGAACCGGGAACGGGCCCAGAAGCGGGGCGGTGACGAGACAGCGCTGCTGCTGGGAGAGCTGGAATCCTGTGTTCCATCCCCCCACCGGACGGAGCAGCACCTGGAAGACCAGGCCCTGGCAGACCTCATCAGTTCTTTTTTGCGGGCTCTGCCCAAAGAGAGCCGGGTGATCTTCCTCAGACGCTATTGGTACGGAGAGAGCCTGGAATCCATTGCGGCGTTCCTTGGATGCAGCAGCGGAAAGGTGAAGTCCTCTCTCTTCCGCACCCGCGGAAAACTCCGGATCTACCTGGAACAGGAGGGAGTATCTCTATGAAGGCACAGCGTCTTTTTCAGGTATTGGGACTCCTTGACGAGGACCTCATCGACGAAGCGTGGACCTATGTTCCCGAGAAGAAGGCCTCCCTTCTGCGGCGGTCTCCCTGGCTGCGGGGCGCGGCAGTGGCCGCCTGCTGTGCGGTGATGTGTACCTTCGGCTTTTTCTACCTGGTGACCGGGGGCTTCCGGGGCATGGGCTCCGCAGCGCCGGAAACCGCTGCACCGGAAACCGCCGCAGACAGTGCCGATGCGGGGAATTCCTCTGGAGGCAGCGGCTCAACAGCGGACTTTTTATCCTATGCCGGACCGGTGCTGCCTCTGACCACGCTGGAAAGCGGCACGGGCCTTACTGCCCAGCGGTCCCTCACCTGGGATTTTGCTCCGGGGAGCTATGATGACGGCTCTCCCCGCCAGTGGGGCGCTTTGGTGACAGATGACTACACCCTTACTAATCCCACGGGCAGCGACATCTCCGTTACCGCGCTGTACCCTGTCACAGGCAGCCTTGCAGGCCAGGGCACCATGACCCCCGAAGTCACCGTAAACGGCAGCGCAGCGGAGGTGACCCTGTACGCCGGCGGTTATGCCGGGACCTTCGGCGATGCAAATGACACCGGCGGATCCACCTGGAATCTGGCCGGGCCATACAGCTGGGAGGACTACGCCGCGCTGCTGGACGACGAGAGCTTCCTCCAAGACGCCCTGAAAAGCGGGCCGGCGATGGAAATTCCGGTAACGGTATACCGCTTTTCTGACTTCTCTGCGCCCCACAAGACATATGACGCCGCCACCCAGGCGGTGGAATTTACCATTGACACAAGTGCCACCACCATTCTCAGCTACGGCTTCAACGGTCTGACCTCGGATGCGGAAACCGGCTGGCGGCGGTATGACTATTTCGTTCCCGACGGCATTCGAAACGAATCGGAGCAAAAGATGCTGATCGTTCTGGGAGAGGACCTCAGCGGCTATACCCTCCAGGGCTATGCCAATGGCGCCTGCGAGGATCCCATCAGCGGAGTTTCCTGCACCGTCATCCGGGAGGAGACTACCCTGTCCGCCGTTGTGACGGAACTGTGCCGGGCGGAGCTTTCGCAGCACACGGACGAGTCGCAGTGGCCCGGGCTTTCCCAGCTGCCATTGCCTCTCTATGAAAAGGCAGCGGCCGAGCTGCTGAGCGAATACGGCCTTCTCTCCGATACTCCTATGGACCGCTACACCGACGGACGGCTGGAAGATCTGCTGTGGGATGCGCTGGCCATGGACCGGGTTTTGTATCTGGCGGTTCCCGTAACGATTCCCGCCGGGGACAGCACATCGCTTTCCATCACCTTCTGGAAGGAACCCAGCTATGACTTCGGCGGTTCCGGTACCGGCCGGGAGGGCCTGCAGGGGTTCGAGATACTGACTGCCGCCGGGTCCGACCTGAATTTCACCGGACAGACCACCGCCATCGTTCATGCAGATGGCGTAGAGATCCTGGAACAGGATCTGGGATTCTCCCAGGAGGACGACGGGACCTTCGTCCCGCTGGATCTGACCCGAGATGTATACACTCTGGTCATCCGCCCAAGAACACGCTCGGAATGATCTGATCGCGCCATATTGCCGCGTGCCTGTGCAGGGGCTATCCCCTCCGGCACGCGGCTTTTTTGTCCTCCCCGCCGCTTTGCAAAACAGATTTGCCGAATTTCACATCTTTTGGTAGACAAACGGCGCTTTTTGTCGTATACTCTTTCCAACATAAAATGATATTATTATCATTTATAATTGTAATAAGCAAATCGAATATCAAAAAACATTACAGGAGGCGCGTTCTATGTCTGAGAGCTATGCGGGAAAGATCAACCGGAAGCTGCTGAAAAAGCGGCGCATCATCAACGCGGCCGCCGGTCGGGAACCGGCGGATCTGGTTTTGAAAAATGCCACGTACGTGAATGTGTTCTCCAACGAGCTTTGCACCGCCGACATCGCCGTGGCGGAGGGGCTGATCGTGGGCATGGGCCAGTACAGCGGAACCCGGGAAGTGGACATGACCGGAAAGATCGTCCTTCCCGGTTTCCTGGATGCCCATATCCATCTGGAGAGCTCCCTGGTGACTCCCAAGGAGTTTGTCCGGGCCGTGCTGCCCCACGGCACCACCACTGTGGTGACGGACCCCCACGAGATCGCCAACGTCATGGGCACCGACGGCATTGAGTACATGCTCCAGGCCACCGAGGAGCTGCCGGTGGATGTGCGGTTCATGCTGCCCTCCTGTGTGCCAGCCACCCCGCTGGACGAATCCGGCGCCGTGCTGGACTACCGGGCCATTGACTCCTTCTATGACCATCCCCGGGTCCAGGGCCTGGCGGAGATGATGAACTTTGTAGGCACCATTGCCGGAGACGAGCAATGTGTGGAGAAGATCGTGGCGGCCCAGGCCCATCATAAGAAGATCGACGGCCACGCCCCCGATCTGGTGGGCAACGACCTCAACGCCTACATCGCCGCCGGCGTCTACTCCGACCATGAGTGCCATGACCTGAACGACGCCATCGCCAAGCTGGAGCGGGGCCAGTTCATCATGATCCGGGAGGGCACCGCCGCCCGGAACCTGGATGCGCTGTTCCCCCTGCTGTGCGACAAGTATGCCGAGCGGTGCATGTTCTGCACCGACGACAAGCACCCCAGCGATCTGCTGGAAAAGGGTCACATCGACTATATCGTCAAGCGGGCCATCGCTCTGGGCGCAGACCCCATCACCGCTGTGAAGGTGGCCTGTCACAACGCCGCCCGGTATTTCCTGCTGAACAACCGGGGCGCTATCGCCCCCGGCTATCTGGGTGACTTTGTCATCATCGACAACTTCCAGTCCTTCGAGATCCAGCAGGTCTACAAGCGCGGCGAGCTGATGGTGGACCACGGACAGGTCCGGGACTTCCCTGTCCCCGCTATCGAGCCCTACCTGACGGAACGGGCCCACAGCACCTTCCATGTGGACCGCCTCACGGCGGAAGACTTCACAGAGACCCGTCCCCGGGGCATCATCGGCATGGTCAATGGAGAGATCACCACAGTGGACGCCGGGTATTCCGACCGGATCGACGTGGAGTACGACGTGCTGAAGATCGCCGTGGTGGAGCGCCACAAGAGCACGCATCACATCGGCATCGGCTTTTTGCAGGGCTACGGCCTGAAGTCCGGCGCCGTGGCCACCTCCATCTCCCACGACTCCCACAACATCATTGTGGTGGGCACCAGCGAGGCCGACATGGCCGCGGCAGCCAACCGCGTGGTGGAGCTTGGCGGCGGCATTGTGGTCTGGGACGGCGGCGCCGTCCAGGCCGAGGTCCCGCTTCCCATTGCCGGCATCATGAGTGAAGAACCTCTGGTCACAGTCAACGAAAAGCTGGAAGCCGCCAAGGAGAAGGCCTTCGCCCTGGGCGTCGGCCGGGGCATCGATCCCTTCATGACCCTGAGCTTCATGGCGCTGCCGGTGATCCCCTCCCTGCGGATCACCACCCGAGGCGTGTTTGACGTCACCAGCCAGAGCTATGTTTAATCGAATTTTTTCAACATTAGCACTCTCGTTTTGAGAGTGCTAATGTTTACAATCTGTTCATTTTTTTGTCACACAATCTCCGATTTTGGTCTCTATCATAATACTTGTAAAAACGAACAGGACCTCTCCAAGCGGTACCTGTTCCCATCCGGCGGCATCCTGATGATCCATAACCGCCGAATCAATTCCGGATCATGCGTCACATATTTAGGAGGAATTGATCATGTTTGAACTGAGACCTTATCGCAGAAATTCCATCAACGTCTGGAACCCGTTCTCCGAAATGGAGGAAATGGAAAAGCGGCTGTTCAACAACAGCTTCTTCTCCAATGCGGATCTGGCGGAATTCAAGACCGACATTACCGATGAAGGCGATCACTACCTGCTCAAAGCTGATCTGCCCGGTTTCAAGAAGGAGGACATCCATCTGAATCTGGACGGCGACACCCTGACCATTCAGGCCGAGCGTCACTCCGAGCACGAGGACACCGACAAGAAGGGCAAGTACGTCTGCTGCGAGCGCTCCTACGGTTCCTACAGCCGGAGCTTTGATGTTTCCGGCATCCAGGCCGACGGGATCTCCGCCAGCTACGAGGGCGGCGTTCTGGAGCTGAAAATGCCCAAGAAGGAAGCCCAGGTTCCCGCCAGCCGCCAGATCTCCATTCAGTAATCCCCATTCCGTAACCCCAAAGAGGCCCCGCAGCCAGTTGGCTGCGGGGCCTCTTTTTACTGTTCGTGTTCCACCGTGATCTGGCAGGCCTTCATGGCCTCCAGCGCCGTACGGTGGCTTTGGGGCGTCACTCCCGCACAGCAGGACGCATCCACAAAGATCTCCGCCTCCGGCAAAAACGCCTTCACCACCAGTGCATTGGAAAGGACGCAGATGTCGGTGCATACGCCGATCAGCGTCACCTTCTCCACGCCGGGCTTTCCCTGCCGGCGCTGGTCCTCGTCCCGGGCCTTGAGCAGCGCCCCCAGATCCCGGCTTCCGAAGGTGGGCTTGTCGATGGGATTGGCCGCGTATTCCTGCAGCTGGGGGATGATGTCCCATCCCTCGCTTCCCCGAATGCAGTGAGGCACCGGCAGCTTCTTCCCCTCCTGGGTCTCCAGGTAGTCCGGCCCATGGGTATCCCGGGTAAACAGGACCGTCTCTCCCCGGTTCAGGCCGTCCACCACGCGCCCCACCACATAGGGCACGATGTCCCCTGCCTCCGGCGTTCCCAAGGCTCCTGAGACAAAGTCATTCTGCATATCCACAACCACTAAAATATCCATAGGATCCCCTCCTCCGACACTTTTTCTCCACTATATCAAATCCTTCTCCATGGTACAAGCCCTCACAGATCTCGGAAAAAAAAGTTGACTTTTCCAGTGTAAACAGCTAACATAGCCTTATTGTCGGCAAGCAGGCCCTCTGCTGGCCGGAACTGTGTGAAAAATGAGGAGAGAGAACATTGAAGCGTGAAAACTTCCAATCCCGGCTCGGATTTCTGCTGGTGAGCGCAGGATGCGCCATCGGCATCGGAAACGTCTGGAAATTCCCGTATGTCACCGGTGAAAACGGCGGCGGCGTGTTCGTGCTGTTCTACCTGCTGTTTCTGGTGATCATGGGCGTGCCTGTGCTGACCATGGAGCTGGCGGTGGGCCGTGCCAGCCGCAAAAGTGCCGTTCTGGGCTACAAGGCCCTGGAGCCCAAGGGCAGCAAATGGCACATCCACGGTTGGTTCTGCGTGATCGGCTGCTGCCTTCTGATGATGTACTACACCACCGTCTCCGGCTGGATGCTGGGCTACTTTGTGAAATTCGCCACCGGTGCCTTCAACGGCCTGGACACTGCGGGTGTGGACACCGTGTGGACGGATATGCTGGCCAACCCCGGTGAAATGGCCATCTTTATGGCGATCACCGTACTGGTGGGCTTTGCCGTGTGCAGCTTCGGCCTGCAAAAAGGTCTGGAGCGCATCAGCAAGTGGATGATGCTGGCCCTGCTGGCTCTGATCGTCGTTTTGGCGGTCCACAGCCTGATGCTGGACAACGCCGGTGAGGGCGTGAAGTTCTATCTGCTGCCGGATTTCCAGCGGGCCGCAGAAGTGGGCATCGGCAATGTGCTGGTGGCCGCTATGAACCAGTCCTTCTTCACGTTGAGCCTTGGTATCGCCGCCATGGAGATCTTCGGCAGCTACATGTCTGACGATCATACCCTGCCCGGCGAGGCCGTGCGGATCTGCTGCCTGGACACCTTTGTGGCCTTCATGTCCGGCATGATCATCTTCCCCGCCTGCTTCAGCTTCAACGTGGAGCCCAACCAGGGTCCTGCCCTGATTTTCATGACGCTGCCCAAGGTGTTCGTCAACATGGCCGGCGGCCGCGTGTGGGGCGCCCTGTTCTTCCTGTTCATGACGTTCGCCAGCTTCACCACCGTGCTGGCGGTGTTTGAGAACATCATGGCCAGCTGCATCGACAACTTCGGCTGGAGCCGCAAAAAGGCCACCGGGATCTGCTGCGTGTTCATCCTGATCGCCAGCATTCCCTGCGTGCTGGGTTACAACGTGTGGAGTGATCTGCACTTCATTGCCGGCAAAGATGTGCTGGACACCGAGGACTTCCTGGTGAGCAACCTGCTGCTGCCCATCGGCTCTTTGATCTACCTGCTGTTCTGCGTCAGCAAATGGGGCTGGGGCTTCGACAACTATCTGGCAGAGGCCAATAAGGGCACCGGTCTGAAGATGTCCGCTGCGTTCAAACCCTACTTCCGCTATATCCTGCCGCTGCTGATCCTGGTGATCCTGGCCCACGGCCTCATCAGCACCTTCTTCCCCCAGCTGTTGGCATAACCATCGAAAAAGAGACGGACTGAGTCCGTCTCTTTTTTCACATGTTCCCCCTTCCAGGCCGCTTGCAAGGGCCGGCATTCACCGTTCCCTGCATTGCCTCCTTCAATTTTTCGATTGTAAAATCCGCTCATCATGCAAAAATCATTCAAATTTACGTTGTTCCCTTGGAGTTTTTCCCAAATTTGCAAGCCAAGGTATCTTTTCTTGCAAAATCTCTTTTCAAACCCATTCAGGTATGGTATCATGATTAACAACTTATCCCCCGCGGCGAAAACGGCATCCAGGAGGTCAAAACTATGATCACAGTCCACAATGAAGGCGTGTTCCTGCGCGCCGGCGTCCCCTGTTCCAGCGCCCCGGTCTCCCCGGAGGAGGGACGGCAGGAAACCATGGCCTACCGCATCCTTCAGTCCCACAACACCTCCGGCGACCCCGATCAGCTGAAGATCCGCTTTGACGCGCTGATCTCCCACGACATCACCTATGTGGGCATCATCCAGCAGGCCCGGGCCTCCGGTATGAAGGCATTCCCTGTCCCCTACGCTCTGACCAACTGCCACAACAGCCTCTGCGCCGTGGGCGGCACCATCAACGAGGACGACCACCAGTTCGGTCTCTCCGCCGCCAAGAAGTATGGCGGCATCTACGTGCCCGCCAACCAGTCCGTCATCCACTCCTATGCCCGGGAGCAGATGGCCGGCTGCGGCAAAATGATCCTGGGCTCTGACTCCCACACCCGCTACGGTGCTCTCGGTACCATGGCAGTGGGCGAGGGCGGCCCGGAGCTTGCCAAGCAGCTTTTGTGCAACACCTGGGACATCCCCTATCCCAAGGTGGTGCTGGTCTACCTCACCGGTGCCCCCAAGCGGGGCGTCGGCCCTCATGACGTGGCCATTGCCCTGGTAAAGGCCACCTTTGCCTCCGGATTCGTCAACAACTGCGTGCTGGAATTCGCCGGCCCCGGCATTGCGTCCCTCCCCATCGATTACCGCAACGGCATCGACGTGATGACCACCGAGACCACCTGCCTCTCCTCCATCTGGGAGACGGACGAGGTGACAGAGGGCTTCTACAAGGCCCACCAGCGGCCGGAGGACTACCAGCCCCTCCACCCCGGCGAAAATGCCTGGTACGACAAGTACATCGAGATCGACCTTTCCACGGTGGAGCCTATGATCGCCCTGCCGTTCCACCCCTCCAACGCCTGGACCATCCACGAGTTTTTGGAAAACGCGGAGGAGATCCTCACCCAGGTGGAGCAGGATGCCCAGAAGCGCTATCCCAAGGCCCATGTCAAGCTGACCGACAAGATCCACGACGGCGGCGTGTGGGCTGACCAGGGCGTCATCGCCGGATGCGCCGGCGGCCTTTTTGACAACATCACCGAGGCGGCGGACATCCTTCGGGGCGGCTCCACCGGAAACGGCACCTTCACGCTGGATGTGTACCCCACCAGCGTTCCCGTCAGCCTGGAGCTGACCAAGATCGGCGCCACGGCGGATCTGCTGGAGACCGGCGCCGTTATCAAGCCCAGCTTCTGCGGCCCCTGCTTCGGCGCAGGCGACGTCCCCGCCAACAACGGGCTCTCCCTGCGGCACACCACCCGCAACTTCCCCAACCGGGAGGGCTCCAAGCCCGCGGAGGGCCAGTTTGCCGGCGTTTGTCTGATGGATGCCCGGTCCATCGCCGCCACGGCTCTCAACGGCGGCAAGATCACCGCCGCTACGGACGTGGACTATACGCCCGTTCACCACGATTACCACTTTGCCAAGAGCGTCTATGACCGACGCCTTTACTACGGCTTCGGCAAGGCCGATCCCAGTGTGGAACTGGTGATGGGCCCCAACATCACCGACTGGCCCAAGATGCAGCCTCTGGCAGAAAATCTGCTGGTGGAGCTGGCAGCAGTGCTGCGGGACGAGGTCACCACCACCGATGAGCTGATCCCCTCCGGTGAGACCTCCTCCTACCGCTCCAATCCCCTGCGCCTGGCGGAGTTCACCCTCTCCCGCCGGGAACCTGCCTATGTGGGCCGGGCCAAGGCCGCGGCGGCGCTGGAAGCGCAGCGGCTGGAGGGCCAGGCTCCCGAGACCCTCAAGGCGTTGCTGGATAAGGTGGGCGACGGCGGCGCGCTGCTGAAGACCACCCAGTTCGGTTCCTGCGTCTTCGCCAACCGCCCCGGTGACGGCTCCGCCCGGGAACAGGCCGCCTCCTGCCAGAAGGTGCTGGGCGGCTCCGCCAACATCTGCTACGAGTTCGCCACCAAGCGCTACCGGTCCAACTGCATCAACTGGGGCATCCTGCCCTTTACCCTGGACCAGGACACCGACTTCCCCTATGAAAACGGCGACTGCGTCTTTGTCCCCGGCATCCGGGAAGCCATCGCCTCCGGCCGGGAGGACATTCCCGCCAAGGTGATCCGGAAAAACGGTGATGTGGCGGATCTGCTGCTCCACGTCCGTGGACTGACGGCGGATGAAAAGGAGATCATCCTGGACGGCTGTTTGATGAATTATTACGCAAAGAGGGCTGAATGACATGGAAAAAATCAAAATGACCACGCCCATCGTGGAGATGGACGGCGACGAGATGACCCGCATCCTCTGGAGCTGGATCAAGGACACTTTGATCCTCCCCTTCGTGGATCTCAAGACCGAGTATTATGACCTGGGGCTGCTGCACCGCAATGAGACCAAGGACCAGGTGACGGTGGATGCCGCCAACGCCACCCGGAAATACGGCGTGGCGGTTAAGTGCGCCACCATCACCCCCAACAAGCAGCGCATGGAGGAGTATCCCCAGCTGACGGAGATGTGGAAGAGCCCCAACGGCACCATCCGCTCCATTCTGGACGGTACTGTGTTCCGCACCCCCATCCTGATCGACGCCATCAAGCCCGTGGTAAAGAACTGGAAAAAGCCCATCACCATCGCCCGTCACGCCTACGGCGACGTGTACAAGAGCGTGGATTTCCACACTGACGAGCCGGGTGAGTGCACCATGACCTTCCGGAGTGTCTCGGGTAAAGAGCAGACCGTGGTAGTCCAGAAGGTGGACGGTCCCGCCGTGTGGCAGGGCGCCCACAACAAGGATTCCTCCATCCGTTCCTTCGCCCGGGCCTGTTTCCAGTACGCCATCGACACCAAGCAGGACCTGTGGTTCTCTACCAAAGATACCATCGCCAAGGTCTACGACGGGGACTTCAAGCAGATCTTTGAAGAGGAGTACGAGGCCCGGTACAAGGCGGAGTTTGAAAAGCTGGGTCTGACCTATTTCTACACTCTCATCGACGACGCCGTGGCCCGGGTCATCCGCAGCGAGGGCGGCTACATCTGGGCCTGCAAGAACTATGACGGCGACGTCATGAGTGACATGGTCTCCACCGCTTTCGGGAGTCTCGCCATGATGACCTCCGTGTTGGTGGCTCCTGACGGCACCATGGAATTCGAGGCCGCTCACGGCACTGTCACCCGCCACTACTACAAGTACCTCAAGGGCGAAGAGACCTCCACCAACCCCATGGCCACCATCTTTGCCTGGTCCGGCGCCCTCAAGCGCCGGGGCGAGCTGGACAAGCTGCCGGAGCTGACCCGCTTTGGAGAAAAGCTGGAAGAGGCCTGCTACGATACCCTGAACGCCGGGATCATGACCAAAGATCTGGTGAATCTGGTGGAACCCGGTTTTGCCGCCACGGCGGTGACCAGCCGGGAATTCCTGAGCGCTATCGCTGGGAAGTTGTCGGAAAAACTGGCATAAAAAAAGTGGCTGGGACAATATTGGTCCCAGCCACTTTTTATGTATTGTCCTCTCCACTGGCAATCTTATCCAATTCTTTCTCCAGAACACTCCAAGCATCCTGACCATCAATCTCTGCCCGGAAATAAAACAGCGGTTCCTCTCCCTGCAGCCCAGCCGTAAACGCAGGAAATGTAAGCGCAAACGTATAGTCATCCGTATCAATAAACCGGTCATGTGGTATCCAGCCGGACGCTGTAATCAAAATTGTGTGATCCAAAGAATCGGGCCCCCAGTCCCGATAAGTCCCTTTCACTTCAATCTGCTCAATGGTATTCAACAAGTGAGCAATATCCTCAGGGGCGGTAAGTATTGCATACCGATTTTCGGAACTAACCTCAATTTGACAGATCCCCCGTTCCGCCATGTCTTTGCAGTTGTTTTCATAGCCCGCACCAATGGCACGCGGGTTTTCTATGGAGTCGAACCCGTCACCATTGGTGACCATGAATTCATATCCCCTCCAGAGCAGGACCACTCCCAACACCCCTGCCATGCAGAGTTTTACCACTCGCAAAAGCTTGCGGAATTTCTTTTTTACCTCTTCAGACACAATGCGCAGCGCATCCCGCACCTGCTGGTCACTCACACCGTCTGCATCCATCCGCTCCCCATGCAGCAGAGAAATAACGGAGAGCCCCAACGCATCCGCCAGCGGCTCCAACAAGCTCACGTCGGGAAATCCCGCCCCCCGCTCCCACTTGGAGACGGCCCGGTCGGAGATATGCAGGCGCTCTGCCAGTTCCTTTTGCGTAAGTCCTCGCTCTTTCCTGGCGGCGGCAATCAGCGCGCCGGTCTTTTCTCTGTCCATTGCGTTCCCTCCTCCCAGCCCAGTGTAACAAAACCGGCCCGTTCCCGCAACAAACGCTGCGTGGAACGGGCCGGTTTTCAACCATTTACGTCAGTTGGATGCCTGAACGCCCTGCGTCTTCCGGGCAAACCGGACCATGCCGGTCCGGTACAGCGCCACCATCAGCGCCGGGATGAACACCAGCTGCAAAATGATGCCGGGAATCGCCGTCAAAAATGCGCCGGAGAGGAACAGCTGCCAGGTAAATGCCTGACCGGACACACCGGAGAGCACCACCATCACCGCGCCCCAGACGATGCGGCCGCCCACCATGGCGATAAGCAGGGAGCGGTACAGCGCCACCACGCACTGCCACTTGGAGTGCTTGTAAAGCGCACCGGCGATCATGCCGTATGCCGCCATCTCAAAGGCCATGGCAAGGCCGGTGGGGAAGATGGGGGGCATGCCGAACATCACATACCGCAGCAGCGGCAGTACAAAGCCCACCACGCCGCCATACTGCCAGCCGCAGATTAAACCGCACAGCAGCACGGGCAGGTGCATCGGCAGCAGCATGCTGCCGATCTGGGGGATCTGTCCGGTAAAAAAGGGCAGGACAAGACCGATTGCCATAAACATGGCAGAGAGCACCAGGTTCCAGATGTAGTTCTTCACATTTTTCGCTTTCATGGGGAAACTCCTTCTCAAAAAAGTCTTTGTGCGCGCCTCTTCTGAGGGTGCTTTCGCCTTCATGGCTTTTTTTCGGAGTGCCGGGGTCATTGTGCCGCCTTCTGGCGGTGGGATCATTCCAGGAAAAACGCGGTGGTATCAAGCCGCAGGACATCGGCATTTTCAATGTCGAAGCTGCGCAGATACCGCTCTTCCGCGGGAATCCAGCAGGTCTCAAAGGTCTGATAATACGTTCCCTCCCGTGCCTGCAGGCGGCGGGTCTGCTCCTCCCTGGAGCAGGTCAGAAACAGCTTCAGATCATATTCACCGGCCAGTTCCGGGTGATGAGAATAACTGCCCTCCACCACCGTCAGCGGACGGCTGGGCAGCGGCTGTGCATCCAGAAGGGTCTGGCTCCGGCAGTCAAAGGGGCGATAGTAGATCGTCTCGCCCCGCCGGGCCGGCAGCAGCACCTCCTCCCGGAACCGGGAGAGGTCCATATTCCCGCCGGGGATCTCCGTCCAGTTCTCCGGACGGGCGGCAATGGGCAGATAGAAGTCGTCCATATGCACCACGTTGCAGTCAAAGAGCCGCTCCAGCAATCTGCCAAAACCGCTCTTGCCGCTGCCGCAGCGCCCATCCACCGCCACTACGATGCGGCCTTTTTCCGCCAGCTGCCGGTGAAGTGCCAACAGCGCCGGAAAGTAATGGGCGTAATCCGCCGCCAGAACGCGATAGTGGGGATGATAGGCCTTTCGGAACGGCTCACTGTGGTGGACTGCCGGGCAGCCCGCGGCCCTGTAATCCGCCAGCCAGTCCCGCATACCGGGGACCGGGCAGCTTTGCAGCAGTTCCAATCGCTCTGCCAGCTCCGCCGCCGTGCCGGAATGCTCCCGGGCCGTCCGGCAAAACAGATCCCCCAGCAGCTTCCCCGCCGTGGGATCCCAAGACCCCGCCAAGTGCAGCCGGCAAAGCCCGTTTCCGATAGGCTCCGCCCGGAATACACCGTCCGGGTCCGGACGCAGCGTTTCCCACTCCTCCTGCAGCAACCGGTCAACCGCTTGGGCATCTTCCACCAGATGCTCCGGTCCGAACACATGCTGATAGGCCAGCTTGCCGTAATCCTGGGGCATCATGGCCGGATAGCGGGCGGCATGTGCCTCCAGAACAGATTCAAAGCGGTCTTGCATGGAAATGCTCCTTCCGGTTGTGTCCCAAATTTTCATCACAGAGAGCATTATACAGAAAAATGTAATTTTTTGCAACCGCGATCCTTAAAAAACCTTACAGCTCCGGCGTGTCTGCCTGTGCGGTATCCTCATCCAGTTCCCGCAGTGCGGCCAGCGTGCCCAGCGCCGTCATATACACGCCGGCGATCCAGTCAAAGGCGTCCATCCGCCTCCCCCCTCTCCGCCAACAGTCTATGAATCCGGCGGTGATTTTACTCTGCCGTCCGTCTGCAGGACGCTGCATCTGTCCCCGAAAAATGCTTCGTCCTCCGGATTGGATCCCTTCCCGGGGCCGCAGCTTCCCGGTTGGAAGCTGCTTCCGGGTTTGACAGGTTTTGTGGGTTGCCGATGCGCCAAAAGTCCCGTATCATGGTCCCAGGCATGGAATTTCCCGTTTTCGGGTGTTCCAGTCAAAAAAGTGAAAGGACGAGACGACTTGAAACGAAAGCTATTATGCACTCTGCTGGCTGCCGCTTCCCTGATCTGTGCTGTGCCGGTTCAGGCAGCCGCCGCGTCAGAACGCACGGTACCGGTGCAGGTGGACGGAGAAATCCTCTCCGGCGTCTCCACGCTGCGGGCCGGGGTTACATATGTCCCCCTGCGGACTCTGCTGGAATCCTTTGGTGATTGGGACGTCTGGTGGGATGCGCAGAGCGAGGCGGCAAAAGCCGCAACTGACGGCTTCCACATCACCGCCGATCCTGCCGAAGGCACCATCATGGTCAATGGGATCACCTATCTTGGCATCGTCTTTGTGCAAAACGGGCGGACCTATGTGCCGCTGCGGCTGCTGGTGACCCAGCTGGGCGGCGGCGTGGCCTGGGATCCCTACCTGGGCGGAGCCGCAGTCTCCTCACCGGAGGCGGAATACGATGCCGCCGACTTGTATTGGCTCAGCCGCATCATCAGTGCCGAGAGCCGGGGAGAATCCCTGAAGGGACAGATCGCGGTAGGCAACGTGGTGCTCAACCGGGTGGAGGAGGATGACTTTCCGGACACGATCCCCGCTGTGATCTTCGACCGGAAAAACGGGACCCAGTTCCAGCCGGTGGATAACGGCACGGTCTATCAAACCCCCACCGCACTTTCCGTAGAGGCTGCCCGGCAGGTCCTGGACGGCGAGGTGGTTCTGGAGGATGCTCTGTATTTCTACGCGCCGGCCCTGTCCCAGGGGACCTGGATCAACTCCAACCGGACCTACCTCACCACCATCGGCTGCCACCGGTTCTACCGCTGAGGGACAGCGGATTGACTTTTGCGGAAATGGGGCATACAATAAACATATCTTGACAACAAAGGAGACTGTCACATGCTGTTTTCCGACCGTTCCCGCAGCAACTATCGCAATGCCCCCATCCACGAGGTCATCTGCCAGCTGCGGTTCCCCACCATTCTCACCATCAACAGCGTGGAGCCCGCTGACTTTCAGGAGGCGATCCGGGAGGCTTTCCCCCAGTATGCACGCCGGCAGGATATTGCCGCGCCGAAGATTTCCGGTCTGGGCGGCCCCAATCCCAAGGTAGAACAGCAACCTCCTGTGACCAATTATAATTTTCTCTCTGCAGACGGCGTTTGGAAACTGAATCTGACGGAGAATTTCATTGCGCTCTCCACGCTGCGCTATCCCGGCTGGGAGGCCTTTGCCCGTCAGCTGGACAAGCCCCTGGCCTCTTTCATCCGCATCTACCACCCCTCTTTCTTCCAGCGGGTGGGGCTGCGGTACGTGAACATTGTCTCCCGGTCCCGTCTGGGGCTGGAGGACGCCGACTGGGCAGACCTGTTTGCCCCTGCCTACACCGGTGCCCTTCAGGAGAGCGATGTCCAGGAAGATGCCTGCACGCTCTGCTCCTGCGATTTGCAGATGAAGCTGGATTCCAGCTGCCAGGCCAAGATCCACGCCGGCCCCGGACGCATCAAAAACAACGCTCCCGGCGCCGCGCAGGATCCGGAAGTGAAATTCATCTTCGATATGGACCTCTCCATGGGCGGAAATGTGCCCTGCACGCTGGCCGCCGGTGCGCTGGAGACCCTTCATGCCCACTCCACCCGGCTGTTCGAAGGCGCCATTACCGATCAGCTGCGGACCGCTATGGATCCGGAGTGATCCCTTTATCCAAATAGAACGCACCCCCGGATGCTCTCGCATCCGGGGGCACGTTTTTGCTTTGTAACGGCCTTACTTCTCTTCGGAAAAGTAAATGCTTCCTTTTTTCTGCTTGGCCTGGTAGAGCGCCGTATCTGCCCGCTGCAGCAGGTGAGAGGGCTGTTCCCCGGATTCAAAGCGGGCAATGCCGATGCTCACGGACACCTGCTCACAGGATGCGTGGACCTCCGCTGCCGCAAACCGCTCCTGAAGGCGGCGGCAAATCTGTTCCGACTCTTCCCGGGAGCAATCATAAAGCAGCACGCAGAACTCATCCCCGCCGAACCGGAACGCGTTGACCCGATCCGTCCGGGTCTCCCGCAGTACCTGACCCAGTGCCTTAAGGTAGCGGTCTCCCTGATAGTGGCCATAGGTATCGTTGAGACGCTTAAAGTCGTCCAAATCCATCATGGCAAGAAAAACCTGACAATCTGCCGCCCGGGTCTCCAGGCGCCGAAACGCCTCCCGCAGTGCCTGCCGATTCCAGACACCGGTCAGTGCATCGGTAAGGGACTCCATGTGGTAGTGCTGGCGCTGGCGTTCCAGATCAATGCTGACATTGTTTTTTTCCTGCTCCATGCGGATAAGACATGCGCAGATCCCATAAAACAGCCCCAGCAGCAACAGCGATAAAACAAAGTCCAAAAAGGTGTTTTCTGACTCCAGCACGCGGCTCCTCTTTGGGTCCCAACAAAGCAGCAGATCTGAGACAGCCTTTTCCACGATGCACAGTCCGCTGACCATGGCCGTCAATCGCTGATCCGCATAAACCACCGTCACCAGCATGGGAATTGCGAAGGCCAGCATCAGTGAAACCCAGGCAGCGTGGATGGTATACACGGCAAACGCCATGAGCGTCATCAGCAGGGAGATCCCATAGATCTTCTTTCTGGCGGAAAACCGGCCCCGCATCAGCACAGTCGCAAGGATGCTCAGTATCAGATTATCGGCAACCGGGACTGCCAGATATTTGATCAGATAATTTTCCGGAGGGATCCCCACAACATCCAGGGTTTGCAGCACCAGAAACATCACCGTTTCCGTTACTGTGGTCACCGCCACCAGAACCAGCATGAGCCGATACTGCATATGCAGCCATTTATCATCAATGCGCCGGTAGGCGCTTCGGATCTGTTCTACATGCTGAGGCTTTTTCCCATCCACTCATATCCCCCCTTCCGGGTCAACCGGGCCCATAACGGGCAGGACCAAATGCACCTGATCCACATTGCCGGTCACACGATTTCTCAGGTATCCTGTGCGTCGATCTTCTCTTTGAGCTCGTTGAGATACATCCATCGCTCCGTCTTTTCCTCCAGCAGCTGCTCCAGCTCCGCCTGATGGGCCTGAAGTTCCTGGAGTTTTACATAGTCGCTGCCGCAGCGCTCCTGAGCCGCCTGACACTCCGCCACCTGCGCTTCCAGCGCCGCCAGCTCCTCGTCGATGGTCTCAAACTCCCGCTGCTCCTTATAGGAAAATTTCAGTTTTCGCTCCCGGGGCCGTTCTGCCGCAGGCGCTTTCGGCTTCTCCGGTGCCGCGGCCCGCTCCTCGGCCTGCCGCTTGGCCGCCCAATCGGACCAGTTTCCGGTATAGCGCCGGATGTCTCCTCCGGGGCAGACCTCAAACACCGACTCTGCCAGCCGGTCCAGGAAAAAGCGATCGTGGGAGACCGCCAGAATGGGGCCGGGGAAGCCCTGGAGATAGTCCTCCAGAATCGAGAGCGTTGTGATGTCCAGGTCGTTGGTAGGCTCGTCCAGCAGCAGCACATTGGGTGCCGCCATCAAAATGGAGAGCAGATACAGCCGCCGGCGCTCACCGCCGGAGAGCCGGCCGATGGGCACGGATTGCAAGTCTCCTGGAAAGAGGAACCGCTCCATCATCTGATTGGCGGAAAAGGTCCCCTCGTCTGTCTTGACTTCGTCTGCGATGTCGTGGATGAAATCGTAGACCCGCTGGTTCAGATCCAGCTCCCGGCCCTCCTGGGAAAAATGCCCGATCTTCACGGTAGCGCCGATGGACACGCTGCCGCTGTCCGGCTCCAGTTCCCCGGCGATCAGGTGCAGCAGCGTGGACTTTCCCGCGCCGTTGTGGCCCACGATGCCGATCCGGTCTCCCCGCAGGAGGTTATAAGAGAAGTGATTGACCACGGTCCTGCCGTCAAAGGCCTTTGTGACATCATCCAGCTCGATGATCTTTTTGCCCAGCCGGCTGGAGGCCGCAGCCAACTGCACCGTATCGTCCGTCTCCGGCGCATCCTGGTCCCGCAGCGCCTCATACCGGGCGATCCGTTCCTTGGATTTGGTGGACCGGGCACGGCAGCCCCGCATGATCCACTCCCGCTCCACCCGAAGGATGGACTGGCGCTTGCGCTCGCTGGCCTCAGCCATCTCCGCCCGCTGTTCCTTCAGCTCCAGGTACTTGGAGTAGTTGGCCTCATAGTGATACAGCTTTCCCCGGCTCAGTTCCGTGATGTGGTTGACCACCCGCTCCAGGAAATAGCGGTCATGGGTCACCATGATGAGTCCGCCCTTGAAGCGGCGGAGCCAATCCTCCAGCCAGGCCACCATCTCACTATCCAGGTGGTTGGTGGGCTCATCCAGGATCAGGATGTCCGCCGGAGTCAGCAATGCCGCAGCCAGTGCCACGCGCTTGCGCTGTCCGCCGGAAAGGGTCCCCACCTTCTGCTCGAAATCCGGCAGCCCCAGCCGGTTGAGCATGGTCTTTGCCTCATATTCATTCAGCGCCCGGAACTCCGCCGGGAAATGCAGGAACACCTGCTCCAGCACGGTTGCATCATCCTGCATCACCGGATTTTGGGACAGAAAACTCACCTGCACGTTGGGATTGCGGGAAATGGTTCCGCCGTCCGGCTCCGTGACTCCGGCGAGGACCTTCATGAAGGTAGATTTTCCGGTGCCGTTGATGCCGATCACGCCGGTTTTGTCTCCCTCATTTAAATAAAAATTGACATCGTCCAACAGCTGGCGGCTGCCGAAGTTGATGGAAAGGTGCTCCGCGGATAACAGCATGAAAAGCCTCCTGGTTATTGATAAGCTGATTTTACCACAAATCCGACTTCATCGCAATGCGGAAGCCTTCAGGAATCTGATATGCCCATCAATGCCGCTTTTTCTTTTTGTCGTTTTGTGGTATCCTGTTGTCATTTGGAAAGGAGGCTCCGCCATGGAGACCATCACAAGAATCATCTCTCCCCAGGAGGACGGCGCTACCGTCCGCCACATTTTGAAGGCAGAGCTGCACTTTTCCACCCACGCGGTGGCCCGGCTGACCCGGGCGGAACGGGGCATTCTGGTCAATGGCCGCCGGGCCCGGACCGTAGACCTGCTCCATACCGGCGACGTTCTAACGGTGGAAACCGGCGATCACCGCCCGCCCCGGGTGCAGCCCGTTCCCGGTGACTGGCCCCTCTCCGTTATCTGGGAGGACGGCCATCTGCTGGTGGTGGACAAGCCCGCCGGGATGACCGCCCACGCCTCCAACTTCCTGCCGGATACCCCTACCGTGGCGGGGGCCCTGGCCTTTGTCCGGGGAACGGAGTTCATCTTTCATCCCGTCAACCGGCTGGACAAAGGCACCACCGGGCTGATGGTGATCGCCAAAAGCGGGTATGTCCATGACCTGCTGCGCCGCAGCCTTCATACGGACCGCTTCCGGCGGGAATATCTGGCGGTATGCGTGGGCACACCGCCCAGCGGCTCCGGCACCATTGACGCCCCCATCGGCCGGGACGAGACTTCCACAGTCCGGCGGTGCGTCCGCCCGGACGGTTCCCCGGCAGTCTCCCATTACCGGGTATTGGGAACCCGTGACGGCCTCACTCTGGTGGCCCTTCTGCCGGAGACCGGCCGGACCCATCAGCTGCGGGTCCATATGGCCTCCATCGGCTGCCCGCTGGCAGGCGACTGGCTCTACGGTACCGAGGATCCCACTCTCATTGCCCGTCCTGCCCTGCACTCTCACCGCTTAACTTTGATCCATCCCATCACCGGAGACGCCCTAAACCTGACAGCTCCTCCGCCGGAGGACCTCATCCGGTTATTTCCCGACCTTGCGTCGCTGCCGGAGGAGAAGCTCCTCGTTTGACCCTCTCTCGCCGCCAGAGCCGGCACGGTGTTCCTTGCTGCCTGCAAGCACAATAAAAATCCCCCTGTTCCAAGCCGGCTGAGCTGCCTGGAACAGGGGGATTTTTGCATTGATTCAGCATTGTTGTTCTGCCGGAGGCTGCCCTGCCCGCATTTCTTTCAGGTCACTCGTCGCGGGACTTCTCCTCATCCGGCGGAAGGGGATGCCAGGCAGGCGGGTCCCTGCGGGAAGTCAGCAGGTGCTTGATCCGCTCCAGCAGGGACTCCACGAAATGAAACCAGAGGTTTCCGATCACAAACACCACGATCAAAACCAGCAAAAATGCCCCGACCGCTCCCAATGACACGAGATCCACCTCACTTCGTGGCAAATTGGTTCATGAAGAAATCGGTAAAGGCCGCCAGTTCCTCCTCCTGGGACACATAGACATACAAAGACTCATCCTCCAGCCAGTCGTAGGCGTTGATTCCGATGTATCCCTTTTTGTCAGGATAGATGATAAAGGCGTCGGTGGGATACTTGTTCCGGTAGGCCTTCAAGATTTCAGAGCGGCGGTAATACGTGGGGTCACCACAGCCGGAGAGATCCGGCACCATAGGCACCACCACGATGGTCTGCATAGATTCATTCCATCCCACGATCAGATTACCGATTTTTGTCTTGCTTCCGTGGACAAATCCATAGTTGAACCGGGCCACATCCTCCGTATAGCCGAAAATCAGCCGGTAGCTGTCCCCGTTTTCTACCACCTGATTGAAGAGCAAGCGCATTTTTTTCGCGTTGGCATTGCTCTTCTCCATGTCCACTTCCGGTCCCTTAAAAAACTTGCTGAAAAATCCCATGCTCGTTTCCTCCTGAAATATAGAAGTTTTATTTATCCCTGACGCCGCTTCAGAGCAGAGGCAGCGTCAGCTGATACTCTTTTTCGGTCCCGTTCAGACCTTCCGGCACGCTGAAACTCCAGGCGTTTTCCCCAGTCAAAAGTTCCGGCCGGCAGCAAAATAAAGATGTTTTTGTAGATTTGTATTTATTTTACCGGGACAAAATCCGCCTGAGGTTCAGGCGGATCAAAAAAATCGTGCTTACCGGGAACAGCCTTCCGGCTCCCGCAATGTCTCCAGGTATCGGACGATGGAATCCATTTGAAATGCCACGGTCTCGTCAGCGACCTCCGGAACAAACAGCGGCAGCGTTTGGGGGATCGCCCGGCGGATAATCATCATCGACAGGCTCAAATTGGTGAAAAGAGCGATCCGCTCATTTTCAGCCTTGATTCCGAAGCACTCCAGAATGTTCCCGAACAGCCGCACCTGCTTTTTCCGGAAGGTCTGATAGCTCTCCGGTGACAATCGCCGGAAAATGAGCTGCTGCTCTTCAACAGTCAATACGGCAATTCCGTTTTTCTCTCCGTAGCAGCAGGCGTGCAGGAAAGTCCGGACTCCCTCCCGCCAGGTAAGCGCAGGGTCCTCCATCAGCTTACGGGCATAGGCCAGAATCCTGGGTTGCTGAAGATAGAGGGTCTCTACAACAAGGTCCTCCTTGGTAGGAAAGAAGGTATAAAAGAAGGACCGGGAAATACCGACCTGTTTATAGATCTGTTCCACTGTGGTGTGCTGGATGCCCTGCCGCGCCATCAGATTCAGGGTTGTCGTGAGCAGTTCCTGCCGGATCCGTTCCCGATCTTCCTCTGAATATGAAACCTTCGGCATCTGGCATCTCTCCCAAAATAAACTCAATTCAAATTATTTGTCTGTATTTTACCATATCTCTCGTTCGAATACAAGAGGAGGCCCCGAAGCACGATGCTCCGGGGCCTCCTGGTTTCTTGCGTTACATTCCGTTTTCGGTGCTCTCCACAGCAGATCCCGCAGTCGCCGCAATTGTCTGCGCAGCGGGCGAATCTGCCTGCTGTACCGGATCGGACGTCGGCTTGCGGTATGTCCCCGCCAGCTTGCGCTCCACCCGGTCGGCTCCCGCGCTGCCTTCCGGATACGGGGTGGGCTGATAATCATTCCGGTCCGAACGGCTGCTGACGGAACAGGGAACGGCATCGACTTCCGCCAGACGAACTGTTCCCTCCTCTGTCCGCTCCACCGTCACCTGGATCACAGCGGTATCCTTGTCGGAGGGATTGCGGTTTCCGCCAAAGCAGAAGTTCCCCAGGCTGTAGAAAATGACGCCGTCATGATAGGACTCCATCGGCTGCAGAACATGGGGATGCGCGTTGTACACAATATCCGCCCCGCAGTCAATGGTATAGCGGAACAGGCTCTTCTGATTTTCCGTAGGCGTATAGGAGCCCTCCGTCCCCGAGTGGAAGGCTGCGATGACCACCTCAGCTCCCGCCTCCCGCAAGGATGTGATGCCCTTCTGAATCTGTGCACGGCCCAGGTGGTAAGCGGTATAAACGCCCACTTTCAGGCCGCGGTCCGTGGTATAGAGGAAGGTCTCCCCATCGCCTCCGGCGGCAACTCCCAGTTCCGCAAGCACTTGCCGGGTATCCGTCAGGCCCTCAGCTCCATAATCCAGACTGTGATTATTGGCCAGGGAGACCCCTTCCACGCTGCCTTCCGTGAGAATCTGCCCATACGCAGGCAAGCCGCGGAAGCGATATGTCTTATCCGCAGGGGTGTCTGCATCGGTCAGGGCGCATTCCAGATTCACGAAGGTGAAGTCATCTCCGGCAAACAAGTACTTCACACCTGCCAGGGGATAGGCGTAATCATCCCCCACTACGTCCGGAAAGTTGCCCGAACGGCTCCAGGTATCATGCTCGGCGCCCAATGTGCAATCACCGGCAAAGCTGAGCACAAACCGATCCGCCTGCGGATCCTGTTTCTCCGCTTCCGGAGACTCTTCATGAGAAGTCCCCTCTTCCTCCTGCACCGGTGCCGACAGGTGAAGCGGATAAAACAGCGAGTCGGAATCGTCCGGCGCCTGTTGCGCCAAACGAATGGGAAATCCAGCCTGTGCGCACCAGAGCAGTCCGCCCAGGCAACAAGCAATCGCCAGCACACCGGCTACAGGCGCCAGGCCACCTCTCTTGGAACACAGGCGTTTTCCGCCGCCGGAGAGCCTTTTTCCGCCCTTCTTGCTGCTCAGCCGTCTTCCCTTTCCGCTATACAGCTGCATACCGTTCACCTCCTCGGCACCACGGTTTCTGTTTAGGCCATTTTATCGGATCTGCCGCAAAGGTCAACAACAAATAGTTACAATTTTCCCATTTTTTATTTCAAAATGTACTGGATCAGAGCGGCGGATCTTCCCATCTGCCCAGAATTTCCATCAAAACAGACCGCTTTCCCCGCCTACTCATAATGTCCGGACATCCTCAGCTTCTGCAAAATCTTCTTACTGGTAAATATCTTTTGGCAGAAGGAATCTCGCCCCTAAAATCACACCATGTTATAAGAAGCCAAACGACTCCATTCCACCGCCAAGAAAAAAGGAGGCGCAAAAAAGTACCGATTTCCGGATCATTCAATCCAAAAATCGGCACTCTCTGGTCCAAGCGGAATGATAGGACTTGGAAAAACCCAGTCATATCAACGGTTTTATCCAGCAATCAAGAGGTTTTTTATCCGTTCAGATTATATAGTCTGAAATATTTTCAGTTTTTGTTTCTGCTTCCACTACCACTGTGACTTCTTCATCTCTTTTTTCAAGATCGCGAAAAAGTTCCAGCATGATTTCAACAGCTTCTCTCATTTCAGAAGGAATCTTCTCAATGTTTTTTAGGACGATAGTAGTCGGAAATTCAAAGGAGCAGTGGAGCCAATCCCAAAGAGC
>CALXDH010000018.1 GCA_944387015.1 uncultured Oscillospiraceae bacterium
CAATACTTGGCTGGTGACGGCCCGGGAAGATAGGTAGCGCCAACACTTAAGAGACAGTCAAACGACTGTCTCTTTTTATTTCAAAAATGTGAAAAGAATTGCCTTTGATGACAGGAGAAAGAGGGGGAGCATATGCGATATGGAACCGTGGTGCCGGGGCGGTTTCTGAGCCGTCCCAACCGCTTTATCGCACGGGTAGAGATGCCGGAGGGCGTTGAAACCGTCCATGTGAAAAATACAGGCCGTTGTCGGGAATTGCTGATTCCAGGGACAACCGTATATTTGGAAAAAGCTGAAAATCCGGCTCGTAAGACCCGATATGACTTGATCGCCGTGGAAAAAGGAAGCCGTCTGATCAATATGGATGCACAGGCCCCCAACCATGTATTTGGGGAATGGGCAGCAGCCGGTGGCTTTTTGCCGGAAGTGACTGCGATCCAGCCGGAATTTACCTGGGGGGAATCCCGACTGGATTTTTGCCTGAAAACCCCGCAGGGAATGCATTTGGTAGAGGTGAAAGGTGTCACACTGGAAGAAGGTGGTGCGGCACGTTTTCCAGACGCTCCTACGGAACGAGGAATCAAACACATCCGAGAATTGCAGCAGGCTGTGGAACAAGGGCTTGACGCCACCTTGTTTTTTGTGGTACAAATGGAAGGTATTTGTTCAGTAGCACCGAATGATGACACACATCCAGCATTTGGCCAAGCCCTGCGGGCAGCATCTTCCGCAGGTGTGAATGTTTGTGCATATGACTGTTTGGTAAGGCCGGATGAATTGGTGATCCATCAGCCGGTACCAGTGATTTTGTAAAAGCGAGGAGCGTTTCCATATGGGGTTCTTGGAATTACTGCTGGTGGGGATTGGTCTCTCCATGGATGCTTTTGCGGTGGCCATTTGCCAGGGGCTCTGCATGTCCAAACTCAACTGGCGCCATGCAGCGGTAATCGCACTGTTTTTCGGCGGATTTCAGGCGTTGATGCCTTTGGCGGGGTGGCTTCTGGGGTCCCGGTTTGCGGGCTACATTCAAAATTTTGACCACTGGGTAGCATTTTTCCTACTGGTCATTATTGGTGGTAATATGCTGCGGGAGGCATTTGGCCCAGAAGAAGATGACGAGACTTCCTGCGCTGTAGATGCCAGATTGGATCTGAAGCAGCTCCTCCTGATGGCAGTGGCCACCAGTATTGACGCTCTGGCAGTGGGAGTGACTTTTGCTTTTTTGGAAGTAAAGATCCTGCCGGCAATCTCCATCATTGGAATCACCACTTTTTGCCTGTCACTGGTTGGTGTTGCGGTTGGCAATTTCTTTGGAACCCGCTATAAAAAGCGTGCGGAGGCAGTCGGTGGAATCATTTTGGTTCTGTTGGGGATTAAGATCCTGCTGGAGCATCTGGGGGGTTTATAAGGCAGATGAACGCCAGCCCGTCGGAATCTCCGACGGGCTGGCGTTTTGTGTTTGCGCAAAAGCAATTTGCAGCCCGCTGGAGCCCTCTGAACGCCCTGCTGGAGGCCAGGGGTCCTCGGATTTCGCATCCTTCTCAGAGCACATAGAAAGCCCCGGAGCATTTGCTCCGGGGCTTTTGGTTGAAGCAACCTATGAAACGCTCAGCAGCAGGGATTGGGATTGCAGCCGCAGTTGTTGTTGCAGCCACAGTTGCAGCCGCAGCCGCAACCAGAGTTGCCCATGCTGTTGTTACCGCAGCAGCACCAGATGATGATCAGCAGGACGATGATCCAGCAGCAGTTTCCCCCACCAAAGCCGTTATTGCACATAACCAAAAACCTCCTATGAAGACGTAGACCGGACTGAATCGGTCTCAAGCCATCATATGCGGTGGGTGCACAGGGGTGAAGAAAATTTTACCAGATGCGGCTGCTGGTGACCATTGCCTGGGCGGCAGAAAGTTCCGCGGAGGTGAATACGCCTTTTTCCTGGAGGACCTGGCTGAGCAGCTGCCCGCTGGAGGCCTCCACAACATCCAGCGCATAGTAGGAGACATACACCAGATCTGCCCGCAGGAACGTGCCGCCTGCCAACTGGGACCGCTCTCCCGCAGTGAGAACGCCATACAGCACGGCGTTGTCGAAGGTAGATGTCAAATCTGTGTTGGCGTTGGAACTATACCCAAGGGCACGCAGCATGAATTCCACGTATTGTTGGGCCGTGATCGTTTGGGAAGGACGGAAAGTCGTAGCGGTAAAGCCATTGGTGTAGCCCTTTTCATAGGCGTAGCCCACGTATTGAGCAGCCTGCGTACCGGCGGCAATGTCGGTAAAGGGGGTGCTGCCGGACCAGGCGAGGGCGGCGTCCTCTTCTCCCAGTACCCGGATAAACATGATCAGGGCCTGGAGACGAGTCGGGGCGACTTCCAAATCATATCCTTGACCATACCCCGTGAAACTGCCCTGGAACAGATGAAGGGTTTTGAGCGCTCCGGCCATGGCGTTGTAATCCACTGCGCTGGAGTATGTAAAGCTGTATGGTCCCTGATAGTCCAGCACAGCGGTTTTAGAAGTCACTGTAAAAGTGGCGGTGGTGTCCTCGGCTGTCAGATAGCGGTGGTTGACAGTCAGGGGAGAGCCGCTGGTGACAGCGGAACCGGTGGTGACATCCACTACCGCACCGGAGCCAAAGGTAACGGACCCGCTGCCTGCCAAAAGTAAAACACTGGTACCGGTTTGTCCTACCAGGGTGTCTCCTGATTTCAGGCGACATTCTGCCCAGTCAGTGGTGACAGACCCGCTGCCTGCAGGATCTGCGCCGGATCCGGAGAGCAGAGCGGCATCAGAGGCATCCAGCTTTTCGTCTACCTGGGTATTTACCTTACTGGTAAAGGTGCCGTTCAGATAGGAGAGAGAGGCCAAAGGATCGGAGGCGTCACCTGCAGCCAGCGCGTAAACAGCGGCAGAGAGCAGACATAGAGAAAGGAACAGAATGATTTTTTTCTTCATAAACGGGGAAATCCTTTCGTGAGCCTGGCGACGGAGCCGAGGCGATGATCAGCGATTGGCGATGCGGTAGCTGAGGGTCAACAGGCTGTCTGCAAAATGGATATTTTCGAATTTGACATCGTCCGTAGGGCTGCTCAGTTCCACATTGGTGAAATTCCAGAACCCCCGCACACCCAGTTCAATGAGATGTGTAGCGGTGTCCTGTGCTACAGACTGCGGGATCGTCAGGACGACAACGTCGATATGATTCTGCTGCACAAAGGAATCCAGCTCCTGCATGGAGTAAACGGGAATTCCATTTACAGATGTACCCACAACGGCTGGGGAAATGTCGAAGGCGGCATCCACGGTAAAACCGGCCTGGGAAAAGTGAAAATTGTGCAGCAGGGCGCGACCAAGGTTGCCCACGCCGATCATGATGAGATGATGGTCGTTGTCTACGCCCAGAATATGGCCGATTTCAGAGCGCAGCTCTTCGACATTGTAGCCATAGCCCTGCTGTCCGAATTCGCCAAAACAGCTGAAGTCCTGCCGGATCTGGGAGGCGGTGATATTCATCTCCTGGCCCAGAGAATGTGAGGAAATGCGAACGATACCGCGGCCGCACAAATCCGTCAGCTGCCGGTAATAACGGGGAAGGCGCCGGATCACGGCGTCGGATATGTTCTCCTTTTTCAAGATGATCACTCCTGCTCTTCGGGTTTCGTTCTGTTACCCTGTTAGTGTATCTTAAAACAGCAAGATTGTCAATTTTTTTAACAATCTTTTTCGGGAAAAATTTAAAAGAAGGGCTTTACAGAAGCGTAAAAATCTGCTATACTACTCTAGCACGTGAGATAAAGCACGTTTTATATGCGCCCGTAGCTCAGTTGGATAGAGTGACAGACTCCGACATTTCCGGCGGTTCCAGTTGAGATACAGCGCAAAGCCCTGTGGTCACTGGGATCGCGTCTGGGAAGCCAAGCGAAAGCGCCGCCGTTGACTACTATTTGACCACTGTTTCCCCGCAACCGCAAATCCCCCGCAAGTGAATATGCGCCCGTAGCTCAGTTGGATAGAGTGACAGACTCCGACTCTGTAGGCCACTGGTTCGAATCCAGCCGGGCGTACCAACAAAAGGCACTTGCTTTTGCAAGTGCCTTTTGTTTTCATTTAGGCAAAGGAGGTATTGGCATGGCGCTCGAGAATAAACTGGGACTCACATCCTCTGCCGACCTTGCCCGCGAGGAGGAGCGGATCAGCAAAAAGAGAGCGGTCGAACTGTTTGAGAAGGGCCTGCTGGATCAGCTGGAGGCTGGTGCTTTTTCCTCTCTGCAGTTTATCCATAAATACCTCTTTGGGGAGATCTACGATTTTGCCGGCGAGCTCCGTACCGTCAACATCGCCAAGGGCAATTTCCGTTTTGCTCCGGTGATGTACCTGGAAGCGGCCCTCTCCAATATTGAAAAGATGCCGCAGTCCACCTTTGATGAGATCATCGAGAAGTATGTGGAGATGAATATCGCCCACCCCTTCCGGGAGGGCAACGGACGCAGCACCCGCATCTGGCTGGATCTGCTGCTGAAAGCGGAGCTTCATCAGGTGGTCGACTGGAGCCGCGTGGATAAAGAGGATTATCTGCTGGCCATGGAACGCAGCCCGATCCGGGATACGGAGATCAAGCACATCCTGAAAAACGCACTTACAGATGAGATCGACAGCCGGGATGTCTATATGAAAGGCATCGATCACAGCTACTACTATGAGGGCTATATGGCCTTTAGGGCTGAGGAGCTGTAAGGTTTTATATTACAGACAAAAAAGAGGCAGAAACCGATTCGGTTCCTGCCTCTTGCTCGTTTCAGACAACATATTCAGATATCCGCCCCTCCTGGAGCACTTTGCTGGCTGCCTGCTTGTTCCTGTCAATCGCATGGGTGTAGATGTCCAGCGTGGTGGATGGCTGGCTGTGGCCCAGGAGTCCCGCCACCGAGGCTACGTCTATGCCGTTTGCGATGAGCAGGCTGGCGTTGGTGTGCCGCAGGGAGTGGACGTTCAGATACTCCGGCAAGCCGTGCTTTTTCAGAATCAGCTTACACCGCTGCTTCAAGTCAAATGAAAATGACCTTGATAAGTCGAACAAGAGCCCTTGGGGATATTACTTGGCTTATCAGTTAAGCTTTGTCTTCCATTTGGACCTTTTTACCTGTGGAGAACAAATAGAGAGGGATGGCGGCAAGCTGGGAAATCACCGAAACAGCGACCAAAGCGGGAATACTGATATCGTATAATACACCCATGAGCCAGCTGCCCAGAAACCAAAACACACCGAAGGAACACTCAAAGACGCCGTAGCCCGTGGCCCGGTTGTCTTTGGGCACCATGGTGGTAACGGCGGCTTTCAAAATGGACTCCTGAGCCCCCATACCTATCCCCCACAATGCCACACCCAGGAGCAGGGCAGGGACGGAATCTATTGCGAAGACAAAGACGGCAAAGCCGCTGGAGAGAAGGGTGGAGATGGCCAGAGCCTTTGCGCCCATCTTGTCGTACAGGTAGCCGAATACCACTGCCGCCGCTGCGTCCACCAGCATGGCCCCAGCGTACAGCAGAGGCAGAGTGCCCTCGGTCACCAGGGCGGAGGTCTCCGCCAGGCTCCCTGCCAGGGTGGTGTAAGTCCGGGAGACATGCATCAGGATCAGTGAGTAGTCAATGAAGCCGAAGGCGAAGAGGCTGATGCCGGTGATGTAGAGCACGAAACTCTTTTTCATGCGGAAGGGCACATATTCTTTCGGCTCCGGCTCGAACCGCTCTGGGTTGGGGAATTTGTGTTTGGTGAAGAGCAGCAGCAGGATGGTGAGAAATCCTGGGATTGCCAGCACGGCAAAGGCGTGGGAATAGGAGGAAAAGGCATCTTCCCCGGTGCGGAAGAGCATCACCACATAGAGGAGCACCGGGCCCAAAAACGCGCCGATCTGGTCCAGCAGCTCCTGAATCCCAAAGCTTTTGCCAGCCCCCTCTTGGGAGGCGGCAAAAGACATCACCGTGTCCTTTGCCGGCTTTTTAATCGCCTTGCCCATCCGCTGGATCACCAGCAGCATACAGGCTGCCACCCAGCCGTGCTCTCCCACCAGGGCCAGGGCGGGCACCGCCAGCACATCCAGTATATAGCCCAAGATCACCATGGGCCAATACCGTTTGGTGCGGTCGGTGAGTTTGCCGAATACATACCGCATGGAGTAGCCAATGAGTTCCCCCAGGCCGGAAATGAAGCCGATGGTCCCAGCTGAGGCCCCCAGCAGGGTGAGATAGGCTCCCCGGATGCTGGAGGCTCCCTCGTGGGTCATGTCGGAAAACAGACTCACCACGCCAAACAGGATCAGAAACACCATGGCTTGGGACAGCCGCCGTTGTTTTTTCTCCGCTTCCATTTCATTCGCCCTCCCGGACACGAATCGTCATATTGGGAAACTCCGCTTTGCTCTCTGCTTTGCATCGCTGATAGAGTACCTCCAGCAGTCGGGCGAACTCTTTTTGCTCCTCCGGCTTCAATCCCTCCAGCAGCCAGTCGTAAAAAGCGGTCTCCACACGGGCTTTGGACCATTTGAGCCGCTCAGCCTTCTCCGTGGGGAACAGGAGCTGGCTGCGGCCGTCCGCCGGATTGGATTCCCGGCGCAGGTAGCCTTTTGCCTCCAGATTGATGGTCTGCTTGGCGATCGCGCCCTTGTCCGTGCCCAAAATCTTGCACACACCTGCCTGGGTGATACCGGGGTTTTTCCGTACAGCGTGAATGAGGTCGAACTCTCCAGTGCCTACCCCATCCGCCTTCAGGGTGCGGACGGTGAATTTGCTCACCTCCCGGGCAATCTTGGTGATCTGACGATGAGTGATATCCATATTTGCCGCCTCCAGAAAAGATGTACTATCATCTAATTAGATGATAGTACATCTTTTCTGCGCAGTCAACAGTATGCTTCAATTAAGATTTGGGATACATTGCAACCATTCAGAATCGAAAAATTTCATGTAAAAGAACGGCTGCTCAGATCTCCAGCCCCTCCTGGAGCGCCCTGCTGGCCGCCTGCTTGTTCTTGTCGAAGGCATGGGTATAGATGTCCAGCGTGGTAGATGGCTGGCTGTGGCCCAGGAGGCCCGCCACCGTGGCCACGTCCGTGCCGTTTGCGATGAGCAGGCTGGCATTGGTGTGCCGCAGGGAGTGGACGTTCAGATGCTCCGGCAGACCGTGCTTTTTCAGGATCAGCTTGAACCGCCAGGTGAAGCTGGAGGGTGTCATGGGAAGGCGGCAGCCCCTGCGGCGGAACAGGAAGTCCCCGTCCTCCAGCTCTCTGTCGTCATAGGTCTCCGTCTCCCATGCGCACTCCCGGCGGTATTCTTGCAGCAGGAATTCCATCTCCAGAGAGAAGAAGACATACCGATCCCCGGAAATGGTCTTGGGAGCCTTGGTGAAGATCTCCTCGTCCGTCACCTTCACCGCGTTCCGGCGGATGTGGATGGAGCGCTGCTCCCAGTCAATATCGCCCCATTGCAGGGCGCAGCACTCGCCCCGGCGCATGCCCGTGGCGATCACCAGCTTGAAGTAGGTCTCATACTTGATGCTCTCGTCCTCCAGGGCGGAGATGATCTTTCCCACGGTCTCCGCGTCCGCGATTTTCTTCTCTGTCTTTCGCCCCGCGTAGCGGTAGGTGCGCCAGGCGGGGTTATGACGCAGAAAGCCACCCTCCACGGCATCGGAGAGGATGCTGCACAGCGTAGCGTGCACGCCCTCAACGGTGTACTCGGAGAGTGGCTTTTTGGTTTCGGTGCTGACGGTCTCACGGAGCCGGGCGTAGAAGGTGCGGAAGTGCTCCGGCCGCAGCTCCGTGAGCTTGTAGTGGCCCAGGGCGGGGAGAATGCGGACGATGTCCTGCCGGTCCCGGCGGAGGGTGGACTTGGCCAGCTTGCCGGGGGCGATCTCCCGCAGCCACAGCTCGATGTAGGCGGCCAGGGTGATGGGCTTTGCAGTTTCCTCCGGGGTGTCCCGGCAGGAGCGCTCGAAGAGCACCGCCTGCTCCCGGAGCCACTTCTCCCTCTGTTTTGGCGTCAGCCCTTCGGGGGGATGGACGGTTTTCTGCCGGGGCTTGATGCGCGCGCCCTTGTAGTCGTAGCCCATGGAGACCACGATGAGATAGCTGCTGCCCCGTTTTCGGATGCTTGCCATGTTGTGTTGACCTCTCTTTCCTTGGCCTCATTCCAGCTGAGGCCGGTTTGGCAAACACACCATACCGAACGCTCCCGCCAAAAGCCATCACAACTTTTGCAAAACCGATTTTTCTACGAAAGCGACAATCACGCGCCCCGCCGCTTTGCCATACACGTTGCTGCCAGGTTGAAGATAGGGCTGCCGTCAGGGCGGAGCACCGTGCGCATGGTGTCGGCCGCCTGTTCCTTCTGGGCCTGCTGCGGGTGGCAGTAGGTACGCTCCAGGAAGCCCGTGTCGCCGTGGCCCACCAGATCGGCCACCGTCTGCTTGTCCACGCCGCAGTGGAGCAGCGCGGTCACGAAGTAGTGGCGCAGGGTGTGGAGGTGGTATTCCCTGGGGAAGCCGATGGAGTCATAGATCTTCCGCAGCCGCTTGGTGAAGGTGTCGGGGTGGATGAGCTGCCCGTGTTCATCGGTGAAGAGGTAGGGGCTGAGCTTGCGGTGGGCCCGCTCGGCCTCCATCTTTTTGCGGTGGCGGTAGCTGCGGATGATCCCGCACAGCTCGCCGGAGAGATAGATCTCCCGGCTGCGGCCGTTTTTGGTGGCGCCCTCCACGATGCCCTTGCCGGCCACATTGCTGCGGGAGCGGCTGATGGTGAGAAGCAGGGAGTCCTTTCTGAACGTGAAGTCGGACCATTGCAGGGCGCACAGCTCGCCCCTCCGGCAGCCGGTGTACAGGGAGAGCAGGTAGAACATTCGGTAGTGCCGGGGCTCCCGCGCCAGAGCATCCAGAAGCTTTTGCACTTCGGCTTGGGAGGGGACGCGCTGGATGGGCCGCCGGGTCTGGGGCAGCGCCACCATGCGGGCAGGATTCTTTTCCAGGATCTCATTCCGTTTGGCGTCGCTGAGGACGGCGGATACCACCGTCAGATACTTCTGGGCGGTGGCCTCCTGGATGGGCTTTCCGTGACAGGCCCGCTTCCGCAGTTCCGCCAGCAGATTCTCCATGTGGATGGGCCGCAGGCGGCAGAGGGGGACGGCGCCGATGTACGGGTACACCGCCTCCAGCATCCGGCGGTAGGAGGCCAGCGTGCCGGGGGCGTACCGGGACTGCCGATCCAGCCACCGGCAGGCGTATTCCTCGAAGCGCATGCTGCTGTCCTCGCAGAAGCCGTTCTTCACCAGCCGCTCAAATTCCTCCGCCTGGTGCGCCACATATTGCGGGATCTGCTGTTTGCGGACGGTGTCCGGCACGGTAATGGTCTTGGCACGGCTGATTTTCCTTCCGTCGGGCCGGTACCCGTTGCTGACGGTGATCTTATATTTACGCGTTTGAAGCTGCTTGATACTTGCCATAGCTGAGTCTGATTCCTTTCTTCCAATTTTCCGAGCGGGGTGTCACCCCAGCGTCTGTTTCATCTGCGGTTCGTCCGGCTTGGGTGCATCCTTTTGGCGCTGCCGGGCTGCCTCGCCGACGGCTCCGGCGGCGAGACCGATGACGGCGCCCAGGTTCTGGGCAACTTCCCGTGCTTCCATCCGCCGGCGGCGTTCCTCCGGGTCATCGCCAGCGTCCTCCAGCAGACTCATCCCCGTAGCCACAGATGCCGCACCAATTCCCACAGCACCAGGATGATGGTGGGGGTGTACATCTTCCAGCCGATCGACCTGGCGGACTCCCGCAGCGTATCTTCTGCTCTGGACAGACGCGAGGAGTACGTTTCGCTGATCTTCCCAGCCTGTGACTGGAATTCCTTCAGCAGCTTCTCGCTCTCCCACTGGCTGTCGGCGCGGGTCTCCTGCATGGCCTCCTGCATCCACCGCAGGTTCTCTCTGCCGGTCTCCAGCAGCTCCTGCACGGTCTGCTGGATCTGCTGCACCGCTTCGGTGTGCGCTGCCGTGAGATTGCCGGCCTGTCCCGCCAGCAGCGTTTCCATCTCCTGCGCGGTGGGGAGACGCTCCAGCGTCTCCTGGGCCTTGAGGATGGAGTTCCCCGTCAGCTCCATGGCGCGGGTCAGGCCCATCCAGTTGGCCTCCGTCAGCGTGACGGCTTTTTGTATATTGGATGCCTTGTTCAAATTCGCCTGGAGCGCGCTTTGCTGCATGGCCAGCAGCTCGTCCATGGGCGAAGAGTGCTTCTCGGATGCGGAACTCATCTTCCATCGCTCCTTTCAGATATTTCATGTCGTGTAGCTTGCAGTCCCGGCAGCGATAGCCGTCGGGGGTGGTGTAGGTGATGCTCTTGTGGCTCTCCGACCAGCGGACCGTGTAGCCCTCGCTCTCCATCAGCTCCAGGAACTGCTCCCGGGAGACGGCGTACTTCATGGCCTCATTGATCTGCATGGCGAGCCGCACCTTCCAGCTCTGTCCTCTGGCGGCAATTTTGTACTCCGCCTGGGTGGGACGGGAGACCGTCTGCTGACGCTTTGGCTGACAGACGGACAGGCCGTGATGGATGCAGAGCGTGTCCGAGACCTGGCGGAGCTGCGTCAGGTCCGCCTTTTCAAAGTGGAGCTTCCTGCCGCTCTGGAAGCTGACGGAGTTGACGATGAAGTGGGAGTGGATGTGCGCCCGGTCCGTGTGGGTGGCCACGACGACCTCGTAGCCTTTCCACTGCTGCGCCAGCTCCAGTGCGATCCGGTGCGCCAGCTCCGGCGTGACGGCTTCCTCCGGATGGAAGGACTGGACGAAGTGATAGTACATCCGGCTGCCGTCTTTTCCGTACTGCAGCTTGGTGCTGATGAACTCGTCGCAGCAGGACGCCGCCTGGCAGTTCACGCCGGTCACCAGATGGCGGCCCTGATCGGCGGTCTTTTCCTCCTTCATCACATACCGGAGCACCGCGCGCATGCCGCCGCGGGTCTGACCCCGGGGACGGTTGACGGCTGTGACGATGGCCATGGATCACACCGTCCTCTCCAGCAGCGCCTTGAGGGAACGCTGGATGTCGGCATAGAGCGCGCAGGCCTCCCGGACATTCACGGCGGTGATCCGTCCCATGTTGGCCAGGGTGGTCAGCTGGTTGAGGTTGTTGCCCTGGGCTTTCAAGGCTTTTGTAAACTCGGTCAGCGCGTCGATCCGGACGATCTCCTTGCTGACGGCGCAGTCGGTCAGGTATTTGGTGAGGCTCACGCCGCACGCTTCCGCCTTTTGGTGGATGCGCCGGGAGTCCGCCTCGGTCACATAAAACGTCAGAGGAACGGATTTCGTTCGGTTGGGTTTCTTGCTCAAGTTGATCCTCCTTCTTGTTATCTGAAAAGGGGGTGCAGGGCTTCCGCCCGCAAAGAGATGCCGAAGGCAGTTCGCGGCCGCCTGTGGCGGGCGTGAACAGCCAAAGGCGATGCTTGCTCTCCGCCGATCCTCCCGTTGCAAGGCGGCGGGCGGCGGAGACCCGTCCCCCGCGTCTCCCGCGTTTTCCGGCGATTTGGGGGCCCACAGTGACCTTTCCGCCGGGGACGGGGAACGAGTCCCGTCAGGCGGGAAAGCCCCTCAGAGGGGGCGCAGCGGCCGCCACAGGGTCGATGGTGACGCTCTTTGCGGCAGCGGGATCATCGACACCATCGGCCCTCCGCAGACAGATGAGCCGCTCTCCGTTGCTCTTGCGGAAGGACACGGTAATACCGCTGCGCCTTAGGGCGTCAACGCTTTTGCGGATCTGGTGAGAGAAGCTGTTAGGCGTCAGGCCCTCCGCACCGGCAGGGTCGATCTTTTCCAGCAGCGCCTTGGCAGGGGCGCAGATCTCCTGCTGCTCCCGCAGCAGCGGGGAGAGAAGTGCCAGGATGCGCCCGTGCGGTTCGCCGGTCTGTTCGCAGTCATCTGAGAGCAGATCCCAGATGTGAGTTTCGCTGTTGAACTCCAGAGACAGTTCCCGGTAGGCGATGTCCCTGCCCGTGCAGTAGAGGGTGGCGGTGTTCTCCCGCCGCTTGCTCTTGCGGAGCACAAAGTTGGAGTCGGTCGCACCGCTGAGGCCCGTGGTGCCGGAGATCATGTTCATGGGATCGTCGTCGCCCAGCTTGCGCAGATGATGGACCAGCAGCACGGCGATGCGGTGCCGGTCCGCCAGACTCTTGAGCACACCGATGTCCCGGTAGTCGTTGGCGTAGGGACTCACGTCATTGCTCACGGTACGGATGCGCTGCAGCGTGTCGATGACCACGAGCCCCGTGGCCGGGTGATCCTTGAGGAACTGCTCGATCTGTTCCACCAGCCCGCTGTGGAGCTGCTCCGCCATGACGGCGAAGTGCAGCGTGGGCGGCGCGTCCTCGGTGAGATCGAAGAGCCGGCTCTGGATGCGCTGGAAGCTGTCCTCCAGACAGAGGTAAAGGACCTCGCACGGGTGCGTGGAAAAATTCCAGAGGGGTTCGCCCCGCGCCACCCGGAGACACAGCCACAGCGCCAGCCAGGACTTTCCGATCTTCGGCGCGCCGGCCAGCAGGTGCAGTCCCTGGGGCAGCAGATCCTCCACAAGGAAGGTGAGCGGCTCGTAGGCGATGGTTTGCAGGGTGTCGGCGTCTATGGTGTTGAGTTTTTTCGTTGGCATGAGAACCTCCTGATGGTTTTTGAAATTCAGAGGAAGAAAATCTTGCGTTTCGGCAGGCTCTCTGTTAGACTGAACACAGATGGGAGCTGTGTTTTTCGAAACGCGGCGTGCCGCCAGACTGTTGCAGCAGTTTGGCGGTTTTCCTTTTGCTGCGGCGGATGATCGCTTTTCACCTCCTTGTGATCTGGATGCCCCGCACCGGCGCGCTCCCTGCTCCATCGGTACGCTCGTTCGCTGTCGCATAGCCAGCGAAGTCCCGGCGATACTGCCCCTGGAACATTTGCCCTCCGGCGGTGGGGATGCGGTTGTCAAGGTACAGGGGGTTGCGTACCAAATCAATGCGTGATATACTAATCGGGTACAAGACCAGTATAACAGATGCGCAAACCGTTGCAAGGCCTGGGGGCACGGTTTTACACTCATGAGAGAAAGTTGGGTAAAGGATTCAAACTCTATCGGGTACAGAGAGGGCGCGGCAGACCATGTATTACATGAATCAGGACGCGGTGGATTACTTTCGGGTGGATTTCACACCGGGCGAAAGCATCGTGGGCGGGAAGCACTATCCCCTGGGGACCTTTGCCGTGGAGATGATGGAGTGCGGGTGGAACAGAGCTGCGGAGATCCGTCAGCCGCTGAAGCGGTTCCAGGAGGAGTTCCAGGTATTCCTGGCGGCCAGAGATGTGTCCAGCGCGGCCACGGCGTTCCATGCCATGCTGGAGCTGTGGCAGGTGTTGGGGAAGTTGCCGGTGTACAACAAGCTGATAGTGGAGGGCCACCGGCTGCCTGGCCTGATCCCCTATCTGCGCGGGCACCAGGACCTGCTGGACGAGATGCTGACGCCGGGGACGCCCTGCAACGAGGGATATACCCGGTGGAAGGGGAAGCTGGAGCATCTGGCGGATGAGCTACAGTCCTTTGTCAAAAACACGCAGTGGATGCTGGATGAGTTCTTTCAGGAACTGCCGTCCAGAAGGCGGCAGGACTATATCCGGGCCTATGCCCGATACCGGGATGTGATCGAGGACGCGATGCAGGCAAAGCAGGACGTGGAGGATGAGGGAGAGGAGTGGGAGGATCGAACCGTGGATCTGGACACGATCTCCTTTACGTTTTCCGTGAACATCTCGCTGGTTCCCGTTCTGGACCCGAAGACCCGCCGACCGACGCTGGCGGAGCAGATGACCTTTGAGAGCCTCCCCGGCTTTTTGTACATGGACCTGTACAAGGGGATGGCCGCCGGAAATCTACCCCGGCGCTGCGCTCACTGCCGCCGGTGGTTCCTGGCGATGGGCGGATACGATACCCGCTACTGCAACCGGGTGGTGCCGGGTACCAACGGAAAGACCTGCCGGAAGGTGGGTGCTCACGAGCGGGAGAAGGAGAAGCAGAAGACGGAGACGGCGGCCCGGGAGTACAACCGGACCTACAACCGGCTGAAGGCCCGGAAGCGGCGAGGCCGGATCACCGTGGACGAGTGGAACCGGCAGGTGGCGCGGGCCCAGGAGCTGAAGGACGCGTTCACGGCCCGGCAGATGACCAGGGAAGAGTATGTGAAGAGACTCTATGAGTTGTGAGAGCACAGGAAGCCTGTCCCGAAAGGGACAGGCTTCCTGTTTTCTTGGTACTTCTTCACTTTTCTATTCCTCCTAGCTTTTGAACGCCGCCTTATCGTTCATTGACAGTGAAGCTCATCAGGTTGCCCGCACCGTCATAGCGCTCTTCACCCAGATAGTTGCCCGTCTCGTCATAGCGGTAAACAGTGTCCCAGTCCAAGGTACCGTCGCCGAAATAGCCGCTGTAGCGGATCTTGCGGCCTGCCGCATCGTATTCGTTGACCTCGTAGAGGGACAGCGTGCCGTCCGGATCGTGATACTCCAGCCGCAACTGCTGTCCGGCATCGTTGTAGGTATAGGTCATATAGGCGGTCAGCGTACCGTCCGGACTGTAAGTGTCCTCGCGGATTACGTTTCCCTGTCCGTCATATTGGAAACGGGTATCGGAAATTTGCGTGCCGGAGGCATCAGCCCGCACCTCGCGGCTCTTATTTCCTTGGGCATCATACTCATAGCGGAAGAAATTGACTTCTCCGCCGGGGTAAGGACGTTCCTCCTCCACCAGCCGGCCACTGCCATCATAGGTAAAGTGGAGGGGAGCAATCTCCCCGGTGTCGGTAAAGGTGACATAGTCCACCAGAGGATCTCCATTTTCGTTGCAGCTCAACTCCAGATATCCGATTTGGTTCCCTCCGCCGTCATAGGCGGTCACCGATGCGCTGCGGCCCTTACTGGTATAACTAAGAATATGGTACCATACCAGGTTCCCGTTCCCATCGTAATAGCTCTCTCGCCGCATGTTACCGGCGGAATCGATGAAGCTGCCGCTTTCCATCTCAGAGAGCTTGTCGGCGATGCTCTGATCGTTCCCGGTCTTTTCCAGGGCCTCCTGGATGATTTCCAAGGCCTTGTCGTAGTCACCGCGGCGGATGTACACGTCGGCAAGACCCAGCCAGCCGCCGGGCAGGGTCTCATCCAGGGCGATGGCGGCCTCGTAGTCACTGAGGGCGGCAGAGAGGTTGTCTTCCGTGTCCCCGGACAATGCATAGGCGTCGCCGCGGCCAATCAGGCCCTCGGGCCGCTTGGCGTCGATCTCAATGGCCGCCGTGAAGGCGAGAATAGCCTCTTCATAGTTTCCCTCGGATAAGTACCGCACGCCCAGGTCGTACTGCTCCTGCCACGCCGCCGCGGCATTCTGCCCGCAGCCCGCAAGCCCCAGCACCAGGGCCAGGGTCAAAATCCAGCTTATAATTCGTCTCATTCTATGTCTCCTTTTTTGTGCCGGTGATCTCTCGATGATGAACGACCGGGTCAGGTTACCCTCGTTGTCATATTTGTCGCAGCCCAGGCAGTTCATCTGGTAATTGTAGTGGTAGACATATCGCCAATTTGGGTTCCCTCCGCCGCTCGGCGTTGCGTGCTGCCGCGCGGGAGTGGTCAAAGTACTGCCAGCCCGGGTGGACAAACTTGCCCTTGGAGTTGTGGAGGTACAGACCATGGAGCAGTCTGCCCTGGGAGGCCGGAAGTTCAGTGGGAGCACAGGGCTCCTGTTTTTCTTGCCTTCTGTATTTAGGGTTCCAATACCTCCCACTCCAGCACGGCGGTGCCGGAGAGGCTGCCGTCAGAGTAATAGCTGGAGATGGCCACGGAGCAGCCCGCCTCATCAAAGGTATAGACAGCGTAGGACCAGTCTGCATAGCCCCCGTTTACCTGCATCTCATTGTAGAGAACATTTCCCTCTTGCAGCGCTTCCAGCCCGCCGGATCTGAGAATGAGCGGGTCCATATTCACCGAAAACTCAACGGAACCGATGTCGGTATCATAATCGTGCGTTCCCGGCAAGAAGTTCTCCTTCGACCAGGCTGCCTGCCACTCCGCCTCCGTGTCGTACCACTGACGGTTAGGAATTCGCCACCAGGAGCCGGAGTTCTCGTCATACTGAAATTCCATCCGCTCTGTACCGACTGCCCGACCCGTATTGTCATAGTTCACCGCATCCCGGCTCAGCAGGTAACCCGTCTCGTCATAGGAATAGCGGAGATCCCTCAGCAGATGCCCGTCGGAGTCGTAGGCCGCCTGGTGGGTGAGCAGCTTCAGCCGGGTATTATCCCGAAGCTCCTCCAGGTAGTCGCTCAGCCCCTCGTCGCCGGTGGCCTCCACACCCTGTTCCAAAAGGTCGATGGCGGCATCCAGATCGCCTAGGCTCACATACACGCCCGCCGCCTTTTCATAGGCTTCCACCAGTTGGTCGTCCATCTCAATAGCCGCAAGATAGTCCGCCAGAGCGTTCTGATAGAGAGTATTGGCATCCTCTTCTCCTGGCGATCCGCTCTCCTCCGCTTGACCCGCGTAGGCGTCGCCGCGGCCAATCAGGCCTTCGGTCCGCTTGGCATCGATCTCAATGGCTGCCGTAAAGGCGAGAATAGCCTCTTCATAGTTTCCCTCGGATAAGTACCGCACGCCCAGATCGTACTGCTCCTGCCACGCTGCCGCGGCATTCTGCCCGCAGCCAACAAGACCCAGCACCAGGGCCAGGGTCAAAATCCAGCTGAAAATTTGTCTCATCTGTTTTCTCTCCTTTGCCGCCCGTGTCAGTTATAGACCCTAGAGCGGATCAGCGTTCCGTCGGCCTCATACGTCTCAACGCTTGTGGTGATTCCTGCCTCGTTGTAGGTATAGACGTCATACGCCTCGAATGTCCCCGTCTCATCGTAGTAGTCCGCTCTCACCAGGCGGCCCTCGCTGTCATACTGGTAGAGCTCATAACCCTGCAAGGCGCCGTCCCCGCTATACACCGTTTCTTTCGTCTGTACGCCGTCGGCATATTCATACTCGTAAACCAGACTGGGCTCCCCGTTGCCATGGTAGTTCTCCTGGCGGGTCACGTTTCCATCCCCATCGTAGGTGTTCACCTTGTAGTAATCCACTTCGCTGTCCAGCGCGCCGGAGACATGTATGGTCTGCCGCACCGCGTTCCCGGCGGCGTCATATTCATACTCCCGCGCCCCCAGGCGGCCGTCGTCTATATGGTAATTTCCCGCATCCACAAGCCTGTTTCCCGCCTCGTCGTAGACATAGTCCACATGGCCCGCCTGGTTCCCGGCGGCATCAAAGCCGGTGACCGAGGCGATGCGCCCCTGGCCGTCGTAGGTGTAGGTGAAATAGGACATTAACGACCCATTCTCATCGTAGTGGCTCTCCCGGCGGATATTGCCGGCGGAGTCGGAGAAGCTGCCACTCTCCATCTCAGAGAGCTTGTCGGCGATGCTCTGGTCATTGCCTGTTTTCTCCAGGGCCTCCCGGAGAATTTCCATGGCCTTGTCGTAGTCGCCCTGGCGGATGTACACGTCGGCAAGACCCAGCCAGCCGCCGGGCAGGGTCTCGTCCAGGGCGATGGCCGCCTCGTAGTCACTGAGAGCGGCGGAGAGGTTGTCCTCCGTGTCCCCGGACAATGCATAGGCGTCGCCGCGGCCAATCAGGCCTTCGGGCCGCTTGGCGTCGATCTCGATGGCCGCTGTGAAGGCGAGAATGGCCTCTTCGTAGTTGCCCTCGGATAAGTACCGCACGCCCAGGTCGTACTGCTCCTGCCACGCCGCCGCGGCATTCTGCCCGCAGCCCGCAAGGCCCAGCACCAGGACCAGGGTCAAAATCCAACTGAAAATTCGTCTCATGTTTTCTCTCTCCTTTGCACGCGCTTTCTCCTGCCGCTGCCGATCCCGTTGGGGGAGACAACCGTGATTGGCGGTTTGCCACATGGAGATTTGACTGCCTGCTTTTTCCAATTGTTAAATATTATAATGTATTATTTATCATTTCACAATTGCATAATTGGAAATTCAAACCTTTTTTAGGCGCACAGTTGTCCTTGAATCTCATTTCAATAAAAAAGAGAATATTATTTTACAAAATGTAAAATAATATTGCATTATGCAAGCGGGAGGTATATAATCGCCTTAAAGCTTTTCAAAAATCTGGTAATCCATCTGCGTATTGGTCCAACGGGAGGAAAAACATGGAACAGGGAACGTTGTTTTCCATAGACAGATCATCCTATACGAAGCGAATGGCCCAAAATTTACCCGTGCTCCGTGCCAGCCTGGGGGTGAGTCAGGCGAACCTGGCTGAAATTATCGGGGTGACGCGCCAGACCCTTTCGGCGGCTGAGGCCGGTACCCGGGAACTGTCATGGGGGAATTTCATATCGCTTTTGTTTGTGTTTACCCAAAATGAGCAGACTTTGCCGCTCTTGCGCAGTCTTGGGATCTATACCGAAGAATTGGATTCCATGTTCCATATCACCAATTTGAAATCTTTGCGCGAACAATCTTCTTCCCCTAAAAAAGCAAGGGAGCGTGAAACCAAGTGAGTGTTATTTTCAGAATTTACCAAAATTCAGATTTAACGGAGCGAGAACTGAATGAAAGCGACAGCTTCACGCTAGGAAGCGGGAAAAAAGATACGGTCTGCCTGGAAAATGCGGGCCTTGGGAAAAAGCAGATTTCCTTTACCAAGACAGAAAACGGTTGGCAGTGGAAATCCGCTCAGCCTGCGTATCTTCACGGAAAACCGGTTGCATCCGGCGTGCTGAAGTCAGGCGAGATCCTTCTCATAGATCAGGCGCAGCGGCTGGCGGTCACAATGATCGAACGGACTCCCGATGATACACAGATCATTGATTTATCCGGCCAAAGCCGGGTGAGTATCGGCCGGAGCAGCGAATGTGACATTGTAGTCGCAAGCCACCAGATTTCCGGGAAACACCTGGAGCTTTGCCGCAGCGCAGAAGGCTGGATCGCGCAGGATCTGGGCAGTTCCAACGGTACATACTGCAACGGCAAGCTGATTCGCGAGAAAACATTGCAGCCCGGGGATTTCTTGGACATCGGCCCATGTCGGTTGATCCTGACGGGGGATCATCTTTCCGTGGATTATAAGGGCGCGGTAAAGAGCAATTTTTCCTGCGGGCAGGTGGAGCGGACCGCAGAGAAACCGGAGGATCCGTATCCGTGCCAGTTTCATCGCTCTCCCCGGCTGTTGGAGGATGTCCCTTCGGAAACCATAGAATTTCAGGATGCGCCCAGCATCGGAGGAAAGCCGGAGGTCCACTGGGCAGGCATCATCATTCAGCCGCTTGCCATGATCGGAATTACCGCGGCTGTGTCGTTTTTTATGGGCGGCCCCCTGACTATGCTGTATTTCAGCGCGCCCATGACTTTGGTAAGTCTGGTCATGTCGGTCATGAACTATCGCAGGCAGATCAAAAATTACCGGCACATGGAGCAGCTGCGGCTGCAGAAATATGATGAGTACCTGGATGAACAGGAGGAAAAAATCCGGCAGCTGCAGCAGGAGCAGCGGCGGATTTTGATGACCACGCACCCCGCGACCGCAGATTGTCTCCCTATTGCAGCAGAGCCTGCCCGCCGTTTGTGGGAGCGGCGCCGCAGAGATCAGGATTTCATGGAGCTTCGGGTCGGCGAGGGTTCACTGGATTCCTGTGTGGTATTTCAGGTTCCGCGCCATGGGCTTTCCCTGGTAGAAGACGATCAGGCGGGACGGGCCGGAGAACTGGCCCAAAAGTATGAAAAAGTTTCACGGTGCCCCATCACCTGTCCCTTGGGACGGTTCCCCACCTGCGGTGTGATTGGCGATCGCTCCTCCGCTCTGGCGGTGACCCGCAATATGCTGGTACAAGCTGCAACGCACCACAGCTATGAAGATCTGCGCATGGTGCTTCTTTGTAAAGACGATGAATTGGCCCAGTGGTCGTTTGTCAAATGGCTTCCGCATATTTACGATGATACGCGCAGCCAGCGGTATATTGCCGATTCTGCCGAATCTGCCCGCCGGGTGCTGTCCAGCGTGATGGAAATTGTCTCCGCCCGCAGTATCGGTGAATCCCGCGACCGTGAGACGCTGCCCGATGGCCCGCATTACCTGTTTGTATGTGCCGACAAAGACCTGATCGAACGGCATCCCATCAGCCAGTACTTGACCGCCAACGACCCGTCCTTGGGCGTCAGTGCGATCTTCCTGTACGACGAACTGGATCATCTGCCCAAGGAGTGCATGACCATTCTGGAAATGCAGGGACACAAGGGGTGCATATACCAGCGGGAGAACGCCAATGTGCGCATACTGTTTGCCGTGGACCCGGTGCGGGAGGAGCTGTACGACAGCTTTGCCCGGGCGCTTGCCCCTATCCGCATTGAGTTGACGGGCGGAAAGGGAACTCTGCCGTCCACGCTGTCCTTTATGCAGGGGTATCGGATGCGGCGTCCCGAAGAACTAAACCTGGCGGCAAAATGGGAGCAGGCCCGGCCTGAAAAGTCTATGGCGGTTCCCATCGGTGTACAGGCGGGAAATGAACCGTTCTATTTTGACATCCACGAAAAGAAGAGCGGTCCCCACGGCCTGGTGGCAGGCATGACGGGTTCCGGTAAGTCAGAGATGGTTCAGTCGTGGATTTTGTCCATGGCGCTGGCGTTTCCTCCTGAGGCAGTATCCTTTGTTCTGATCGATTTCAAGGGAACGGGCCTTATTCTTCCTTTCCGGAATCTACCGCACCTTGCCGGTACGATTTCCGATCTGGACACCACCATCACGCGGAATCTGATCGCATTGGAAAATGAACTGACCCGCCGCAAAGCGCTGCTGGACGAAGCGGGCGTCAGCAATATCACCGGATACTTGAAGCTGTACCGGGAGGGCAAGGTCACGACGCCGCTTTCCTATCTGTTTTTGATCATCGACGAGTTTGCGGAATTTAAAGTCCAATTCCCGGACTTTATGCAGGTGATCAACCGCGTGTTTGCCATTGGCCGTACGCTGGGCGTTCATATCATTCTGCTGACGCAAAAGCCTGGCAGTGTGGTGGATGACAAGATGAGTGCCAACACGCGTTTTCGCTGGTGCCTGAAAGTTGCCAGCTCAGCAGACAGCAACGAAATGCTGCATCATACAGACGCTGCGCGGATCACCAACCCCGGCCGAGCCTATGTGCAGGTGGGCGAGGATGAGATCTATACGGAAATCCAGTCCTACTGGAGCGGCGCGCCATATAACCCGAACCGCGAACTGTCTCATAGCCGGCAAGAAAAATTGTCGGTAGTGGATCTGTATGGCTTCCGTAAGAGCTACGAACCTGAAAAGACGACTGGTTTCCGGGCGGAGAAAAATGAAATCGACGCCATTGTGGAATATCTGGATGCCTATACCAGGAAGAACGAGATATCCAGGGCGAGGAACATTTGGACGTCCAAGCTGCCGGGGCGGATCGAGCTTCCTGAGCTGTTGCATATTGCCTTCGACGGTGAGCACTGGGGCGACAATGCGGGCTTGGCACCTGTTGTGGGTATGCTGGATAATCCAAGAACACAGTCTCAGTACCCCATGCATCTGGATCTGTTGGAAAACGGCCATACGGTGATCTACGGCGCTCCCGGCAGCGGCAAGACCACGTTTCTGCAGACCCTGATTTTGTCTGCGGCTCTGTCTTACTCCCCGCAGGTAGTTTCCATGTATCTGTTGGACTTCGGGGGCGGCAGTTTGAACCTCTTCCGGAATCTGCCGCATGTGGGAGCGGTAGCCCGGGACAATGAAGAAGAGCGGGTCATGAAGATTTGCCGGCTCATCTCCGATGAACTGGGAGCAAGGAAAGATCGATTCTCCGAATTGGGCATTGTGAGTATGGATGCCTATCGGGAAGCGACTGGCATCCAACTGCCGTATCTGATGCTGATTGTAGATAATTTCGGCCCTGTATTGAATTTGTATCCGGATCTGGACGAATTCTTCCAGATCCTCACCCGTGAGGGCAGCGGGTACGGTATCTATCTGGTGGCTACTGCCAACAGTGAAAACGCAGTTTCTTTCCGAATCTCTCAGAATATCACAGGCGGAGTGGCTCTCCGGATGCAGGACCGGAGCGACTACAATTCCATTGTCGGACGTACGGATGGGCTGGAGCCGGAGAATCTGCCGGGCCGCGGCCTGTGCCGGGGGAAGCCGCCGCTGGAGTTTCAGACGGCACTTCCTGTGCCCGGTGAGAGCGAGAACCAGCGGGTCGCACAGGTCCGCCAGCTTGCAGAGTTGATGGATCGAAAGTGGGATGGGCCTCGCCCCAAAAAGGTCCCCGTATTGCCCAGACGGGTACTTGCACAGGATTGGACCACAGAAGGCCTGCTGGCAGGTCTGGACCGCGAGACGGTTGAGCCTGTTTCCTACGATTTGGAAGCGAGACAGTTTTTGATGATTTCCAGCCACGGTTCGGCCCAGGGACGGCAGCTGCTTCAGGCTTTGACGGATCAGTTGCTGGACCGCTTTTCCAACGACTCTTTGGCACTGTACGACCCCGGCAGCATCCTCTCCCCATACAAAACCCGCTGCAGCGAGTATATGACGGCTGCAGACCGCTTTGACAGTTATATCGCGGACTTGATGCCTGTTTTGCAAAAGCGAAAGGAGCAGGCGGAAACCCCGGAGGGGATCCAATGGCTGGCGGAGCAGCCGGAGATTATCATTGTGATCGGTGACCACAAGCGCTGCTTTGATTTGGCCAGCAACGAGACCATGCGCCGTCTTTCCAGTATCATCAGCTTGGGGAAAGGACTGAAAGTGTGCTTGGTGATCCTCAGTGTTTCCGGTGAGCGGGAAGAACTCCGAGGAGATATGTTTACCATCAACCTGAATAACAAGGCCGATGTTTTGATGGTAGACGGCAGCTTCCGCTCTCACGGCTTGTTTGATAGTCAGTTGGATTATTCACAAAGCGGGGAGGATCTGCCGGAAGGGGATGCCTGGCTGCTGATGGATGGACAGGCGCGACGGATCAAAGCCGTGGAGATCGGGCAATGATGTATGGAACAAAAGAATAGGCCAATAAAATCGGCTTCACAGGAGGTGTGCATCGGATGGCGGAGATGACCCTAAGCACAAAGGAGTTCCTGTTTGCGGCGGCCAATCTGGGTGCAAAAAATTTCTTCGGCATATCCGATCCGTTTTACGGCATGACGGCGGAGGAAATCCGAAGCGAATGCGAAAAGATTCAGCTTTCCCTTGAAAAGAAAGGATACGCAGAGGTCGGCTTTGAGGGGGATTTTGCGCTCAAATCTGAGGCGGTAAGCCTGATAACTGCGTGTATCAAGTGCAGGAGCTATTTGCTTGTGCAACTGGGAGAGGCGGGAAAGTCCACCCGTCAATTCCTGGCCTATGCCGGCGAGAGCGGTTTGGTGGGAGCAGATGTTCAAGGCCAGGAGGTTTCTCTGAGACGAATGGACAAAGAATCTGTAGTTCCAAGCGTGTTGGAGAAAATACAGCCTCCGGCTTCCGGCAGCGGAGAAACATGCAGTGCCGTGGTAAAGCAGGCGGATTTGGCGCAGGTGCAGAGCTTGGCGGTTGACGAACCGGAAAGAGCGGTGGGGCAATTGCTGGACAAAGGCTGCCCGAGAGAACTTGCTGCTGTCTTAGTACAGGGCTTTCGAAAGGAGGCGGGGCGGTATCTGCTCTTCCACACCGACGTTTGTGAGCGGTCGCTTACGGAGATGATGGTGATCCAGAGTACGGCCGGCGCGGTCTGCATGACGCTGGAGGATCTGGACGAGGACCTTTGGAAGGCGGAGTTCCTGCCCGGCGGAATTACGGAGGAATCGTTAAAAGACCTTTGCGCATTGGAAGGAGCAGGCCATGAAATGCTGTGAAACGGCGATCGTAACCATTCGGCTGCACCCGGGCGAGCGAATGCTGGATATGGAGATCCCGACGTTTTTGCCGCTGGGCCAGTTGGAACCGCGGTTTCTTGAGACCATTCGGGAAATGGACCCTCTGCATTACGGCATGGTGTCTGCAGTGAAATTTTGCAGAGGAGAGCGGAAGTTATCCGGGGAGATTACCCTTGCGGAGGCTGGGATCTGGGACGGAGGCCTTTTGGACGCATATTTGAGCGAAGGGGCGTGAATGGATGAAACTCAATTATGATGCGGTCCGCCGGGATGCCAAAAAGCTGCGGGCGCTGGCAGATGACTGTGAGGCGGCAGCAAAGACCTGCAGCAACTACCAGAGTGAACTCGGCCAGTACTGGCAGGGAGCTTCTGCGGACAGCTATCTGGCCGGGCTTGCGCAGTTGCAGCAAAAGAATAAGAACCTGGCTCGCAGCATTGAGCAGCTCTCTGCACAGATCACCGCAGTAGCGGATGAACTGGAGGAGGAGGACCGCCGTCTGGCGGCGCAGATCGCCGCAAAGCGTGCCGCGGTAATTGCATCCACAGTAAAAGCGACCGTCAAGACAGCGGCATCGGCCGGTGCGGTTCTGAGCGGTACAACATCCGCCACCACTCCAAAAACCAACACCAGCACGCTGCTTGAATCGGCGTCCGACTTGTTGTCCCGCCTGTTCGGAAAGAGGTGAGCGGAGTGAAAAGCGGATTGACGATTAAACTGAATGCTGCCCGGATGCTCCTTTTGCGTGCAGCGATGAAAAAAGAGGAACTTCGCCTGCAGAATACGGCCAGTCAGGTTGCCAGGATCGCTGCCGGACTGGAAATGGAGGTTGCCGCAAAGTCCAATATTGATGCGTCGCTGAACAACCTCAGAAAGCAGCTGAAGCAGGATTCCGAATACATGGGGACCATGCAGCGCATGGCGGACCTTGCCATAGAGGAGCTTTCAAAAAAGGATGAAGACTTGGCCAATCAGGCAAGAGGCTTGAACTACACTGCGCAGCAGATCGTGGGAGCCGTTTCTTCGGCGCAGATATTGACTGGAACAGCGGAATATTCCACGACTGCGGCGGGAAGCTCCGGGGCGATGCGTTCCCCGTTGGATCTGACCTCTCAGTTGATCGCGGATGCTGCCCAGAAAATAGGAGGGCTTTTCGGCCTGGCTGGTGATGGCATGGGAGATGCCCTGCAGGGCGTCTCCCTGGAGCAGCTTGCTGCCGGTAATCAGACTTCGGCTGCCGGTTCTGCACAGCCCGGCCAGACCGCAGGAGCGTTGGCCGTTCTTGCCGGTGCCGGTATGGCGATTACCACCGCACTGGATGCAATTTTGAATTCCTTCAGCGGACATGGAAGCACATCCGGTACGACCGCAACCAAAAAGACCTCCAGCAGCAAAAAAACCACCAAAAAAACTTCCAGCAAGAAGAAAAGCATGTGGGATAAGCTGGGAGATAAGCTGGAAGATGCGGGCGACTGGGTCGCCGAAAAGACCGAAGATGCCGTAGATGCTGCAACGGATGCAGTGAAGGACGGTGTCAAATGGGTCGGCGACAAAGTGGAAGAGGCGGCGGAGGCTGTGACAGACGGCGCCAAATTGGTTGGAGAAAAAGTCTCGGATGCAGGCAAATGGGTCAGCGACAAGGCGAGGGATGTTTGGGAAGTCGCAAAGACTGTGGCCGATAGTAAGCCCGTGGAGTATTTGTGGGACATGGGCGGCTCTGTCGTAGGCGGCGGTGCGGATATTCTGTCGTTCTGCGGGAATGTTTCTGCCGGGAAGATGGGAGAGGCGGTGCTGGATGGGTATAGCTTCATCAATAATTTCTTCGATTTTTCCCAGGATTCCGTAGCACTCTTTTCGTATGGAGTAGGCGCAGGAGCGGAGGCTTTGGGGGCAAAGCAATCGGCTGTGGACTATTTTTATGACTACGCCGAGGACTACGCCAATCGGGAAGGCCTGGCAGGAGAACTGCATGCAAGTGGTTTAGATGAGGTCGGGTATGTCGTCGATACCATCGATTTTTCAGTTGGTACCTATAAAGCTGTAACCGGTTTTGGAAAACTGAGTTCCACACTTGACGGAATGAGTTGGAGCAGTCTGGATGATCTGAAGGATAATCTGCTTACTTTGAGTGGCTGGAAAGACGTTGGTTCGCTGAAAGATGCGGCGGATCTGAGTACGCAGATCGATCATTATAAGGATTTTTCCTCTAATGTGAAATTGGGCTATAAATATGTAGATGGCGCCTTTGGCGAAGACGGACTGCTTCTAACGGCTTTGAAGAATACCTCGGCGGGCAAACCAGGCGTTGGTTTGATTACGACAATCGAAGACTACCTAGACCTGCTGAAAGAGGTCAGCGAATCTGACTGATTTTCCCGATTCAAAACGATGAAGCAGGCATAAAAGGAGGCATCATCTTGGAAGCACAGCAGATTTATACAAGCATGATACAGGCAAATGACCTCATGCGGGAGGCGCATTATGAAGAGGCACTGGAAGTGCTGAATTCCCTGGACGTGGACGGCGAACTGGCGGGCATGGTCAGCTTCATGAAAGGGTGCGCGTATTTGCAGCTGGAGCAGGATGAACAGGCGCATCTGTGCTTTGGTCAGGCCCTTAACCAGGGCTTGATTCACAAGCAGCTGTACATCAACTTCGGCATTGTCAAAAGTCGTATGGGCAACGTCCTCCAGGCTGAGCAGATGTTCCGTCAGGCGGCAGAACTGGATCCAACAGATGCACTGCCGCTCAACCGCATTTTGCTCCTCCGGCTGGGCCGGGGTGATTTTGACGGCGCAGAGGCCATCATGGACGAACTGATGGAGCGAAACCCGGAGCTGGTGGACGGCTACCACCACAAGGCGGACCTGCTCTTGGGTACCGGCCGCAGTGAAGAAGCGCTGGAACTGCTGAATGGTGTGGAGCATCGCTTTTCCGCCAATCCGCTGTATGTCTATGACCGCTGCCGCGCCCTCCGGCGTGTGGGGCGGACGGAAGAGGCGCTGTCCTACCTGGATTCCCGCAAAGAGATCTTCCGCGAGGACACGGAACTGGTCCTGCTGAAAAAGCAGAAAGCGTCGCTCCTGGTCGATGCCAAGAGATACGATGAAGCAGTCCCGCTGTGGCGCGAACTCTATGAACTGTATGGCGACCGGCAGGCGGGAATGGCGCTGGCGGCCCAGGCGCTGTCTGAAAATGATATGCAGACGCTGCTGGGCATCGCCGAGGAAATGACTGCTGCACAGACGGAAGATGACAGTCACTATATGTGCCTTTACTACAAAGTATTGGCGCTGCGGCAGTTGGGGGACCAGGAGGGAATGCGGGATGCGCTCCGTCAGGCTGCGGAACAGTTCGACGCACTGGGAGATACCCCAAAAGGCGTCAAACTCCGCACTCTGCGGGCGACCATTTACATGGAGCTGGGGCGCTACGAAGAGGCGCTGCGTGATCTGGACTCCCTGATCGCTCTGGTACGCCAGGATACCGATTCCGCGCAGCGGGCGCATACGCTGGAGGAATTGGAGGGACTGAAATCGGAGGTCCGGACCCGTATGAACTCGTTTGAATAAACTTGTATATCTTGCCGGAAGTCCCGGCTTGATCAAATTTTTTTAGGAGGAATTATAGTATGGCAACGCAAGGAATCATTCAGGTAACTCCCGAACTGCTGCGGGGAGAGGCAAAAAATGTCCGTAAAATCAAAAGCGACCATGATGCGCAGATGCAGCAGCTGTTCCAGATCGTTCGTGCTCTGGAAAGCAACTGGAAAGGCAAGAGCCAGGATGCCTTTGTAGCAAATTTTGAGGCAATGAAACCCACGTTCCAGAAATTTTCCAAAATGCTGGAGGAGTATGCGGCCCTGATGGATCTCTCCGCAAATGATATGGAGAGCAAGGATACGGAGCTGGCAAGCAGAATCGCAAAGGCTACCACGTTCAACTGACTGTAATAGTTAATTATTTTGAATGTTTGCGCAGAGCGGCGCATGAAACCATGCGCCGCTCTGCATCGCGTGCGATAAAAAGGAAATCCAGCGGGTCTTCCGCATGACATAAATTGCGCATCACAACTGCACCAGACATAAGGAGAGAGAGTATGGACCAACGCTATCAGATCGGTTCGGTGGTTTTTGGAACTTGGACGATCCGGCGTAAATTGGGAGAGGGGAGCTTCGGCAAGGTCTTTGAGATCCAGCGAGAGGACTTTGGCGAGGTCTACAAGGCTGCCCTGAAAATCATTACGGTTCCGCAGACTGAAGCAGAGATACAAGGCGCCATGGAGGAGGGAATGTCTCCCCAGCAGGCAGAGCAGTATTTCTACGGCGTTGTGGAGGATATTGTGCGGGAGTTTGCCATTATGGCAAAGCTCAAAGGCACAGCCAATGTGGTTGGATATGAGGACCACGCAGTGATCCGCCATCAAAGCGGCATCGGGTGGGATGTGTTGATTCGGATGGAATTGCTCAACCCGCTCCTGCCGTATGCCTATGCGCATCCCTTTGCCCGCAGGGATATTATCCAGTTGGGAATTGATATCTGCCGGGCGTTGGAGCTGTGTCAAAAGTACAACATCATCCACCGGGACATCAAGCCGGAGAACATCTTTGTTTCTGATAACGGGGATTTCAAGCTGGGAGATTTCGGCATCGCCCGGACCATCGAGCGTACCATGTCAGGCCTCTCCAAGAAGGGTACTTATAATTATATGGCACCGGAGGTATACCGCAGCGGCGAGTACGGTTTCAGTGTGGACTTGTACTCTCTGGGTATCGTCCTGTACCGTCTGCTGAACAAAAACCGCGTGCCGTTTTTGCCCCCACCGCCGGAACCCATCACATTCCACAGCAGGGAACTGGCTTTGGCCAAGCGCATGGGCGGGGAGCCGCTGCCTGCGCCGGTGCATGCCCAGGGCCGGTTGGCGGAAATTATCCAAAAAGCATGTGCATTTGATCCCAAAGAGCGGTATTCCAGCCCAGCTCAGATGCGCCAGGAGTTGGAGGCAATCCTCTATGACGAGGCGGATTCCGCACTGATCTATCCGGATGGTGATGAGCTGGCGCTGCTGGAAAACCAGTATGTCTCCCAGACACCGAAAACAGAGGATTTTCAATCGGAGGACATCAGCGAAGGAGACAAGACGGAATCCATGTTTGGGGGGATTTCCGGCGCTGACGACAGTTTGGATGGATCCCGGACCGAGAGCTTTTTCGGCGGATCGATTCCGGAAAATGAGACCTCCCGGACCGAGAGCATCTTTGGCGCGCCGCCTGCAAAAGAGAAAACCAAAAGTCAGCCCCAGGCTAAAAAGAAACCCAATGGGAAAAAGCGCCTGATTACCGGTGCTGTTGCGGGCGTGTTGGTGCTGGCGGCTGTGGGGGGCGGCTTCTTCATCTCCCGGCAGAAGGCACAACAGAGGATGGAACAGTATGTACAGCTGATGCAGGAAGGCTCCGATCTGTGCGAAAGCGATCCTGACGCTGCTGCGGAACGGTTCCTCAGTGCGCAGAGCCTCTCTCCGGAGGAGGTGGAACCGAAGGTTTCCTACGCCTATGCGCTGTATTGCGGAGGAGACTACGAAGCATGCATCACATACATTGAGGACGACCTGGCGCTGGGGAAAGCCTATGACGTGGAGACCCAGAGCCGGCTTAGCGAGATTCTGGGCGCCGCTTATTTTGAACAGAAGGACTATGCAGCGGCCGCATCTTTCTTCCGACTGAGTACAGCCGGCGGGGACATTACCGTGTCGGCCCAGCGGGACTATGCGGTTTCTCTGGGAAAGCTGAAAGACTTTGACGCTGCGGATGAGGTGCTTCAGCAGATGATCTCTGCCGGGGCAGATGATATGGTCACCAGATATGTCCAGGCAGAGGTAGCCTATGCACAGGAAGAGTATGTGGAGGCCGAAAGCGGTTTCCGCTCTGTGCTGGAGGAGGCGGAGGACCAGACTCTGCAAATTCGGGCCATGCGGTCTTTGGCGGAGCTGTACCGGGACTGCGCCGCGCTGGTGCGGCTCAATCAGTCTCCTATCGAGTATCCCGCTACCAAAGAAGCGGAATTGCTGTCAGATGGAATCGTAAAATTTGGACTTCGTTATGACAGCACACTGTGGGAAATGCTGGCGCTGGCGTATTTTGAAGCGGCGCACACAGATCCCGGTGCGGAAAGCTATCTGTCCAAATCCGCCGATTGCTTCAATCGGGTCATCGAGCTGGGTGTGCAGAAAGAATACCTGTACAGCAACCTCTATACGATTTATTATGAACTCGGTCGCTATGAGGATGCGGAAAATGCGCTGCAGCGATATGAGGAGGCGTTCCCGGATTCCTATATGCCCCATGCCTTGCGGGGCATGCTGCTCATCACCGTAGAGAACGCAAAGGACCAGTCCCAGCGCGACTATGCCGCCGCAGCGAAGGAATATGAAACCGCAGGCAGTTTACTGCGCAGTGATGATGACACAACCTATTATCAGCAGCTCGGCAGCCTTCTGGATCAGCTGAAAGCTGGCGGATGGCTGTGACATCGGGGGAGCATGGCACTATGAAGCTGATTTCCGAAGGCCGCTGCGGACGCGGTGTGGTCCGGCAGAGCAACCAAGACAATCTGTTTGTCAATGGGAAATACAGGGAGGCTCTCTCTGACCGGGAAATGATGTCCTGTTCTGACGTGGCAGAAGCGGGAATTTACGCTGTCTGTGATGGAATGGGCGGCGAGCAATACGGGGAAGAGGCCTCTTTGCTCGCGGTGGAGGCCCTCCGGTGCCTGCCGGTGAAAGACTTTTTTGATCACGGGCCAGCTTATCTGAGAGAAATGAATCGGTCTCTTTGCACTCTAATGCGTCAGCGCGGTGCGAGAATCGGCACCACTTTTGTTGGGCTGAGTGCAGTTGGAGATATGGGACGTATTCTCAATATCGGAGATAGCCGGGCGTATTTGCTGCGTGCCGGCCGGCTGACCAAGCTCAGCCGGGACCATACGCAGGCGCAGCAGATGCTGGATCTGAAACTCATTACGTTGGAACAGGCGGCAAGTCATCCAGACCGGCATAAACTGACGCAGCACCTGGGGATCTTTCCGGAGGAAATGATTATTGAGCCGTATGAGTCAGATGGGTTCCCACTGTATCGGGGGGACTTGTTTCTGCTGTGCAGCGACGGCTTAACGGATATGCTCACAGAAGTGGAACTTGCACAGATTTTGCACGGTCCCCTTCGGGTGTCGGAAAAGGCAGATTGTTTGTACAAGGCTGCTGTACAGCACGGAGGAAAGGACAATATTACAGTAGTGCTGGTTCAGGCGGTTTGACCGGCATGGAAAGGTGAATGACCATGGGTAAACGAGTTTTCAGCCTTGTGCTGGTGCTGGCTCTGGCCTTGGGGCTGTGTGCCTGCGGCAGCAAGGCTCCCACTTGGCAGGAGCAGTATGACCTGGGTGTGCGCTATCTGTCTGACGGCAATTACGAAGAGGCAATCCTTGCATTTACAGCTGCCATTGACATTGATCCGAAGCGGCCGGAGGCCTACATTGGACTTGCCGATTCTTATGATCAAAGCGGCCGGCCGGAGCAGGCAATCGATATCCTGCGCAGCGCCATCGATCTGCTGGGAGAACTGCCGGAACTGCTGGAACGGCTGGAAGCGCTGGAAGGCAGCGCTTCCCCCCAGGGGGATGCACTGCCTGCGCAGGTGGAGGGGAGCTTAGAACTTCACGATGTAATCTGTGTTTTTTCGCGTGAGAGCGATGTCGTAGACATGAACGAAAACGCTGTCGCCGGACTGGAAATCACCTGTACTGTCGACGGCCCGGAAACGGTTTGCGCTGTTTTAATCGCAGCTGCAGGCCCTGCGGCTACGATGCAGCAGGAGATCGATGAGACGATTTCCTATATGGTCGATACCTGGAAGGAAGAGGGGGCCGTTGCTGCAGGAGAGACATTGCCGTTTACCACTACGTCATCTTGTCCGCTGATTTCCTATGATCTTGGCCAGACGTTCACAACCATACTGGTTGGTTTGGACGAACAGACCAATGCGGTTGGCTATGCGCTGGTCACCGTTGATCTTCCGAGCTGAAGAGGAACAGCGGTTCCCATGAGAAAGCATTGCCCTTAAAATGGTGTTAAGTGGACAGCGATTGCCCATGTACCGCGACCGGCATTCGAAAATAAGTGCCGGTCACGGTATGATGGTGCTGTTTTCTGAATGTCATGTCTTCTGCTCATATGAGGTGATGTTTGCCGATGAACTGGACTGAGAAATATGTGTTCTTCCGATGATTGGAAAAGATCTGGAAAACAGCACTGGAGCGCCTGGATCAACGCTACCCAGACGGTGCCCTGTACCACTGGCGCAGGGCCTTCCGGCTGATGCGGGATGTGTAAGCCGACTGGTCATCTAGTGTATTCGTCAGAGATTTCTTTCAGGAAATGGAACAGGCATCTGTCTCAGCTTCTTCGGCTGATGACAGATGCCTGCTTTCCTCGTAATGATCCAATTCGCCGGCCAGTTCCCACGCCAGACGGAAGCCGCAGAGAAAGCTGTCCAGGGACCGCTCTTCGATGATATGGTTCTGGGTATCGATGATCTGCAGCACCAGTTTCCTCTCTGGCTTTTCCAGCCGCTCGATCAGCTGGCGGTGGCAGGTCTCGACTTCCTGCTCGTACTCCGCCAAGGGCAGAGGGGTGTAGAATCGCTGGTACAGTGATTTCAGAGTTTCGTTCATGTGTCTCGCCTCCTTGCAGCAAGACACCATACCACAGCTTATCGGAAATAGCTACAGCCGGAAGGGATATTTTCTGTGCCTGCGGGAAGATTGCCTTTTATTCCCGGGTGTTCTGTGTTATGATAACAAAAACGAGATGGCCGGCATTTCGGCCTTGATCACGGCAGGGAAGCGGCCAAGGAGGTATCCATGGAACAGATTTATCGTCAGCTCGGTGAGCTGGCCCGCCGGCATGGAGCCCGGAAACTGGTTCTCTTCGGCTCCCGGGCCAGGGGAGATTTTCACGAGCGCAGCGATATTGACCTGGCGGTGTACGGGATGCCCCCGGAAAATCGGACCTCCTTCTGGCTGGATGCAGAGGAGCTTCCGACCCTCCTGAAGCTGGATATCGTCCATGTGGCCCCTGAATTTTTGTCGAACATCGAAAAGGACGGTGTGATCCTTTATGCTGCAGAAAATTGAAAAATACCGCAGGACTGTTGAGCGGCTCCGGGAGGCACTGTCCGATTTCACCCAAAATCCGAACTCCACAAAACCACTGGATCCCAACGGTTTTTCTATTGGCTGATGTCTGCGGATAATGGCCTCAACAAAGCTATCATTTCAGTAGTTCCCTGCAGCCGAAACTTTGGGAAGCTGCCAAGATGCTGTTAGAACGGAGCGGTCTGTCTTTGGATATTGAGACAGTGTGGTTGAATGCGATGCCAGGACAGGAGAGACGGTCTGAGATGATCAATATGAAAATCCAAGGTTTTTCAGCTTGGCCTTGCCGAAAAACCTTGGATGGAAGCCGGAGGAAATTGCGGGCTCTTTATAAAAACAAGCGGCTGGTGCCTGGTGTAAATCCAGTCGGATCATGGAGTTCCCCACGTACTGACCAAAGACGTTTATGGCGCAAAGCCCGCACGCGCTTGAAATCGGCGGAACTTTTTCGCAAAAATATCCATGCTCAGCCATTGTTCAGCCAATTTGCAATCTCGATCACAGCGGCAATCGCCTGCTCATCCTCCTGAGCGGGAATCGTGTCGGTATTCGGTGAACAGGCCGTGTGGTCAAGGAACCCCTCGGCATTGACCATGCGGAAAAATGCGCTGAGGTGATGGTTTGCGTTGGCCTGATTGCCCTTGCCGCCGGCGGTGAGGATCGCCGCAGATTTTTTGTGTCTCAGGTTCAACGGCTGATTCAGGAAGAACGTTGCCGCGTGCCAGGGCTGCAGACGGCTCATGAGACTCAAAACGGAGCCGGGCAGCGTGCCGTAATACACCGGAGAGGCAATGACGATATTGTCAAAATCGTCATCATAATGGCCTCAACAAAGCTATCATTTCAGTAGTTCCCTGCAGCCGCTGCCTTGATACTCGCGTTCCTATCCTTGGACCCTGAAAGTTCAGCTTGGGAGAAAGAAACCGGCTCATATGCTGCGACTGCCCTGAACCAGCCTTTTAGAAGAGTGCCCTTGACATCCGGAGGTTATCCGAAAAATGCCTTGCGCTTTTTTTCGGGGTGTGGTATACTTCCATCGGTTTGCGGAATGCGGCGAAAGGGGGAGCTCCCTGGCGCCACGCTCGGAATATTGATGACAAGAACCAGATCGCGAGGGAGCCTGTGTTCCAGGCTGAGAGGGTCCCAGGAAGGGCCGACCGTACCCTGCTTTTTCCAAAGCGGGGCAATCAGCATCTGCGTGAAAGCCATGGCAAGGCATATGCAGGTGCATATGCCTTTTTCTTTTGCGCGGAAAATCGAATGGAGGTACTCCCATGAAAAAGAACATTCCCGCACTCCTTTTGTCCCTGGCACTCTCCTGCGGCCTGCTGGCCGGCTGCGGTGCCTCCGATACCGGCGAGACGGCGCAGGAAGCGCCGGACGCGGACGGGGTACAGAGCGTCTCTTCCCTGAAGATCGCATTCTCGCCCTACGCCGATGCCGACATCATCTCGGAGTCCACTCAGCCGCTGGAGGAGCTGCTGAAGGCGAAGCTGTTGGAAAAGGGTTATGACGTGGGCGAGATCGACATGTCGGTGGGCACCAGCTACACAGCCGTGGGCGAGGCCCTCAGCGCCGGCAGCGCCGACCTGGGCTTTATTTCCGGCGGCAACTACGTCCTCTTCTCCGATGACTGCGATGTGCTGCTGACCGCGCTTCGCTACGGCATCAACAAGGACTCCGAAAATCCTGCCGACTGGAACGACGGCACCATCGAGGAAAATACCGAGGATATGAGCACCTACTATCGCTGCATTTTGCTGGCAGGTCCCACGGAAAAGGGACAGGAGCTTCTGGACAAGGTCAATAACGGACAGGAACTGACCTGGGAGGATTTGAACAGCGCCACCTGGGCGGTCCTCAATCCCACCTCCGCCTCCGGATATATCTACCCCTGCCTGTGGCTCCAGGAGCACTACGGAAAGGGGATCAGTGATCTGGACAACGTGGTGGAGTGCGACTCCCATACGACCTCCGTGGCCCGGCTGGCCGCAGGACAGGTGGACGTGATGGTCTCCTACGGTCACATCCGCATCAAGAACGCCCCCATCTGGGAATCCGACTTCGGCGGCACCGCCCCCATGGTGGAGCAGACCGGCGTCATCGGCGTCACGGACGGCATTTACAATGATATGATCGCTTACAGCAAGACTTCTGAGACCATGCAGGACGAGGACTTCCGGGAAGCGGTGGGCGAAGCGTTCATCGAACTGGCCGAGACCGAGGAGGGGCAGGCCATCTTCAGCGTCTTCAGCCAGGTGGGCTACACCTGGGGCAGCGACGCCGATTATGACGGGGAGCGGGCCGCTCAGGAACTCCTCAAATCCATGGAACAGTAACAGCAGCCGGGAGGACAGCCATGTTGCAGGTCCAGCACATTCAAAAAAGCTTTCCCCGAACGGGGGAGGTCCTGAAAGACGTGAGCTTTACCCTGAAAGATGGGGAATTTCTCTCCGTCATCGGCCCCTCCGGCGCCGGAAAGACCACCCTGTTCCGGATCCTCAACGGGATGGAGGCCTGTGACGGCGGAACGATCCTCTACGCCGGCGTCCCCTTTGAGTCTGCCCGGGGCCGGGACAAACGGGCCGTGCAGCGGACCATCGGCACCATCTACCAGGATTTCTGCTTGGTGGAAGTCTCCAGTGCCTTGAAAAATGTCCTGAATGCCTGCCTTCCGGAGATGAACACGGGAGCCGCCCTTCTGGGGCGCTTTGGCCCGGTCCGCCGGGAAAAAGCTGCCGGGATCCTCCGGGAAGTAGGGCTGGCCGACAAGCTGGACGAGCCGGTCAAGCGCCTCTCCGGCGGGCAGAAGCAGCGAGTGGCCATTGCCAGAGCCTTGATGCGGGATCCGGCGGTGCTGCTGGCGGATGAGCCGGTGGCTTCCCTGGACCCCGTTACCGGGCGGCAGATCCTGGAGCTGCTGCGACAGGTCCAGCAGAGCCGGGGCGTCAGCGTCCTGATGAACAGTCACAATCTGGAGCTGTCCCTGGAATTCTCCGACCATATCATCGGGATCAGCCGGGGTCAGGTGGTTTTTGACGGTGCTCCAGGGGACCTTACGGAAGAGGTCCTGGAGCGTATTTACGGCGGGGCCGGGGTGAGTGCATGAGGCGGCGCGTTTCCCGCCCTCTGGCGGCCGCGGCCTTTGCGGCGGCCTTTTTGGGCGCCGCCTGCTTTACCGGCTGCGATCTTTCCGTGCTGTGGTCCCGGCGGAGTCATTTGACGGACATCGTATCGGAAATGATCCCCCCGGAGTGGAGCTTTGTGGGGACGGTTTTGCCGCTGCTCTGGACCACGGTGCAGATGTCTGTCACCGGCACGGTACTGGGAGCGGCACTGGCGGTTCCCGCCGCCATGGTCTGCGCCGGGCCGCTGCCCGGTCCCCGGGCGCTCAAGAAGCTCGCGCGATTTGGGATCCAGCTGCTGCGGTCTTTCCCGGCCCTGATTCTGGCGCTGCTGGCCACGTTCTTCCTGGGGATCGGCGCCTTTGCCGGGACTGCCGCGATCACAGTTTACACCTTTGCCATTATAACCCGGTTGACTTATGAGGACATGGAGAGCGCACCGCTGGGGCCTTATACAGCCCTGCAGGCCTTGGGAGCCGGGCCGGTCCGGGCCTTTGTCCATTCCGTATTCCCGGAGATCGCACACGCCTACCTTACGAATGCGCTCTATTTGCTGGAGGGAAACGTGCGCCACAGCGCCATCCTGGGTTATGTGGGAGCGGGAGGCATCGGACTGCTCCTCAACGAGAAAGTCTCCTGGCGGGAATACGGCAAGGTCGGGATGATCCTGATTCTGCTGTTTCTTGTCGTGTATGGGATGGAAGCCCTCAGCGCGGTTTTGACCCGGCTGGTGCAGCATGAGCTGACGATCAGCCCAACAGGGCGGAGGCTGCTGATCGGCGCGGCGGCGGGGCTGTTTGCCTTCTGTACGCTGACATTGCCATCTCCTGACCTGTCCCGAACCAGTCTGCGGATGGTGCGGGTGATGCTGGACGGGATGCTCCACCCGGACCTGGAATTGCTGCTACGGCTGGACAGCAGCGGCCTTGCGTATCTTCTGCTGGAGACGGCGGCCATGGCCCTGGTGGGGACTTGCGTAGGCGTGGTCGTGGCAGTTCCTCTGTCTTTTCTGGGCAGCGGACGGTTCTTTCCGGCTCCGGTAGCGTGGTTCTTCCGGACCGTAGTGGCTGCCGTGCGTTCCGTTCCTTCTTTGATCTATGGGCTGATCTTTATCCGGGTCTGCGGCCCCGGCTCCTTCACCGGCGTGCTGACGCTGGCGGTGTGCAGCGTGGGCCTTTTGTGCAAACGATTCTCCGAAGCCATCGACGCGCTGGATCTGCGCTCCGTTTACGCACTGGAGGCCATGGGGATTTCCCTGCCGGCCCGGATCCTTCATGCCGTCTTTCCACAGTTGGTGCCTCAGATCACCTCCGGTACGCTTTACCGCTTCGATGTCAATATCCGGGAAGCGTCGGTGCTGGGACTGGCTGGGGCCGGCGGGATCGGAGCCCCTTTGATTTTCGCTATGAACCAGTATGCCTGGAATGAGGTGAGCACGCTGGCTCTGGGGATGATTTTTCTGGCATGGCTGGTGGATCTGGTTTCTTCCAACTGCCGTAAGATTTCCTGAGAGAACGATACAAAGATTGTCGCTTGACTATAGCTACGCCGCCGGTCTGGATCAGTTTCCCCAGTGTGGTGGACAGCCCTGCCCCTGCCGCGTCAGCCGCCGCGATCTGCCGGGTCACGGATTGCAGATTCCCTGCGGCCCGTTGGGCGCTGTCCTTCACATTCAGCGCCTTTTGAAGGGTGTCTCCCGTGTCCTTTGCGGTTTTGGAGAGGACCTGCGTCGCCTGGGTCATCCGCTTCACCTGCGTGGAATATCGGTCGTCCACCTTGTAGATAATGGAATAGCTTGGAATACGATCACCTGCTTTCTTGACATATAATTTCCGCCTGTGCTATCATAAAACAAAAGGAGGAGATGCCTCATGACAAATCGTCAGTTTTTGATTCTGCTTGGAATCTGCCTCATTGGATGCCTTTTCTTTGCCCTCAAATTGCTCGGTACTGAGCTGCAGTATTATTTTTGATGTGTTTTTGCGCAGCCGTTCCCGCCCCTGCGGGAGCGGCTGTTTTTTTATCCCTCTCCGCGCCGCCCTCTCCGCCCCTTAGAGCCCTCGGGCAGCCCCGCCCCTGCTTTCTTGACATATAATTTCTCCCTGTGCTATCATGAAACCAAAGGAGGGATACAGAATGTCAAATCGTCAGTTTTTGATTCTGCTTGGAATCTGCCTCATTGGATGCCTTTTCTTTGCCCTCAAATTGCTCGGTACTGAGCTGCAGTATTATTTTTGATGTGTCTTTGCGCAGCCGTTCCCGCCCCTGCGGGAGCGGCTGTTTTTGCTCCCTGGTTCCTCAGTCAAGTATCATCTCATGTGCCTGGTCCTGGGCGGGAAGCGCTGTTTGCGCTTCCCGCTCTTTTGTTCCGCTTCATAGGAGGCGAAGGCCCAGATCAGGTCCTTTTCGCCCTGGCTCCGCCGGTAGTAATCCCCCGGCAGGATCCCGTGGGCCGCGTACAGGTAATACGCCAGGCCCAGCTCCGGGTCCTCTGCCTCCCTCAGCCGTTTTTTACTTCTTCATCAGTATTAGAGGTTCAGACGCTCCTGTGACACTTGGTTTGCCGCCTGCTGGTCACCACATATGTCCAGTGCAGTAAAGGGGTGGCGTTGGTGTCTGCGGGGAAAGGGAGAGACGCGCAAATGCTCCGACAGATCGTATTTTTCAACCAGATTGCCCACAAGTGAAATAGGATCGCTCCCACAGACAATGGAGATGCTCCAGGCCCGTTCTCCCAAGTATTCTTCATGCGATTACTCGGACCGGCTGCCGGTCGCCTGCTTTGCACAGCATATTTGAGGTTCAATTTGAATCGGGAAAGATGGAATCTTGCATGGATTCATCGATTATGGCATAATGGCAATACGATTTCTGAAAGAACCAGGGGGGTAACTTCATGAAGCTGCGGGACTTGTCCAGAAGAATCCGGGCAGATGATCAGCCGGATTTTGACCATGTTCTCCAGGGTGGACAGGACCTGTCTGAATTGACGGCAGAGTGTTTGGAGGGATTTCCGGATACCATCTTTATTGCCAACAGCCAAGGACGTGTGTTCGGAAAGGTTCAGAAGGAGACTTTGCTCTATCTTTTGGAACGTCAGCGCGGATTTCGGTTCGAACAGATCCTGGACAGTATGAACGACGGTGTAGTTGCCGTAGACACCTTTGGACGCATCTTTTATGCGAATCCCGCCTACGTTTCCGTGCTGGGCGTCCCCCTGCGCCGGATTCTGGGAAGGCTGATCCAGGAGGTGGAGCCCGGTTCCCTGCTGGGACGGACGCTGGAGGAACGTACACCGCTGACCAACGAAAAGCAGCTGATTGCATCTCTGAAAAAATACGTTTCGCTGCGGACCTTTCCACTGTGGGATGGCGAGACGTTCCTGGGGGCGGTGTCGATCTTTCGGGATGTGACACGGCTCCACCAACTGAGCCAGGAGATGCGGCACATGTCCGGAATCGTGGATGAATACTCACAGCGCATCCGCAGCCAGGAGACGGCGGAAAAACTGGGGATCATCTCCTATAATAAAGGACTGCAGACCACCATCCAGAAGGCAGCTACCGTGGCGCTGACGGATGTGCCGCTGCTGATCTGCGGAGAGAGCGGTACTGGAAAAAATGCCATGGCCCGGTATCTGCATCAGTGCAGCAGCCGCAGGGAAAAGCCGCTGATCGTGGTAAACTGTGCCGCGGTTCCCGCCAACATGATGGAGGAGGAACTCTTCGGGGATGAGACACGGCCGGGGAAATTTTCCTTAGCGGATGGAGGAACGCTGTTTCTCGATGAGATCGAGGAACTGCCGCTGCCGGCCCAATCCAGATTGCTGTATTTTCTGAAGCAGGATGTGATGGATGCTGCGGGGGATGGTGCGGGAACGCTGCCGGATGTACGGCTGATTGCCTCTGCCTGCCAGCCGCTGGAAACAATGGTGCGGGAAAAACGGTTTCGAAAGGAGCTGTTCTTCCGCCTGAATACCATTACGGTGACGCTTCCTCCTCTGCGGGAGAGGAAAGACGACATTATCCCCATGGCAAATCGCTTTTTGTCTATCTGCAATGAAAAGTACCACCGGGATGTGGCGTTTTCCTCTCAGATCTATCAGGAACTGCAGGCATATAGCTGGCCGGGGAATCTGCGGGAGCTGAAAAGCTATGTGGAGCGGGCGGTGATCCTGGCGGACGGAAGCCTGCCGGTCATTGAGTGGAGAGAGGAGCGGGAGGACGTTCACAAAGATCCATCCGGACTGCCGACGCCGCAAGGCGGGCGGCCGCTTGCAGATCAAGTGCGGGACTTTGAGGCGCAGGCGATCCGCCAAACACTGATTGCCTGCGGCGGGAACCGTACCGTGGCCATGAAGAACCTGGGGCTGAGCCGACGGACCTTCTACCGCAAATGTGCGGAGCTTGGGGTCCTGACCTGTGACGAAAAGTAAACAGTGCCAAAAATGATACGGTGAGTTGTGCCAAAAATGATACAACTCACCGCTTTTTTGTGTAAGGAACCGGCCGTTTTTGTGGAATACCCCACAAAAGACTTTTGAAGAGGGAATTGCTACAATAAAGCCATCAAAAACCCGGATCAACGGGCAAAGGAGATGCAAAACGTGAAAAAAGTATCCATTGGAGGCGGCCAGGGCTTCTGGGGTGACAGTCCCGATGCGGCCATTCACATGGTTCGGCACGGGAACCTGAACTACATGGCCTGCGACTATCTGGCGGAGCTGACGCTGTCCATCATGCAGCGCCAGCGGATGAAGAATCCGGCTGCCGGCTATGCCCGGGATTTTATCAGCTTGATGAAGGAGATCGGCAAGGAGGCCTACGAGAAGAAGATCGGCGTCATCACCAATGCCGGCGGCATGAACATCACCGGCGCGGTGGATGCGCTGAGGGCCGTGGCAGAGGAACAGGGAATGCACGGCTATAAGATCGGCTACGTCACGGGAGACGACCTGCTCGATCAGATTCCGCAGATGATCGCCGATGGCTGTGAATTCAAGAACATGGATGACGTCGGTGACTTTCATGAGATCAAGGACAAACTGGTCAACGCCAACGTCTATTTCGGACGGGAACCCATCATGGACTGCATCGCCGGAGGGGCGGATACCGTGATCACCGGCCGCGCGGCGGACAGCGCCATGTTCCTGGCGCCTCTGGCGTATGAGTTTGGCTGGAAAGACGAGGATCTGGATGATCTGGCCCGGGGCATCATGGCAGGGCACCTGCTGGAATGCGGCGGTCAGGGTTCCGGCGGAAACTTCCAGTATGACTGGCGCAGCGTGCCGGATATGGACCAGTTGGGCTTCCCCATCGCCGAGCTGACGGAGGACAGCTTCCACATCACCAAGGCGCCGGACTGCGGCGGATTGATCTCTGAACAGTCCTGCAAGGAGCAGTTCCTTTATGAGGTCCATGACCCTGCAAACTACATCACGCCCGACGTGACCGTGGACATCAGCCACGCCACGCTGACCCAGGACGGAGACAACCGGGTCCGGGTAGGTGGTATCAAGGGCAAAGCCAAGCCGGATCAGCTGAAGCTGTGCCTGGGCTATCATGCCGGCTATAAGGTAGTCACCTATCTGTCCTTCGCCTGGCCTGACGCCTATGAAAAGGCGCAGTACGCCGCGGACATCCTGATGAAGAAGATGAAGCGCAAGGGGATGCAGTACGAGGATCTGCGCATCGACTATGTGGGCCTCAACGCGCTGCATCTGGATGTGGCCGAGGTGGACGACGATCTCATCCGGCGTATGAACGAGGTGGTGCTCCGCATTGCCATCCGCACGAAAGAGAAAAAGGATGCCCAGCTCATCATCCCCGAGATCAGCCCCCTGCAGCTCAACGGTCCTCCGGGAGCCTCCTTCTTCGGCGGCCGCTCTCATGTGACGGATGTGATCGGTCTGTGGCCGACGCTGATCCCCAGAGACGCGGTGAAACTGGAGTCTCACATTCTGGAGGTGAAATAAGATGGCACTGGTCTATTTGAATACACTGGCCCACGGCCGCAGCGGTGACAAGGGCGACACCAGCAATGTCTGCGTTTATGCCCGGGACCCCAAGGACTATGAATTCCTGAAGCGGGTGCTGACCGTGGAACGGGTGAAAGAGTACTTCGGGGATATGGTCAAGGGAGACATTATCCGCTATGATGTGGATACCCTGTGCGGCATGAACTTTGTGATGAAGCACGCTTTGGGCGGCGGTGCCACCCACTCCCTGCGGCTGGACAGCCTGGGCAAGTCCATGGGTTCCGCCTTCATGCGGATGAAGGTCGACACGGACTGGTAACTGGAACAGGAACGACGCTTTGACGAAGAAAGGATTTTGAATATGAAGACAAATCAGTATTCTGGCTTTCACAAGCTGACCATGGAACAGCGCGCCGCAGAAGTGGCGGAGTTTTCCGGCCTGACGGAGGAGGAGATCGGCCGTCTGACCAACCCCGGTGCTCTGACCAACGAAGTGGCGGATCATGTGATCGAAAACGTCATCGGAACCTATCAGCTGCCGGTGGGCGTGGCCATGAACTTCCTGATCAACGGCAAGGAATATGTGATCCCCATGGTGCTGGAAGAGGCCTCTGTGGTTGCGGCGGCGTCCAACGCTGCAAAGATGGCCCGTGCCGCCGGCGGTTTCACCACCAGCTATACGGGAAACATCATGATCGCCCAGGTCCAGTGCATCGGCGTAGCCAATCCTTACTTTGCCCGCCAGAACATCCTGCACCACAAGGAGGAGATCCTGGCAATCGCTAACGAAAAAGACCCTGTTCTGGTGAAGCTCACCGGCGGTGCCAAGGACCTGGAGGTCCGCATCGTGGATTCCCAGATCGGTCCCATGGTGGTGACCCACCTGCTGGTGGATACCGGCGACGCGATGGGCGCCAACGCTGTCAACACCATGGCGGAGGCGGTCGCCCCCACCATCGAGAAGCTCACCGGCGGCACCGTCAAGCTGCGGATCCTCTCCAATCTGGCAGATCACCGGCTGGCCCGTGCCACCGCCACCTTCACCAAGGAGGCCATCGGCGGTGAAGATGTAGTGGACGGTGTCGTGGCGGCATATGCCTTTGCTGCAGCGGATCCCTACCGTGCGGCCACCAGCAACAAGGGCATCATGAACGGAATCGATCCCGTGGTGGTTGCCACCGGCAATGACTGGCGGGGCATGGAAGCCGGCGTTCACTCCTACTGCTCCAGAGGCGACCACTATACGTCCCTGACCCGTTGGGAGAAAGACGCGGATGGTAACCTGACCGGTTCCATCGAGCTGCCCACTCCTGTCGGCCTGGTGGGCGGCGCCACCAAGATCCACCCGGCCGCTCAGGCCTGTGTGAAGATCCTGGGGGTCAAGACCGCCGCGGAACTGGCGCAGGTGATCGCCGCTGTTGGTCTGGCACAGAACTTCGCCGCCATGCGGGCTCTGGCCACTGACGGTATCCAGAAGGGCCACATGAAGCTCCACGCCCGGAACCTGGCCACCGTGGCCGGCGCGACTCCGGAACAGCTGGATGCAGTTGTGGCGAAAATGGTAGCTGACAAAAAAGTTTCTGTGGACTACGCCAAGGAGATTCTGGCGGGCATGCAGTAAACACAGGACAGGTGCGCCGCAGGTTTCTGCGGCGCACCCGGGCAGGAAAGGAGAGCGACATGTCCAAGCAAAAACAACCGGTCGGAAAGTATATGGAAGTCTGGGGAGACACAGTCGTCCCCAAAGAACTGGCTGCCTCCGCTGTGATCTGCATCATCTCGTCCATGGCCTTTTTCCTGGCCGGGCGGGCCTTTTTCACGGGCCTGGGAACTCTGGATGCGGAGCTTGCCAAAGGATATGCTCTGCTGGTGGGCATTGCCGGCACATTTGTGGGTGCCTTCATTTCCGGAAAACGGTTCAAGCCCAAGCGCCGCATTCTGGAGGATGCCTCCGGCGAGGATATTGAGGAGATCCTGCGCTCTGCAGGTATGACGCTGGAAGAGGAGATCGACGCGCTGCGGACGGTTTCCCCGGATGTCATTCGGGAGATGGAGAGCTTTGAACTGTATTCGCTGTTGGCCCTGATCCCGGAGGATTCCCCCAACTATAAGCCGGAGTACCGTTTGAAGGCAAAGGAAAAGGCTGCTGCAAACCAGGCGAAAACGGAGGGGACCTAAGATGCTGACTACAATTTTACTTGCCATCGTTGCCGCGGTTGCAGGCGGATTCCTGTATACCATTGTCGGCATTATTCCTGGAACGGATGAAACGGCTACCATGGTCCCTACGACCATCATCCTGGTCCTTGCGGGTGCTCCGGCAGGGGTCTTGTTTGCGTGGGAAGTGGGCATCATTGTGGCCATGCAGTGCTCCCATACCATTCCCACCGCCATGACCGGCCTTCCCGGAAGCACCATGGCGGTGCCCCTGGTGCAGAGCTGCACCATTGCCAAGCGTTTGGGCGTGCCGCATATGGCCATGCGTAAAATGGCGGCAGGTTCCGTAGTAGGAACCATCTTCGTGCTGCCCATCGGGATCATTGTGGCGCTGCTGCTCTCTCCGCTGGGAGATGTGATCTCCTCTTATTCCGGCGTGATCTTCACCGTGTGCGCGGTGCTGGTGGCATATATCTCTCCTGCCCGCTGGGGAGCCATTGCCGCCATCATCCCCTTTGCCATTTTCATCCAGGCTCTGCAGCGCATTGCCATTGAAGGACATGGCTCCACGGTGTTTACGTCCATCTTCATGGGCATTACCATCGGCCCCATGATCTACGAACTGTTCGGCACTCTGATTCCCAGCCGCCGGAGACAATTTGCAAAAGACGAGCCCAACGAGTCCTGGCTGGCTCCCGATACCAAGCAGAAGCTGCCGTTCTTCCCCAATCCGTTCAAGCAGCTCACCCGGCAGCAGGTGGCGCAGTGCGGCCTTTGGAGCGCAATTTCCAGCGTCGGGTTTACCATGAGCCCTGTGGGCATGACCGTGCTGGCAGGCGAGGCGTCCGGCGGCCGGAAGAAGGAACTCTATGACAGGATCTCTACCTGCCTTGGTGTGCAGAACGCCACCTGCAACGCCACCTACATGGCCGGCCTGATCATCCCCCTGCTGGGACTTGGCGGCGTGGCCATCGGCGGCGTGGCCGCAGGCCCTGCGGCGCCCCTCTTCGCCTGTGCGCCCCGGTTTGAGATCGGCAACAACCTCTCGAACCTTCTCACCATTCCGGACTACATCCTCTTCGGCATCATCGGCGTGGTGGGCGGCGCACTGTGTGCCTATCCCATCGGCATGCACAAGGCCCGCTCCTGGACGGAACTGATGCTCCGTGCCGTCAGCCAGGAGGCCCTCATCGGCGCGTTCTGCGGCCTGGTGGTGATGCTGTCTTTCTACGAGGCGGGCATCCTGGGCGTGTTCCTGGCGCTGACCATCGGCCTTGTGGGCGGTTTCCTGCACACGGTTTTCGGCGTCCACACCGGAATCCAGTTTATGACCTACTACGCCTCCGCCTGGATCGTTACCAATCTGCTGTCCATCGCCTCCGTTCTGAACTGAGGAGATGGCGGGCTCACGGCGGCCGTATTACAAAGAACACAAACGGAGAACCCCCTGCATCAAACATGCAGGGGTTCTCTGTTAACCAGCCACAGCAGGAAAGAGGAGAGATGTCATGCCGGATATGGAAGCCCAGGTACTCCTGGTGGGAAAGCTGTTTTTGCTCATGGGGATCGGGGTGATCCTTCGCAAGCGGAATATCATCCCCGAGCAGGGCAAGGCCCTGCTGACGGATCTTGTGATCAATGTCATTTTACCGTGCAGCATTTTGACGTCATTTTTTGTGGAAATGACAGGGCAGCGGCTGCGGCAGACGGTAGTCATCTTCTTCCTCTCTGTAGGGATCCAGCTGTTCAGTTATCTCTGGGGACTGGTGGGGTACCGTTGGTGTGCGCCGGAGCACAAGACCGTGATGCAGTATGCCACTGTCTGTTCCAACTCCGGGATCCTGGGAACACCAATCGCAGAGGGAATCTTCGGCGCAGAGGGAACGCTGCTGGCAGCGGTGTTTCTGATTCCGCTCCGGGTGGTTATGTGGACCCTGGGCCTGTCTTTTTTTACAAGAAAAAGCGGGAAGTTTTCCCTGAAAAAGATTGTGACGCATCCTTGTATTGCCGCTGTGCTGGTGGGGATCGTGCTGCTGGCGGCGAAGATCCCGGTGCCTTCACTGCTGAAGGACACATTGACCACGGTGGGCAGCTGCAATACAGCGATCTCTATGCTGCTGGTAGGCAGTATTGTAGCAGACATGTCGCCTGAATTGCTGGTGCATCGGGATACGCTGTATTTTTGCGCGGTGCGGCTTCTGATACTGCCGCTCTTGGTCTGGATGGTTTGTGTGGGATTGGACATAGATCCGTTGGTGCGGAATCTTTCTGTGATCCTCACCGCCATGCCGGCGGGAGCTACTACATCGATTCTGGCGCTGAAGTACCAGGGAGACGCTCCGTTTGCATCGGCCTGCACTGCGGTGACCACGGTTTTATCTCTGGCGGCTGTGCCGCTGTGGTGCGCAATATTGTTATGAGGTGAGACAAATGCAGCAAGCACGGCTGGTCCACGTTCTGGGAAACACCTGGTGCATTGAATCCCATGTGACCATCCCCGTTTACTTTCTGAATGACCGGGAGGTCATATTGCTGGACAGCGGTTACGCAAACTGGGATCGTGCCCCGTTGGACGCGCTCCTGCAGGAGCATGGCCTCCATGTACAGGCGATCCTGGGAAGTCATAGCCATAACGATCACAACGGGAATCACGCTTATTTTCAAGCGACCCAACAGGCAGAAGTGATCCTTCGCGACGTGGAGGCGGCGATCGTCTCTGATTTTTCGCTGATGACGGCAGCCTATTTCCCCAGCACTCCCGGGGAATTGGAACGGGAACTGCCATATCTGCAGTTAAAAGCGGATCGGGTCTTTTCTGCGAATACTACAGAAATCTCCATCGGCTCCAAGACGTTTGGCCTTGTCCCGCTGCCAGGCCACACACCTGGACACACCGGCATCATAACTCCGGATGACGTTTTTTATGTGGGGGATGCGCTTTTGAGCGATGAGGTTCTGCAGGCAGCGAAGCTCCCCTCCATAATGGATTGGACAAAGGATTCGGAAAGCAAGCGCAGCCTGTTAGCTGAACATCATTCCCGGTACATCCTGGCTCATAGAGGGGTTTATACGGAAATTACCACGATAGTAGAGGAAAATCTATCGGATAAGAATCGGCGCACTGTCCAACTCCGCGATTGGCTGTGCTCTCGCGACGTCTGGCTTTTGAATGAGATAGAACAGTTTCTCTGGAAGCAGTTGGGGCTGCACGGAAAATCCTTCCTTACACGAGTCGCCTTTCAAAGAAACGTACGCTGCGCACTGGAGTACCTGATTGCAGAAGGAATGGTATGCCGGGAATTCCGAGATGGAGCTTTTTGGTATTGGGTGATCCAATAGAAGCCCCCAATATTCGGAAAGATGGGTAAGAGGATTGACGTCTGTCCTGAAGAGCCCCGGAAGCACTGCGGTGCTTCCGGGGCTCTTCAGAATTTTTTGCAAATCCGGCTGGTTCTCAGAAAGCAAGAGCATTTCACTGCCAATGCTCAGGCCGCCAGGTCCGACCGGCCGTACTTACAGCAATCAGTTCGTACGGCGCAGCCGTTTCGTGAGCTGAAAGAATGCCTGTGATGCCGGCATATCGAAGCCTTTGAGAAAGTTGCGGTTCAAAGCGGCAAGGCTGCGCAGTCAGCGGGGCCGCCGGTGAGCATCTCCAGGCCATGGGCCAGGGTGGGCAGGACCGCCTCCAGATTTTCACGGGCTGCTTTGGGAGAACCGGGGAGGTTTACGATCAGCGTTCCGTTCCGGATACCAGCCTGAGCCCGGGACAGCATGCCCCGGGGCGTCACCTGCATGGAGGCGTAACGCATGGCTTCCGGGATACCGGGGGTTAATCGCTGGCATACGGATATGGTGGCTTCCGGGGTCACGTCCCGGGGGGAAAAGCCGGTACCGCCGGTGGTGACGACTAGGGCTACGCCCACCTCATCGCACAGTCCCCGCAGCGCTGTCTCAATCTGCGGCTGCTCATCAGGAACGATAACGGTTTCAGCTATTTCATATCCGGCATCTTTTAAAAGCTTCGCTACCAGTGGCCCACCGCTGTCTGGGCGCTCGCCGCGAAAACTGCGGTCACTGACGGTGACGACTGCCGCCTTGAACATGGAAATTCCTCCTTCATCTCGTTTCCAGGGGCAAAATACCATCGGGGTCCACCGTCACGATGATCTGCTCGCCCGCTGTTTTCTTCCAGGAGCCCTTGGCTGCTGCCATCCGCACGGGCGGAAGGTCCGGTGCTGCGCCATCTGGCCGCAGCAGTACAGTCAAAGCGTCTGTATCCTCCACGACCCGGACCACCCGACAGGAAATGGCATTCATTGTTTGCTCCTCGGCAGGGTGCAGGTTTCTGGCCCGGATGCCTATCCGGCAAACTGTGTCCGGCACAGGGGCGGTACAATTCAGCGTCACACCCCAGTCCCGCAGGGTCACGGTATTTCCGTGGCCCATGGCATCGACGAAGTTCTCGCAGCCGGAGAGACGGGCCGCAGCCTCACTTCCGGGATGAGCCATCAATTCTTTCATGGCCTGAGTGATCTGAGCCTGGCCCCGGTCCATGACGCAGACCTCGGGACAGTTGCGAAGTACTTCTCCCCGGTCGTGGGATACCCATACCACCGGACCGGAAAAAGTGGAAAGCATCTCTGCCAATTCCCACTCCAGCTGGCACTTTAAATAACTGTCCAGAGCGGAAAAGGGCTCATCCAGCAAAATGACCCGGGGAGCGGAGGCCAAGATCCTGGCCAGGGCGCAGCGCTGCTGCTGACCGCCGGAGAGCTGGCCCGGCCGCAGGTCTGCCACGGATTCCAATTGGAACTGTCGGAGTTTTTCCGCTGCCACGCCTGCCCGGGCCTTTCGGTCCCGAACCGCAGCGGCGATGTTCTGCCGTACGGTCATGTTGGGGAAGAGGGCATACTGCTGAAAAAGATACCCGACCCGCCGCTGCTGGGGCGTCAGGTCGATCCCGGCGGCACTGTCATAGAGGACGACGCCGTCCAGGGTAATCCGCCCTTCGTCCGGTTTCAAAATACCGGCAATGCAGCGCAGCGTCACGGATTTGCCGCAGCCGGAGGCCCCCAGCAGTGCCAGAGGGGTACCCTGTTCAGCTTCAAACTGAACTTCCAGCTGGAAGGAGCCCAGCTTCTTGCGGATGTTTACGGAAAGCGCCATCACCGAACCTCCTTCCGGGTCTGCCGCTGCCGGGTCTCCAGCAGGTTCACTGCCAGCAAAAACACGGCGGAGATGGCCACGTTCACCAGTACCCACCGGGCGGCACCGGCGTCGTCATTGGTGCGCCAGAGCTGGTAGAC
>CALXDH010000019.1 GCA_944387015.1 uncultured Oscillospiraceae bacterium
GCGCCGCAGTCCGCCAAGAAGCGGAAGCCCTCGCCGTCCACCACGTTGCCGGCGCCCACCTTCACGGTGTCGCCGTAGCGGCTGCGGATCCAGTCCAGGGTGCGTTTCTGCCACTCGGAATAGCCCTCGGAGGAGTCGATCACCAGCACGTCGACGCCGGCCTCCACCAGAGCGGGTACCCGCTCCTCGTAGTCCCGGGTGTTGATGCCGGCGCCCACCACATAACGCTTCTGGGCGTCCAGCAGTTCCAGGGGGTTGCCCTTGTGGGAGTCATAGTCCTTGCGGAACACGAAGGCCACCAGATGGCCGTCGGCGGAGACGATGGGCAGGGCATTGAGCTTGTGGTCCCAGATGATGTCGTTGGCGGTTTTCAGGCTGGTGCCCTCGGGAGCGGAGATGATCTTCTCCACCGGCGTCATGAAGGTCTCCACAGGAGTGGCGGGGTCCATGCGGCTGACCCGGTAGTCCCGGCTGGTGACCAGGCCCAGCAGCTTGCCGGTGCCGGTGCCGTCGTCGGTGACGGCCATGGTGGAGTGGCCGGTGCGCTCCTTCAGAGCCAGCACATCCGCCAGGGTGTCGCCGATGCGCAGGTTGGAGTCGCTGGTGACGAAGCCGGCCTTGTAGTTTTTCACCTTGCGCACCATCTCCGCCTGCTGCTCGATGGGCTGGGAGACGTAGATGAAGGCGATGCCGCCCTCACGGGCCAGGGCGATGCCCATGTTCTCACCGGAGACGGACTGCATGACGGCGGAGACCATGGGGACGTTCATGGTCAGGGGGCAGGTCTCGCCCTTGCGGTAGCGGACCACCGGCGTCTGCAAAGAGACGTTGGCGGGGATGCACTCGGAAGAGGAGTAGCCGGGGACCAGCAGATATTCGCTGAAGGTGCGGGAGGGTTCCTTGAAGAAGTATGCCATAGTGTGACCTCTTTTCTTAGATTTTCCATGCGGGGATGGGGCAGGGGACCTCACAGGTCCCGCTGCAGGAATAAAGTGGTATCCAGGGGAGAATCGTTGTAGCGGGGGGCGTCGGTAAAGCCCAGACTCCGATACAGGCGGATGGCGCTTTCCAGAAAGGGAAGCGTATCCAGCAGGATCTTCCGATAGCCGATGGCCCGGGCGTCCCGCAGGATCTGCTCTGTCAGCAGCCGGGCGAGCCCTCGGCCCCGGAAAGCGGGGCGTACATAGAGCCGCTTGAGTTCGCAGCGCTCTTTGTCCAGCTTCCGCAGGGCGATGCACCCCGCCGGCGTGCCGTCCACAAGGGCCAGATACAGCCGTCCGTCCGGCAGGCCGTATTTGCCCTCCAGATGCCGGAGCTCCTCATCGTAGTTCTGGAGCTCCAGATAGGCGGCAAAGGCAGGGTCCTCTGTGACCAGCATCCGGGTGTATTCGGAAAACAGCGTGCCGATGTCCGCAGGGCGGTCATAGGCCAGTACAAGCTTGGGTTCCATACCGTTCTCCTTTTGGAAAGATTTCCGCTATGATACCACATCCGGCGGCGTTTGTCACCGGTTAAATGGAGAAATATGCCCGGGCGGAGGCAAACAGGTGCAGATCGTAGTCGCCGGGAACGTTCCGGTACAGGGCGGAGCCCACCCGCTCGGAGTGGCCCATCTTGCCAAGCACCCGTCCGTCGGGAGAGGTGATGCCCTCCACGGCCCAGATGGAGCCGTTGGGGTTGAACTGCACGTCCATGGTGGGGGCACCGTCCAGATCCACGTACTGGGTGGCGATCTGGCCGTTTTCCGCCAGCTTGCCCAGCAGCTCCTCGGAGCAGAGGAAGCGGCCCTCGCCGTGGGAGATGGGCACGCTCACCACATCGCCCACCTGGACGCCGGAGAGCCACGGGGAGCGGTTGGACACCACCCGGGTGCGGACGATCTTGGACTGGTGGCGGCCGATGACGTTGAAGCTGAGGGTAGGGGAGTCCTTGTCGGGGTCCCGGATCTCGCCGTAGGGCACCAGGCCCAGCTTGATGAGGGCCTGGAAGCCGTTGCAGATGCCCAGGCACAGGCCATCCCGGTTCTTCAGCAGCTCCATGGTGGCGTCGGCCACAGCGGGATTGCGGAAGAAGGCGGTGATGAACTTGCCGGAGCCGTCCGGCTCGTCACCGCCGGAGAAGCCGCCGGGAATGAAGATGATCTGGCTCTCCTGTGCCGCCTTGGCAAACCGGGCGGCGGAGTCCGCCACGCCGGCGGCGGTCTGGTTGTTCACCACCAGGATCTCCGGGGTCAGACCGGCCCGCAGCACGGCACGGGCGCTGTCATACTCGCAGTTGGTGCCGGGGAACACGGGGATCAGCACCTTGGGCTGTGCCACGCCCACCTTGGGAGCTGCCCGGAAGAAAGCGGGAGCCTCCAGAGTGGGGACCGTCTCGGGGACGGACGGGGTGCGGTTGGGATAGACGTCTTCCAGCACGCCCTCGTTGAGGGAGAGCAGTTCATCGATGGAGGCACTGTCTCCGGGCAGGGAGATCACGGCCTCCTCGGTGGTGACGCCCAGGACCTCCGCACCGGCGGGGGCCTCCGTCAGCTCCGCCACGATGGCGCCGGGACGGAGGGCGGCCCAGTCCACATCCTTCCGGTCGGAGGCAAAGCCGATCCGGTTGCCGAAGGACATGTTCATGACCGCCTCATGCAGTCCGTTCTCCACAGCCCAGGCTGCCCGGACCTTGCCGGCGGCGCACAGGGCATGGAAGGCGTCCCAGGCCTTCTGGAGGCCGTCGGCGGTTCCGTCTCCGGCGAAGAGGCACACGGGATCGCCCGCGGCCTTGAACTCCGGGGAGAGCACGTCGCCCGCCTTGGCGGGGGCGATGGCAAAGGAGATCAGGGTGGGGGGCACGTCCATATCCAGGAAGGAGCCGGACATGGAGTCCTTGCCGCCGATGGCGGCGATCCGGAGATCCAGCTGGGCGCTCAGGGCACCCAGCAGAGCGGAGAAGGGCTTGCCCCAGCGGCTGGGGTCCTCCCGCAGCTTTTCAAAGTATTCCTGGAACGTGAGATAGGCCAGGTGATAGTCACAGCCGGCGGCGGTGAGCTTTGCCACCGAGGTGATCACGGACTCATACGCACCCTGGAAGGGATCGGCGCTCATCCGGGCCGGGTCGAAGCCCCAGGCCATCACGGAGCAGTCCTCCGTCTCCTGGCCGGGCAGGACGGGCAGCAGCGCGGCCATGGCCTGGGCCGAAGTCCTTTGCTTTCTCCCGCCGAAGGGCATCAGCACGCTGCCGGCCCCGATGGTGGAGTCGAACCGCTCCCCAAGGCCCCGACGGGAGGCGCATTTCAGGCTGGACGCCATCTCCCGCAGGGAGGCGGGCACCGTCTCCGGCTGTGCCGGGGCGGCGGGGGCGTCCACCCGGACGGTGGTGTGCTTGGCGGCACCGTTGGTATCCAGGAAGGCACGGCTCAGGTCCACGATGGTGTGGCCCTGCCAGTGCATGACCATCCGGGGGCTCTCCGTGACCACGGCCACGGGATAGGCCTCCAGGTTCTCCCGTTCTGCGGCGGCGATAAAGGCGTCGGCGTCCTCGGGGGCCACTACCACGGCCATCCGCTCCTGAGACTCGGAGATGGCCAGCTCCGTGCCGTCCAGGCCCTCGTACTTCTTGCGCACCGCGTCCAGATTGATGTCCAGGCCGTCCGCTAGCTCGCCGATGGCCACGCTGACGCCGCCGGCGCCGAAGTCGTTGCAGCGCTTGATACGCTTGGTGACGGAGCCGTCCCGGAACAGCCGCTGGATCTTCCGCTCCTCGGGGGCGTTGCCCTTCTGGACCTCGGAGGCCATGGTGGTCAGGGACTTGCGGTTATGGCTCTTGGAGGAGCCGGTGGCACCGCCGATGCCGTCCCGGCCGGTGCGGCCGCCCAGCAGAATCACCACGTCGCCGGGGGCAGGACGCTCCCGGACCACGTTCTCTGCCGGGGCAGCGCCCACCACGGCGCCAACTTCCAGGTGCTTGGCAACATAGCCCGGGTCGTAGACCTCGCTGACAAGGCCTGTGGCAAGGCCGATCTGGTTGCCGTAGCTGGAGTAGCCGGCAGCGGCGGTCTGGGCCAGCTTGCGCTGGGGGAGCTTGCCGGGCAGAGTCTCGGACACCGGGGTGCGGGGATCGCCGCAGCCGGTCACCCGCATGGCCTGGTACACATAGGCCCGGCCGGACAGGGGGTCCCGGATGCAGCCGCCGATGCAGGTGGCGGCGCCGCCGAAGGGCTCGATCTCCGTGGGGTGGTTGTGGGTCTCGTTCTTGAACATCAACAGCCAGTCCTGAGGCTCCCCGTCCACCGTGGCGGTGACGTGGATGGAGCAGGCGTTGATCTCCTCGCTCTGGTCCAGATTCTGGAGAAGGCCACGCTTTTTCAGCACCTTTGCGCCGATGGTGGCCATGTCCATCAGCGTCTGGGGGCGGACGGCGGCCTTCTCCGCGCCGTAGACCTCCTCCCGGGCGGCCAGATACCGCTCATAGGCGGCCTTGGCGTTCTCGTCCAGGATCTCCACGGCGTCGATGTGGGTGGAGAAGGTGGTGTGGCGGCAGTGATCGGACCAGTAGGTGTCCACCACCCGGACCTCCGTGATGGTGGGGTCCCGGTGTTCATCATCCCGGAAGTGGACCTGAAGGAACTTCAGATCATCCAGGTCCATGGCAAGGCCCAGTTTGTCCAGCAGCTGGGCAAGGCCCGCCTCATCCAGGGCGGTGAAGCCGGTGATGGTCTCCACGGTGGTGGGGACCTCCACTTCCATCTGGAGGGTATCCACTTCCTCCAGTCCGGCCTCCCGGGCCTCCACAGGGTTGATGACGTAGTGCTTGATCTTCTCCACGTCGGCGGGGGTCAGCTCGCCGGAGAGCAGATACACCTTGGCGGTGCGGACCGTGGGCCGCTCCCCCTGGGTGAGGAGCTGGATGCAGGCTCTGGCGGAGTCCGCCCGCTGGTCAAACTGGCCCGGCAGGTACTCCACGGCAAAGGCAATGTCGTCCTCGCTGGGGAGAGCGGCGGTGGCGTCGTCCACCTGGGGCTCGGAGAACACCGTCTGCACGGCCCGGCGGAAGGTCTCCTCGTCCAGCCCCTCCACGTCATAGCGGTTGAGGACCCGCAGCCCCGTCAGGGCGGTGATCCCAAGGAAGCTTCTCAGCTCATTGAGCAGCCCGGCGGCCTCCTGCCGCAGGGCGGGCTTTTTCTCTACATAAATGCGGCGTACCATCGTCTCATCCTTTCAAAGCGCGCAGCGCCCGCTGTCCGATGTCATGGCGCAGGTATTTTCCTTCAAATTCCACGGTCTCCGCGGCGGCATAGGCGTCCCGGAGGGCCTCCTCCAGCGTGGGGGCGGCAGCGGTGATGCCCAGGACCCGGCCGCCGCTGGTGACCAGCTGCCCCGCGGGGGTCAGCGCGTCACCCGCGTGGTAGCAGGTGACGTTGGCGGGGAAGGCTTCCGGCAGGGTGATGGACTTTCCCTTTTCATAGTGGGCGGGATAGCCGCCGGAGGCCAGGATCACGCAGGCGGCGGCGCCGTCGGACCATTCCACGGAGAGGTCGGAGAGCGTCTCGTTCTCCACGGCCTGCATGATGGTCAGAAGATCCGTTTTCAAAAGCGGCAGCACCACCTGGGTCTCCGGGTCGCCGAAGCGGCAGTTGTACTCGATGACCTTGGGGCCGTCGGGGGTGAGCATCAGCCCGAAGTAGAGGCAGCCCTTGAAGGGGCAGCCCTCCGCCCGCATGGCTGCCAGGGTGGGCAGGAAGATGGTGTCCATGCAGACCTGGGCGATCTCCGGGGTGTAGCAGGGGTTGGGGGCCACGGTGCCCATGCCGCCGGTGTTGAGGCCGGTGTCCCCGTCACCGGCCCGCTTGTGGTCCATGGAGGAGACCATGGGCCGGATGGCGGTGCCGTCGGTGAAGGCCAGCACGCTGACCTCGGGGCCGGTGAGGAACTCCTCCACCACGATCTGATTGCCGGAGGCGCCGAAGACCTTGTCCTCCATGATGGATTTGACAGCTGTCTCCGCCTCGGCGAGGGTCTGGGGGATCAGCACGCCCTTGCCCAGCGCCAGGCCGTCGGCCTTGATGACGATGGGGAAGGAGGCGGTGCGCAGGTAGTCCAGCGCCTTTTCCGGCGCGTCAAACACCTCATAGCGGGCGGTGGGGATGTGGTATTTTTGCATCAGGTTCTTGGAAAAGACCTTACTGGCCTCGATGCGGGCGGCCTTGGCGTCCGGTCCGAAGCAGGGGATGCCCGCCTCGTGGAGCCGGTCCACGCAGCCCAGGGCCAGGGGATCATCCGGCGCCACCACGGCGAAATCGATGGTGTGGGAGACGGCAAAGTCCACGATAGCGTCAATGTCCTTGGCGCCGATTTCCGGGACGCACACGGCGTCCTGGGCGATACCGCCGTTGCCCGGCAGGGCGTAGATGGTCTCCACCGCCGGATTTTCCTTGAGCTTTTTGATGATGGCGTGTTCGCGGCCACCGCCGCCGACGACCAGAAGATTCATGGAAGTCCTCCTTGTATCGTATCGATTTCTCCGTAAGAACCGGAGATCAAACGGCGCCGCACCGGAAAAGGCGGCGGGCGCTTGGAAGAGTGGAAGGCGAGGGGGAGCGTGCTCCCCCTCGTTGCGTATCAGTGATGGAACAGCCGCATGCCGGTAAAGGCCATCACCATGCCGTACTTGTTGGCGGTGGCGATGACGTGGTCATCCCGGATGGAGCCGCCCGGCTCGGCGATGTACAGCGCGCCGGACTTGCGGGCACGCTCCACGTTGTCACCGAAGGGGAAGAAGGCATCGGAGCCCACGGTCAGGCCCCTCTGGGTGGCAATCCAGGCCTTTTTCTCCTCCGCGGTCAGAGGCTCGGGCTTGACGGTGAAGGTCTGCTGCCAGGTGCCGTCGGCCAGGATGTCCTCGTATTCGTCGGAGGTGTAGATGTCGATGGCGTTGTCCCGATCGGGGCGGCGGATGCCGTCCACAAACTGCAGTCCCAGCACCTTGGGATGGTGGCGCAGCCACCAGTTGTCGGCCTTGTTGCCGGCAAGACGGGTGCAGTGGATGCGGCTTTGCTGGCCGGCGCCCACGCCGATGGCCTGGCCGTCCTTCACATAGCACACGGAGTTGGACTGGGTGTACTTGAGGGTGATGAGAGCCACGATCATGTCCCGGCGGGCATCGGCGGGCAGGTCCTTGTTGTCCGTGACGATATTGTTCAGCAGCGCGTCGTTGATCTCAAAATTGTTCCGGCCCTGCTGGAAGGTGACGCCGAAGACGTCCTTGTACTCCTGGGGGGCGGGGACATAATTGGGATCGATCTCCACGATGTTGTAGTTGCCCTTTTTCTTGGTCTTGAGGATCTCCAGGGCCTCGTCGGTGTAGCCGGGGGCGATGATGCCGTCGGAGACCTCGTACTTGAGATAGCGGGCAGTGGCGGCGTCGCACACGTCGGAGAGGGCCGCCCAGTCGCCGTAGGAGCACAGGCGGTCAGCACCCCGGGCCCGGATATAGGCGCAGGCGATGGGAGTCAGCTCTGCGTCGGGCTCCACAAAGTAGATCTTCCGGTCCACCTCGCTCAGGGGCAGGCCCACGGCCGCGCCGGCGGGGGAGACGTGCTTGAAGCTGGCGGCGGCGGGCAGGCCGGTGGCGGCCTTCAGCTCCTTGGCCAGCTGCCAGGAATTGAGGGCGTCGAGGAAGTTGATGTAGCCCGGCTTGCCATTGCGCACGGTGATGGGCAGGTCGGAGCTGTCCCGCATGAAGATACGGGACGGCTTTTGATTGGGGTTGCAGCCATATTTCAGTTCCAGTTCATTCATGGCGTGAGGCTCCTTCCTTATTGATGGACGTTCAGGATCCGCTGCTCAAACGCCCGGGTCTCCAGATCGGTGAAGCGGACGAAGAGGGAGATCTTGTTCTGGGGGTTGAGGTTGTCCCACAGCTCGGCGGTAAAGGCGTCGATGTCGCCCCGGATGGCCACCCGCTCCGGCTCACCCTGGAACGTGGGGATAGGGTTGCCGTCGGTGACGTAGGTGTGCAGGAAATGGCCGATGCCGGGCAGGGGGGGATACTCAAAGGTCTGGCGGACGCAGCCGGACCCCTCGGCGTCCGCGGACTTCAAAATGGAGAGCTTGTAGCTTCCGTCGGGGCTGAGAAGGCCGGAGATGCGGGGCGTCCAGTTGGGGCCGTCCGGCTCGAATTCCCGGGTCCGCAGGGCCTGCTCCATGGGAAGGCCCCGCTCCAAAAACTCCAGGATGGTGTCGGTCTGGTCGCCGTTGGTGACGATCAGGCCCCGTCCCATCTCCCGGACGGGATGGTAGATGATGAGGCTGGGGTCCTCCAGCTTGGAGGGGTCGTAGGCCTCCGTCCGGATGCCGTCCGGCTCCTCCACAAAGATGCGGTTGCGGCTGTTGGCGCTGCGGCCCATGATGAAGTAGGCGGCCACGGAGCACTTTCCGTCGGGCGTCTCACCCAGGACGATGCCCCGGCCGGGATAGGGATTGGCGGCCAGCTTTTCCCCAAGCAGGCCGGTTTCATAGACGTTCATGCGCGATTCTCCTTTTCCTGTGCGATCTGGGCGGAGAGCAGCTCCGCCGCCTGGGGCAGCAGGATCCACTCCGCCTGCTCCATCACCCGGCGCTGCAGGACCTCCGGCGTGTCGCCGGGGAGGACCTCCACCGCCTTCTGCAGCAAAATGCGCCCACCGTCGGGAATCTCGTTGACCAGGTGGACCGTGGCGCCGGTGACCTTCACGCCCCGGCTCAGGGCGGCCTCGTGGACCTTGAGCCCATAATAGCCCTTCCCGCAGAAGGCGGGGATCAGGGAGGGATGGATGTTCACGATGCGGTCCGGCCAGCGCTGGACGAATGCCTCGGACAAGATGGAGAGGAACCCGGCCAGGACAATGAGGTCCACCCGGTATTCCGCAAGCTTTTCCGAGAGGGTGGCCTCAAAATCCGCTTGGTCCATGCCCTTGCGGGGCACGGCAAAGCCGGGGACGCCGTGGTTTTTCGCCCGTTCCAGGGCGTAGGCCCCCGCCGTGCTGGAGAGGACCACCACGATCTCCCCGTGGGGGATGGCGCCGGACTCCTGGGCCTTGAGCAGGGCCTCCAGGTTGGTGCCGCCGCCGGAGACGAACACGGCGATACGGGCTTTGCTCAGCATAGGATCACCCGCTCGTCGCTTTCCACGATCTCACCGATGACATAGGCGTCGCCCAGGGCGGCAATGGCCTTGTCCGCGTCGTCGGGAGAGACGATCACGGTCATGCCCACGCCCATGTTGAAGGTATTGAACATGTCCCGCTCCGGGATGGAGCCCATGGACTGGAGCATGGCGAAAATGGGGGGCGTCTTGATGGCGGCCTTGTCGATCTTGGCGGCCAGACCCTCCGGCAGGCAGCGGGGGATGTTTTCAAAGAAGCCGCCGCCGGTGATGTGGCTCACGCCCTTCACGGTTGCTTCCTCCATGCAGCGCAGCACGGGCTTGACATAGATGCGGGTGGGGGTCAGCAGGGCCTCGCCCAGGGTCTGGCCCAGGTCCTCGCAGTGGAGGTTCAGATTGGCGTGCTCCACATTAAAGACCTTACGCACCAGGGAGTAGCCGTTGGAGTGGATGCCGGAGGAGGGCAGGGCCAGCACCACGTCGCCGGGGCGCATGGCGGTCTGGTCGATGATCTTGGGCTTGTCCACGATGCCCACAGAAAAGCCCGCCAGGTCGTAGTCCTCTGCGCCCATCATGCCGGGGTGCTCAGCGGTCTCGCCGCCGATGAGGGCGCAGCCTGCCTGAACACAGCCCTCGGCCACGCCGGCGACGATGTCGGCCACCTTTTCCGGGATGTTCTTGCCAATGGCGATGTAATCCAGGAAGAACAGGGGCTTTGCACCGCAGCAGATGATGTCGTTGACGCACATGGCCACGCAGTCGATGCCCACGGTGTCGTGCTTGTCCAGCAGCTGGGCGATGCGCAGCTTGGTGCCCACGCCGTCGGTGCCGGAGACCAGCACCGGCTCCTGCATGCCGCCCAGGTCCGGGGCAAACAGTCCGCCGAAGCCGCCGATGTCGGAGACCACGCCGGGGATCATGGTGCGTTTGACATGGGCGCTCATGAGCTTGACGCCCTCATAGCCGGCGGTGATGTCCACACCGGCCTTCCGGTAGCTTTCCGAAAAACTACGCATGCTGCTTCTCCTTTTCACTGATCTTGCACTCAAAGCGGTCCTTGCCGCCGTCCTTGGGAATGGAGGTGGGATAGCCGCCGCCGAAACAGGCGGTGCAGAAGCCGTCCTCCGTGTTGTCCGCCAGCTTCACCACATCCTGCAGGCTCAGATAGCCCAGGGAGTCCACGCCGATGATCTTGGCGATTTCCTCCACGGAGTGGTTGTTGGCGATGAGCTTGCTGGGGTCATCGATGTCGGTGCCGTAGTAGCAGGCGGCCACGAAGGGCGGCGCGCTGACCCGCATGTGGATCTCCTTGGCACCGGCACGGCGCAGCAGGTCGATGGTCCGGCGGCAGGTGGTACCCCGGACGATGGAGTCGTCGATCAGCACCACGCGCTTGCCCTCTACCACGGAGCGGATGGGGTTGAGCTTGATGTTGACCTCGTTTTCCCGCATGGACTGGGTGGGGGAGATGAAGGTACGGCCGATATACTTGTTTTTGATAAAGCCCATGCCGTAGGGGATGCCGGACTGCCGGGCATAGCCCAGGGCGGCATCCAGGCCGGAGTCGGGAACGCCCACCACGATGTCCGCCTGAACAGGGTGCTCCAGCGCCAGGAAGGCGCCGGCCCGCTGGCGGGCCACATGGACGCTGGACCCGTCGATGACGGAGTCCGGCCGGGCAAAGTAAATGAACTCAAACACGCACAGCCGCTTGGGGACCTTGTTGCAGTGGCGGGTGTCGGACTTGACGCCGCTGCGGTCCACCACCACGATCTCACCGGGGCGGATGTCCCGCTCGAACCGGGCGCCCACGGCGTCCAGCGCGCAGGACTCGGAGGCGAACACCACCGACCCGTCCTTGAGCCGGCCCATGCACAGCGGGCGGAACCCGTGGGGGTCCCGGGCGGCGATGAGCTTGGTGGGGGAGGAGATCACCAGGGAATAGGCGCCCTCGATCCGGTCCATGGCGGCGGCCACGGCCTCCTCGATGGAGGGGGTCCGCAGGCGCTCCTGGACGATGATGTAGGCGATGACCTCGGAGTCCGTGGTGGTCTGGAAGATGGAGCCCCGGCTCTCCAGCTCGGAGCGCAGCTCGTGGGAGTTGGTGAGGTTGCCGTTGTGGGCCAGGGCCATGCGGCCCTTGTAATGGTTGACCAGGATGGGCTGGACGTTGCGTTTGTTGTCGCTGCCGGTGGTGCCGTAGCGGACGTGGCCCACGGCGATGTTGCCGGTGCCCAGCGCCCGGAGCCGCTCCTGGGGGAAGACCTCGCTCACGAGGCCCACGTCCCGGTAGGAGGTGAAGACACCGTCGTCGTTGACGGCGATGCCTGCGCTCTCCTGGCCCCGGTGCTGCAGGGCATAAAGCGCGTAATACGCCAGGGAGGCCACGTCGGCCGTGGCCTGGGAATACACGCCGAAGACGCCGCACTCCTCGTGGATGTGGCGCTCCTCAGCGATCTGGCCCCGGGCCGCGCACGCCGAAGGCGCGGTGCAGTGCAGGGGGCAGCTGCTGCATGCGTTAGTCTGCATCATGGGCCAGCAGTCTCTTCATGATCTCGGCATAGGCGTCTTCCACGCCGCCCAGATCCCGGCGGAAACGGTCCTTGTCCAGCTTTTCGTGGGTCTTGCTGTCCCACAGGCGGCAGGTATCGGGGCTGATCTCATCGGCCAGGACGATGGTGCCGTCAGAGAGCTTGCCGAACTCCAGCTTGAAGTCCACCAGGGTCACGCCGCACTCGGCCCAGAAGGCCTTGAGGACGTCGTTGACGGTGAAGGCGTACTTCTTGATGGTCTCGATCTCCTCGGCGGTGGCCAGTTTCAGGGCCAGAGCGTGGTAGCTGTTGAGCAGGGGATCGCCCAGCTCGTCGTTCTTGTAGGAGAATTCAATGGTGGGGGCGTCGAACACGATGCCCTCTTCCACGCCGTAGCGCTTGGCAAAGGAGCCGGCGGAGATGTTGCGGATGATGACCTCCAGAGGGACGATGGACACCTTCTTCACCAGGGTCTCCCGCTCGCTGAGCTCCTTGACGAAGTGGGTGGGGACGCCGGCCTTCTCCATGCGGGCCATGAGGCGGTTGGTCATCTGGTTGTTGATGACGCCCTTGCCCACGATGGTGCCCTTCTTCAGGCCGTTGAATGCGGTGGCGTCATCCTTGTAATCCACGATGTACAGCTCGGGATCGTCCGTCTTGAAAACCTTCTTGGCCTTGCCTTCGTAAACCTGCTCTAACTTCTGCATGAGAATTCTCCTTTTCCTCTATTTTAATAAATGGATTGATGAAGGGATAGGGGCCGGGGTCAGCCCAGCTCCGCCTGGAGCTTTGCCTCCTTGGCTTCGATCTGGGCAGCCATGTCTGCCCGGGCTGCGTCCAGCTTGGCGGCCAGGGTGTCGTCGCTCACCGCCAGGATCTGGGCCGCCAGGACAGCGGCGTTCTTGGCACCGTTCAGGGCCACCGTGGCCACGGGGATGCCGCTGGGCATCTGGACGGTGGCGAGAAGCGCATCCAGCCCGTCCATGGCACCGCCCTTCATGGGGATGCCAATCACCGGCAGCGTGGAGTTTCCGGCAAAGGCACCCGCCAGGTGGGCGGCCATGCCAGCCGCGCAGATCAGCACACCGAACCCGTTGGCCCGGGCGTTTTTGGCAAATTCCGCAGCCTGGGCGGGGGTACGGTGGGCGCTGAGAATATGGGCTTCATAGGGGATGCCGAAGTCCGCCAGCTGCTGGCAGGCGGACTTGACGACAGGCCAATCGGAATCAGAACCCATGATAACGGCTACTTTTTTCATCGTGGAGTGTCTCCTTCTTACAGTTTTTTCCGCATGACGGTGTGGCGGAAGATCCCGTCCACAAAGTATTCCTGCGAACAGAACACCGGCTTGCCGTCGATGTCGAAGTCCACCTCGTCCATGTTCAGAAGCGGCGTGCCGATGGGGACCTGCAGGATCTCACCCAAAGCGGCATCCGCCACAGCAGGACGCACATCCGTCAGGTCCATGTAGGCGTTGACGCCGCAGAACTGCTGGAGGAAGTGGAAGATGGGGAGCTTGAGGTCCTTGAGGGTATAATTGCCCTTGGCGATGGCCTTTTCGATGACGTCTTCGCAGTAGATGGCGGGTTTTTCGTCAGCGGTGCAGAGGCGGGCGATGCGGATAATAGGGGTGCCCTCCGGGATCTGCAGCTGCCCGGCGATCTTGGCGTCGGCGACTCCGTCGGAAACCCGGACAAAGGCAACAGCGGCTTTGCAGCCGCTCTGGCGGATCATGTCCAGAAATTCCACTTCAATGTCCATGCGGGTCTGCACGTTCAGCACATGACGGTTGATGATGGTGCCCACGCCGTGGCGGCGGGTGATGAAGCCCTCCCGTTCCAGAGAGGCCAGGATGTCCCGCAGCTGCGTGCGGCTGATGCCCAGCCGCTCCGACAAAACGCTCTCCCGGGGCAGGCGCTCGCTGGAGGCGTATTCGCCGCTTTTCATGGAGGCCAGCAGCTGGGCGCGGATCGTTTTGGACTGCGTGAGCTGACTGCTCATGATGGTTCACCTCGTGTCAAGAATTCAAGTTAAATAGTAATACCTTTAAGGTCGTACCTATTGTATCTGATTTCACAACCCTTCGCAAGTAGCAAAACTGACAGTTTGCGGAAAGATTTGATCTATCCCCTTGTGAAGGCTGTTCCCGCCGGAGGAAGGAATGGAGAGACGTGGGTTTTTCGTGTGATTTGACCGTGTACATTTGTCCGCGAAATGATATAATGGAACCGTATTCTAATTGCAAAGGAAGCGCTGTACCATGAAAATTTTGATCTTGGGAGATCAGGCCCGGTATGAAAAATATATGCCCGCACTGCCCTTTATCCGGCAGCAGGAGCTGGTGTTTTTGGACAAAAGCAGCAGCCTGAGCACAGTCCTGGCCGCTGCGCCGGACGCAGAGATTTTGTTCGTGGATGCCATCACGGCAGTGCCGGCGGAGTGGATCCATGGGCTGCCCCGGCTGAAGATGATTCACTCCGAGGGCGTGGCCTACGACAAGATCGACCTGGATGCCGCCCGGGAGCGGGGGATCTACGTGTGCAACAACAAGGGCTGCAATGCCGGAGCTGTGGCAGAACAAGCGATCATGCTGATGCTGATGCTCCTGCGCCACGGTCGGACAGGAGATCTGGCGGTCCGGGAGGGCCGGCAGATGGAAGTGAAGGAGCGGTACATGGAAAGCGGCATCCGGGAGCTGTCTGCCTGCCGGGTGGGCCTGGTGGGCTTCGGAGACATCGCCAAAGCCACGGCGGAGCGGCTGGCGCCCTTCGGATGCGAGATGGTCTACTACTCCAAGCACCGCCGGGACCGGCAGGAGGAAGAACAGTACGGTGTGACATATCTCTCCTTGGAGGAGCTGACAGCCAGCAGTGACATCGTCAGCCTTCACTGTGCCGTAAATGATGAGACCCGGGGCATGGTGAATGAGGCGTTCCTGAACCGGATGCGCCGGGATGCCTATCTTGTCAATACGGCCCGGGGGGACCTGGTGGACAACGAGGCGCTGCGGCAGGCGCTGCTGACGGGACATCTGGCCGGCGTAGGACTGGATACCTTGGCACCGGAGCCGGTGCCGGCGGACCATCCGCTGGTGACGCTGCCTGCCCCGGCCTGCGACCGGGTGGTGCTCTCTCCCCATCTGGGCGGCATCACGGAGGCGTCCTTCCGCCGGGCGCACCTGCATATGTGGCGCAACGCGGAGCGGGTGGTGGACGGCCACAAGCCCGACGACATTGTGAACGGAGTTTTGTGATCCATGAAGAACATTATTTTAATTGGTATGCCCGGTACCGGGAAGAGCGTGGTGGGACAGGCCCTGGCAGAGCGTCTGGGATACGACTTTGTGGATGCGGATGACCTCATCGTTGAGGCTGCCGGCAAGACGCTGCCGGAGATTTTGCGGACGGAGGGCGTGGATGCGCTGCTGGCCGTGGAAGGCCGGGTGGGGCAGACCCTGGATTGCTCCGACACGGTGGTGGCCACCGGCGGCAGCATGGTCCTCTCCCGGGAGGCCATGGACCACTTGCGGGAAAACGGTGTGGTGGTCTGGCTGGAGACGCCGCTGAGCCAGATCAGCGACCGGATGCCGGAGGACCTGACGGACCGGGGCATTGCCGCCCCGCCGGGGATGGGGATCCGGGAGATCTACGCCCAGCGGGAGGCCCTCTACGCCAAGTACGCGGATGTGATCGTAGCCAGCCGTCCCGGAGAGGACGATACCGCCCATCAGGTGGAGGAAGTCCTGCGGACCGTTGGTATGCAGCTGTAAAAAGCGCGGTTCTCTGACCCGTCCGCCAAATTGACACGCAGCGCCCGGACGGATTCGTCCGGGCGCTTTTTGCAGGCGGCATGCTGCGGGAAAGGTCCAATCTCCCGCTTTCAAAAAATTTTTCGGAATTGAACGGAAACGCTTCCCACATTCGTATTAAGAATGAGAACACAGCATATGACACAACAGGAGGCGCGAACATATGAAGAAAGTATGGATCGGCATTTTGACAGTGGTGACGGTGCTGGCCGTCGGTACGGTGAGCACATTTGCGGCTGGGCCCGGCCAAGGGCGTTTTGCCGGAAGCGGTATTTGCAATGGAACCGGCGTTTGCTGCTATCTGGACGCGGATCGGGACGGCGTCTGCGTATCCTGCGGGGCCGACCGGGCCGACTGCGTCTGCCGGACCGGAACGGGCAGATCTTATCAGGATGAAAGCGGCGACGGGATCTGCGATCATTCCGTCAGCGGGTCCTGCACGGGACAGGGCAGGGCGTTCCGCGGAGGACACTGCCGGTAACAGAGGAACATGGGATGCGGAGCGAGCAAGAGGTGAACCGGGCCATCGAACAGTATTCCGATACCGTTCGGCGGCTGTGTATGATCCATTTAAAGAATGACGCGGATACCGAGGACATCTTTCAAACGGTGTTTTTGAAATATGTCCTCAGTTCCGTGCGCTTTGAGAGCCAGGCCCACGAGAAGGCGTGGTTCATCCGGGTCACCGTCAATGCCTGCAGGGACCTGCTTCGGAGCTTTTTCCGGAGCCGCACCACCTCGCTCCACGAGCTGATGGAGCAGCCGGCGGAGCTTCCGCCGGACCACCGGGAGGTGCTGGAAGCTGTGTTGGCGCTTCCGCCCAAGTACCGGGATGTGGTGTATCTGCACTACTATGAGGCGTATACCGCGCCGGAGATCGGACAGATCCTGGGGAAAAACGTCAACACGGTCTACACGCTCCTGACGCGGTCCAAACAGATGCTCCGGAAGAAGCTGGGGGGTGATGGGGATGTATGATGGGCTGAAAGAGGCCTTGGATCAGGTCCGGGCAGAGGAGACGCTGAAAGAGCGGACCAGGGCGTTCCTTTGGCAGAAGACCCGGGGGTATACCAGAAGAGCTCCGCCGCCTGGCAGACGCTGGATCCCGGCGGCAGCCTGTCTCATACTGCTGACGGTAATGCTGTGGGGCGGCACCTGGCTCTACTTCACTCCCACGATGGAGATCAGCGTGGACATCAACCCCTCCATCGAGCTGGGGGTGAACCGGTTTGACCGGGTGATCTCCGTCGATGGCTATAATGAGGACGGACAGGCCCTGGCGCAGCTGCTGGATGTGAAATACCAGGACTTTGAAGATGCGATCGATCGGATCTTGGAAAACGAAACCGTCAGCACGCTGCTCTCCGGCGACGGGCTTTTGAGTATCACCGTTGTGGGAGAGGACGATGCGCAGGCCGCCAGAGTACTCACCCGGATCGAAAGCTGTACGGCGGGGTGGGAGAATGTCTGCTGCTATGCAGCCCACGCCGAGGATGTGGAGACGGCCCATGCGCTGGGACTTTCCTGCGGGAAGTACCGGATGTATCAGGAACTCCAGGCGCTGGATCCGGACATCCGTGTGGATGAGGTTCGGGGAATGACCATGCGGGAGCTCCAGACGCTCATAGACAGCTTGGCTGCGGGGGAAGGGCCTGCCCAGCAGACGAGGCCGGCGTTCCAGGGAGACACAGCAGCCCAGGCGGCCGGGAACGGCGGCAGCGGCCACCACGGAGAGGGCGGCTCGGGCCGTGGGCAGGAGGACTGCGGCACCGGCCGGCATGGCTGGGACTGACCGGACAGCAGAAAAAGCAGAAGGAGCGGACAGCGCATAAAACGCTGTCCGCTCCTTGCTTTTTAATGAGAGGATTGTCCCGGCAGTTACGCCCCGCAGTAGCGGCAGGCGGCCAGGGCCGCTACCGCTCCGTCAGCACAGGCGGTGGTCAGCTGGCGGACGTCCTTGGTGCGGCAGTCCCCGGCGGCAAACACACCGGGCACCGGAGTGCGGCAGTCTTCCCCCACAGGGAGGAAACCGTTTTCGTCCAGTGACAGAAGCGATTCCGCGGGCTTGCATTGGGGCAGCTGGCCCACTGCCTCAAAAAGACCGTCCACAGCCAGCTCCCGGGTCTCTCCGGTAGCGGTGTTTTGCAGGCGTACCCCGGCGAGGGCCCCGTTGCTTTCCAGCAGGCCGGTGACCACGGTATCTATCACCAATTCTACGTTGTCCCGGGCCCGCAGGGCGTCTGCCAGCACCGGATCCCCCCGGAACTGGGCCCGACGGTGAATGACGGTGACGGTTCGGCAGGTGTCTGCCAGAAACAGCGCGTCCTGCAGCGCGGCACTGCCGCCGCCCACCACGGCCACATCCCGTCCGGCGTAAAAGGCTCCGTCGCATACCGCACAGTAGGACACACCGGAAAGACGTTCCTCCCCGGGAAGACCCAGGGTCCTCCGCTTCATACCGGTGGCCAGGATCAGCGCCGTGCAGGTGTGGACGCCGTAGTCGGTGGTGACGGTGATGACCGGTCCGGGCTGGATCGAAAGGACCTCTTCCAGCTCAATGGAGGCACCCAAGGTCTCTGCCTGGGTGTACATCCGGTCCGCCAGTTCGGCGCCGGAGATGGCGGAAAAGCCGGGGAAGTTCTCCACCTTGGGGGCGGTGGCGATCTGTCCGCCGAAGCCCTCCTTTTCCAGCAGCAGTACGCTCCGGCCTGCCCGGCGGGCGTAGATGGCGGCGGTGAGTCCGGCGGGGCCGCCGCCCGCGATGATGATGTCATAGTGTTGGCTCATACAGTCCATCCATTTCTGAAAAGGGGAAACGGAGGACGCGGGTCCTCCGTTCCTGTTTTTCTGTTCTCTAGAATGCGGGGATTACCGCAGCTCCGAGGCAAATTTCTTGATCACAGAGGCATTGACCAGTTTTTCCACCTGGTCGCCATGACGGACGATCAGAGTGGGGGCCTGTTGGATGCCGTATTGGCTCACCAGATCCAAATGTTCACTGACGTCCATGGTCTGGTAGGCAATACCGGCCTTTTCCAGTTCATTTTTGGCAATCTTGCAGTTGGGACAGGTCTTGGTGGTGAAGAGCAGCAGCTCTGTCTCATCAGAGGCCGCCGGGGCAGCGTCGGTCTTTTCCGGTGCGGTGTCGGCGGATTCCCGGTCGCACAGGCGGCGGCCCTCCAGCCGGGAATTCTCCACGTCGTAGAGCTTGCGGTCCTTGAACTCCTGCACCTTACCGTCGTTCCAGTTCTGGACGGGACGGTAGTAGCCGGTGATGCGGCTCCACACCTCACAGGTCTTACCGCAGGTGGGGCAGGTGAAGTGCTCACCGGAGACATAGCCGTGCTCGGGGCAGATGGAATAGGTGGGGGAGAGGGTGTAATAGGGGAGCTTGAAATTCTCCGCGATCTTGCGCACCAGATTGGCGGCCGACTTCCAGTCCGGCAGCTTCTCGCCCAGGAAGGCGTGGAACACGGTGCCGGAGGTGTAGAGAGTCTGGAGGTCGTCCTGGATGGCCAGGGCGTCAAAGATGTCGGCGGTGTAGCCCACGGGCAGGTGGGAGGAGTTGGTGTAGTACGGGGTGTCCCCAGGGCGCTTGGCGGCGGTGATGATGTCCGGGTATTTTTCCACGTCGTGCTTGGCCAGACGGTAAGTGGTGGACTCGGCAGGAGTGGCCTCCAGGTTGTAGAGGTCGCCGTACTGCTCCTGGTAGTCGGACAGGCGCTCCCGCATGTGGTTCAGGACGTCCTTGGCAAAGGCCTGGGTCTCGGGATGGGTCAGGTCCTTGCGCAGCCACTTGGCGTTGAGGCCCACCTCGTTCATGCCGATGAGGCCGATGGTGGAGAAGTGGTTTTCAAAGGTGCCCAGATAGTACTTGGTATAGGGGTAGAGGCCTGCATCCATCAGCCGGGTGATGACGGTACGCTTGGTCTTGAGGCTCCGGGCGGCGATGTCCATGATGTGGTCCAGCTGCGCATAGAACTCCTCCGGCGTCTTGCTGAGATAGGCGATCCGGGGCAGATTGATGGTGACCACGCCCACGGAGCCGGTGGACTCGCCGGAGCCGAAGTAACCGCCGGACTTCTTGCGCAGTTCCCGCAGGTCCAGCCGCAGCCGGCAGCACATGGAGCGCACGTCGCTGGGCTCCATATCGGAGTTGATGTAATTGGAGAAGTAAGGCGTGCCGTACTTGGCGGTCATGGCGAAGAGCAGGCGGTTGTTCTCCGTGTCAGACCAGTCAAAGTCCTTGGTAATGGAGTAGGTGGGGATGGGATACTGGAAGCCCCGGCCGTTGGCGTCGCCCTCGGTCATGATCTCGATGAACGCCTTGTTCACCATGTCCATTTCCTTCTTGCAGTCGCCGTAGGTGAAATCCTGCTCCTTGCCGCCCACGATGGCGGGCAGGTTCTCCAGATCCTTGGGAACGGTCCAGTCCAAGGTGATATTGGAGAACGGCGCCTGGGTGCCCCAGCGGGAGGGGGTGTTCACGCCGAAGACGAAGGACTGAATGCACTGCTTGACCTCTTTCTGGGTCAGGTTGTCCGCCTTGACGAAGGGGGCGAGGTATGTATCGAAGGAAGAAAAGGCCTGGGCACCGGCCCACTCGTTCTGCATGATGCCCAGGAAATTGACCATCTGGTTGCAGAGGGTGGAGAGGTGGCTGGCAGGAGAGGAGTTGATCTTCCCGGGGATGCCCAGCCCCTGCTGGATGAGCTGCTTGAGGCTCCAGCCGGCGCAGTAGCCGGTAAGCATGGAGAGGTCGTGGAGGTGGATGTCGCCGTCCCGGTGGGCCTGGGCGATCTCCTCGTCGTAGATCTCACTGAGCCAGTAGTTGGCGGTGATGGCGCCGGAGTTGGAGAGGATCAGTCCGCCCACGGAATAGGTGACGGTGGAGTTCTCCTTGACCCGCCAGTCGTTGATCTGGAGGTAGTCGTCTACCAGCGCCTTGTAATCCAGCAGTGTGGAGCCCAGATTGCGGATCTTTTCCCGTTGCTTGCGGTAGAGGATATAGGCCTTGGCGACGTCGGCGTAGCCTGCCTTGCTGAGGATGTCCTCCACGCTGTCCTGGATCTGCTCCACGGTGATCCGTCCGTCGTGGATCTTGTCCTGGTAATCGGCAGTGACCTTCAGCGCCAGCAGGTCGATGATGTCCGGATTGTACTCTTTGTGGGTGGCCTCGAAGGCCTTGGTGATGGCAGTGCTGATCTTGGAGAGATTAAACTCCACGATCTTGCCGTCCCGCTTGACAACTTGATACATGTATTTCCCGCTTCCTCTCTCGTAGTTCCGGCCAAAGCCGGTCAGGTATCGAAACAGATGGGCGCCCATGGCGCCCCGTGGGTCCCATTGTAGCAACATTCTGTTGGGAAGTCAAGGAAATAGGACACAAGATATTGTGTGATATTTCGTAAAAAACGCTGAATTAAAACTAGATTTAGTTAAATGCCCCGTACGTCCACCGTGCTGAAAAACGGCTGGAGCAATGCCGCGAAAGCCTGCAATTCCTGGGGGGAAAAGCCGTGGCAGCCGGTGCCCACCAGGTTGCCGGAGTCCACGAAGTTCTGGATGAAGTACCGGGGCGCGCCCTCCAGCCAGCGGCCGATGGCGAGAAAATCCTCCGCCGTGTGAAACTCCCGGACAGCGGTGGTGCGAAACTCGTAGTCCACGCCGGACCGGGCCAACAGATGCACGCTCTCCCGCACCGGCGCGATGTCAAAGCCGGAGACGCCCACGGTCAGGGGGTATTTTTCCGGCTGGTTTTTGATGTCCATGGCCACATAGTCCAAGAGCCCCTCTTCCAGCAAAGAGGCCAGGGCGTCGGGGAAGCAGCCATTGGTGTCCAGCTTCACGGCAAAGCCCAGGTCCCGCACCTTGCGCAAAAAGGCACCGACGCCGTCATGAAGCAGCGGCTCGCCGCCGGAGAGGACCACGCCGTCCAAAAGTCCCTGCCGCCGGCGGAGAAAGTCCAGTACCTCCTCTTCGGAAAAGTGTTCCGCTTCCTCCAAATGGGTGACCAGCGGGGCATTGTGGCAGAAGGGGCAGCGCAGATTGCAGCCGCCTGTGAATACGGTGGCAGCCAGTTTTCCCGGGAAATCCACCATCGCCAGTTTTTGCAGACCGCAGATCCGCATCTTCCATTCCTCCTCATGATGCCGGCAGTGAAATCGTGTGCCTCTATCATAAATCCATCCTGCCGCCGGGGCAAGCCGTTTGGAGGGCAATTTTTTGAGGAAAAATCTGGATCAATTTGATTTTTAACAAATCTGTCTATTTTTGGAAAACCAGAGACTGAAAATCAAGCGGATTTGTGCATTGAAACGGGGGACATCCTTTTGTATGATACATCTCGTGTGTGCGATGCACACATAAATCGGACGGGGAAACACCCCGAAAAGGAGATCGAGAATGAAAAAAACAGTCACGATGGCGCTCACCCTCACGATGGTGCTGGGACTTATGTCCGGCTGCGGCGCCAATGACACACCGGCTGACAACGCCGAGACCAACGCTACCCCCGCGAATGCTGAAAACTTCAGCGATGAAATGAAAATCCCCTATGCCGTGGACCTCTCCCCGGAGGACGGCGCGGACTCTGTGGAGCGGGCGGGAGACCATGAGAACTCCCCCTACTTCGCCCATCCGGACGTGTACAACATGGAGTCCACGGACACCCTGACGGTGCTCCACAACTTCCAGACCCAGCAGCAGACCAGCGAGTGGTCCTGCGGCGTGACCAGCGCGCTGATGGTGCTCAACTGGTACGGCAAGCTGGGCGAGTGGAACGAGGAGTCTCTGGCGGCCCTGCGGCACTCTCTGGACGGCACGGAGCTGGAAGGCTATCCCGGCACCACGCTGAACCAGGCCATGGACATCTTCAACGGCGTAGGCGGTTTCGATATGATCACGACCTATGATTACCCCGACGGCATCTGGGTGGAGGACATCCAGAGCTGGCTGGCAGAGGGCAAGCCCATTATGATCGCGTGGAACGACTGGGGCGGCCACTGGCAGGTCATCATTGGCTATGACACCATGGGCACCGAGACCACCCAGGACGATGTGCTCTTGGTGGCGGATCCCTATGACACCACCGACCACAACCAGGACGGCTACGGCGTCTACGGCGCCGAGCGGCTGCTCTACAACTTCACCATGTACGATTCCTTTACGGAAGAAGAGGGCGGCAACGATTGCCTGTTCATCGTGGCAAGCCCTGCGGAATGACCCATCCGGCCCGGAGGCAGACGCCTCCGGGCCGCCTTTTTTTCGAAAGGCGGGTACAGAGTCCGGCAGGTTGGCCCGGGGAAAAATGCGGGTATTCAACCGACGGCGGATGTGGTAAGATAGCAAAGAAACCCAATCCCACAGGAGGAGGCACGCCATGCTGCACATTTTCATCGGCCGGTCCAAGACCGGAAAAACACAGGCGGTCCTGGAGAAGATCCGGGCGCTGGGAGACGGCGGCCGTCAGATCCTGCTGGTGCCGGAACACGCCTCCCACCAGGCAGAGGTGGATCTGTGCCGGGCCTGCGGCGATACCGCCAGCCGCCATGCGGAGGTCCTCAGCTTCCGGCGGCTGGGGGAGCGGGTGCTCTCCATCACCGGCGGAGCGGCACAGGTGACGCTGGACGCCGGCGGCAAGCTGCTGACGCTGCAAAAAGCCCTCTCGGAGGTCTCGCCCATGCTGACGGTGTATCGCCGCCCCTCCCAGAAGGCGGCCTTTTTGCAGCAGCTGCTGGATTTGATCGACGAGCTGCACTGTTACGAGGTCTCCCCCCAGATGTTGGATGAACGGGCCCGGGAGATGGAGGGCGCCACCCGGGACAAGCTGCTGGACCTGAGTCTGCTCTACGGCGCCTATGAGGCCCGGCTGCACCGGCCAGGCCTGGATGCCCGGGACCGGATGAGCAAGCTGTGCGACCACCTGGAGGAGTCCCGGTACGTGCTGGGGAAGGACGTCTTTCTGGACGGCTTCACTTATTTTAACGCTCAGGAACGGCGGGTGCTGGCCATCCTGCTGCGGCAGGCCCGGTCCGTTACCGTGACGCTGCTGGGGGAGGAAAACAGCCGGGAGGAGATCTTCGCCGCCACCATGCGGACGCTGGAGCAGCTCCGCCGCCTGGCAGAACGGGAACGAACACCTGTAAAGATCATTAGCTTTACATCGAGCGATGAGAGCGCCCTGGGCCATCTGGAGCGGTGCTTTTTTGGGGAGAGCGTCCCCTATGCGGGGGACAGCAGCGCCGTCCGCCTGCGCCAGGCGGATACGGTGTTTTCCGAGGCGGAGCAGACGGCGGCGGAGATCCGGCGGCTGGTGGCGTCGGGGACATGCCGTTACCGGGACATCACAGTGGCGGCACGGAATCTGCCGGACTACGAAGGCGTCATTGAAGCGGTGTTCCAGCGCTATGGAATCCCGGCCTACCTGAGCCGCCGCAGCGACATTCTGGAAAAGCCCGCCCTGAGCCTGCTCACCGGCGTGCTGGACGCGGTGGGCAACGGGTATGAATACGAGGATATGTTCCGCTGGCTCAAGACCGGCCTGGCCGGACTGACGCCGGAGGAGTGCGACCAGCTGGAAAACTACGTACTCAAGTGGGAGGTCCATGGCGCCATGTGGCTGCGGGACACGGAGTGGACGGAAAATCCGGACGGCTACGGCGCTCCCTGGAACGAGGCACGGCAGGCCCGGCTGGAAGAGGTCAATGCCCTCCGCCGTCGGGTCCGTCTTCCGCTGCTGACACTGGCAGAAGGACTGAAAACCGGAAAAACGGCTGGGGAGAAAGTAAATAGCCTTTACACATTTTTGGAGACGCTGGGACTCCAGTCCGCTCTGGAAAAACAGATGGAAGAGCAGGCGGCAGCCGGACGGCTCCAGGACGCGGAGGAGACGGCCCAGCTGTGGGAGATCCTCTGCGGTGTGCTGGACCAGTTCGTGGAGATCCTGGGGGGCGAGCCCATGGAGCTGGACGAGTTCACCCGGCTGCTGCGGCAGGTGCTGACGCAATATAGTGTGGGTACGATCCCCGTCTCGCTGGATCAGGTCAGCGTCACGGAGATCACCCGCAACGACCGCCACACCACCCGGTACTTTTTCCTGTTGGGGGCCAATGACCATGTGCTGCCCGGCGTAGGGCAGAGCGGCGGCATCCTCAACGATGATGACCGGGATGCCCTGGCCCTCCACGGCATCCAGCTGGCCCCCAGCGGCATGGACCAGATGGCCATCGAACTGCAAAATCTCTATGCCGCCCTGACCCAGGCCACCGACGGGCTTACCGTCAGCTGGCCGGTGACGGACGTGGGCGGTGCTGAGCTGCGGCCTGCCTTTGTGGTGGAGCGGCTGCTGGGTCTGTTCCCCGGGCTGCGGGTGGAACGGGAAGATCATGGCAAGGAATATCGCTTAACAGCAGTGCAGCCGGCATTGGAGACTGCCGGACAAGCGCCGGAGGGACCGTTGTGGCGGTATTTTGCCGCCCGGCCGGAATTTGCACCCCGTCTTTCGGCCATGGAGCGCTCCGCCGCCATGAAGCGGGGGTCTCTTTCCCGGGGGGCGGTCCGGGCGCTCTACGGCGAGCGTATCAATATGACGGCCTCCCGTTTGGAGCGGCTGCGCAGCTGCCACTTTGCCTATTTTATGGAGTACGGCCTCCGGGCAAAACCCCGGCAGCCCGCCGCCTTTGATGCGCCCCAGATCGGAACCTTTCTCCATTACCTGCTGGAGCATGTGACTGCGGACGTGCTCAAGCGGGGCGGCTTTGCCCGGGTGGAGGAGGCGGAGCTGCGGGAGCTGACCACCTACTACATCCGGCGGTATGTGGAGCAGGAACTGCGAAATTTCCAGGGCCGGGGCGCCCGGTTCAAATACCTCTTCGCCCGCCTGCGGAACACTGCCTGGGCGGTGGTGGAGCAGGTGGCGGAGGAGATGCGCCACTCGGACTTTGTGCCGCTGGAATTCGAGTTGAGCTTCGGCGACGGCGGTACGCTGCCGGCGGTGGTGGTGTCGGAGCCGGATGCCCAGCTGCGGATCGGCGGCAAGGTGGACCGGGTGGACGGCTGGGTCAAGGACGGCAAGCTCTACCTGCGGGTGGTGGATTATAAATCCGGCCGCAAGTCCTTTGACCTGGCGTCGGTGCGGATGGGACTGGACATCCAGATGCTGCTCTACCTCTTCGCCCTGCAAAAGGAGGGGGCGCAGCACTTCGGCCGTGAGATCGAACCGGCGGGGGTTCTGTATCTGCCCGCCCGGGATGAGATCCTCTCCGCGGAGCGGAACATCCCGCCGGAGAAGCTGCGGCGGGAGCGGGAAAAGCAGCTGCGCCGGTCGGGCCTGCTGCTCTCGGACCCGGAGGTGCTCCAGGCCATGGAGCACGAGTCGCTGCAGGAGCCCCACTTCCTGCCGGTGCGGGTGGGGAAGGACGGCAGCATCTCCGGCTCCATCGCCTCGGCGGCCCGGTTGGGAAAGCTTGGGCGGTATGTGGACAAGCTGGTGCGGCAGATCGGACGGGAAGTCCGGCAGGGCAACATCGACGCGGACCCCTGCTGCCACAGCGAGGAGGACAGCTACTGCCAGTACTGCGACTGGGCGCCGGCCTGCCATTTCCAGGACGGCCGGGACGGCGATCACCTGCGCTATATCCTGCCGGTGAAGCCGGAGGAATTCTGGGACGAACTGGAACGGGAAGATGAGGAAGGAGGCGACAAGTAACATGGCAAAGGTGACCCTGACGCCCCAGCAGCAGGCGGTGGTGGAGAACCGGGGCGGCAGTTTGCTGGTGTCCGCCGCCGCCGGTTCCGGCAAGACCAAGGTGCTGGTGGAGCGGCTCTTCCGCTACGTGACGGAGGAGCACTGCAATGTGGATGACTTCCTCATCATCACCTATACCAAGGCCGCCGCGGCGGAGCTGCGGGGCAAGATCGCCGCAGAACTGACCAAGCGCCTGGCCCAGCAGCCAGGGGACCAGCATCTCAAGCGGCAGGTGCTGCGGGTGTACCGGGCAGACATCAAGACGGTGGACGCCTTCTGCACGGCGCTGCTGCGGGAGAGCACCCACCTCCTGGCGGAGGAGGGGCAGCGCCACGCCCTGACGGCGGATTTCCGGGTGCTGGACGAGAGCGAGGCCAAGCTGCTGCGCACCCGGGTACTGGAGCGGACGCTGGAGGCGTTTTACGAGGAACTGGACCCGGGCCGGGAGCAGCTGGCGGATACGCTGGGTGCCGGTCGGGACGACACCGCCCTGGCGGAGCTGGTGCTGGAGCTATACGATAAGCTCCAGAGCCACGCGGACCCGGAGAAGTGGCTGCGGGAGAACCGGTCGGCGTGGAGCGAGCTCACCGGCAGCTTTGACGAGACGGCATACGCCCGGGAATTACTGGGGGGCCTGCGCCGGAAGGCAGGACACTGGGCGGGACTGCTGCGCAGTGCCGCCGCCCGGACGGAGGGAGACGAGGCCCTCTCCCGGGGCTACGGAGAAAAGTTCCTGACGGCATCGTTCTCTTTTGATGCCTTGGCCAAAAGCGAGAGCTGGGAAGGAGCCCGGCAAGCGGCGGACGCGGTGGTGTTCCCCCGGCTGACCACGCCCCGGGGCCGGAGCGAAGAGCCTGCTGTGGTGGCCCTCAAGCGGGTGTGGGAGGGCGCCAAGGAGGAGAAGAAGCGGATGGACGCCCTGCTGGATGTCAGCGGGGAGGAGGCCATGGAAGACCTGCGGGCGGTGGCCCCGGCCATGATCGCCCTGCTGGAGCTGACGGAGACCTTCGCGGAGCAGTACCGCCGGGAAAAGCTGCGGCGCAACAGCGCGGACTTCTCCGACCAGGAGCACCTGGCTCTGCGGCTGCTGGTGGCGCCGGGCGGCGGCCCCACGGAGCTGGGCACCCAGGTGGCGGCCCGGTATCAGGAGATCCTGGTGGACGAGTACCAGGATACCAACGAGGTGCAAAACGCCATCTTCCGGGCGGTGTCCCGGGACGGACAAAACATCTTCACCGTGGGCGACGTCAAGCAGAGCATCTACCGTTTCCGCCTGGCGGACCCTACCATCTTTCTAGAAAAGTACAACCGCTTCCGCTCCTATGAGGAGGCCGCCGACGGCGAGGAGCGGAAGATCCTGCTCTCCAAGAATTTCCGCTCCCGGCGGGAGATCCTGGACGCGGCCAACTTCATCTTTTCCAACATCCTCTCCCAGGAGATGGGAGAGATGGACTACGGCGAGGATGAGGCGCTCCACTTCGGTGCGGAGTACTACCCGGAGCGCCACGACTGCGACACGGAGTTTCACCTGATCTGTGCCCGCCAGCGCTCCGGCGAAGAGGACCGGCCGGTGAAGAAGCTGACGGCGGAGGCCCGGTTCGTGGCGGGCCGGATCCGGACGCTGCTGGACGAGGGGTATCCTGTCACCGGCGAGGATGGGACGCTGCGTCCGTGCCGGCCGGAGGACTTTGTGATTTTGATGCGCTCCCCCGGCAGCCGGAAGGCGGCCTATGCCCAGGCCTTGGCAGAGCGGGACGTTCCCTGTTCCTTTGAGGAGAGCGGGGACTTTTTCCACACTATGGAGATCAGCGTGGTCATGGGCCTTCTGGAGATCATCGACAATCCCCGCCAGGATGTGCCGCTGATCGCGGTGCTGCGCTCCCCGCTGTTCGGCTTCACGCCGGACCGGCTGGCCATGATCCGGGCGGGATGCCCTCAGGGGGATTTCTATGACGCACTGGCCGTAGATGAAGGCGAGGACTGCAAAGCGTTTTTGCAGACTCTCTCGGAACTGCGGCTGGCGGGGCGGGACATGAGTGTCCACCACCTGCTGTGGCACCTGTACAACACGTTGAACATCCTGGGCGTTTTCGGTGCCATGGACAGCGGCGCGGAGCGGCGGGAGAACCTGATCGCCCTGACGGAACATGCCGAGCAGTTTGAAAGCAGCGGTTACCGGGGCCTCTTTGCCTTTGTGACCCAGCTGCGGCGGCTTCTGGAGGAGGGACAGGCTCCCGCCACCCGGGGGCCCTCCGCCGCGGCGGGTGTGGGCCTCATGAGTATCCACAAGTCCAAGGGACTGGAATTTCCCATCGTGATCCTGGCGGATCTGGACCATGTGTTCTCCCGGCAGGACTTCGATACGCCGGTGCTGGTGCATCCGACCATGGGCCTGGGTCCCAAGCGGGTGGATCTTGCGCGGAAGATCCAGTACCCCACGCTGGCCCGGATGGCCATTCAGGAAAAGCTCCGGCGGGAGAACCTCTCCGAGGAGCAGCGGATCCTGTACGTGGCCATGACCCGGCCCAAGGAGAAGCTGATCCTGGTGGATGCCCTCTACCACGCGGAAAGCCGCCTGCAGAAGCTGGCGGCGGTGGCGTCCTGTCCGGTGAAGCCGGAGACGGTGGCGTCCTGCCGGACCTTCGGAGAGTGGCTGCTGCTGCCGCTGCTGTGCCGCCCTGAGGCGCAGCCGCTGCGGGATTTGGCGGGCGTGGAGCTGGAGTGTCTCTATGAAGGCGATACCGCTCCCTGGCAGGTGTTCTGCCACGACAGTGAGGAGTTCCGGGCCCGGCCCCATCCGGCGGTATCTTTGGAGACGGAGGAGGGGGCGGAGACCTTTGACCCGGCGCTGCTGGAATTCGTTTACCCCTACCAGCGGGAGACGCTGCTGCCGGCCAAGGTGACAGCCACCCAGCTCAAGGGCCGCCCGCTGGATGAGGAAATCTCCCAGAACGCCCACCACACCCCTTATCTCCGCCCCTTGTCCCAGCCCCGGTTCCGGCAGGAACGCCAGGGCCTGACGGCGGCGGAGCAGGGCACTGCCACCCATCTGGTGCTTCAGTATCTGGACTTTTCTGATCTGGATGTGGCGGGCCAGGTGGAATCCCTGTGCCTGCGAGGGCTGCTGACGGTCGAACAGGCCGCTGCGGTGGACCGGGAAGCGCTGGAGCGGTTTCTCCGCTCGCCGCTGGCAGAGGAGATCCACCGGGGTCAAAATGTCCGGCGGGAGTATCCCTTCACCCTCTTGATGGATGCCCGGGACTACGACCCGGACGCCGCGGCGGGGGAGACCATTTTGCTCCAGGGCGTGGTGGACTGCTGCTTTGAGACGGAGGACGGGATCACGGTGGTGGATTTCAAGACCGACCGGGTACTGACGGACGCGGAGGTCCGCCGCCGGGCGGAGCAGTACCGCCCCCAGCTGGAGGCATACAGCCGGGCACTGGAGCGGGTGCTGGAGCGGCCGGTGGTGCGGCGGGAGCTATACTTCCTGCGGGCTGGTACCAGCATTGCGCTGTAAGCCGTGTGGACAGAAAAAGGCGGCAGGGCATTTGCCCTGCCGCCAATGAAAGCAGATGTTGGATGTAAGGGTCATACGATCTTCCGCAGAGACGGCTGCACCAGCGATTGCTGCTTGCCGGCATAATAGCGGATGATGTCTTTGCGGGTGACGATGCCGGTGAATTTGCCCAGATCATCTACCACAGGGATAAAGTTCTGGTTCATGGCGCTTTGCATCAGTTCTTCCATGCTGACGGTGATGCGCACGGGGGGATAGTGGTTGCCTCTGAGGATGTCGCGGATACGAAGATGCTCCATGTCCTTCATGGAAAGAGCCTTTTGCTGCTTGGTCTCGTCGGAGAGGAGCTGCCAGAGGAAGTCCCCCTCACTGACGGTGCCCACATAGGTTCCGCTGCGGGTGATCACAGGGATGGCGGTGTAACCGTGGTAGCGCATTTTTTCCAGGCCCTGACGAAAGGTATAGTCATCATACAGATAGGCGACGCTGTTTTTGGGGAGCAGAAAATACGCAATGTTCACATCGTTGCCTCATTTCTTCAAGCGGATGACCGCCCGTATTTGGCCTCTCCGGCCTTCTGAACATAGTATACAGGAAAGGTTCGGAAAAATGGTGAATAATTTATGAAGTTTGACCCGCTGCCCCCTTTACATTTGGCGGCGGGCCTGCTATGCTAATGGCGCGTGATATATGCAACATTTCAGAAAGGGGGACGGTCACGATGCTGACCAGAGAGGAGCTGGAAAAGAGCCCGCTGTTCCAGGGAATCTCCTATGAGAGCTACTGTGCGATGCTGCACTGTTTCCAGGCGGTTCAGAAGTCGTTTCGGTCCGATGAGCTGATCTACGATTTTACGATGCCCACCAACAACGCAGTGGGGATCGTGGAGCGGGGGAGCGCTTCGCTGATCCGGATCGACGAGGAGGGCGTTTCCACAGTGATGGAGGAGCTGGGGCCCGGCGGTGTCTTTGGCCGGACGCTGGCCTTTGCCACTTCCAACGGAGACAGCCTGGAGGTTATCTGCCGTACGTCCTGCGATGTGCTCTTTATCGACTACCCCCATATCCTCAAACGGTGTGAGCGGGCCTGCACCCACCACAGCCTGCTGGTGCAGAACATGCTGCGGCTGATGAGCGATAAGGCCCAGGCCCTCTCCGAGCGGGTGGATGTGCTCTCCCGGCGGTCCATCCGGGAAAAGCTGCTGTGCTATTTCCGCCAGCTGGCGGACAAGGCCGGGGAGGAGACCTTTACGCTGCCGTTTTCTCTCAGCACGCTGGCAGACTACATCGCCACCGACCGCAGCGCCATGATGCGGGAGCTCAAGCGGCTGCGGGAAGAGGGCGTTGTCCAGTCGGAAGGACGGCAGTTTACCCTCTGCGGCGGCTGAGAAAATCCGGTTTCACAAAACTTCTAAAAAGTACGTTAAAAATTTGGCAGTCTGACGGAGAAAACGCATTGACGGGGATTCCCGGGCGTGTTAAAATATCAACAATGTGTCACGCCGAAGGATACAGGTCCGATAGAAAACAATCATTCGATCATTCGGGAAAGAAGGAACAGTATGTATCGTATCGTGAGAAAAGAGGCGCTCCGGCCCACAGTCACTCTGTATGAGATCGAGGCACCCCTGATCGCTAAGAAGGCACAGCCCGGCCAGTTCATCATTCTGCGGGTGGACGAGCAGGGCGAGCGGATCCCCATAACGATCAATAACTACGACCCTGAAAAGGGCACTGTTACCATCATTGTTCAGACCGTGGGCGCTACCACCGAAAAGCTCAGCCACCTCAACGAGGGCGACTGCCTGCAGGATTTTGTCGGTCCTTTGGGCAAGGCCACGGAGACCGAGGGCAAGAAGAAGGTCTGCGTGGTGGGCGGCGGTGTCGGCTGCGCCATTGCGTACCCGGTCTTGAAGAAGTTCCATGACTGCGGTGCCGAGGTCCACGCGGTCATCGGCTTCAAGAACAAGGACCTGGTGATCCTGGAGGACGAGTTCCGCAAGGCCAGCAGCGTCCTGAAGGTCTGCACCGACGATGGCTCCTACGGCCAGAAGGGCCTGGTCACCGACGCGCTCAAGGAGCTCATCGATGCCGGCAACCAGTATGACGAGGTCTTCGCCATCGGCCCCATGGTCATGATGAAGTTCGTCTCCAAGACCACGGAGCCTTACGGCATCCCCACCACCGTCTCCATGAGCCCCATCATGATCGACGGCACCGGCATGTGCGGCGGCTGCCGGCTGAGCGTGGGCGGCGAGATGAAGTTCGCCTGCGTGGACGGCCCCGACTTCGACGGCCATAAGGTAGACTGGGATCTGGCGGTCAAGCGCAACCAGATGTACCGGGAGTATGAGGCCCACAAGTATGAGGAGACCTGCAACCTGTTCAAGAAGGAGGCCGAATAACCATGGCCAATATGTCTTTAACGAAAAATCCCATGCCCTCCCAGGACCCCAACGTCCGCAACAAGAACTTTGAGGAAGTGGCACTGGGCTACACCGAGGAGCAGGCTCTGGACGAGGCCCAGCGCTGCCTGAACTGCAAGAATAAGCCCTGCATGAGCGGCTGCCCTGTCATGGTACATATCCCCGAATTCATCGCCGAGGTGGCCAAGGGCAACTTTGAAGAGGCCTATCAGATCATCTCCGCCACCAGCGCTCTGCCCGCCGTGTGCGGCCGTGTCTGCCCCCAGGAGAGCCAGTGCGAAAAGTACTGCGTCCGGGGCAAGAAGGGCGAGCCCGTGGGCATCGGCCGTCTGGAGCGGTTCGTGGCCGACTGGCACAACGCTCACTGCACCGCCGCACCGGAAAAGCCCGTTTCCAACGGCCACAAGGTGGCGGTCATCGGCTCCGGCCCGGCAGGCCTGACCTGCGCCGGCGACCTGGCCCGGAAGGGGTATGACGTCACCGTGTTTGAGGCGCTGCACCTGGCCGGCGGCGTGCTGGTTTACGGCATCCCCGAGTTCCGTCTGCCCAAGGCCATCGTTCAGAAGGAAGTGGACGGCCTGAAGGCGCTGGGCGTCACCATCGCCACCGACACCGTCATCGGCCGCACCGTTTCCATCGACGAGCTGCAAAATGAGATGGGCTTCGAGGCCGTGTTCATCGGCTCCGGCGCTGGCCTGCCTATGTTTATGGATATTCCCGGCGTGAACTATAAGGGCGTTCTGTCTGCCAATGAGTTCCTGACCCGGATCAACCTGATGAAGGCCTATAAGCCTGATTCCGACACCCCCATCATCCACCCCAAGCGCGTGGCAGTCGTGGGCGGCGGCAACGTGGCTATGGACGCTGCCCGCTGCGCAAAGCGGCTGGGCGCCGAGGTCTACATCGTCTATCGCCGCGGCATGGAGGAGCTCCCCGCCCGTAAGGAAGAGGTGGAGCACGCGGAGGAAGAGGGCATCATCTTCAAGACCCTCAATAACCCCGTGGAGATCCTTGCCGATGAGAATGACGATGTCAACAAGATCCGCTGCATCAAGATGGAGCTGGGTGAGCCGGACGCCTCCGGCCGCCGCCGTCCCATCGAGGTCCCCGGCAGCGAGTTTGAGATCGATGTGGATTGTGTCATCATGGCACTGGGCACCAGCCCCAACCCCCTGATCAAATCCACCACCGAGGGCCTGGAGATCAACAAGAAGGGCGGCATCGTGGTCAACGAGGACGGCCTGACGTCCCGGGCCAATGTCTACGCCGGCGGCGACGCCGTCACCGGCGCGGCTACCGTGATCCTGGCCATGGGTGCCGGCAAGACCGCTGCCAAGGCCATTGACGAGGCTCTGAGCAAGTAAGCATATCCGAATTGAAAAGGCCGCCGTTTCTTGAACGGCGGCCTTTTTTGTAAAAAGAAGGAAAATGCGGGGAGAAAACGGCGCAAGAAGGTTGACAGGGAAGTATTCGTCTCCTAGAATAAGAATATCCCTGAAGCACAGGGAGAGAGAAGAAACGAAAGGGAGGCGGAGTACATGGCATATTGTAAGCATTGCGGTGCGAGGATCGACGACGGAGCGAATGTGTGCCCGGAGTGTGGAACGATCCAGAATAACAATCCGCAGACGACGAAGGATGAAGGCGGTTTTCTGTGGGGACTGCTGGGATGCTGCATCCCGATCGTGGGTCTGGTTTTGTTCCTGGTCTGGCGGGATACCAAGCCCAAGACCAGTAAGGCGGCAGGCATCGGCGCGCTGGTATCGGTGATCGTGTACGTGCTCTTCTATGTATTGGCGGCCGTGGTCGGTGTGGGCGTTGCGATGTACTAAGGCAAAAGCATGGCTGTATAAGTGGCTGCCCATCGTCTTTGGCTGTCACTGTCGGCCGGAGCGCTCGTTTCACTATCACGGACAGCCCTTTCCCATCTGCGCCCGCTGTACGGGGGAGCTTGTGGGGATGCTGACGTCGGCGTGCAGCTTCGGATTCTGGCATCCAGGTGCGGCGGTTTCGGCACTGCTGCTGGTCCCGTTGGTAGCTGACGGCCTGGTGCAGCTATGTACCGCGTATGAGAGCAAAAACGGACGGCGCTTTGTTACCGGTGTACTTTTCGGCTATGGATTGCTGAACCTCTTTTTGCTGTCCATCGTCTGGGTATTTCACTGGGGCTACGCGTTGGGCCTTCGGTGGAAGGCGGCGTAGGAGCAGATAAGCCGCATTTTACGTCAACGAACGAGAAAAAGAATAAAACGGTTCATCCGCCGCCGGGTGGATGAAAGGCGTTTGTTTCATGCATCGGCAGGCCTTGGAGATGCATGGGGCAAACGCCTTATTTTGATGTTGGAGGGATTTTTATGGCATGGGGTTATTTGATTCTGGCGGGGATTCTGGAGGTGGTCTGGTCCACCGCGCTCAAGTTCTCAGAGGGATTTTCCAAGCTGGGCTGGTCCGGGCTGACGATCGTGGGGATGCTGGCCAGTTTTGCATTCCTCTCTCAGGCGATGAAGACGCTGCCGCTGGGTACGTCTTATGCCATCTGGACCGGTATCGGGGCGCTGGGGTCCGTGGCGGTGGGGATCCTGGTCTTTCGGGAACCGGCCACGGCGGCCCGGATGTTTTTTGCAGCATTGCTGTTGGTGGGCATCGTGGGATTAAAGCTGACGTCCGCCTCCTGATGGGAACCCATGAAAAAAGCCCTCTCCGCTTCGGCGGAGGGGGCTTTTCCGTCACATCCATCCCAGTTCCTTGAGGAGGAAGATCCAGAAGAACAGCGTCACGATACAAAAGAGGGTGGTGCCAACTACAATCTGCCCGGCCAGGGTGCCGTCGGCGTCCATCTCAATGGCCATGGGGAACGAGGAGACTGCCGTGGGGGAGGCCAGCATCACCAGCACGGCCCCCATCTCCGCGCCCCGGAACCCGAGAACGGCGAAGAGAGGCAGGAATACGGCGGGGACCACGACCAGCCGTCCCAGAACGCCTATGGCCATCTCCCGAAGGCTGCCCCGCAGCTTGGAGAACTCGAAGGACCCGCCCAGAACCACCAGAGACAGCGGCGTCGCCACTTGAGAGATGTCGTCCAGGGCGTCCACCAAGACCTGGGGAAGGGACACATCCAGCAGCAACAACAGCAATCCCGTCAGGGTGGAGAGAATGAGGGGATTCTTCGCGATGCCCAGCAGCATCCGTCCGGCATTGGGCTTTCCGCCCCGGAATACCTCCAGTGCTACCACGGAGAGCATATTGAACATGGGGATGACCACTACCGTCAAAATAGAGGCCACGCCGCTGTTTTCCTGACCGAAGAGGGAGACGGCTACCGGCACGCCGAAGAGCGCAAAGTTGCTGCGGAAGATGCCCTGTACCAGGACGCCCCGTTTTTTGGGGTCCTTTTCAAAGAGGGGGATCAGGACCATCAGCGCGCAGAAACTCATGAAGATGGCGGCTGCCGCCCAAGCCAGCAGCCGGGCGTTGAATACCTGAGCAAGGTCCGCACGGTAGACGTTCAAAAACAGCAGACAGGGCAAAAACACCCGGAACACCAGTTTGTTGCAGACGCCCAGCGTGTGGTCATCCAGCAGTTTGATGCGTTTGAGTCCGTAGCCCAGCACCAGCTGGACAAAAAGGGGAAACACCACAGTGAAGGAAAGAACCAGATTTTCCATCCCAATGCCTCCTCAGTTGGACCGGCAGCCGGTGGGGCGGCGGAGCAGGGGCGTCTCCCGCTGCGTCACCACAACGCCTGCGGTGATGAGGGCGGCGCCCAAGATGGCGATGGGAGAGATGGTTTCGTCCAGGAAGAGGGCTGCCGCCACAATGGTGACAAAGGGAATGAGGTAGATGAAGTTGTTGGCGGACACCACCCCCAGCAGCCGGACGGTGTGGTTCCAGAGCACGTAGCAAAGTCCGCTGCCGATGAGTCCCAGGAACAGGAGATTCCCGGCGATGGCCGGCGTGGCCAGCGGCGCGGTGGGGAAGGGGGCGCCCTCCAGCAGCACGATGGGGATGGCGGTGACGGTTCCCCAGAACAGCGTCCGCCGGGTCACCAGAAGGGGATCGTGCCGGCCGCCCATCCGCCGCAGCAGGATGGAATAGACTGCCCAGCAGGCGGCGGCGCCCAGCGCCAGCAGATCGCCCCGGGGGTCCAGCTTCAAGACAAAAGCACCGTTGAATACCACCAGGATCACTCCCGTGAAGGCAATGAGAAATCCCAGCAGTGTCCGGCGGGAGAACCGCTCCTCCCCGGCGAAGTGGGCCAGGATGGCGGTGAAGATGGGAGCTGCCGCCACGATGATACTGACGTTTGCGGCCAGCGTGTGGGTGAGGGCAGTGTTTTCCGTATAGAAGTAGAGAGAACAGCCGGCAAGGCCCATCAGCAAAAAGGCTCCCTCCTCCCGCGGGGAGAGCTTCATTCGTCTGGGCCGCAGCAGCCACAATGCGGCATAGGCCAGCAAAAAGCGCATCAGCATGATCTGGGAGGGGGTGTAGAGCTGCAGCAGCTTTTTACTGGAGATGAAGGTGGATCCCCACACCAGAACGGTAAAAGAGGCGAAGAGCCACCCCAGGTGCTTATCGTGTCGTTCCATACGCAGATTCTGATTCCTTTCAGCAATGTTCTTTTCAGAATACTACGAAATGGGGGAAAATACCAGAGGAAGCGGAAAAAAGAGGACAGAAAAAAGCTGTGCGGCGGGCACGAGGCCCGCCGCACAGCTCAAAAACACGGGATCACTTACGGCTTTCCTTCTGGCCCTGGTTGCGGTTTTCCCGCTGGGACTGGGAGTTCTCCCGGGTCTGCTGGTTCTGGTTGCCGCGGTTGTTCTCACGATTCTGCATAACAACACCTCCTTTCCTGGTTGCCTGCGTACAGAGGGTAGTATGGACAGCGCTTCCGCCAAATATACCAAATTCAGAAAATAAAAAGGGGTTGACAAATGAAGAAACGGCTGGTATACTTAATCCGCAAAACAAAGAAGGCAGGTTGCATCCGCCTCACCTCCCGCCCAAGGCAAAGAGGTTTACAACGTCGTTATCAGACCGCCGCTATGGTGGTTTGTTGTTGCGCGGATGCCAGGCTTGGTATCCGCGTTTTGTGATTTTTACAAGGAGGTGCTTTGGTCATTAGTAAATTAGTGCATGAACTCAATGAGGATATCTCTGACAAGGAAATCCGCCTGATTGGCTCCCAGGGAGAACAGCTGGGCATCATGGCGCCCGCAGACGCGCTGAGAATCGCCGACGAGCAGGGCTTGGATCTGGTCAAGATCTCTCCGCAGGCGATGCCCCCTGTCTGCAAGCTGATGAACTACGGAAAGTTCCGGTTCGAGCAGAGCAAGCGGGAGAAGGAAGCCAGAAAGAACCAGCACGTGGTGGAAATCAAAGAGATCCGCATGTCTCCGGGCATCGACATTGGAGATTTCAACACCAAACTGAAAAATGCCCAGAAGTTCATTGCCGATGGCAATCGCGTCAAGGTCTCCGTCCGCTTCCGCGGCCGGGAGATGGCCCATACCGAGATCGGCCGTGACCTGCTGGAGCGTTTTGCTGAACAGTGTGCCGAAGTCGCCAATCTGGACAAGGCCCCCAAGCTGGAAGGCCGGATGATGTCCATTTTCCTCTCTCCCAAGACTGGCAAGTAACATTTGATTTTTCAAACACACGGAAGGAGCAACCAACATGCCTAAGCTGAAAACCCACAGTGGTGCAAAGAAGAGATTCAACCTCACCAAGACCGGCAAGGTTAAGCGCGCCAAGGCCTTCAAGAGCCACATCCTCACCAAGAAGGATACCAAGCGTACTCGTCGTCTGCGTGCCGGCGGCTATGCGGATGCCACCAATATGGACGCTGTCCGCAAGATGATCCCCTACAAGTAAGACAACGATACGTTAGAAATAGGAGGCTTTTACAATGGCTAGAGTTAAGGGCGCGATGATGACGCGCAAGAGAAGAAATAAGACCCTGAAGATGGCCAAGGGCTACTGGGGTTCCAAGTCCAAGCACTTCCGTGTCGCCAACCAGGCGGTCATGAAGTCCCTGAGCTACGCTTACACCGGCCGTCGGCTGAAGAAGCGTGACTTCCGTTCCCTGTGGATCACCCGGATCTCCGCTGCCTGCAAGATGAACGGCATGAACTACTCCAGCTTCATGCACGGCCTGAAGACCGCCGGCATCGAGATCAACCGCAAGATGCTCTCCGAGCTGGCCATCAGCGATCCCGCTGCCTTCACCCAGCTCACCGAGATCGCCAAGAAGGCCTGATTTCCTCTGATTTTACATGCAGAGAAAAAGCGCGCTCTGGACAAACCCAGAGCGCGTTTTTTGTTTGACAGGACCGCCGTATCTGCTAAAATGAAAAGAGACGTACCATTTACACCTTTGCGGGAAAGGAGCTTTTGATGAAGGAACAACTGCTCAATCTCCTCTATATCCTGCCGGTGATGCTGCCGCTGTTTCTTGGGGGCGTCATGGTGCGCTTTTCCAGACGGTCCAGGACCGACGGCTGGCGTGTCACTGCCATCAGCGCGGCGGTGTCTGTTTTGGCTTGGCTGGCCGTGCTGTGCCTGAATCGGGGCAGCGAACTGCTGGGGGCGATTGCCTACGCAGTGACGGGTTTTCCCGTCGGGGCAGCAGTGTGCGGCCTTGGCCTTCGGCTCCACCGTGCTGATCGATGATGCTTTCCTGAAATAAAAGAAGCGTCTCCCGGCTCTAAGCAGCTGGGAGACGCTTTTTTATGCTTTTGGGGCTTCACAGAAGTAGGGACCGCAGTCCTCCTCGTGGGTCTGGACATAAGTCCAGGTAAAGTTCCGGTCCACCACATACCAGTCAGTGCCGGGACTGGCGCCCTGGTCGGTGGGGATAGCTTCCAGCTCCTCCAACGTCACGGGACGTACCTGGGGAACATCCTCCGGGGGATACTCATTATAAAATAGATACAGCTCGTCGCCGGCGTGTGCCTTCAATGCCTGCCGGGCCTCGTCTCCGCTCAGGCAGGGCACCAGGTTCCAGGAGAAGATGTGCCAGAGGTAATTTCCCTCTGCCAGCACATGGACCCCCAGCTCTGCCTCCGACACGTTGACGGCAAAGGTATCCAGCCACTGCTCTGCCACGATCTCCGGGTCGGTGGGGAAGGGCTCTTCCCAGGGGACCATGGTGGCCACGCACCGGCAGATGGGCTGGCCCAGCTCGTGGAACTTTGCCTCGTAGTCTGTCATAACGCCCACAGGGCCGTTTTCGTGGAGGTTGCGGGTCACCTCGGAGAGTTCAAAGCCAAACTGGGGGATCTCCTCCACAGAAAACTCGAACAGGGGCTGGTTGTCGGTCTTGAAGTGGATCTGGCCGCCTTCCTTCAAAACCTGCCGGTAGAGCTTCAAAAAGTTCCGGTGGGTCAGGCGGCGTTTGGCGTGGCGCTTGCTGGGCCAGGGATCACAGAAGTTGATGTAGATCCGGTCCACTTCGCCGGGGGCGAAGAAGTAGGGCAGCTGGTTGGCGTTGGCGTCCACGAAGAACACATTGTCCAGCCCCTCCCGGACACACCGCTCCATGGCCACCACCATGGCGTCCGGCACCATTTCCACGGCGATGAAGAGCACGTCCGGCTCTGCCGCCGCGGTCCCGGCGGTAAAGCGGCCCTTTCCGCAGCCCAGCTCCACCCGCAGTTCCCGGGCAGTGGGCATCAGCTCCCGCCACTTGCCCCGACGGTCATAGGGATCCCGGATCAGGCGGTCGGCACACCGCTCCATCCGGGGGATCAGATTTTTCTTTTTCCGCATGCGCATGCTCGCGTCCTCCTGGGATCGTTGTTGTGTCAAATTCCACAAGAAATTGTGGTAGCTTGCCCATTGTAACACAGGAAGCGGGAAGCTGCAAATGGATTTTCCGGCAGAGATTGGGAGTTTCCCGGGGTGGGAAATGCGCCGTCCTGTTAAGGGCTTAACAAAATCGCATAAAAACGACCGGATAATTTGTGTGAAGTGTAAAAAAGCGAAAAAGAGGGTCTTTCCCATGCAAATAAGACTTGATAAAACGAAGGGAGCACCCTATAATAAAGATTGTGAGCAAATTGGCAATGTCAGCCGACGTCTGTTTTCCACCGCGAATTTTCCGGCGGCAAAGGGCATGGGCACGGCGGCCGGAAACGCTCTATCATGCAGGTACAATCCGAGCAAATCGTACTTTATTAAAACAGGAGGAACGAACATGAAGGTAGCAATTTTTGGCGCAGGTACCATGGGCAGCGGCATTGCACAGGTTTTTGCCGCGAAGGGCCATACCGCTTTGATGTATGCAAGCTCCGTCGCTTCCGCTCAGAAGCATAAGGACAAGCTGGCTGCGTCTCTTGCCAAGCGGGTGGCAAAGGGCAAGATGACCCAGGAGGCTGTGGATGCGCTGCTGGCCAATGTGCTGGTGGAGGAGAAGTCCGCTGCTGCCGACGCCGATCTGGTGATCGAGTGCGTCAAGGAAGACATGGCCACCAAGAAGGAGCTGCTGCATGAGCTGGATGCCATGTGCAAGCCCGAGACCATCTTCGCTTCCAACACTTCCTCTCTGTCCATCACCGAGATGGGCAACGGTCTGAACCACCCCGTCATCGGCATGCACTTCTTCAACCCCGTCCCCAGCATGAAGCTGGTGGAGATCATCCGGGGCGCCAACACCACCCAGGAGACCTTCGACTTTGTCTACAAGCTGTCCCAGGAGATCGGCAAGGATCCCGTCGAGGTCGCTGAGGCTCCCGGCTTTGTGGTCAACAAGATCCTGATCCCCATGATCAACGAGGCTATCGGCCTGGTGGAGACCGGCGTTGCTTCCGTGGCTGACATCGACAAGGCCATGATGCTGGGCGCCAACCATCCCATGGGCCCCCTGGCTCTGGGCGATTTCATCGGCCTGGACGTGTGCCTGGCCATCATGGAGACGCTGTACAACGAGACCGGCGACTCCAAGTATCGTCCCGCTCTGCTGCTGCGCAAGATGGTCCGCGGCGGTCTGCTGGGCAAGAAGACCGGCAAGGGCTTCTACGACTATTCCAAGTAAGCGCATCCGCGTTTATCCATTAAGTAAAAAGGAGTAAGTGGTATGGATTTTCATCTGACAAACGAGCAGCAGATGCTCCGTAAGATGTACCGCGAGTTTGCAGAGAACGAGGTTAAGCCTCTGGCCGAGGAACTCGACGAGCAGGAGCGTTTCCCCATGGAGACCGTCGAAAAGATGGCCAAGCTGGGGATGCTGGGCATCTATTTCCCCAAGGAGTACGGCGGCGCCGGCGGCGACGTGCTCTCCTATGCCATGTGCGTGGAGGAGCTGGCCAAGGTGTGCGGCACCACAGCCGTTATCGTCTCTGCTCACACCTCTCTTTGCTGCGCTCCCATCTTTGAGCACGGCACTGAGGAGCAGAAGCGCAAGTATCTGCCCGACCTGCTCTCCGGCCGTAAGCTGGGCGCCTTCGGTCTGACCGAGCCCAACGCCGGTACCGACGCTTCCGGCCAGCAGACCACCGCTGTTCTGGAGGGCGATCACTATGTCCTCAACGGCTCCAAGTGCTTCATCACCAACGGCAACGTGGCCGATACCTTCGTGGTGTTCGCCATGACCGATAAGTCCAAGGGCAACCACGGCATCTCCGCTTTCATCGTGGAGAAGGACTTCCCCGGCTTCTCTCAGGGCAAGCATGAGAAGAAGATGGGCATCCGCGGCAGCTCCACCTGCGACCTGATCTTTGAGGACTGCATCGTTCCCAAGGAGAACCTGCTGGGCAAGGAAGGCAAGGGCTTCAAGATCGCCATGCAGACCCTGGACGGCGGCCGTATCGGCATTGCCGCGCAGGCTCTGGGCCTGGGCGAGGGCGCTGTGGAAGAGGCCATCAAGTACACCAAGGAGCGTGTTCAGTTCGGCAAGCGTCTGAGCCAGTTCCAGAACACCCAGTTCCAGCTGGCGGATATGCATACCCGTATGCAGGCTGCTCAGTACCTGGTCTATGCCGCCGCGATGAAGAAGCAGAACCATGAGGATTACTCCATGGACGCCTCTATGGCCAAGCTCTTTGCCGCTGAGGCTGCCTCCGATGTCACGCGCCGTGCCGTCCAGCTGTTCGGCGGCTATGGCTACACCCGTGAGTATCCCGTGGAGCGCATGATGCGCGACGCCAAGATCACCGAGATCTATGAGGGTACATCCGAGGTCCAGCGCATGGTCATTTCCAGCCGCCTGGGCGTGAAGTAAAATAGGAGGTAAAGGTTAACATGAAGATCATTGTCAGTATTAAGCAGGTCCCCGATACCTCCGGCAAGGTGGCCGTCAATCCCGACGGTACGCTGAACCGTGCATCTATGCAGACCATCACCAACCCCGACGACATGAACGCCCTGGAGGCTGCCCTGAAGATCAAGGACGCCACCGGCTGCAAGGTCGTTGTGGTCACCATGGGCCCTGCTCCCGCTGCCGGCATGCTGCGTGAAGCGCTGGCCATGGGCGCGGATGAGGCTGTTCTGGTCTCCGCCCGTGAGTTCGGCGGCTCCGATACTTATGCGACCTCTCAGATCCTGGCTGCCGCCATCAACAAGATCGGCGTGGAGAAGGACGACGTGGTGCTCTGCGGCCGTCAGGCCATCGACGGCGATACCGCCCAGGTCGGTCCCCAGATCGCTGAGAAGCTGCACCTGCCCCAGGTGACCTACGCCGCCGACATCCAGAAGGACGGCAACACCGTCACCGTCAAGCGGATGCTGGAGGACGGCTACATGACCATCAAGGTCCAGACTCCGTGCCTGATCACCTGCATCAAGGAGCTGAACAATCCCCGCTACATGAGCATCGGCGGCATCTATGAGACTTACAACAAGCCTCTGGAGACCTACGACTATGAGAAGCTGAAGGATCATCCCCTGATCGATGCTACCACCATCGGCCTGAAGGGCTCTCCCACCAACATCTTCAAGAGCTTCACGCCTCCCCAGAAGGGCGTCGGCATGATGCTGGAAGGCAACGGCAAGGAGACCTGTGAGAAGCTGGCCGGGATCCTGGCTGACAAGCACATCATCTGAGAAAGGGGATAAACGACTATGTCTAACTTCAACAGTGCTGATATCGCTGCTTTCAAGGATGTATGGGTGTTCTGCGAGCAGCGCGAGGGCAAGCTGATGCCCACCGATTTTGAGCTGATCTCCAAGGGCCGCGACCTGGCCAACGAGCTGGGCGTGAACCTGTGCGGTCTGCTGCTGGGCGGCGAGGGCATCGAGAGCGCTGCCAAGGAGCTGGGCGGCTACGGCGCCGACAAGGTGATCGTGTGCGAGAGCCCGCTGCTGAGCGTGTACAACACCGACGCCTATGCCAAGGTCATCTGCGACGTCATCGAAGAGATGAAGCCCGAGGCCTTCCTGATCGGCGCCACCAACATCGGCCGTGACCTGGGCCCCCGCTGCGCGGCCCGTCTGCACACCGGCCTGTGCGCTGACTGCACCCACCTGGACGTGGATGTGGCCAACTACATCCAGTTCCTGCGTGAGTCCTCCACCCTGGACGTGGACAACACCAAGTGGGACATGGAGGACCGGAACCTGAAGATGACCCGTCCCGCTTTCGGCGGTCACCTGATGGCTACCATCATCTGCCCCCGCTTCCGTCCCTGCATGGCGACGGTGCGTCCCGGCGTTATGAAGAAGAATCCCTTCGACCAGGCCAAGGCCGACGCCTGCGAGATCGTCAAGCCCGCTTTCGAGCTGAGCGAGAGCGATCTGCACACCGAGGTCGTGGAGGTCGTGAAGGCCGCCAAGAAGCTGGTGGACCTGATCGGCGCCGATTACATCGTGTCCGTTGGCCGCGGCATCAGCAAGGATGTCGAGGGCGGCATCAAGCTGGCTGAGGAGCTGGCTGAGGTCCTGGGCGGCGTTGTTGGCGGCTCCCGTGCCACCATCGACAGCGGCTGGCTGTCTGCCGACCACCAGGTCGGCCAGACCGGCAAGACCGTGCATCCCAAGGTGTACATCGCTCTGGGCATTTCCGGCGCCATCCAGCACAAGGCCGGCATGCAGGATTCCGAGTGCATCATCGCGGTGAACAAGAACGACACCGCTCCCATCTTCGAGATCGCCGACTACGGCATCTGCGGCGACCTGTTCAAGGTCACTCCCATGCTGATCGAGGCCATCAAGGC
>CALXDH010000020.1 GCA_944387015.1 uncultured Oscillospiraceae bacterium
CCAAAAAGCTGTTTATCGGATCACAGGTGGCTGGCCTCCTCTATAATATCGTCATCATCGCCGTCACCGTGGTCCTGGGAAGCCGCCAAAGCCTTGACACGCTGACCCTGACCATCGTTGCGGGCGTAGCCGTGCAGATCCTGATCCTGGTCATCTGCTGCCGGGGCAACTTTCACGCCACGCTTCGCGTGAGTCCCATCCATCCGGATACCCGGCAGCTGATCCGGTTGACGCTGCCCATCCTGTTGGGCAACAGCATCGTCCAGATCAACAACATCGTGGACAAGGCACTGGGCTCCACACTGCCGGAGGGCTCGCTCTCCGCGCTGAGCTACGGAAACACCCTCAGCGGCATCGTCATCAATGTGCTCATTGTATCGCTGTCCACGGTCCTCTATCCGACCCTGACCTCCGACGCGTCCGCAGGGGATATGGAGACCTATGGAGCCACCCTGCACCGCAGTTTGAACGTCTTGTCCGCCATACTGGTGCCGGTCACGTTCATCACGGTGCTTTCGGCTCCCAACATCGTATCCATCGTCTATGAGCGGGGGAATTTCCAACAGGAAGCCGTGGCGTATACCACCATCGTGCTGTCCTGTTATGCCCCCATGTTCGTAGCCTCCGGTATCCGGGAGATCCTGACCCGTGGGTTTTTCGCCCTGCAGGACAGCAAGACCCCCATGCGCAACAGCGCCATCGGCGTGGGGTGCAACATCGTGTTCAGTCTGGTGTTTGTCCGCTGGCTGGGCATCGCGGGGATCGCGCTGGGGACCTCACTGTCCGCCTATATCAGCGCCGTTTTGCTCTTCGTGTCCATGCACCGCCGGTTTCCCCAACTCCGCCTGCCTGCCTATTGCAAAAAACTCCTGGTCCAGTGCCTGGCAGGGCTGGTGATGGCAGGGGTCCTGGTGCTGTTCCATCGCTGGTATGGGTTTTCCTCTCCGCTTTTGCAGTTTGCGGCAGACACCGCCGTGGGAGCTGCCGTCTATTTCCCCCTGCTGTTCCTCACAGGGTTCAAAAAGCGTTGAGCGGAAGCAGTCATACACGAAAAAAATCCCCCCTTCCTGCACGGAAGGGGGGATTTTCATGCGCGCGTGCTTATGCCCCGGCCGTGCCGCCGAACTCGGCGGGCACCAGCTCCGGCAGGCCGCATTCCTCCACCAGGATCGCCGCCACATCCTCCTTGAGCTTGGCGGGGACCTGATCGAAGTCCGTTTTACCCAGGATCACCCGCTGGGCAAAGAGCATTGCCATCATACTTCATTCCTCCTTGATCGTGTTTTGTAATATTTGGGGTCCGGAGCCCGCCCTCACGCGTAGACCACGGCCGCCATCTCGGCGATGCAGTCCTCGTAAAAGTCCAGCTGCCCGGACTGGGCCTCGATCTGAGCCCGGAGCAGGCTGTTCTCCTGCTCCAGCGTTTCCAGACGCTGGGCCTGGGTGGGCGTGGGAGGCGCCCAGTCTCCCTCCTCCAGTGCATTCAGCGTAACCATCTCATTTCGGCGCAGATAGCAAAACTGGACCTCTTCGTCATAGGAGCCCATTCCGACGGGATATGAACCGTAGTGTCAATAACCTTCTGAATAGTAAGAAAAGGACACCCCTGTGGTGTTAGTTTTCCTGTAAAATTTATCGCACACGCACGCCTCTTTCAGCACAGTCGCTGGACGTCCCGGCAAGGTCAGAGCGGAAACCCCTATCATAACGGGGCCTCTTTGGACAGGCGACTACGGATGCCGCCGGAGATGACTTCATAGTGGGAGTTCCTTTGCCCGGGAAGCATTTCCCGAAAATCCATCATTTTATGGTGTGATTCCCGCTGCTTTCTCTTTTCTTTCCTCAAAAAATATGGTATAGTGACAAACAGTGCAGTTCGCACCTATTTTTTCAAGAAATCTTGCTGTAAGGGTGATTTCCCCGATGAACCGATTCCGCAAACCACTTTTGTTTTTGTGTGACAGCCTCATTCTCGTAGTGCTGTCTATCTTTTTCTCCTGGTTTTCTTTGCGATATAATTTGGGAGATGCCGTAGGACAATCTCTGCAGATCAGTCAGAACTTTCTGCTGCTCTATGGCTGCACGGTGCTCTTCCAGCTGCTGCTGCATACATACGACAGCCTCTGGCGTTACGCGGAAAGTCGAGAGTATCTTTCTCTGCTAATCGCGGCTTTGGGGGGCTTTTTCCTCTACGAAGTTTTGGCCCGGCAGCTGCTGGAAACTGTAATCTCGTTCCTGTTGCTCACCAGCGTGGCGGGCAGTTGGGTCCTGGGAATGCTACTGCTGCGGTTTATGTATCGTGTCTATCGCAGCCGGGTGCTCTATCGCAGAGGCGGGCACCAGGTCCCGGTGGCCATCGTAGGTGCAGGCTCCGCTGGCGTGCAGTTGCTGGAGGAGCTCCAGAGCAATCCTGGCAGCCGGTACTCTGTCCAGTGTTTCTTTGACGATGACCCTGGCAAAGTAGGCAAACGCATTCGCGGGGTGGAGATCAAAGGGACCATTGCCCAGGCAAAGGAGCGCCTGCGGGCCATGGACATTCAGGAAATCATCGTGGCCATCCCCTCCGCAGATGACGAGCGCCGCCACCAGATCCTTCAGAAGCTCTCAGGGCTGGAGCGGGTCCGCATCTCCGTTCTCCCCAGCACATTAGATTTGATTGCCCAGAAGCCCATCCGTTCCCAGTTGCGGCAGCTGCGGATCGAAGACCTTCTGGGCCGGGAGCCGGTGGAGTTGGACCCGGCGCCGGTGGATGCCTACCTTACGGGGAAAGTGGTCATGGTCACCGGGGGAGGAGGGTCCATCGGCTCGGAGCTGTGCCGCCAGATCGCCCGGCATAATCCCAAGCAGCTGATCGTGGTGGACATCTACGAGAACAACGCCTATGACATCCAGCAGGAGCTGCGCTACCACTACGGCAGCAAGCTGAATCTGCGGGTGGAGATCGCCTCCATCCGGGACCGTGAACGGGTCAATCAGCTCTTTGCCACCTATCGTCCCGACGTGGTATTTCATGCGGCTGCCCATAAGCATGTGCCGCTGATGGAGGACAGCCCCCAGGAGGCGGTACGCAACAACGTCTTCGGCACGCTGAACCTGGTGCAGGCGGCAGATGCCTACGGGGTTGGGAAGTTCATCCAGATCTCCACGGATAAGGCGGTGAATCCCACCAGTGTCATGGGCGCCACCAAGCGCCTGTGCGAGATCATCCTCCAGTCTATGAAGGGCCGCAGCAAGACCACCTTTGCCGCAGTGCGCTTCGGCAATGTGCTGGGGTCCAATGGCTCTGTGGTACCTCTCTTCCAGCGGCAGATCGCCGCGGGCGGCCCCGTCACCGTGACGGACAAGCGGATCATCCGCTACTTCATGACGATTTCCGAGGCTACGGAACTGGTGCTTCAGGCCGGTGCCATGGCCCATCAGAATGAACTGTATGTGCTGGACATGGGCCGCCCGGTAAAAATTCTGGATCTGGCAGAGAACATGATCCGCCTCTCCGGCTATGTGCCCTACCGGGACATCGACATCATCGAAACGGGCCTGCGGCCCGGCGAGAAGCTCTATGAGGAGTTGCTGGTGGCCAGCCGGGACATTGAAAAGACCGAGAACGACCAGATCTTTGTGGAGCGCCAGCCGGCAGTGACACCGGAGGAGCTGCGGGGCAAGCTGGCCGTGCTGGAAGCCGCCCTGGAAAAGAACGACCCCTCCGTGATCCGAGGCGCGCTTCGCATGGTAGTGCCCCACTTCCACGAGCCGGAAGAGGTCAACAAGGATCAGGGCGAGGAAGTAGTGATCCCGGAACAGGAGACAGATCGCCCCTGTTCCAAGAGCTGCTCCTAACACCCAAGCGGAACGTCTTATTTGGACAGGCCTCTGTCAAGATGTTGCATGCATAAGAAAAGTCCCCGCATGACCGCAGTCTCTTTTTACAAAACAGAGAAATTGGTATGATCTTTCTGCTTCCCATTGACATTTCCCCCTGGGATGTTGTATGTTGAAAGCGGATCATATGACTGACGGAAGTGGGAGAACCACGTGGAGTATGATTTTGTAATTGCCGACCGTCTGGGCACACACAAGTGCCCGGACGGTGTTTTTTTATGCCCGGGCGGAAAGGAGATCTCCTTGATCGGACATATCCATTCTGTGGAATCCATGGGACTGGTGGACGGACCGGGGGTGCGGGCGGTGGTCTTTTTGCAGGGTTGCCCGCTGCGGTGCCGGTACTGCCACAACCCGGACACCCAGGAGGGCTGCGGCACAGCCGTCACAGCGGAGGAACTGACTGCGCGGCTGCTGCGGTTCCGCCCCTATTTCAAGCGGGGAGGCGGTGTGACCTTCTCCGGCGGGGAACCGCTGATGCAGCCGGAATTTCTCTCCGAAATGCTCCGGCGGCTCCATCAGGCGGGCATCCATACCTGTCTGGATACCGCCGGAGCAGGGAAGGGGGACTACGAGGCCATCCTGGCCAACACCGACCTGGTGCTCTTCGACGTCAAGCACGAAGACCCGGATGATTACCACGTCCTCACCGGCGGCGACATCCTCCGGCCTCAGGCTTTTGTGGAAGCAGTCCGGAAGGCAGGTGTCCCCATGTGGGTGCGCCACGTGGTGGTTCCCGGCCTCACGGATGGGGAAGCGCACCTGGCGGCCCTCCGGGCGTATGTGGAGACACTGCCCCGGGTGGAGCGGGTGGAACTGCTGCCCTATCACACTCTGGGGGTGGAGAAGTACGCCGCGCTGGGCCGGCCCTACTCCCTGGAAGGGGTCCCGGACATGGACAAGGCCCGCTGCGCCGCTTTGGAAGAGAAGTGGTTTCAGCCGTGGAACCGGCGCGTCTGATCAACGGAAACGCTCCTGCATTGGAAGTAAGAATCAAACATGAGGAGGATTTCAAAATGGGCATGATGGCATACCCCCAGTGGTACGGTTTTCACGGCGGTCAGTGGCAGCGGACGGTGGACGTGCGCTCCTTCATTCAGAAGAATGTAACACCCTACGACGGGGACGAAGGATTCCTGGCCGGCCCCACCCAGCGCACCCGGAAGGTCTGGGCAAAATGCGAGGAACTGCTGCTCCAGGAGCTCAAAGAGGGAATTCTGGACGTGGAGACCCACATCGTCAGCGGCATCGACAACTTTGCCCCCGGTTACATCGACAAGGAAAATGAGGTCATTGTGGGCTTGCAGACCGACGTGCCCCTCAAGCGCATCGTGAGCCTTTACGGCGGCACCCGGATGGCTAAGTCCGCCCTGGAGCAGTACGGTTACGAGCTGGCCCCGGAGATCGCCGCCCACTTCAGCGAGTACCGCAAAACCCACAACGAGGGCGTCTTTGACGCCTATCCCAAGCGCACCCGGGACGCCCGCCACGCCGGGCTCCTCACCGGACTTCCCGATGCCTACGGCCGTGGCCGCATCATCGGCGATTACCGCCGGGTGGCCCTGTACGGCATCGACCGGCTGGTGGACTTTAAAAAGCAGGACCTGGAGGAGCTGGACGGCCCCATGGACGAGGAGCGCATCCGCCTGCGGGAGGAAGTGGCGGAGCAGATCCGGGCCCTGGGGAAGATGAAGGCCATGGCCGCCCGGTATGGGGTGGACCTGTCCCAGCCCGCCGCAAACGCCCATGAGGCGGTGCAGTTTTTGTATATGGCGTATCTCGCCGGGATCAAGGAGAACAACGGTGCCGCCACATCTCTCGGCCGGACGTCCTCCTTCCTGGACATCTACATCCAGCGGGACCTGGACCGCGGGCTCCTCACCGAGGAGGGGGCCCAGGAGCTGATGGATCAGTTCATCATCAAGCTGCGGCTGGTGCGCCACCTGCGCACGCCGGAGTATAACGAGCTCTTCGGCGGCGATCCCACCTGGGTCACCGAGTCCATCGGCGGCATGAGCATCAACGGCAAAACGCTGGTGACGAAGAACTCCTTCCGCTGCCTCCACACCCTCACCAACCTGGGCAGCGCACCGGAGCCCAACCTGACGGTGCTCTGGTCCGAACACCTGCCGGAGGCCTTCAAGCGCTACTGCGCCAAAATGTCCATCGCCACCGACTCCATCCAGTACGAAAACGACGACGTGATGCGTCCCGTCTACGGCGACGACTACGCCATCGCCTGCTGCGTCTCCGCCATGCGGGTGGGCAAGCAGATGCAGTTCTTCGGCGCCCGGTGCAACATCGCCAAGTGCCTGCTCTACGCCATCAACGGCGGCGTGGATGAGCGCTACGGCACCACCATCGTCCCCGGCATCGAGCCCATCACCGACGAGGTGCTGGATTATGAAACCGTCCGGGCAAACTATGACAAGGTCCTGGCCTACGCCGCGGAGCTCTACGCCGACACGGTGAACATCATCCATTACATGCACGATAAATACGCCTACGAGGCCAGTCAGATGGCTCTTCACGATACCCATGTGGAGCGGCTCACCGCTTTCGGCATCGCCGGGCTCTCCGTTGCGGCGGACTCCCTCTCTGCCATCCGCTATGCCAAGGTGCGTCCCATCCGCAACGAGCAGGGGATCGCCGTGGACTTTGTCACGGAAGGGGAGTTCCCCAAATACGGCAACGATGACGACCGGGCCGACGACGAGGCGGTGTACGTAGTGCGGACGTTCTCCAGTGAGCTGAAAAAGCACCCCCTGTACCGAAACGCCATCCACACCCTCTCGGCCCTTACCATCACCTCCAATGTCATGTACGGCAAGAAGACCGGCTCCACGCCGGACGGCCGCAAGCTGGGTGAGCCCCTGGCCCCCGGCGCCAATCCTATGCACGGCCGGGACGTGAACGGTGCTTTGGCCAGCCTCAACTCTGTGGCCAAGATCCCGTACCGGGACGTGTGCCAGGACGGCGTCTCCAACACCTTCTCCATTGTCCCAGATGCCCTGGGGAAGGACGAAGCCCAGCGGGAGGATCATCTGGTGGCCATTCTGGACGGTTATTTCAGCCAGGGGGCCCATCACCTGAACGTCAACGTCCTCAACCGGGAAACGCTGCTGGACGCTATGGACCACCCGGAGAAGTACCCCAGTCTTACCATCCGGGTCTCCGGCTATGCGGTGAACTTCAACCGCCTTTCCCGGGAGCAGCAGGAAGAAGTGATTCGCCGGACCTTCCACACTGCGGTCTGACCGCACCAAACCCGCGCTGACGCTGTTTTGAAAATGTGAAAAAGCCACCGGCTCTGCGTAAAACAGAGCCGGTGGCTTTTTATGAACTGTATAGGGTTTATCTTTTACACCAACTGCGCCGCAATGGAGCCAGGCAGCATCATAAAACCTGCCCCTCTCCCATTTTAAACAAAACTTTGTTTTTGTTCAATTATATGCCTGCTCCCTTTGGAGCCAGTTTCCCGTTCTGCAAAAACCGCCTTCCTGAAAAAACGGGAAGGCGGTTTTTTGATTCTGCTGCGGTACAGCTGTGCCCCTCAGCCGGAAGCGCCGAGTCGGCAAAAACGGCTAAGCAGTACCGCCGTCTGGGCCCGGCTGGCGGTACCCTCCGGCAGCAAAGATCCCGCAGCAGTTCCCTGGAGAACTCCTGCATCAATCGCCCAGGCCATGGCTTCCCGGGCATAGGGCGCCACTGCTGCTCCGTCACTGAACCCGTTCAGGTCGGTATCTACGGAGAGTACCGCGCCCTGCCGTTGGGCAAAGCGGTAGAGCAGCACCGCCAGCTGCTGACGGGTCACGGCGGCACCGGGGGCGGAACCGTCGGAAATTCCGGCCGCCATGGCCCAGGCCTTGGCGGCCTCCATGTCGGAGGGATCAACCCCCTCCATCCGGGCCAGAATCATCCAAATCTGCTGACGGCTGATGCTGCCGCCGGGGGTAAAGATTCCTTCGCCGGTGCCCTTCATGTATCCCTGTTCCAGCGCCCAGGAGATCTCCTGCCGGGCCCAGAAATCCTCCGGGACATCTGAAAAGCCAGGTTCTGTTTCAGGAACATCAACTACATTGCCAGGTTCTCCGCTGCCTCCGGCAGAACTGCCCCCGCCGGAGCTGCTGCCACCGCCACCACCTGCGGAACCGCCTCCGGGGATCCCGCTGCTCTCCTGGTCCTTCTGGGGGACTGCCTTGAAGGCAGTCCGGGCCGATTCCAGTGCTGCAGCCACCGCTTCCGGAGACACGGCGGACTCCAGTGTGTCGGTGCCGGTGCGGAACACAGCCGCCAGCTGTTCCCGGCCCTGCTGGGAATACCGCTCGGGGTCATAGCTCTGGTAATCCGCCGTGAGCTGGGTCGCTGCCTGCTTCTTTTGCTGCGCCAATGCCATCCGGGAGTTCAGGGCCGTTTTGAACTGGCCGGTCAGCTGCAGAGTATGGGGTGCCGCCTCAGTGACGGCGGTTTCATAGGCGCTTTGCCACTGGGACGTCACTTGCGCAAGAGGCCGGACTGACAGACCGTCCAGCCCCTGCACCCAGGCGGCTGCCGCCTCCAACCGCTCCAACCCCAGGACAGTTTCATGGGTAAATTCCTTTACAAGAGATGTTACCCGTTCCAGATCAGCAGGCTCTGTCAAGTCTTGGTGGACTCCACCCACAAAGTCCGCTGTCAGGGCGCCGGCAGTATTATCGGCCGCCTTCTGAATCATTACGGCATTGCTTTCATCCACGGCAAAACTATCCGCTTGGGCAATCACCGTACCGTAGATACTCCTCCATGCGGCGATCACCGTCTCTGCCCGCTCCCGGCTGGTGGCCACAGCCGCCATGTCCCGGATTGCGCCGCTGCAGATTTTCTCCATCCCGCTCTCCAGAGAAGCATCTTCAATGGCTTTCTGGGCATCGTCAAAGATCTGCACCAGAGCCGCCCAGTCCCGGGCGGTGTAGTCCTCTGCCTGATACTGGGAGTAGGCCGTCTCCAGGCGCCGGTAATATGTGATGCGGATCGGGTCCCGCCATACTGCGTACAGCGTAACCGTCTCCCCTTCCGTGGCCGTGAGGTTCCATACGCCAGCCCGGTCTCCATAGCGGATCGGCCCGCCGGGGGTCAGGGCCCAGCCGGCAAACTCCTTGCCCTGGGGCGCCGTCAGAGTGTTTTCCGGCAGCGTTCCCTCCTGGTCATAGGTATACGTCTTGCCGGGCATGCTGCCGCTGCCCCCCTGGCCGGGGTCAAAGACCACGGTATAAGTAATGGCCTTCCACTGGGCGTAGAGGGTCACTTTATCCCCTTGGTTTTTGCCTGAGAGATTGGTGACCTCCTGCCCTGCGGCATAGGTCTGTCCGTCGCCGTATTTGTTTTCCCAACGGGTGAAACGATAGCCCCAGCGGTTAAATGCATTTTCCGCCAGGGTCACCGGGGTATCCCACACGGCAGCCTGGGCAGGGATGGAACCACTTCCGCCGTTTCCGTCATAACGAATGGTATAGTCGTTGGGGAGCCACTTGGCATACAGGGTCTGGCCCTGGGCGGACACCTCACCGGTGACGGGCCGGGTAAAGGTCTCGTCCTCATACCACTCCACCCGTCCAAAACCTGTCTGGGGGGTCTGCTCCGCATACACGTCAGGGTCCACCATCAGATCCGCCCGGTTGGGCAGAGTCAGCTTTTTGAGGAAGTTGTGCCGGCCCACAAAGCCGCTGCCGATGGGGCTGAGGTTGACGTTGCGGCTCAGATCCAGCTCCGTCAGGCGGTTGTCGTCCAGATGGACGAACTCCAGCTGCTCCAGCATGGTCAGGTCCACACTCTCCAGCCGGTTATCAAAGATCTCGATGAATTTCAGGTTGATGTTGTCGGAAAAATTCACCCCCGTCAGATCGTTGTGGCGGGCGTAGAGATTCTCCAGGGCCGTGCAGCCGGAGAGGATCAGCTCCGACATGTGGTTGAATTCGCACACCAGGTCCACCAGCCGGGTGAGCCCCGTGACGTCCAGCTGGGAGATCTGGTTGTAGGAACACCGCAGGGAGCGGAGATTGCGGTTCTGGCTCACGTCCAGCTCCGTCAGGCGGTTGCTGCCGCAGCTGAGGGCCTCCAGAGCCGTGAACACCTGGATGCCCTCCAGGGAGGCGATGCCCAGAGCGGGCACACGGATCTCCCGGATCTCCGCCAGCTCCTCCTGGGTGAAGATGCCGTCGGCGCCGTAGCCGTTGAGATTGGCTCTGTTCGCCAGCCAGCCGCGGAAGGCGTCATCCGGAAAGACGTCCGGGGTGATGGCCACCTCGCCGGGCCCGGGCGTCCGCTCCGGAGCAGTCTCCTCCAACGTGGTGGTCTCCTCTTCCTCCAGGGCAGGCTCCTCCAAAGCGGGAGCCTCTTCCTCCTCCGGAACAGATTCCCCCAAAGTGGGAGCCTCTTCCTCTTCCAGAGCAGCCTCCTCCAAGACAGGAGTCTCCTCCTTGGGAAGGGTCTCCTCCAGAGCGGGAGGCTCCTCCTCCTGCGGAGCAAGCGCCAGAGCGGAGGGCAGCATCTGTCCCACCAGGAGCAGAGAAAGCAGGGCCGACAGGCCCCGCCGGTGCAGGTGATTCATGGGTCGTCTCCTTCTATATAAAAATTGTACTCCCCCGCCGGACTGCGGCCCGGTGGGGGGGTGTTTTCTTTAGCAGTGTACCAGAGGAATCCCGGAATGGCAAATGGCAAAGCTACAATTTATACTTATTTTTGAATTTATTAATATATTTTGTAACTGCTCTTCCCGCTCCCCGCAAAAACACCGAAGGTTCTGACATCATTCCTCCAAATTCCCCTTGACGTCATGATATTATGATGTCATAATCTTTTTTGAAAAAGACATCATGATGTCAAAAAAGGAGGAAAGACGTCGATGGAATCCGAAAAGAAGGTGAAACTCCTGGTGTACGCCACGGAGGACGAGCGGGCCCGCATCAAAATGGCAGCCGCCAAGCTGCACATGTCCATGTCCCAGCTGATCCTGGACAGCGTGCTGGAGCAGGTAGCCAGCATTGAATCGCTGGAAAAGAAGGAGGGCGAGCAGGCATGAAAACCATCGCCGTGATGAACCAGAAAGGCGGTACCGGTAAGACCACCTCCGCCATCAATCTGGCGGGAGAACTGGTACGCCGGGGCAAGCGGGTACTTCTCATTGATATGGACACCCAGGGCAACGCCACCAGCAACCTGCAGCTCACCGAGGTTCCCGCCGCTACGCTGACAGACGTGATCGTCAGCAAAAATGCCACGGTTGCAGATACCATCTGTCATACCTCCATCGAGGGACTGGATCTCATCCGGGGAGGAAGTCTGCTGGCACCGGCACTTGCTTTCATGCAGGAAATGACCTTCGGCCGGGATACCACGCTGCGCCGCCTGCTGCCCCAGATCCCGGATACATATGACTTTGTGTTCTTCGACTGCTCGCCTTCTCTGGAGAGTCTTTTCAATATCAATGTGCTGGTAGCCGTGCAGTACGTCCTTATCCCCATCAAAGTGGACAAGAACTCTATCGAGGGCTACGATGTCATGCTGGAGACGGTACAGTCCGTGCGGGAGATCGCCAATCCGGACATCCGGGTACTGGGCATCTTCATGACCGCTGTGGAGACCGGCGCAGGGCTGGACCGGGAGATGATCGAAAATCTCCCCCGAATGCTGCCGGAGCTGGCCTTCCGGACCTATATCCGCAAGAACATCGACGTGAAGAAGGCGCCCATCGCCATGCAGCCTCTGTGCTTCTTCTCCCCCCGCTGCACCGCTACGGAGGATTATGCCGCCCTGACGGACGAAATGCTCCAAAGAATGGAGGGTTGACCCCATGGCCAAGAAGAATCCATCCATTTTCTCCACCCTGCAGAAAACCACCGCCAACGCCAGTGCGGTGAACGGGGAGTTCACCCGCCAGCTTCCGGTGGACGCCCTGGAGGATAACCCCATGAACCGCTTTTCCATGGCGGAAGATGAGCAGTTCACCTCCACCATGGCCTCTGTAGAGACGGACGGCTTTTTGGAGGACATTGTGGTAACACCGTCGGAAACGGAGGGCCGCTGGCGCATCATCAGCGGACATCGCCGGGTCCATATGGCCCGGAAACTGGGCAAGGCCACGGTCCCCTGCAAAGTACGCCACTATCCGGACAAGCTGGCAGAACTGCGGGCCCTGATGGGTGCCAACATTCACCGCCGGAACATCACCCCCTTTGACATGGCCCGCCAGCTGGAAACGCTGCGGGACGTCCTCGCGCAGGAAGGCCGGCTGCCGGAAAACGTCAAGGAACAGTCGGAGCTGATGGCGGAGCAGTCGGATCTGAGCCGGGCCACGGTGGAACGGTATCTGGACCTGCTGAATCTGGACGAGACCCTCACCGCCTGGGCCGAGAGCGGTAAGATGACGATGACGGACGCCTATGAACTGGCTCGGAAAAAGAACCAGTCCCTCTACCCCATCGTGGAGGAGTTCGTCTCCAAGGCCGAAAATCAGGAGGACTTCCCCGCCCTGGTGCATCGGGCCATCGCCTATGCAAAAGCCGCGGAGCTGCCCGTGACACCTCCCCGGGAAAAGGCCTCCGTCAACCCCCTGCGGACAGTGGACTCCTTCGGCCGGTCCATCCGGCGCTCCACCGCCCAGATGCGGACGCTGGATCTCTCCACTGAGGAAAACAAGGCAGCCGCCCGGAAAAAGCTGGAGACCTGCCTTGCCAATCTGGAGGAACTGCGCCGCACCGTAGAGGCGCTGAAAGCCACGCTGGAGGAGTAAGGGGCCGGGAAAAGGGCCCAGGCTCCACGAAAAATTCCATGAACAAACAAAAAAAGTCTTATGTTCCGCTTTGGCGCTGTCTGCTCCCCGCCGGGTGGTACGCGGTGATCTTCCGTTTTTCCGCGCAGAACGCCACCGTATCCGGCTCTCTCTCCGACCGGCTTCTCTACCGCCTGCTCCATGCGGTCAGCGGCGCGTTCCACTCCCTGACAGCAGAGGGACAAACCGCCGTGGTGGAGTTTCTCTCCTATTACGAGCGGAAAGGCGCCCATATGTTTTTATATTTTGTGCTGATGGGGCTGCTGCTCTTTGCGCTGCGCCCCTGGCTCACTTCGGCACCGAAACGGGCGGCTGCTGCCATTGCGGTGTGCACTGTGCTGGCAGCGCTGGACGAGTTCCACCAGACCTTTGTTCCCGGCCGCAGCGGCCAGCCAAGCGACGTGCTGGTGGACCTAAGCGGCGCGGCGTGCTTTTTATTGGTTTGGTTTGTTGTCCGCTGCGTGTGGCAAACCTGCCGCCCTGCTTCCTGACGTGTCTCCGTCCGTTCAGGAGAAAAGCATCGATCAATTCCTCCGGCAACTGTCCGCACTTCGGCCAGTTCACTTCGCCCCGGCACAGATTTTGTGCCGGGGCTTTCTCTTGCCTTTGCGCCGTTTCTTCGCAGAAAGGGGAAAAATGCCGAAAATAGTGGTGGAACCGGGGAATAGATGTATGGTATCATAATGTTATTGCATTTACCCCTGTCTTGCGCAAATACCGTTTTTTACGGCAGTATCATTTTTCTTACTGTCGTTTTGGATCTTCACTCCCGCTCTGTGCATAATGGAAGGACTGCCTATGGAAAACGTTTGGGAACTTTTTGAAGAGCTGGATGAGATGGTTTATGTTTCCGATCCAGAGACCCATGAATTGGTATATATGAACCGTCATCTGCGGGAAGCGCTGGGATACGGCTCTCATGAAGAATACCGGGGGAAACCGTGTCACCAGATCCTGCAGGGATCTCCGGTCCCCTGCTCCTTTTGCAACACTCAGCAGCTCCGGACCGGAACCTTTGTCTCCTGGACCCATAAGAATCCCGTCCTTCACAAGTGCTTTCTGGTCAAAGACAGCCTGATCCAGGCTCAGGGGAAAACGTACCGGATGGAGATCGCCATCGACGCAGATCCAGATTCCTCCGGCTCCCCTTATTACGCACGCAGCGAAACGATTTTAAATCAATGCATGCAGCATATGTTCTCCAGCACAAACCCGGAGCAATCCATCCAGCGCATGCTCACCTACATCGGCACCACCTTCTCCTGTGACCGGGCTTATATTTTTGAGCTCAGCGACAACCAGACCACCAGCAACACCTACGAGTGGTGCGCGGAGAACGTGACGCCTCAAAAGGATCTTTTGCAGAATGTGTCGGTCTCCGGAATTGATTGGTGGATGGCTCTCTTTGCAGACCATGAAGCCACAGTCATTCCAGATCTGGAAAACATCCGCCTGCAGTATCCGGAATCCTATGCGGTTTTAAAACCTCAGGACATCCATTCCCTGGCCGCCGGGCCGATCCACGCAGACGGGAAGATCATCGGCTTTCTCGGCGTGGATAATCCGGACCGCCGGATGCTCCCCCTGGTGGCCCCGCTGCTGACGGTGATCGGCTATTTCACTTCCACCCTTCTGAGGCGGCGGGATCTTCTGGCCCGGCTGCATGAGCTGAGTTATCACGACCAACTCACCGGTGCGCTGAATCGGCATGCCCTCTCTGAACGGCTGGGGAATCTGCAAATGGATTCTGTGGGCGTTCTCTACTGCGACATTACGGGATTGAAAGCAGTCAACGACTCTCTGGGACATGCAGCCGGCGACCAGCTCATCTGCCGCTGCTATGATCTGCTCCGGGAAACCACAAATACCAGCCTGATTTACCGCACGGGTGGAGATGAGTTCATCGCCCTATACCCCAACTGCGGGGAGATCGATTTTCAAAACAGCGTATGCCGGCTGCAGCGGAAAATCCGGGAGGAATCCTATCACGTGGCTGTGGGATACATCTGGTCCGACACCCAACCGCTGAATCTGGAAAAGCTGATCGCTCAGGCGGACCAGGTCATGTATCGGGACAAGCGGGATTATTATCAGGAGACGCTTGCCCATTCCGACTCGGATCACCGGCAGCTTGACCACGGGACGCAGCCCTTTGAGCCGCGGGATGCAAATCACCGCTCAGCGGAGACTCCCTTTCAAACCTTTCTCACGGAAACGAACTGTGATATGGAGGCCCTGTTCCACTCTGTCTCGCAGGATAACGACTCCAGCTATTTTTACCTGGGCGATATGCAGAAGGATCTCTTCTTCATCTCCGACAACATGAAAGAGGACTTCGGGTTCCCGCAAAATCTGGTCCCCGGGTTGCTGAAGCAATGGTCCAAACGGATCAGCACACCGGAATTTCAGGATCTGTTCTGGCAGGACATCTCCAGTATGCTGCGGGAAAAGCGAACCATCCACGACCTGCGCTATCAGGTGCGCGATGTAAACGGAAACAACCTCTGGATCCGCTGCTACGGCATTCTGAAATGGAACGAGGACAAGAGCAAGCCTTTGTTCTTCTCCGGCCGGGTGACGCATCAGGATAAGAATTTCGTTGTGGACCCCATCACCAACTTCCCGCGGGAACATGCCTCCTTCCAGCAGCTGGACGAGCTGCGCAGATTGGACGAGCGGGCGCTGGTGATCGGGTTCAGTCTCAACGGATTTTCCGAAATCAACACCACCAAGGGACGGGCCTACGGAGATCGGCTGCTTAAAAACGTCGCAGACGCCCTGACGAAGGAACTCTTCTGGAAAATGTCCTTTTTCCGTCTGGAGGGCATGCGCTGCATGGCCGTTGTCAATTCCTCCTGCATGGCCGAGGGGCAGGATGCGCTGGTCGAGCAGATCCGGGCGGTGATTCAAAAATGCTATGCAAGCATGGACGTGTCTGTTCAGAATTTCTGCTCCTTCGGCATCATGGAGTATCCCAACGGAGCCATGACCCCCGACGATCTGGTGGAAAATCTGGTCTCTTTGATCCGGGTGGCCAAGCAGGACGCCAGACGGGACTATGTGGACTATTCCACGCCCAATATCCAGCGCATCAAGCAGATGTCCAACATGGTTCTGGCCCTGAGCCAGAATGTGGCCAATCAGATGGAGCATTTCCGGATCGTGATCCAGCCCATCGTCTCTGCTGCGGACGGCGCGGTCATCGGCGGCGAGGTGCTTCTGCGCTGGACATTTGAAGGGAAAGACGTCTCTCCCGCGACCTTCATTCCCATTCTGGAGAAAATCGGTCTGATCCACACCGTGGGCCGCTGGGTATTTGAGCAGGCGACATCGACCTGCGTTCGGCTGCAGTCCCACGATCCTGCTTTTTATCTGACATTCAATATGAGTCTCCACCAGCTCTCCGATCCCCAGCTGCTGCCCTTCATGAAAGAGACTTTGGAAAAATACCGTCTCTCCGGATCCAGTCTGGTGGCAGAACTGACCGAAAGCTGTTTGGACGAGCAGCCGGAGAAGCTGACCGGCTTTGTGCAGGCGTGCCAGAAGCTGGGGATCTTCATTGCACTGGATGATTTCGGCAGCGGCTATTCCTCTTTGCGGATGCTGCTGCAATACCCCTCCAGCATCATCAAGCTGGATCGTTCTCTGGTGCGGGAAATGGCACAGTCCACCGCCAAGATGCATTTTATTCAAAGCATCGTCTTTGCCTGCCATCAATTCGGCAAAACCGTGTGTATGGAAGGTGTGGAATCGGCAGAACAAAATGAGATGATCCGAAATACCGGATGTGATATGATTCAAGGCTATTACCACTATCGGCCCATGGAACTGAGTCAGATGTATCATCTGGTCAGTCAGACAGGTTCCGGGAAACAGGGTAAGGAGGCGTCCGCATGCCGCTCATAAATGACAAATCCCATTCCTCATTTCCGCCCGATCAGCAGGTCCGCGCCTTTCTGGACATCTTTTTCCAGCGGTATCTGGTAGAGCGGGATGCTCCGCGCACTCTGGAACTTCTCTCCGATCAGGTATACAGCGTCGGCACAGGTGAGGGCGAAGTCGCCGTTGGGAAAGAGGCTTTTGCCGACCTGCTCGGCACGGAACTCACCCAGCTGCCCGGCCCGATTTTCTACACCATGAGCGACTATGTCCAGAAAGAACGGGTCCCGGGCTGTTGGGATTGCTTCTGCCACATGGAAATGAGCCTTACGCTCCCAGACGGCACCCAGGCCCTTTACCACACCCGGCTGACAGCAGGTCTGCACTGGGATGGAAGGCGCTTTCTCATTGACACGATACATGCCTCTGAGGCCAGCAAATATCAGGAAAACGGAGAGTTTTTCCCGTTGAAATTCATCTCCCAGGGTTTGAAGGCTCTCAGCCGGGAGACCCGCCACGAACTTATGGAGCTGATTGAGCAGATCATGCCCGGCGGCATCGTGGGCGGCTACATGGAGGAGGGATTCCCCCTCTACGTTGCCAACGAGCGCCTGCTGAACATGGCGGAATACGAAAGCTACGAAGACTTTGAGGATGATATTCAGGGGCTGGTCATCAACAGCATCCATCCGGATGACCGGGCATATGTAAACGCCGAGATGGCGGAAATCCTGGCCCAGGGGGACCAGTACGAGATCGAATACCGGATGAAGAAAAAGGACGGCAGCTATTTCTGGGTCCATGACATCGGCCGCAGGACCGTTGCCGCCGACGGCAGAGATGCCATTATCAGCGTGCTGATCGATGTTTCCCAGCAGGTACATACAAAGGCCCGGCTGGAGTATGCAGCACTCAGCGATCCCCTGACGGGAATTCTCAACCGAAAGGGTGTTCAATCCCGCATCGCCGAAGCGATGGCAAATCCCAGCAGCTATCTGTTTTTCATGCTGGATCTGGACAACTTCAAGCAGATAAACGACCTGTACGGCCATAAGCAGGGCGACGAGGTCCTCTGCTTTGTGGCCAGGCATCTGACGGAGTCCTTCCGCAAAACAGACGCCGTCTGCCGTCTGGGCGGGGATGAATTTGCGGTTTTTATCGCCGACTGCGCAAATGTCCCGGTCATTCAGCGCAAAATCGGGATCTTGATGGAGGACTATCGGGAGATGGTGCAGACGCACTATCCCGCTGCACGTTCCACCCTGTCCGTGGGCGGCGTCTCCGGCTCCAAGAGCCGTACCTTCATGGAATTGTACCAGCTGGCGGATGCGGTTTTGTATGAGGTGAAAAACAGTCAAAAGGGACTCCAGAAATTCCGCATTCTGGAATGAGTTCCGACTGGCCCCCGATCCCTCTAAATCAGAAACCCCCCGTCCGAGGCTCCTCGGACGGGGGATTTCTTTGCGTACACGCCTGTTCAGCAGTATTGTTCCTTCAGTGCCGCCATGACGGCATACAGCCGCTGATCCTGGATCGAGTACTGCACATATTGTCCCTGCTTCTCCCCGTCGACCAGTCCGGCGCTTTTGAGCTTTTGCAAGTGCTGGGAGAGGGCGGACGGCGTGATGTGGGGCACCTCCCGGGCCAGCTCCCCCACTGTCATGGGACGCTCCAGCAGTGCGCAGAGGATCAGCAGACGGTTCTCATTGGCCAGCAGCCCCATGAGCTGGGCCACGGCTTTTGCCCGTTCTCTCACGTTTGCGCCTCCTTTTCCCCACAGGCGGTGCAGGGCAGCTGCGCTCCGCCGGCTTTCGCCTTGCAGATCAGCTGCGTCATGGTCCCCATGGGGCAGAACACGCACCAGGTCCGGGGCTTGTAAAGCGCCATCACGATCCAGCCAATCAGGTTGGAGGTGAGCATCATGCTGTAAAAGCCAAAGGCAAACTGCGCCACCCACGGCGCCAACAGCGTGCCGTGATAGGCCCAATGCCAGGGCACCCGGAAGGTCCAGAACAGCTTGACGGACTGGCCCAGGCTCTGGGCGCCCGCCCCCACCAGGTAGGTCACCCACAGCATCTGCAAAAACATGACCAGAAAGAACACCAGAAACCCATATCGGAACCACCGGCTCCGCATCCAGTTGGGCGTGGGCCGGTTGCGGGACAGACGCAGCCGGCCACCCAACAGTGTGAGAAACTGTCCCCGGTCACAGTAGCGGTTGCAGTAAGTCTTGTTTCCCGTTGCAATCGCGATGATCAGCGGCACGCAGAAAAAGATCATGCCCAGCCAGGCAAAGAGGATATTGAAAAAGCCCAGCAGCAAATAAACAGGGGTCACGATCCACAGATACTCATACCAATGCTTGCTGCGGTTCATTGTGCAGCCCCCCTCTCTTCTAACGTGATGGCCCCGGCCGGGCACTCCCGGGCACATTTTCCGCACCCCACACAGCGCAGCGCTTCCACTGCAGCGGTGACCCCCCGCCAGACAAAGATGGCCTCCCTGGGACATACTTTGACACAGCTGCCGCAGGCAACGCAGAAATCGCGATCTACCTGCGCAAACTTTTTAGACAGCATAGCAGCACCTCTCAAATAATAATTAAGTAGTTTCTAATATACTTAAACATCGGCGCTTTGTCAAGTCTCACTTCCTGCGGCTGTACCCTGGTGTTTCAGGCCGGATGTAACCAATTTTACGCTCATCCTCCGTTCTGTATTTCCTTTCACCCTATGCAAATTGTATAGATTCCCCCAAAAAAGCATGTTCTTTTTTATATATATTTTAAGTGACTTTTGAAAGCAGATCTTGAAAATGTAACCAGTTTTGTAACCGCCATATGCTATACTCCCATTTGTAAACACCGGAGAGAGGAGGATTCGCCATAGACAAGATGTGGGGTAACGCGTATCGCGCCACCACCGTGTGCGTGGATACTTATCACCACCGGGTCCTGAGCGGACGGCTGTACAATCCGGCACTTCCGCCGGAGGGACTGCGCTTTGAAAGCTTGGTGGAATTCCTCCTGGCCATGGAGGATCTGCTCAACGAAACGCACTTCCCCCAGTCCTTTACCGCCGTGCGGTCCTTTCGGACATCTTCCCAACGGGCAGCCGTGCCCGCAGGAGATCAGACGGCAACAGGAAGGCTGGCCACCTTTACGGTGTCGGTGCTCTTCCGCCAGAACACCAGCTGGCAAGGATCGGTATCCTGGCTGGAAACCGGACGGGAAGAAAGCTTCCGCAGTGTGCTGGAACTGGTCCTGCTGATGAACAGCGCATTGGAAACTCCCGGATAATCCCTTCGGGGAACGCGGCCCGGCTCGTCATACCGGCGAGGCGGAGGAGAACAAGACAGGACGGCAAAATCCGTCCGGTAGAAATCACTGCAAGGGCAAACCGCCGGAAACGGCGGGACGCAAAGCAAGGGGGCTAACGCGGGACACTCCGCCATGCCAGCCCGGCCGCCATGGATTTCGATCTTCCAAATTTGGAAAGGAGAACGAAAATGGCAACTTTGAAAAGACGCGCGCTGTCCGCTCTGATGGCGCTGGTGCTGGTGCTGGGTCTGCTGCCCGGCGGCGTACTGGCCTATGAGGGCGAGACCGACGGCAGCGGCACCGCCACCATCACCGTGGTGGATGAGGCCGGCGAGCCCCTGGAGGGCATCACCGTCTCTTTGTACGACCGGGACTCCGGGGACGACCCCTGGAGCGAGGAGCCGGTGGATCAGCAGACCACCGATGAAGACGGCCAGGCGGTTTTCACCATCCTGCAGGAGCGCTCCTATAAGGCTCATGCGGACGGCGGAGACGGCGAGCCCACCTTCCGCCTGGATGCGACCGAGACGGAAGTCAGCGAAACCATCAAGCTCAAAGCCGCTGAAAATGACGGCGAGAGCGATCCTTCCGCGGCTCCTGTCTCCAATGGCAATCACTATAACACCACCGTGACCGTTCGGGACGCCAGCTTCCCCCATTCCGTCATTGAGGATGCCCAGGTCACTGTAACCCACTGGTTTAGCGATGAAACCTATACCGCAACTACCGACCGCAGAGGCGAGGCTCATTTCAACCTGCCTGGCAAATGGACGGATTATACCGTGACAGTTACTGCTGACGGCTATGAACAGGGACGGGGTTCCGTAAATGCCTGCGAAAAGACCACCATCTACCTGAGCCGGGACAACAGCCAGTCCGGTGACTATACCTTCCGGGACACCGGTTCCCGGAACGTGAAGATCTACTACTCCGTGGGCGGCCAGGACCTTCAGGAGATGACGCCCAGCACTTCCATCCAGGTGGACGGAAGCCAGCCTGTGATGTTCTTTGTGGGCGCCACCGACGGCTCCAACCCGGTGACGGATTTCACCGACGCCAGCGACAACCAGGCCAAGGAGATCCAGACCATCCAGAATGCCCCCTCCAGCCTGACTCTCAATAACCGTTCTTATAACTTCTCCAGTGCGATCCAGGCGGCCAAGGCCAACGGCTGCACCATGGAGTTCCACTACTCCCAGTTCTCTTCGGAATACAAGACCCGGACCTTCTGCTTCGTGACCGACAAGACGGAGCTGAACATCTCCTATGAATGGGACAATGCGCCTTCTTCCGGCGTGACCCTTCCCGCTGACGATACCGTGACTTACGGGGATCCCTATACGGTGGATTCCACCTATCGTAAAGGTTCTACCGTTACCGTCGGCAACACCACCTATGTCTTTTCCGGCTGGACCGCCAGCAACGATGAGGCCTGGGTCTCTAACGACGGCATCACCGGCACTGTGAAGGGCAATGTGGTGTTCTCCGGCAGCTGGACCGTGCGGCAGCGGACCTATGACGCCGCGTTCTTCCTGCGGATCGATCGGGAGATCCAGTATGAGGACGGCACGACCTCTTACGCCTCCAAGGATTATCTGCCTGAGCATCAGGATGACGGCACCGGCCACTTCTGGGGCACCATTACCGGTACTGCTTTCGTGGAGGGCGGCGAGGACTCTGTTGTTACGGATCTGACCGAGAATGAGCTGGAAGATGTTCTGGCAAAGTTTGAGCGAGTCTCCGACGTGATCGTCTCCGCCCCCAGCCTCACCGGCACCAGTGCGGAGGACCAGCGCTTCCAGCAGATGGTCCTGGACAACTTCGCTGTGACCTCTGAGCAGCTCAGCAACGGCGAGGTAGGCGTGCTCTGGTACGTGGCCAAGGAGCAGGACAGCAGCGTCTGCCACCACCACGTGGACGGCGTTTTGTACAACACCAAGACCGGCACGCCCATCCAGCCCAAGTATAAGCTCACCGTCACCCATGAGTACTACACCTACTGGATGGACGGCACCACGGAAAAGGGCCTGACCAAGGTGGGCAGCTCCGAGACCGTCTATACCAATGAGACGGAGAAAACCGTCTCCGTGGAAAGCCTGAAGAAGCCCTCCTACGGTGGAAACACCTACTCCTTCTTTGAGAGCAGCCCTTCCGTCACTGAGATCGCATACACCCAGGACGGCGCCACCATTACGCTCAAGTACAAGCGGGAAGTCGCAGCTCCTCAGCTCTATTACACCTACACCTTCCAGTATTATTACAAGGCTCTGGGTGATGCCGACTACACGCTGGTCGATCTGACGTCCGAACAGCAGGCCGCCGTTACCTCTTCTGTTGGCCCTGTGTCCGAGTATCCTACGGAGCAGGCCCTGTGGAACAGCATTGAGAATTCCGACATCCCCGTCTGCCCGGTGGCGGATCGCGCAGGCAGCTACGCCAAGGCAGCCCAATACGCCGAGGGTGAAGTGACCAAGAGCGGTACCACCTACACCATCCATGTCTATCTGGAACAGGCGCCCTATCAGTTCGCCATCCGCTACCAGCTCTTTGAGGTGGTCAACGGCGTGGTGAATCCCACTCCCGTGAAAACCGTAACGGTCTCCGACAACAACAACTACGGTCCTTCCGCTCCCAGCCTGGAGACTGTGCTGAGCAAGACTGATCGCACCTATCTGGACGAGGGTGACTCCCTTGTCTATGCCCGCTATGATGTCTACGACCCTGACCTGACGGACGGCCAGGTGTCTCAGTCCGGCACTGTGGGCGGCACCGGCGCAGAGCAGCTGACCTACACCGTCAATTACTACCGCGCCAGCTTCACCGGCGGCTACCTGACCATCTCCAAAACCATCTCCGGCGTGCCCACCACGGATACCGCCGCTTGGGCAGAGCTGCGCAAGCTCACCTTTACCGTGCAGAAGCTGGTGGTCACCGAATCCGCGGATTCCTTCACCGGCACCGTGATCAGCCGCTCCGAGCAGTGGGAGGATGTGAATGGCCTCACCGACATCTCCATCACGGACTTCACCGGTTTTGAATCCAAAAACGGCACGTATACCTACACCTGCGAGACCCTGCTCCCCGCCGGCACCTACCGGGTGGTGGAGGACGGCGGCGATCTGAGCAGCCTGGGCTACACCTGGAACCTGGACGGCGAGGATGCCATCAGCAGTGAAGTGACGGTTGCCGCCGACGGCGCTTCCAAGACCGCTTCCATCACCAACGCCTACACCGGCAAGACCTACACCATTATCTTTGCCGCCGGCAGCCATGGCCAGGTCCGGAATCAGGAAGGCACCTTCATGGAGCCCGGCAAAACCACGGAATACCACTGGGGTCAGGTGACGCCGGAGGAGCGGGACGCTTTTTACAAGTGGATCTCTGCCGTGAAAGACGGCACCGGCAGCACCATCCGCTACACCTTCACCCAGAACGACTATCTGACGTACGCGGCTGACATGTCCATCCCCGCCCCCGGCCTGAAAACCGACGCCGGCTGGTCTTCCGACGGCTCCTTCTACAGCGGCAGTACCGCATATACCACTCTCGCCGCTGCCTACGAGGCCATGAATGATGCCAAGACCACTTCCATCACTTACACGGCAAACTATACCGCCAACGAAGTGACCTACGCCGTGGACTTTTACTACCAGAACGATGACGGCACCTACCCCACCACTCCCACCGCTTTCGTCACCCGTAAGGCCGACACCGGCGCCAGCGTTTCCGTGACGGACGCTGACAAGATTCCGGACGCCACCAAAAACACCGCCACCCAGACCTATCACTTTGATGAGACCGCTTCCAACGTTCTCACCGCCACGGTGGCCGGCGACGGCTCTACCCACCTGAAGGTTTACTTCTACTGGACGGCCGGCGTCACCTATCAGTATCAGCCTGCGGGCCTGCCTGCGGCCATCACCGAGGCCTATCCCCTGCCCTCTGACACCGCTGCCTATCGTTCCGGTGTCACCACCACCAACCTGGGCGCCCCCAACGGCACCACCGTTCAGACGGCAAACGGCTCTTGGACTCTTACCTGGAACCTGCTGAGTGCTCCCATGACCGCCCAAGGCGTCACCTACACCGGAACCTGGACCTTCACCGCCGACGGTCAGAGCACCGCCCGCGTCCAGTTCGTGGATGAAAACGGCAACGACCTGTGGGCCCTGGCTCACGCGGAGGCCAACCCCTACACCAGCACCGGCGATTACGAGTCCTCCTATGACTTCTCTGCTGCGGAGAAGGAGACCTCCTTCCTGATCAACGGCCTCACCTACACCTTCTCCAAGGACTACGACGGAACGTTCGATGCCGACAAGGAAGATCAGACTGTCGCTTACACCGGCACTCTGCAGCCCGGCGGACGGACCATCACCCGCGTCTATGCCGTGGAGACCCAGACCGTGACTGTGACCAAGCACTATGACATCGATACGCTGCCTGGTTCCTTCCAGGTGACCATCACCGATAACGATGCCAACCAGGCTCAGGTCACCGTCCTCACCCTGGCGGACGCCACTGTGGACGGCCGCACTGCCACCTGGCAGACGGCGCTGCCCAAGGGTCACAGCTACACCTTCACCGAAAGCGGCTTCTCCAATGGCTCCAGATGGTCCACGGAGCTGACCGCAAGATGGCTCCAGCAGGTCTCCAATACGGAACAGGCCTGGCAGGATCTGACGGTCACCAACTTCTCCTTCGTTCTGCCTGAGGTGGATGTGAACACCCTCGAAGTGGAGCTCACCAATGACTACACCTATGACAGCAAGGATGATGACGACGATGACGATGACGACGATCCCGTCGTGATCCCTGACGAGGACACCCCCACCACGGATCTCCCCGATGAGGAAACTCCCACCACGGACCTCCCGGATGAGCAGACGCCCACCACGGAGCAGCCCACCACCGATCTCCCCGATGAAGAGACCCCGATGGCTGAAGCTCCCAAGACCGGCGACAATTCCACCGCTTGGGTCCTGGCCGCCGGCGTTTCCGGCCTGGCACTGGTCTGGCTGGCCATTACCGGCAAAAAGCGCCGTGATAATGAGCATCAGGCCTAAGTTCCGGTAACAGACTTCGGCATAAACAAACAGTAACCGGCCCCGGTTCCGCAGAATGCGGAACCGGGGCCGGTCTTTTCTGCTGTGGTCCTCTTTCTCCCTCTTCCCTTCCCGCTATCACCTCATTTTTCTTTTTCGGTTCGGTCGAAAAGAACTCAGTGCTCCTGAAAAGGGAACTCCCTGTACATTTATTTCCGAGGTTCCACTTCCCCTTCCACTCATCTTCCCGCTACGTGATTTTGGGTTTTAGGGAGCCCCTAACAAGCGAAAAATAAAGACTCACTTTTTAAGGGTGGGTTCATTTTTCCTATGCTTGCTATACTCCTAATATCTTACAACTTCGCGTCCTTTTTCTTTCTCTCAAAACGGCTGAACTTGATACAAGAGAGAAGCCGCTGCATTCTTTTTATTCTGCCGCATTCATAGGGTTCACTCGCCCCCGGAATCTCCTCTGCTTCTCCAGGCTGCTTACAGTATAATCCGATGTGATTTCGTGCAGTACATCTTGGTTTTCCAGCACGAGCGCGTGTCCTTCAGCTTTCTTCTCTGTCTTCAAATCCGATGTAGTTTCGTGCGGAAACACCGGAAATTCCGACTTCATTTCGTGCAACAAATCCGTTCTCTTTTCCTTGCTTTTCCTCCATATCTTCTTCTGATGTTTCGCCTTTATCGTTCCCCTGATTTTGGGGAGCCAACATAAAAGCCCGCCATATTTTGTGTTGCTTTTATAGACCCTTCTCCGATTTGCCCCATTCCTTTCTTCAGAAATTCGGCACAAGGACAGGACTCACATGAGTCCTGTCCTTGTGTTAGCTGAATCTTTTTCCAAAACATTTCCTCAACTGTTCTCTGCTGAGATCTGCACGACGCTACATCGGACTATTTTACATTTGACTGCACGAAACAACGTCGGATTTGGTGGTTTTGAGAGTCCACGTCCGCTTATCCGTGTCATGCTCTTTGCACGGGGTCACGTCGGATTTTGGCTCACCAACTTTTTTAACAACTTGCACCTTTGGACAAGACTCACATGAGTCCTATCCAAATAGATCCCGCAGTTATCCCGTTCGCAGCAAAAACGCACACTTTCCTGCAGGAGCAATCGAACTTCCGCAAAATCTACCCGTTTTTCTTGAAATTTCTCCACTTTTTATGCTATAATGCAGCAAACATAAGTTCCGCTCACACCAGGAAAGGAGGGCATTTCTATGCCCAAGCAGTCAGAGCCCATCGGGGATCTGCACGAGGCTCCTCAGCGCTTCTTGGAAACCGATGAGTTTCAGGAAATGCTGCAGACATATTCCAAGCTCGCGCCCATGGCAGGCGAGCGGAAAACCTTTGAGACCCAACTGACCCGATATGATTTTCAGCGGATCTATCCGCTACTAGACCTGTACCTGAAATCCCATGATTTAAGCACACCGGAAAAAATCACCCAGACCGTACGGGAAGCCGCACCGGATACCGTAGCGCTGGCAGCTACGCTGCTGGACCTGTATGAAACCACTCTGGCCGCCCATATTGAAACGGAATATGACCTGCTGGGCAACTCCCCAGCCACTTACTTCATCTGCGGGGTCTGGGCCAATATGAAGCGGGGTCGGGAGTTTCACCCGGCCTCCAACGGCATCACGGTCACCTATTCAGAACCAGACGCCTATGGAAACCAGAATATCCGCTACCGCAACAAAGATTATGAGATGACCCTTATCTTTGAAGCAGTGCAGGAATACACTCGAAATCTATCCTGGACAGCCCACCGCCTTCTGGTATACACCCTCATGAAGGGCAACACCCAGAACTGGCGGGACAATGCCGCCACCTTCAATATCACAGAATATATGGAATGGGCGGGGCTCAAATCCCGGGACGCAGCATACCGACAGCTGAAAAAGGACGTGCAGTCCATCACCGGGGTAAAACTCACAGCAGAGTCCTTCAAGAAATACTTCGAATCCTTCTATACTACGCATTTGGCTACGGAGGCTGCCATTAAGAAGTACACCGGCGAGATCCGCATTGCCTTTGCAGAAAATGTACGGCACTTTCTGACCCAGTATTACCAACTGATCCCGGACTGGATGGGACACCTCAGCGAGAATGCCTACCGCATGGCCTTCTATCTCTTCTACCGAGCCCGGAAGGCCCCTCTCAATGGGGAGAACACTTTTACCGTTCGCATTGAAGACATTATCAAATACATTGGACTTCCTACCAAAGAAGAAGTCAAAAACCGCAACTATGACGAGGCCATTATGCGTCCGTTCAATAAAGCAGTGGAAGAGATTGAAAATATTTCCGGTGGTTCTCTGCAAATGTCTTTCGAGTATGACAATATCAATACCTTTATGGCAGGACAAATGACCATAGGCATCGATGACACCATGACAGACTATATCCAAAAGCTGGAAAAGACGAAAAACACCAAACAGTTAGAGGCAAAAGGTCGCCGACGGAAAAAGACTGAATCCTCCTGATCCCTTCCCCCTCCTTTGCACGAAACAACGTCTGATTGTCCCGTTGCCTGTCCAACCTTTGTACAGAGGCTACGCCCGTGCCAACTCATTACTTCCCACAAATGTCCACAGTGTCTCTCTGCAACAAACAGCGGCCGTTCTCATGTCCATATGACAAACTCGCTGTGCACAATCTGGGGAAAAACCTTCCGTATAACCCGTATGACTCTGTCCAATTCCGACTTTTCTTCGTGCTAAAACGATCCTTCCCCGTGCAACGAACAACTTCGCATCGTGCAAAGACGACTTTCACTCGTGCATCTCCTGAAAAGCGCGCGTCCTTTTTTTCCTACTTTTTTTAATCTTCTAAGCATAAAGTACGGGAATTTTTTACGAGAGCATCAAAAAAACGTACAAAATTTTTCCTCGCTATCTTTCCCTGAAATGCCCTTATAGATATCTTAAGATATATTACGCCTCCCGGTCTATTCTATCTTGCCGGGGGGCGTATGGTATACTTATCCTATAGAAAGGGGGGATTCCCTAATGGCAGAAACGTTTCACGATCTGCGGGGACATATCCTGGACTATCTTTACGAAAAGGGTATCAACCCTGCAAAGCGGTTCCACTGCCTAAACCCCAACCATCTGGACCGAAATCCCTCCATGGGCTACGATTCCAAACGACAGAAAGTCCACTGCTTTGCTTGTCAGGCGGACTACGATCTTTTCGATCTTCTAATGCTGGACCACCATCTAGCATCACCAAGAGAAGCACTAGCTCTAGCCCAAGAAATCTGGGAGCAACCACAGTTTCCCAAAAAAATACAGACAACCACCAAAAAATGTACGCGTCCAGAATCGTCTATTGAAACAAATTATATCCAAACTTGCGCTGCAAATGAAGGTAAAACGGATTATTTCTCGCGTCGGGGACTAAGTCCGACCACGATCTCTCGATTTTCCCTAGGCTATGATTCAGAGCAGGATTGTGTGGTGCTCCCTTGCGACGGCGGACATGTAGTCCGCCGCTTGGTAAAAGAAAAGCGATACCTCAATGAAACGGGGATTCCTTCCCCCTTATTCCAACCAGAACTGCTTCGAATAGCAGATCAAACTTCCCCCGTCTTCTTAGTGGAAGGCACATTTGATGCTCTCTCTGCGGAAGAGCTCGGATTTCGGGCCGTAGGGATGAATGGTGCTGGAAACCGGGAAAAAATAGCGGAGATTCTGCGGGAACTTTCCTGGCCTCTCCCTATTGCTTTGATCCCGGATCGGGATTCTGCGGGGGAAGCCTGGGCAAAAGCTCTCACCGACGAATTTTCCTGGCTGTATCAATGTCCGCCAGCACCAATGGGAAAGGATTTAAACGAAAGCTTGGTGGCAAACCGCCAAGAAACCGAACTGTATTTACAAGAACAGGCAGCTGCATGTCTTGCTCAGATGCCGCCTCCCTATAAAACCCTCAGTGCAGCCGGACAACTAGAGGCACTGAACACCTATATCCAAAACCAAGCAAAAATCCCCCGCTTGTCCACTGGATTTTCCTCCTTGGATCAGGCTCTTGATGGCGGTCTGTATGACGGACTATATGTGCTGGGCGCCGTCAGTTCCTTGGGAAAAACGGCTTTCTGTATGCAAATTGCGGATGCTCTAGCCCGGCAAGGTCAAGATGTCTTAATTTTTTCCCTGGAAATGACAGCATTTGAACTGATGGCTCGTTCGATTTCCCGGGAGACATTTCTCTCAGACACTACCCGAGGGCACAGCCTCTCCAAAACTGTGCGGGGCATACTGGATGGACGGCGATATGAACAGTATACTTCTCAGGAAACAGCACATCTGCAAGATGCACAAGAAACTTACCGCAGCTACGCAGGACATCTCTGGTTTCGGGAAGGAGATCACGAGACCAGCCTGGAAGAAATTTCCGCAGAAATTGTCCGCCATATGCAGGAGACCGGTGTGAAGCCGGTGGTTCTTATCGATTATCTCCAGATTATTGCGCCGGTAGATGTTCATTTTACGGATAAGCAAAACTTGGACCGGATCGTTTGCGGATTAAAAAAACTCTCCCGCGCTCACGGGCTGACAATTCTGGCTATTTCCTCCTTCAACCGGGAAAACTACAATCTGGAAGTCTCCATGTCTGCATTCAAGGAATCCGGTGGTATTGATTACTCAGCAGACGTACTATTGGGATTGCAGGCAAGAGGAGCAGGCAGCCGATCCTTCAACCTCGATGAAGAAAAACGGAAAGACCCCCGAGAGCTGGAACTTAAAATTTTGAAAAACCGCTCTGCGGCACTAAGAAACCCGATTCCATTTCGATATTATCCGGCGTTTTCCTTCTTTCAGGAAGGATAATATGTTGGACAAGACTCACGTGAGGCCAGGAGCCAAAAGAAAGCCCCTTCTGCTATTGGGCAGAAGGGGCTTTCTTTTGCAAGTATAAAGAGGCATAAAGATTGACCATGAAAGAGTTGGGGAAGATTCGTGTGAAATGATAAAAACTTGGTATATATGCGAAATCTCTTGTAAGATGTTTGGTCATATGGTAGAATACAATCCGATTTAAGAATAAAGCATGACCATCAATGACTGCGAAAGGAGGCGGCACGTTTATGAGGACAGGGAGTAATATTCGGCAACGAGCGGATGGACGATATGAAGCCCGATACACTAAGGCACGAGATGAACGGGGCCGCATCATTTACGGGTACTGTTACGGAAAAACATACGAAGAAGCTGCAGGAAAGCGGGAGGCTATTCTGGCCACAAAAAGTTCAGTCCGAGAAATGAACCTGTTGATCTTAGGAGCCGGATCCCACGGACGGATGGTTCGGGAGCTGGCAGAGAGTCTGCGGATATTTCCTCGAATCGCGTTTTTGGATGATGATCCTTCCAACACACTAGCTTTGGCTTCTTGCGGGGAGTCTTCCCGCTTCCTAGAGGAATATCCTGTGGCAATTGCTGCCGTGGGAGATTGTGATCTGAGGTTACGCTGGATGCGGATGCTAGCCCGGGAGGGTTTTGTCTTGCCGGTACTGATCCATCCCACTGCCGTAATTTCACCTTCTGCCCAGATCGGTTATGGTTCTGTGATCGAGGCGCGGGCAACTGTTGGTCCTTCCGCAAAAATCGGTGCGGGCAGTGTGATTTCCAGCGGTGCCACGGTGGACCGGGGGGTCGTACTGCCGGAGGGCAGCATGGTCCGTTGTGGTCAAGTGGTCACGATTCATACATAAAGGAGCGGAAATGATGGAAAAGCGGATTTTTCTGGCCTCTCCCACCATGCACGGGGAGGAGCAGCAGTTCATTCAGGAGGCGTTCGACACCAACTGGGTGGCCCCTCTGGGGAAAAACGTCAATGAATTTGAAAAGGAACTGGCGGCCTTTGTGGGTGTGGGCCATGCGGCGGCACTGACAGCAGGCACGGCCGCGCTGCATCTGGCGGTGAAGCTGGCAGGCGTTCAGCGGGGGGATAAGGTGTTCTGCTCCGACCTGACCTTCTCTGCTACGGTGAACCCCGTCAGTTATGAGGGCGGGGAGCAGATCTTCATCGAAAGCGAGCGGGAAACCTGGAACATGGACCCCCGGGCGCTGGAAGCCGCGTTTGCCAAGTATCCGGATTGCAAGTGCGTCATTTGCGCCAACCTGTACGGTACGCCGGCAAGACTGGATGAGATCCGTGCCATCTGTGACGCTCATGGGGCCGTGCTGATCGAGGACGCGGCAGAGAGCCTGAGTGCCACGTATAAAGGACAGCAAACCGGCACGTTTGGACAATATAATGCCCTTTCTTTCAACGGCAACAAGATCATCACCACTTCCGGTGGCGGTATGCTCCTCTCCGATGATGAAGAGGCCATTGCCAAAGCCCGGTTCTGGTCCACCCAGTCCCGGGAGCCTTTCCCCTGGTATGAGCACAAGGAGATTGGCTATAACTACCGCATGAGCAATATCGTGGCCGGTATCGGCCGGGGCCAGCTGCTCCATCTCCAGGAGCACCGGGACCGCAAGGAGCAGATCTACCGTACATACGAGGCGGCGTTCCGGGATCTGCCCTTGACCATGAACCCCTACTTGCCGGAGTCCCGGCCCAACTTCTGGCTCAGCTGCATGACCATCGACCCCGGCTGCGCCGTGACGCCGGAGCAGGTGCGCCTCGCCCTGGAGGCGGAGAATATCGAGTCCCGTCCTATCTGGAAGCCCATGCACCTGCAGCCGGTGTTTGCGGGCCATGACTTCATCACGGTGGGGGACAACGTGGGCGAGGACATCTTTGCCCGGGGACTGTGCCTGCCCAGCGACATCAAGATGACGGATGCCGATATGGAGCGTGTCATCTCTGTGATCCGGGGGCTGTTTTGATGTATCGGAAGTGTTTCAAGCGTCTTTTGGATATCCTGCTTTCCGCCTGCGCGCTGATCGTGCTCTCCTGGGTGCTGCTGATCGTGGCAGTGCTGGTGCGGACGAAGCTGGGCAGCCCTGTGATCTTCTGTCAGGAGCGGCCCGGGAAAGACGGGAAGATTTTTAAGATGTACAAGTTCCGCTCCATGACGGACGCCCGGGACGCAGAGGGGAACCTTCTTCCCGATGAGGTGCGGCTGACGAAGCTGGGCCGGATTCTGCGCTCTACCAGCTTGGATGAATTGCCTGAGCTGTGGAATATTCTGAAAGGGGACATGTCCATCGTAGGCCCCCGTCCGCTGCTGGTGAAGTATCTGCCTCTTTATAATGAGGAACAACGCCACCGGCATGACGTACGGCCGGGGCTGACGGGGCTTTCCCAGGCGGTGGGTGATGTGGACATGACCTGGGAGCGGCAGTTTCAGCTGGATGTGGAGTATACCGGCCATGTGACCTTTTTATGGGATGTGAAGATCATTCTTTTGACGGTCAAGCGGGTCTTGGTGCGCAACCAGCACAACTACGGAAGCTATGTGCGGGAAGAATTCAGAGGGAGTGAGACCGTTGAGCGGTAAGCGGCTATTCATCTATTGCGCCGGGGGATTGGGCCGGGAAGTGCTGGAACTTGCCAGGCAGACCGGAAACTACGAAGAGATTTCCTTTCTGGATGATCATTGCACGCTGCCGGCGGTGAATGGAGCCGCGGTGTGTACGCTTGGGGAACTTATGACGCAGGGTCTTCCAGCGTATTCCAGGGCTGTTGTGGCCAATGGAGAGCCGCAAGTGCTGCGGAAGTTGATTGCGAATTTGGAGGACAACGGCATCCCGCTGGAAACCGTTGTCCATCCCTCTGTATACCTCCCGGACAGCACGCAGGTCCAGCCCGGCGTCATTGTGCAGGATCGGGTGTTTCTGGGCCCCAATGTCAAGATCGGCAAGGGGAGCTGTATCTATTACAGCACTGCTCTGGGCCATGATGTTTCCATCGGGGCATATAGCCATATCAGTATGGGCTGCATGATTGCCGGCCAGGTGACCATCGGCTCCGGCACTTACATCGGCGCCGGAGCCGTGATCCGAAACCAGGTCACCATCGGGAAAAACTGCATCATCGGCATGGGCAGCCTGGTGACCCGAGACATTCCCGATAATGTGGTGGCCTATGGGTCGCCCTGTCGGGTAGTGCGGGAGAACACGGACGGCACCGTGTTCCGGTGAGCAGCCTGGATACTGCTGTGGGCGGGGTCGTACCTGCCCAGGTTTTTAGAGGAGGAGTGAGACGACTGTATGGATATCGTCATCATCGCCAATTTTTGCGGCCGGCTGGACGGCGAGAGCAACAGCCGGTTTTTGGAGCTGGCCTCCATGCTTTGCCGGGATCATCAGGTGGAAGTCATTACCACGGACTTCCTGCACGGGCCCAAGCAGCATACGGAAAAGCCCTCCGCTGACTATCCGTTCCCCATCACGCTGCTGCATGAGAGCGGCTATCCCAAAAACGTCTGTTTGAAGCGGTTTGCCAGCCATCATGAGTTTGGTAAAAATGTGGGGTCGTATCTGGCCCGGCGGAAGAAGCCGGATGTGATCTATGCTGCGGTGCCCTCCCTCACCGCGCCGCTGGCAGCGGCCAAGTACTGCCGCCGGAACGGCGTCCGCTTTGTGATCGACGTGCAGGACCTGTGGCCGGAAGCCTTTTCCCTGGTGTTTCCCGTCCCCGGGATCGGGCCGCTGTTGTTTGCGCCCTTCCGGTCCATGGCGGACCGGATCTACTCTGCCGCGGACGGGATCTGCGCGGTGTCCCGCACGTATGCGGACCGGGCCCTCTCGGTCAACCGCAAGTGCCGGGAGGGAACTGTGGTATATCTGGGCACCCGCCTGGCGGAGTTTGACGCCATGCGACAGGCGGCGCCGGGTCTGGAAAAGGCTGATGGCGAGGTCTGGATGGGCTATGTGGGGACTCTGGGCCACAGCTACGATCTCACCGGCACCTTGGACGCCATGGCGCTGCTGCGCCGGCAAGGACGTGGAGAGAATCTCCGGTTTTTGGTGATGGGGGACGGGCCTCTCCGTGCAAAATTCGAGGCCCACGCCAAAGAGCTGGACCTGCCGGTGACGTTTACCGGGATGCTGCCCTACTCCCAGATGGTCCCGCAGCTGTGCGCCTGCGACTTCGCTGTCAATCCCATCATGCACGGTGCCGCCCAGAGCATCATCAACAAGGTGGGAGACTACGCAGCCGCGGGATTGCCGGTACTCAACACCCAGGAGTGTCCGGAGTACCGGGACCTGGTGACCGGATATGAAATGGGCATCAACTGTGAAAACGGCGATGTTGCGCAGATGGCGGAGGCCATGGCCCGGCTTACAGAGGACGCATCGCTCCGTACACGGCTGGGAGCCGGGAACCGGCGCCTGGCGGAAGAGCGGTTCGACCGGGCGGCGACATACCGTCTGCTGTCCGCGGAGATTTTGAAAAAAGCAGATTGAGGAAGCCCTCCAGGTGGGACAAAACGGCCAGCGTGCGGCACGGGAGAAGTTCAACTGAGCATCCCAGGAGCCGGTGCTTCCGGCTTTTTATCAGACGTTGGAGCAGATGCGAAGCGTCTGCGTTTTGCAGGAAGCTGAGTGCAGTCTCCGGCCAGACGGTGGTGGGGACCCTGCCAAGCCGTTCATCAAAAAGAAAGCGTGAAGAATATGCAATTTATTGATTTGAAAACGCAGTACCATGCTCTGAAAACCGAGATCGACGCCAACATCCGCGCCGTTCTGGACTCCGCGCAGTTTATCGGCGGCCCCTATGTGAAGGAGCTGGAGAGGCAGCTGGCGGAATTCACCGGCCGTAAACACTGCATCACCTGCGCCAACGGCACGGACGCATTGCAGCTGGCCTATATGGTGGCGGGCGTGGGGCCGGGGGACGCGGTGTTCTGTCCGGACATGACGTTTATCTCCTCCACGGAGCCTGCCAAGATGTTTGGCGCAGCCTCCGTGTTCTGCGACATCACACCGGATACCTATTGCCTGTGTCCGGAGAGCCTGGAACGGCAGATCCAGGCGGTGCGCGCGGAGGGAAAACTGACTCCCAAAGCCGTGGTGGCGGTGGATATCCTGGGCAATCCCTGCGACTATGACGCCATCGGGGCCATCTGCGAGAAATACGGTCTCTTCCTCATCGAGGACGCGGCCCAGAGCTTCGGCGCCTCCTATCACGGCAAGAGAGCCGGTGCCTTCGGCCATATCGCCACAACTTCTTTCTTCCCGGCCAAGCCCCTGGGCTGCTACGGCGACGGCGGTGCCGTCTTTACGGATGACGACCAGGCCGCGGACCTGATCCGCTCCCTCTGCGTCCACGGCAAGGGGCCCGGCGGTAAATATGACAACATCCGGGTTGGTATGAACTCCCGGCTGGACCACATCCAGGCCGCTGTGCTGCTGCCCAAGCTGAAGGCCCTGGGAGACTATGAGATGGACGCCCGCCAGCAGGTGGCCCGGCGGTACAGCGATGCTTTCGCCGGCCGGTTCGTGACGCCCTTTGTGGCAGAGGGCTGCGTCAGCGCCTGGGCCCAGTATGCGCTGCTGGCGGAGGATCCCGCCCAGCGGGACGCCATCGTGGCGCATCTCGATGCAGCGGGCATCCCCAACATGATCTACTATCCCAAGCCCCAGCACGCTCTGCCGGTATTCCGGGACGAGCCTCACTACGGCGAGACGTTCCAAAACGCCGATGACTACTGTGCCCGGACCTTCTCTCTGCCCATGCACCCGTATTTGGAGGAAGCGGAGCAGCGCAAGGTGATCGACGCAGTGCTGGAGGTGCTGTGATCCCGGAATCAAAATGGAGGCGGATTTTATGATGATCCTTTCCGAAATGCTGAGAAAAGTCGATTGTCCGGCGGATCTTCTGCGGGACGGCAGCTTTGCCGTACTGGAACAGTGTACCCGGATCCGGGCGCCCCAGGCTTTGACGTATCTGGAAAACGGGAAGTATTTGGGCGCACTGGACCATCCGGATATCTCCTGCGTGATCTGTACCCCGGAGCTGGCGGATAAAATTCCATCCCATATCAGCGGCGTAGCGGTAACGGCGTCCCCCAAGCTGTTGTTTTTCCTGCTTCACAACATGCTGGTGGAACAGCGGGAGAAGGTCCCTACCAAAATCGATCCCTCCGCTGAAATCAGCCCTCAGGCGTATATTGCCCCCTATGACGTGGTGATCGGTCCCGGCGTTCAAATAGGGCCTTTTGTCACCGTTTATGAGAATTCCACGATTATGCAGCATGTCCACATCTGTGCCGGAACTGTGATTGGCGGACAAAGTTTTACAGCGGTTCATGATACACGAGGCGGTATGTTTCTCGCCAGAGACGCAGGCGGTGTCCTGATAGAGGAGAACGTTGAAATTTGTGCCGGCTGTCATATTGCCTGCGGAACGTTGGAAAAGGATCAGACCATAATCGGAGCGAATAGCAAACTGGATGCAAAAGTCCATATTGGCCATGGAACTGTTCTGGGAAAACGGGTTTTAGTTCCATCCGGTGCCCATATTGCTGGAAATTGTATAGTCGGCGACGATGTATGGGTAGGTGTAAATGCTACGGTTTCCAACCGGATCTCCATCGGCGACGGCGCCCGGGTCTCCCTGGGATCTGTGGTGACGAAGGACGTGCCCGCCGGCCAAACCGTCACCGGGAATTTTGCCATCGACCACAAAAAATTTCTTTCCAATCTGAAAAAGTCTCTGGAGGAGTAAACCCATGTCCATGAAAGAAGAACTGATTCAAAAAATCCAAAACAAGACCCTGACCATGGGTGTTTGCGGCCTGGGCTATGTGGGCCTCCCCCTGGCAGTGGATAAGGCCAAGCACGGCTTCCATACCATCGGCTTTGATGTCCAGCAGGAAAAAGTGGACATGGTGAATGCCGGGAAAAACTACATCGGCGACGTGGTGGACGCGGACCTGCAGGCCCTGGTGTCCGCCGGGATGCTGAAAGCCACCACGGACTTCTCCGAAGTCTGTAAAGTGGACTTCATTGCCATCTGCGTGCCCACGCCCCTGGATAAGCACCAGCAGCCGGATATCAGCTACGTCCGGGATTCCACCATCGCCATCTCCAAGCATCTCAAGCCCGGCACCATGGTGGTGCTGGAGTCCACCACTTATCCCGGCACCACGGAGGAGCTGATCCGCCCCATTCTTGAGGAGGGCAGCGGTCTCAAGTGCGGGGAGGACTTTTACCTGGGCTTTTCTCCCGAGCGGGTGGACCCGGGCAACCTCATCTATAAGACCAGCAACACCCCCAAGGTGGTGGGCGCCATTGGCGCTGACGCCGCGGAGGTGATCTCCATGGTGTACCGCTCCATCCTGGAAGGGGATGTTACCACCGTTTCCTCTCCCGCCGTGGCGGAGATGGAGAAGATCCTGGAGAACACCTACCGGAATGTCAACATCGGTTTGATCAATGAGCTGGCTATTTTGTGCAATAAAATGAACATTGACATCTGGGAAGTGGTGGACGCCGCTAAGACCAAGCCCTACGGCTTCCAGGCCTTTTATCCCGGACCCGGCCTGGGTGGACACTGCATCCCTCTGGACCCCTACTATCTCAGCTGGAAGGCCCGGGAGTACGGCTTCCACACCAGCATGATCGAGGCGTCCATGATGGTCAACGACCGGATGCCGGAGTACACGGTGGAGCGGGCCGGAAAGATCCTCAACCGGTGCAAGAAGGCCCTCAATGGCTCCAAGGTGCTGGTGCTGGGCGTGGCCTACAAGCAGGACATCGATGACTACCGGGAAAGCCCTGCCATCCGGGTCATTGAGGAGTTCCACAAGACCGGGGCCCTGACGGATTTCTATGATCCTTATGTTCCCAAGTACCGCCATGGGGGACAGTGGTTCCAGGGACTGGATGCCCTGACGCCGGAAGTGGTGAAAGCCTATGACCTGGTCATCATCACCACCGCCCATACCAAGGTGGACTATGAGATGGTCTGCAAGTGCGGCGTGCCGGTGTTCGACTGCAAGAACGTGTGCAAGCATGTGAAAGACCGGGAAATGATCGAGGTGCTGTAACGCCCTTGGAGAAAACGGTTCCAAAAGAGGACCGGAATGGAGTCAACATTATGATTAAGGTTTGCCATATGACCAGTGGGCATCCGCCGGAGGACGGGCGCATTTTCCGGAAGGAATGCGTCTCCCTGGCCCAGGCAGGATATGACGTGTATCTGGTGCAGAGAGGTGCCAGTTACGAAAAGGACGGCGTCCATATTGTGGGTGCGGGGGACTTTCATGGAGGCCGTTTATCCCGCATGATATCTTATGCACGCAATGTCTACCAGACGGCCCTGGGGGTAGATGCGGATATCTACCATTTTCATGAGCCGGAACTGCTGCCCTACGGGTTAAAGCTCAAGCGGCGCGGGAAAATCGTGATTTTTGACAGTCACGAACGCTATGCGGAGCTGATTGGCCAGAAATACTATCTTCCCAAATGGAGCCGGGTTCTGGTGGCCCGGTGTTACGGGGCTTTTGAGCGGTATGTGCTGCGCAGGATCGACGGCGTGGTATTTCCCGCCTTGAAAGATGGCAAAGATCCCTTTGCCGGACAGTGCCGACATACGGCGATCGTCAACAACACGGCCCTGTTGAGTGAGACCTACGACCAGTATGATCCCGATGTGAAAAAGGACTCTGAGAGCATCTGTTACGTAGGGGCTTTGGACTATGGGCGGGGCATCACGCACTTGGTGCGGGCTGCTGCGCGGGCCCAGTGCGAATTGTATCTGGCAGGGAAATTCTGCCCGGATTCCTACCGGCAGGAACTTCTCTCGATGCCGGAGGCGCATTGTGTTCATGACTGTGGGATTTTGGACCGCCCCGCTGTGATGGAGCGAATCCAGAGATCTCAAATCGGAATGGCAACGATCCTCAATGTTGGCCAGTATAACCAGTATGACAATCTTGCGACAAAATGCTATGAGTATATGTCTCTGGGAATCCCCGTTATTCTGACCCGTTCCCCTTATAATCAAAAAGTTGTGGACCAGTACCGGTTCGGCATCTGTGTAGATCCGGAAAATTGCGAAGAGCTTGCCGGGGCGATCCGCTATCTGTTGGATCATCCGGACGAGGCGCAGGAAATGGGCGAGAATGGCCGCCGTGCCGTCCGGGAAGTGTTCAACTGGAGCATAGAAGAGAAAAAGCTCCTCGCTTTGTATGAAGAGATCCTGAACGACAAGAAGGAGATTGCACCATGAAATACGCCCTCATCGGCTGCGGCCGGATCGCGGTCAACCACATCAAGGCCGCGCTGAATAACCACCTGGAGATCGTCGCCGTGTGCGACGTGCTGCCGGAGAAGATGGAAGCCCTGCTGGCAAAATACGACCTGGCAGGGGATGCGTCCATCCAGCGCTACACGGATTACCGGCAGATGCTCGCGGAGCATGACCTCACGCTGGTGAGCATCGCCACGGAGAGCGGCCTTCATGCCCAGATCGCCCTGGACTGCATCGACGCCGGGGTGAACGTCATCATTGAAAAGCCCATGGCCATGTCCATGGCGGACGCGGAGGAGATCATCCGCCGCAGCGATGCCAAGGGCGTGAAGGTGGCCGCCTGCCACCAGAACCGGTTCAACGTGGCGGTACAGGAGACCCGCCGGGCTTTGGAGGCGGGACGGTTCGGCCGGCTCTCCCACGGGTCCATCCATGTGCGCTGGAACCGCAACCGGGATTACTACGACCAGGCTCCCTGGCGTGGCACCTGGGCCCAGGACGGCGGGTGCCTGATGAACCAGTGCATCCACGGCATCGACCTGCTGCGCTGGATGATGGGGGACGAAGTAGAGGAAGTCTACGGCGTCACCCGCCAGCAGTTCCATGACTATCTGGAGGCCGAGGACGTAGGCCTTGCGGTGGTGAAGTTCAAGAACGGCGCCATCGGTACCATTGAGGGTACTACCAACGTCTATCCCAAGAACCTGGAGGAGACGCTCTATCTCTTTGGAGAGCAGGGCACTGTCAAGATCGGCGGCACCTCTACCAACAACATCGACGTCTGGCAATTCGCGGACGCGGAGGCCGAGGACGCCGGCAAGCAGGGACTTCAGGAAGCCACCAGCAATGTCTACGGCAACGGCCACACCAGCCTGTTTGCCGACATGATGGATGCCATCGAGCAAAACCGCAAACCCTATGTGGATGCGGTGGCGGGCCGCAACGCCCTGGAGATGGTGCTGGCCATCTATAAGAGCAGTGCCACCGGCGCCCCGGTAAAGCTGCCCCTTCAGGACTTTGCCAGCACGGATATGGGCGGCTGTCCACTGAAATAAAGGGATCGAGGAGACTACAAGATAATGGAACTTTCTTTAAAAAGAGCAGGAACGCGGGAGGGGTATCGGACGCTGGTGACCTGGCTGCTCCCACTTTCCTTTCTCGGAACCGCGTTTTTAAATGTGGTGACCTATCCCTTTGGTCTTCACGCATTCGACACCGCCAGAACGCTCCTGACCAACGGCATCGTTGCTCTGGTCGCCTTGCTGATGCTGGGGGAAATCTGTTTTCTCTGGCGGGAGCAGAAGGACTGCCGCAGGGTGATTCTCTGGACCGCTTGTATTCCCGCCTTATTTTCGGTCCTGTATCTGATTGGCCTTCTGACCCTTCCCAACAAGGGGTCTATTCTCATGGCCGCGCTAACAAACGGGTGCTTTCTGGTGTCCGCTTGCTGCGGGTTTCTGGTAATTGGTCTGGAGGACCGTTTCAGAACATTTCTGGGCGTGTGCCGCATTTATGCTGTGATTCTTTCCCCTGTTCTACTGTACTACTGCATGCGGTTTTATCTGCCCTCCGCCGAATACGGTGTAAACAATCTGGGTGCAATGGGCTATATGTCCCTGGGATACCTGCTCCTAGATCTGTGCATTTTTCTGACGGTGGATCTGCTTTTGTTTCCGCCAGTGAACCGGAAGGTCCTGCGGCTGGACCGAGCGCTGTTCCTGCTCTGCTGCGTCAGCCTTACCCTGACCCAATGCAAGGGCCCAATGCTCTGTTTCGCCTTTCTTTTGTTCCTGTGTCTCCTGGTTCCATTTCTTCGGAAAACCAGCTTCCGCCCTGCCGTGACTCTGTGTCTGACAGGAGCTCTCTCCCTGCTGCTCTTCAGCACGGTTCTCTTCCCAAACTATGGAGGGGGAAATCGTTTGACTGCCTTCCTAGATGAAGTCAGAGGAGAAGATTCCGTTTCCATCTCCATGGAGCAGATCGACGATGTGACGCAGGCAATGAATCAGGAGAACAATCCCCCCACGGAAACAGACCCTTCCACAGGGACAGACCCGTCTACCGAAACAGATCCTTCTACGGAAACAGCCCCTACGGAACTTCCAGTTTCCATGGATGATATTCTAACATACTTCTATGACGGAAAAGCAGAAGCGGATCTGCTTGCAGGGAAAATTACGCAAGCACAATATGATGAGATCTCGGAAACCGCTCAACTCCTCAATTCCACCAACATGGGCGGACGATTCTATCTCTGGCTATGCGCTCTCAAAGAAATCAAAGCCGCGCCTCTCTTCGGAAATGGAATCATGAGTTATGAGAGCAAGTATGGCACCTATCCCCATAATCTCTATCTGAACCTAGCCACAGATTTCGGACTGGTCATTACGGCGGCTGTGATTCTTTTGGGCATAATTACCTTCCTCAAAATGATCCGGCTGTCCAAAAAGAATCTAAAGGTTCTGGCCTTCACCTTATATATCTTTGCCTATCTCCCCGCTACCATGGTGGGACGCAGCGTCTATTCCAATATCCCGTTTTTCCAATACGGGATGTGTGTAATTCTGGTATGGTGCCTGTTTCGTCCGGGAAAAAACAATTCGGAGTTACTGCCTGCCACAGCAGAAGAACACAAGTGAGGTATAAACATGGTCAAAATTTTAGTTCGGGAGCATGGGGTTTATCCCTGGCAGGGAAGTCTGGAAGAGGACGGGACCATCATCCGGGGGGTCTTCTATTACGATGGAAAGCGATATGAACACGGTATCCCCGAGGAACTCCGGCATATTGAAACAGAGGAGGAGTTCCAAGCAAAGCAAAAAAAATTGACCGGCCGGTACGCTTTGATCTGCCGCGGTACAAACAGGACCTTTTTTGCCGTGGATCGTATCTCGATATACCCCCTGTTCTACGGCCTGAGTGAGAAAAACGACATGGTCATCAGCGACAGCTTTGCATTGATAGAACAAGAAACCGGGGCCGTCTGCCCGGACACAGAAGGGATGCTTCAATTCCTTTCCACCCAAAGCACCTATGGTAATCGGACGCTGTCCAAAAAGATCCAAACGCTGATGGCCGGGCAGTATGCCGTGCTCAACCATGAGACCCAGGAACTCTCCGTCCGGGATTATGACACGCATTCCCATACAGAGTCATATCCCCACGACGAGCAATGGCTGACTCAAAAGCACGAGGAAGTATTGGATGACGTGTTCAGCCGCATGATCCAGGAGTTGAACGGGAAAAAGGTCATCCTGTTTCTGAGCGGTGGGTATGACTCCCGCCTGGTGGCACTGCAATTAAAGAAGCATGGGTACTCCAATGTCATCTGCGTGTCTTTCGGCAAGCATAAAAGCCGGGATTTCAATGTGGCCAAAGAGGTGGCTGCCAAGCTCGGATTTGAGTGGATGAGCATTGAAGCGGATCCAAACGCCATGCAGCACCTGCTTGACGACGAATCCAAGAAACACTGGCTTACGCAGTGCTCCAACGGTTTCCGGACTCCCTATCTGGAGGCTATTCTTCTCAGGCCATATTTTGAGCGCGGCATTTTGCCGAAGGATGGTGTAATCATCAACGGAAACAGCGGTGATTTTATAGAAGGAGAGCAGTTTTGCCCCAACTTTACCCCCGGAGGCTCGTACCATGCAGATGACATCGTAGACGCGGTACTCGCACGGCACTTCACACTTTCCGGCGAGGGGCTGAAAAATCATAAACAGCACCGAAACACCATCAAGACGGAGCTGCATCTGGATGACCACCGCACCTACAGTTATTTTGAGTGTCAGGAGCTCTACGAGCAGATCAACTGGCGGGAACGGCAGAGCAAGTATGTCGTGAACAGCGTCTGGGAGTGCGAAGAACTGCACCAGATGGAGTGGAAGCTTCCCCTCTGGGACGATGCGCTGGTGGATTACTGGCTGAATGTTCCCATTGACGAGCGGGCCCATCGGAAGCTGTACTATAAGATGGTGCACGCAGACGCACTTCCCTCTGCAAATGTCATGACGCCCTATCTTCTTATGATGAATACCATCAAAAAATGGTGTTTTCCCTTGATCCGAATGGCATATCCTGTGAAAAAGATGCTGGGATATCTGCGGAATGACTCCGATTACTATATCTGCGACCGGCAGACCTTTTCCAAAATCCTATCCTATACTCGGGGCTTTGAAACGAATACTGTCACGGTGGTCTGTTACATGGTTGCTCAGCATCTGTACAGTCGATATTTCGGGGATGTGGTGAAATTTGCAAAAGAACAAATCAAAATCGGAAAGCGGTAATGGGCGCTCCAGTGTCATGGGGGACTGTACCTTCCCACAGCCCCCGGTCATAACGATCCCCGGTGTCCGAAAAGCTTCCCCACCAGCTTGATCGTGAGGAATCTATGAACGCAAGAAAAAACAGCATTTTCCGGGCGGGACTGTTGGTTGCGCTCTTCGCGCTTTTTTCCAAGTGCCTTGGCTTTCTGCGGGAGACGCTGATCGCAGCCTATTTCGGCGCGACCGCTGAAACGGACGCATTTTTTCTGGCGCAGAACATGCCCGCCATGATCTTTCCGGCAGTATGCACCAGCATCTCCACAGCATTTATCTCTCTCTATGTACTGCGCCTGACGGAAAAAGGGGAGCGCTGCGGAGACCAGTACGCCTCCAGAATGCTCTGGGCCTCTCTTTTGCTGTCTGTTGTTCTGTCCGTGGCCGGCATAGTCTGCGCACCGCTGCTGGTCCCCTTGTTTGCCCCGGGATTTTCCCAGTCCCAGGTAACGCTGGCCACCCATCTGACCCGGCTGACCATGGCGGCCTTTCCGCTGACCATGCTGCAATACATGCTCAGCGCCATTTTGAACGCCAAAAAGCTGTTTATCGGATCACAGGTGGCTGGCCTCCTCTATAATATCGTCATCATCGCCGTCACCGTGGTCCTCGGAAGCTGCCAAAGCCTTAACACGCTCACACTGACCATCGTTGCG
>CALXDH010000021.1 GCA_944387015.1 uncultured Oscillospiraceae bacterium
ACTCTGTGGCGCAGTGCTTACCGCGCCGACAGCTTTGTTAGAATACCAAATCATTCCGCGTTTGTCAACACCATTTTTCAACTTTCTTCGTTTTTTTATTTTCCCCTGTATTTTCAAGGCCGCTGCTCTGTCATACTTATCTTTTAATATTTATTATTCAGCCGTTCTTATATCTCCTTCGTGTTTTCCGACCTTCCATCTATATAGGAAAAGCGCGGGTTTCCCCGCGCCTTTCTTATCGCAGCAGCAGCGGCTGCAGTTGTTCTCCACGGAGCGCAGCATCTATCGTCTCCGGGATCTTTGTGAAGTCCGCAATCAAAGAGCAGGGCTTGAGCATCGCGTTGTCCTGTCCAAACGGAACAAAGTAGTAATGTTTACGTACCAGTAACTCTCCGATATTTTTTGCCCCTGCCGCCAGACCGTCATTGCTGGCCATAGCAAGGACTACCGGTCTGCCGTTGCGCAGATGTGCCTTCGCGGCCATTGTCACTGCGGTGTCTGTGATCCCGGCAGCCAGCTTTGCAATGGTGTTGCCAGTAGCAGGAGCAATCACCAAAACATCCAGCAGTCCTTTGGGGCCAATGGGCTCTACAGCGGGAATGTCGTACAGGGGCTCCCGCCCCGTCAGTTCTTTCAGCCGCTCCAGCAGAGCCTCAGAGCTTCCAAAACGCGTATCCGTAAAGGCCGCGGTCTCCGACACGATCGGAACCACAGTTTCATAGATGCGAGTCAGCTCCTCCAGACTCTTGAGCACCTGTTCATGAGTGCAGAAGGACCCGCAGACTGCAAATCCGACACGTTCCTTCCTCACGCAAGGTCACCTCGTTCTTCCAAGATGTAATTTACCGCGTCCCGGATCACCGCCGCCGCAGTCCGCGGCACCAGCCGCCCCGGCAGAGACCTTGCCCACACGTGCGGCAGTCCCAGAGACTCCGCAGCAGCCAGGTCGATGCCCGGCACGGATGCCAGATCCACGCAAAGGCACCCCGGTGGGAGTTGGGAAAGAAGCGATTCATCCAGGACGAGGGAGGGGACCGTATTGAACACCGCACCAAAGGATTCCAGAGATCCATTCAGGCATGTTGTCTCCAGTGCCTTCCAGCCGTATGCCCGGATCCAGGCCAGATCCCCCGGTTTTCGTGCAGTAGCCGTTACCCGGGCCCCCAACCCATGCAGCCGGCTGCTGAGCAGTTTTCCGATCCGGCCGAATCCCACCACCAGGCAGTCCATTCCCAAAAGGGTCCGGTCCAGATGCTCCATGGCAACCTGGATCGCCGCCTCAGCGGTAGCGGCAGCATTGGCGACCGTCAGTTCTTCCCGCAGAAAGTAATCCTCCAGTTTCAAGCCGCACAGTTCTGCTTCCCGCAGTTGTTTGGGCTTTATCTGCCCCGCCAGGATCAGCTGCTCAGGGCGCAGACTTTGAAACAGGTCCAGGGTAGGGACCGGGCTCTCCTGACAATTCAAAACGCCATCACCTTGGCAAAGTGGAAGCGGCAGGATCACCACGTCGCATGCCGCCGCCCGGCGCAGCGAGGTCTCCCCTCCGCTCCTCCAGGCTCCCAGTCCATAGGTGCGTACCGTACGTCCATCAGCCTCCAGTAAGCCAGCCAGTTCCGCCTGGCGGCGATCTCCGCCAATCACGCCAAAGGTTTTGTTCATCCGGCATTCCCCCTCGTTCCATGGTATGGAGAACGGAATCGGTTGTGATTGTCTTTTTCCCGGACAAGTGATAAGATAAGGAATCATTTTCTCCGTCGGCAACGGCAGGCAGACCTGCCTTTTGGAGACGGAACCATTTTCCGAAAGGACCGATACCCAAATGCGCTATGTGAATCTGCTGCTGGACGCAGACGATACTCTATTTGATTTTCCAAAAGCCTCCGCCCGCGCCTTTTCCCGCATGTGCCAGCTCCATGACATTCCTGATACGCCGGATGTCTATCAGCTCTATCACCAGATCAATCTGGAACTGTGGAACGCATTTGACCGGGGAGACGTCACCAAGGAGTTTGTCACGCTGGAGCGTTATGTCCGCTTTTTTGACGCGCTGCATCTCAAGCGGGATGCCGCTGCCTGCAACCGGGATTACCTGGCAGCACTGGGGGAATGTGTCTATCCGCTCCCCCATGCGGAAGATGTCTGCCGAACGCTTGTCAGCCGCGGGCACCGGCTGTACATCATCACCAACGCGGTGGCCTCTGTGCAGAGGAACCGTCTGCGGGGCAGTGCGTTTGCCGATCTCATCACCGATGCGTTCATCTCCGAAGACGCCGGAGCGTCCAAACCAGCCCGGGCCTATTACGACTATGTCCTTGCCCGCATCCCGGGAGCCAGCGCCGAAAACACGCTGGCGATAGGGGATTCTCTGACCACCGACATCGCCGGAGCCAACAATGCCGGGCTCCCCTGCTGCTGGTATAACCCCCGTCGGGCTCCCCGCCCGCAGGGATTGCACATCGACTATGAGATCCAAGACCTGCGAGCCCTGCTTGACTTGGTATAAATAAGGAGGCCCTATTATTATGGATCTGCAAGCAGTCACAGCCGCAATGATCGCTTATGACGCAGGCGATCCCATGCGCATTCATCATTTTCTGAAGGTCCATGCCTTCGCCCGCCTCATCGGGCTGTCAGAGGGACTCTCCGCCGACCTTCAGGAAATCACAGAAGTCGCCGCTCTGGTGCACGACATCGGCATCCACCGTGCCGAGGCACTTTACGGCTCCAGTGCCGGAAAATATCAGGAGGAACTGGGTCCCGCGGAGGCTGAAGCACTTTTGCGCACACTAAACGCCCCCTCCGCTCTGACGGCGCGGGTCTCTTATCTGGTAGGTCATCATCATACCTATACCAATATAGACGGCTTGGATTATCAGATTTTGGTGGAGGCGGATTTCCTGGTCAATCTGTACGAGGACCAGATTCCTGCAGCAGCCAAAAAACACGCCTACGCTTCCATTTTCCGCACAGAGAGCGGCAAGCGCCTGTGCCGGGAGCTGTATCCGGAAGTCACCAGGGAAGAATAAGCAGCAGCGGCGCCGGAAAATCCAGCGCCGCTGTTCATCTCTTTCCAGTGTTTTCTGCCTGCGGGAAAATCTCCCGGTGCTCCTGTGCCCGCTTCAGCAGCTTCGCCCGTTCGTTTGGCAAAACGCCCTCTACCACCGCATCCAGCAGCCGTTCCAGCTCCTGACCGATGGCCGCTCCCACATAGCCCAGTGCCAGCAGGTCCCGGCCGGATACAGCAAGCTGCCGCAAAGAGACGCAGGCGTCCTCCTCCACCAGCCGGTCCAAAATCGTCTCCACCTGAGCAAGTTCCCTCTGGCGGTCCTGATAGGCCGGAGCCTGGGCCAGATTGTCAGCCCGCTTCACGGCCAGCAATTTTCGCAGTTCCTCCTCGCCCAGCGCCCGCAGACAGCGGCGCACCGCCGGGTCCTCCGGAACAATGGGGCGGTCATGCCACTCCACCAGCCGGACAATGCGCTCCCGCGTCTGATTGTCAAAGCGCAGGCGGCGGAGCATCTGGTCCGCCATGCGGGCGCTCTCAGCCGGGTGTCCCCGGAAATGTCCCCGCCCCGCCTCATCCAGCCGCATACAAGCCGGCTTCCCGATGTCGTGCAGCAGCATGGTATAGCGCACCGTTATGTCCGCCGGTGATGCCGCAAGGGCATGAAGGGTGTGCTCCCACACATCATAGCAGTGGTGCCGGTTCCGCTGGTCCAACCCCACCATCGGCAGGATCTCCGGCCAGAACACACTCAGAACATCCGGGTACGCCCGCAGCACCTCCGCCGCTCCCCGGCCGGTCAGGAGCTTTGTCAGTTCCACCTGGATCCGCTCCGGGGCGATTTGTGCCAACAGTGCAGCGCAGCGGTGAATGCCCTCCACCGTGCGGGGCTCAATGGAAAATGCCAGGTCCGCTGCAAACCGCAGTCCCCGCATCATACGCAGGGCATCTTCCCGGAACCTCCGGTCCGGCTCTCCGACGCACCGCAGGATCCCCGCCTTCAGGTCCGCCGTCCCGCCGAAGGGATCCCGGAAGGTCCCCCGGAGATCCATGGCCATGGCATTGACCGTAAAATCCCGCCGGCTCAGATCTTCCTCCAGCGAGGTCGTAAAGGTCACCTGCTCCGGCCGCCGGTGATCCCGGTAGTCCCCGTCCCGGCGGAACGTGGTGATCTCCACCGCCCGCTCCGGGGTCCGGACCGTAACCGTGCCGTGCTGCAGTCCTGTTGGGATTGCCCGTTCTCCGAAGAGCGCCAGTGTCTGCTCCGGCAGGGCGTTGGTGGTCACGTCCCAGTCCCCCGGAGTCCGGCCCAGACGCAGATCCCGGACGCAGCCGCCTACGCACCAGGCCTCACAGCCTGCCGCCTCCAGGGCCTCCAGCACAAGTTTTACATCCTGTGGTATTTCCGTCACGGTTTTTCCCGTCCTTTTGGTTGCATTTCTAAACTTTCCGTATTATAATGAGTTGCTTATGATTATACAATGTTTTTCCCGCCTTTGCAACGCGGGGCGCTTATTTGGAAAGGAAGTCTCCGTCCTATGATGAACAATCCGAAACCCATCCGCGAATACCTGGTCCCTGGCAAACGTGTCCACTTGGTCGGCATCGGCGGCGTGTCCATGTGCCCGCTGGCGGAGGTCCTGCGGGGCATGGGGCTCCGCGTCCAAGGCTCCGACATGACGGAAAGCGATACCGTCCGCCGACTGCGCGGGCTGGATATTCCCGTCGCCATCGGCCATAATGCAGACAATCTGGGGGACTGTGACTTTGTGGTGCGCACCGCCGCTGTCCATGACGGCAATCCCGAGATTGCCGGTGCTGTGGCCCGGGGCATCCCGGTCTACGAGCGTGCCCAGGCCTGGGGCGCCATCATGCAGCATTACCCCAACGCGCTGTGCATCTCTGGTACTCACGGCAAAACCACCACTACTTCCATGTGCACTCATATTTTTATGGCAGCCGAGGCGGATCCCACGGTAATGATCGGCGGCACACTGCCCCTGCTCCACTCCGGGTATCGGGTGGGCAATGGCAACACCATCATTCTGGAGTCCTGTGAATACTGCAACAGCTTCTTAAGCTTCTTCCCCACGGTCGCCGTGATCTTGAACGTTGAGGCAGACCATCTGGACTTCTTCAAGGACCTCAATGACATTGAGCACTCCTTCCATCAGTTTGCCCAGCTGGTACCGCCGGCAGGGCATGTCATCGTCAACGCCGACAATCAGGGTGCCATGGACTCTGTCCAGGGACTGGAGCATCCCATCCTCACCTTCGGCTTGGAACGCCCCGCCGACTGTACGGCGTCCAACCTCCACGAGGAGGATGGCCTGCCGGTGTTCGACGTGCTGATCCACGGTCAGCCGTACGCCCACGTAACGCTCCATGTCTATGGCCGCCACAATGTGCTCAATGCCCTGGCCGCGGCAGCCGCCGCCCACGTTCTGGGTCTGCCCGGCTCCGCCGTGGAAGAAGGTCTGGCCGCCTTCACCGGCGCCGGACGCCGCTTCGAACATAAGGGCACCTATCACGGCGCAGAGGTCTACGATGATTATGCCCATCATCCCGATGAGCTCCATGCCCTGCTGACCACTGCCAAGGAGCTGCCCCATAAGCGTCTGGTGGTGGCATTCCAGCCCCACACCTACTCCCGTACCGCCAAGCTGTTCGACCGCTTTGTGGAGGAGCTGAAGATTCCCGATGTGGCCATCCTGGCGGAGATCTACGCAGCCCGGGAGCAGAACACCCTGGGCATCTCCTCCTCCGATTTGTGCCGCAACATCCCCGGTGCCATCTACTGCTCCACGCTGGATAAAGTCACGGAGGAACTGCGGAAGATCGCCCAGCCCGGCGATCTGATCCTCACCGTGGGCGCCGGCGATATTTACCGCGCCGGCGACAAGCTGCTCCAGGAGGCCTGATCTGCTATGGAGATCTCACCTCTGTTTCACAACACCCGGCCCGAGGGGGAGCTTCTTCCCCAGGAGGCCGCGGCGTTCGATCTTCTGGAATCACTGGGCATCGCGTATGACCGGGTCACCAGCGATCCGGCGGACAACATGGAAAAGTGTGCCGCCGTCAGTGCCGTGCTGGGAATGCCCATCTGCAAGAATCTCTTTCTCTGCAACCGGCAGAAGACTCAGTTTTATCTCCTGGCCATGGGCCCGGAGAAACCTTTCCACACCAAGGATCTGAGCCATCAGATTGGCTCTGCCCGGCTGTCTTTTGCGCCGGAAGAGGCTCTCTGGGAGTTTCTGCACTGTACGCCCGGCTCTGCCACCGTGCTGGGGTTGATGAACGATTCCGAGCACCGCGTACAGCTGCTGATGGAGCGGGAAGTCTATGAAGCACCGTATTTTTCCTGCCATCCCTGCATCTGTACCAGCAGTTTGAAGATCCGCACCCAGGACCTGCTGGAAAAATTCCTCCCCGAAACCGGCCATACCCCCATTGTCGTGGATCTCTAAGGCGCTCAAGCAGGAATGCAGTATATCTCGGCCAAGTACGTGTATCCCGGAAACTGCACAGCCTCTGTGTCTATCATATTTTGCAAAGGAGCGGCGGCCCAAATGGGCCGCCGCTCCTTTGTGTTCTTGTATTTCCTTTATCCTGCATCAGCGGAGAAACTGGATGTTGGCATCCACTCTGCCGCCGATTCCATCAATGGTGCAGCTGCTGGAAAACTGCCAGATGTCCATCTGATAATAGAACCCAGGATACAGTTTTTCCGACGACGCGCTCTTATACTCCGGATACCAGATGGGGTAGTCCGCCAACTGGGGGAGGTTGAACTTGTTATAGGCCACATACTGACTTGTGTAAATCATAGGCTGGTAGCCAGCCTCCTCGATCCGCTTGCAAAACGCCAGTGCACAGGCAGTCGCCACTTCCGGAGAAATGCCGTAAACCCGATAGGTAGAGTCATGCATCTCCCAGTCGTATGCCACCGGGCCGGAGATCTCATGGCCTTCCAAAAGGCTGATGACATAGTCTGCCTCCTCCACTGCCTCCTCGACGGTAATGGCCTGGGAGAAAATATAGACACCGGTCTCGATTCCGGCAGCCATCGCACCGTCAATGTTCTTGGCGTAAAACGCGTCGGAGACCAGGCTGCCGGAAGAATACCCCCGCAGTCCCACGCGAACCATGGCAAAGTCCACACCGTCCGCAGCCACAGCTTCCCAGTCAATGGTGTTGTTTTCGCTGGCACGGTTCTGATAGGCGGAGACATCGATACCGAAACGAGTCTCGTACTCCCCGCCCACATAGGTCAGCCGGTCACCATCCCAGGCAAAGTCCCCCTGAGACAAGCTGTTGCGATCCATACCGTCGTAGAGAGGTACCTGATACCCGTTGTAGCTGACATAGCCGTAGGGATCCACCCAGGGATAGTTTCCAGAGGAAGAGGAGGAACCGCCGTCATCCGGCTCCTCAGGAACACCTGGTTCAGCGGTATCCTCTTCTCCGCCGTTGACCACCGTAATGTTCGCTCCGCTGAAATTCCGCACATCTCCCTCAATGGTGACGTTCTCCAGAGATACTGTTCCCTGAACACCGGGCGCCAAAATCAGATCTCCGTTGATATTCATATGCTCCAGCGTCGCTCCGCTGGAGGAATTGATCAGCAGCGAGCCGTTCGTATCTTTGGAATACGGTGTGGCGGACTGCACCAAAACATCCACCATATTGTTCAAAATGCTCACGATTTCCGCCCGGGTGATGGGATCCGTGGGCCGGAAATAGCCGTCGGCAGAGTCAGTGATGTACCCGCGCCGGGTCATTTCTGCCACATATCCCCGCGCATAATCCGCCACCTGATCCCCGTCCGCGTAGGTCAGCGTGGTGGTATCGCCTTCGATCTGGAAGGAGCGGGCGATCATAGCCACCGCCTGCTGGCGAGTAATGGTGTCGGAAGGCAGCGCCATCCCGTTGTTGCCCAGGTATACGCCGGAGGCATGCAGTTTCAGGATCTCTGTCTCCCAATAGGTTCCCGGCGTATCAGAAAATGTAGACGCCGGAGATACCGTCTGAAATTTCAAAAAGCGATCCAAAATACCGGCAAATGCTCCCCGGGTGATAGACTGATCCGGCCGGAACGTCCCGTCATCATAACCGTTGATGATCCCGTACTCCTCGCTCCACTTGGAGATGGCATCTTCCGCCCAGTGTCCGGATGTATCCAAAAAGGCGGCGGCCTGGGTAAATGTCAGGGCTCCGGCCAATACTGCGGCCAGGAGCCGTTTCGGCAGTTGCATATGTCCCATGAAAGTCCCTTTCTGTCTATTTTTGTCGGCGCACTGTAAAGAAAACACCGCGGCCCGTGGGCCGCGGTGTTATGTTACCTTTCTTCAAAGGGTGCAGCGCCTTTTTTCATTATAGCCAAAGGGCGGTGACCGGTCAATATGTAATATTGTTTTTATGGAAACTGGAAAAAGCTGTCACGCCGTCTGCTTCGGCGGGCTGGGCGGCATAAGCGCTCCATATCTTTCAAACCAGGCCCATCGCCCGCAGAAGGTAGAGCCATCCTGTAAAGGTAAATGCACTGCACACAGTCGTCATCATCACGGTCCCCGCAGAAAGAACGCCGTCATGTCCCATGCTGCGCGCCATAGTAAAGCAGCTGACGGTCGTGGGAGAGCCCAGCATCACCAGAATCGCCACCAGCAGCTCTTCCCGGTACCCCAAATGGATCGCCACGGGCAAAAATAGTGCCACAAAAACGACCAGTTTGAAGGCACTGCATACCGCCGTGGGTTTCCACAGCGCCGCAGCCTTCTTGAGATCGATGCTGGCGCCCAGAGCGATCAGGCCCAGCGGCGTTGCCGTGGCAGCCAGATTGGAGACGGTCCGCTCCGCCATGGCGGGCAGCGGAATCCCCAGCAGCGACCAGACCACGCCCGCCAGGATTCCCAGAATGATCGGATTGCCCGCGATGCCCCGCAGAGTTTTTTTGATGGTCTTGCGGTCCAGATGCCCACCGCCGGGGGCCATCAGCGTCAGAAGGAGCACCGCCGCCACATTGTACAGCGGAACGGAGCCGATGAGGATCAGGGCCAGAGGTCCGTTTTGGCCATAGATATTTTGCATCAGAGCGGTTCCCAGCAGCGCCTGGCTGCTGCGATAGCCGGCCTGCGTAAATTCCGCCCGCAGAGATTTTTTCCCCAGCAAGGACAGTCCCAGCATCACCAGGATAGAAAGGATCGTAGCCGTCAGGCAAAACAGCACCACACCGCCATCCCACAGCTCCTGGAAGTTGGATGTGACCACATCCTCAAAAAGCTGGACCGGCAGGGCGATTTTAAAAACAAAGGTGTTGAGCTTGTCAGCAAACTCCTCTGCGATCCGTCCGGTCCTGCGGAGCAGATACCCCAGCACCATCATCAAAAATACCGGCACCGTGGCATTGAGACTGAAAATGAGATTCTCCGTAAAACCGCCCCCGTTACAAATGAGCAGGCCGCTTTCGCGGCCCCAATCAAAAAAGATGTAAAGATATTATAAACATCCATCTCTTTTGCGTCAAGAGACAACCCGCGCAGGAGCTGTGTTATCCGGTTGTCCAAAGCGCAAACAAAGTGCCGTCCTCTGTCCTCTCCGCAAAACGCACCGGGCAATTACACGCATATTCAAGCACAAAAGCGGCTGTCCCGAAGGACAGCCGCTTTTCGGATTTCATGCAGAACCGGGATCATTCCACCGTCACGCTCTTTGCAAGGTTCCGGGGCTTGTCGATGTCACAGCCCCGCTGAAGCGCCACATAGTAGGAGAAGAGCTGCAGCGGTACCACGCCCAAAGACGGCTGGAGCACCGGATGGGTCACCGGCACCGCGACGGTGGCATCGGCAGTCTTTTCCATCTTTTCCCGGAAATCCTCGGTGGTCAGTGCCAGCACCTCGGCGCCCCGGGCCTTGACCTCCACCACGTTGCTCATGGCCTTGTCAAAAAGCGGCGCATACGTGCCCAGCGCCACCACCAGGGTCCCCTGTTCGATCAGGGAGATGGTGCCGTGCTTGAGTTCGCCGGAAGCATAGGCCTCGGAGTGGATATAGCTGATCTCCTTGAGCTTCAAAGAGCCCTCCATGCCCATGGCGTAATCCAGATTCCGTCCGATGAAGAAGATGGAATCGTGGTTGAAATACCGGGAGGCAAAATACTGAATGTCCTCCGTATCCCGGTTCAGCATCTCCTGCATTTTCTCCGGCAGGGACTGGACCTCCGTCAGGATCGCGTCATATTCGCTCTGCTCCACGGTCCCCAGCAGATCCGCCAGATACAGGCCCACCAGATCCATCAGCACCAACTGGGTGGAATAGGCCTTGGTGGTCGCCACGGCGATCTCGGGACCTGCCCAGGTGTAGAGCACATCGTCGGCCTCCCGGGCGATGGAAGATCCCACCACATTGACGATGGCCAGCGTCCGGCCGCCCCGGCGCTTGGCCTCCCGCATGGCGGCCATGGTGTCCAGCGTCTCGCCGGACTGGCTGATGACCACCACCAGGGACTTTTCATCCACCAGGGGATCGCAGTAACGGAACTCGCTGGCCAGCGTCACTTCCACCGGCCGGCGCATCAGCTTTTCCCAGTTGTACTTGCTGACCATACCCACATGATAGGAAGAGCCGCAGGCAATGATGAAGATCCGGGAGATGTCCCGCACATATTCCTCCGTCAGGTGCAGGTCATCCAGCACCACCCGGCCATTCTTGATCCGGGGAGAGACGGTCTTACGGATAGCCTCCGGCTGCTCCATGATCTCCTTGAGCATAAAGTGGGGATAGCCGCCCTTTTCCGCCGCGGACACATCCCAGTCCACAGTGCTGCGGTGCTTTTCCACAGGCACCAGCTCGTCATCGAATACGTCGATGGAGTCCGCCGTCAGCACAGCGATCTCCCCGTCGTCCATATAGGCCACATCCCGGGTGTACTTGATGATGGCTGTGACGTCGGAGGCGATGAAGTTTCCGTTTTCCCCATAGCCCAGGATCAGCGGGCTGTCCTTCCGGGCAGCGATGAGGGCGTTGGGATAATCGGCGCAGATAATGCCGAAGGCGTAGGAGCCCTCGATCCGCCGCAGCACCCGGCCCACGGCCTCCAGCATGTTGTGGCACTCGTTGTAATGGTATTCCAGCAGCTGCGCCACCACCTCGGAGTCCGTCTCGGACTGGAAGGTGACGCCCAGCTTCTGCAGATGTTCCTTGAGTTCCAGATAGTTTTCGATGATGCCGTTGTGGACAATGGCAATACGGCCGTTTTCGCTGACATGGGGGTGGGCATTGATGTCGTTGGGTTCCCCGTGAGTGGCCCAACGGGTATGGCCGATGCCCAGGTTGCCCTCCAGGTCCGCACCGCCGTGGATCAGATCACTGAGGACCTTCAGACGGCCCTTGGTCTTTTTGACCTGCAGTCCCTTGGTCTCAGAACGCACCGCCACGCCGGCAGAGTCATAGCCCCGGTATTCCATCCGGGCAAGGCCATCCAGCAAAATAGGGGCCGCCGGCTCCCGGCCGACGAAACCGATGATTCCACACATAAAAAATATCCTCCTGATAGTCGATAGTTGGGTTATCAAAAGGACAAACGCGCAGTCATTTGTCTCTTTTCCGCAGTCATGGCCGTTCTGTTTTGCGGTCATCCGCATATTTGTGGGTCATGTGTCGCACCTGCGTGTACGGAAGGGCATCCGCCGAATATTCGATCACAGGGGGATTCCCCCGTTTGTTCCCTTCTCCTCGTCATCCTGCCGGTTTCCGGCAGGCACTGGCGCTTTTGATGGGACTTCTCCCATGATCCTCCTTTCTTTCTGCGCTTTTCTATCATAAACCTCCCGAGGGAGTATGATACCTGTATAATCCCCGCCGATTCCCGGAATGCTACCAGGACGGAGGGATATGCTATGATCACTGCCTTTTCCCGCACGATACTCCTATACCTGCTCATCGTCGTAGGCATGCGTCTGATGGGCAAGCGGCAGATCGGTGAGCTGGAACCCAGCGAACTGGTTTTGACCATGATGATCTCGGACCTTGCTTCGGTCCCCATGCAGGACTTCGGGATCCCGCTGCTGGCAGGCTTCATTCCCATTTTGACGCTGCTGGCCCTCTCATTGTTCCTCAGTCAGCTCTCACTGCACAACCTGCGCTTTCGCAAGCTCATGTGCGGCTCTCCGACCATTCTGATCCGAAACGGCCAGATCCAGCAATCCGCCATGCGGAAAAACCGCTTCACTCTGGACGAGCTGCTGGAAGAGCTGCGGGAGCAAGGCTATTCCAATCTGCAGGACATCAAGTATGCCATTTTGGAAAATTCCGGTCAGCTGTCGGTCTTTCCCTGGACCGCGCAGCAGCCCCCCACGACACAGCAGATGGGCTTGAACATCCAGGATGACGTGACGCTGCCGATGGTCCTCATCAATGATGGTCGGGTGATCACAAAAAATCTGACCGCCTGCGGACGGGACATCCATTGGCTGCAAAAACAGCTCTCCCAGGAAAAGATCTCCTCCCCGCAGGAGGTTTTTCTCCTTACGCTGGATGAGCAAGGAAGCGTCTTTTGTGTCAAAAAGGAGGCCGCTTCATGAAAAAGCTGGTTCCTTATCTTCCCTCCATTGCCGTGTTGTCCGCGATTTTAGCCTTTTCCCTGTGGAATGACGCCCACATGTCCAGCGAGACCAGCCGCTGGCGCGCTCAGCTGGACCAGGCAGATGCGCTGGTCCAGGAAGAGCGCTGGGAAGAGGCCCAGGCCAAGCTAACGGAGAGTTATGAGGACTGGAGCAGCCGCCAAACCTATCTGCACATCGTCTCCCAGCATGGCGCCGTGGACGACGCAGAAGCCATGTACCGTCGGGCCATGGCCTTTGCCGACACCCAGGAGCTCTCCGAATTTCGGGCAGAGCTGTCGGATCTGCGGGATCAGCTGCGGCTGCTGGCAGAAATGGAGCGACTGAGCCTCAAAAACGTACTCTGAGGGTCATTTCCCGTCGGCCAGCAGCTTATTGAGTTCCGCCATAAAGGTATCGATGTCCTTGAACTGGCGATACACGGAGGCAAAACGCACATAGGCCACCTGATCCACGCTCTTGAGCCGCTCCATCACCTTTTCGCCGATGGCCTCGGTGCTGATTTCCCGTTCCATGGAATTTTGCAGGTCCTGTTCGATCTCGGCGGCGATCTTCTCCAGCTCCGCCAGGGGAACCGGCCTTTTCTCGCAGGCCCGGATCATACCGCCGAGCACCTTTCGGCGATCAAAGCTCTGACGGCTGCCGTCCTTTTTCACCACCACCATAGGCAGGCTCTCCACTGTCTCGTAGGTGGTAAACCGCTTTCCGCAGGAAAGGCATTCCCGGCGGCGGCGGATGCTGCTGCCCTCGTCCGCGGGGCGGGAATCGATGACCTTGCTCTCACTGTATCCGCAAAATGGGCATTTCATGAGGAGACCTCCCGTTTTTCACCGGCATCCATATCCCGGTGCGTGTTCTGTTCTGATCCTCACAGGCAGTTTTGCCTACAAGTATGGACATTATAGCACAGCACCGCAAAATATGGTATCCATAATTTGAATTTTTCCGGTTTTTTACTGCACAGACTCCGGTGCAGAAACCACGGGCCATTCCTCCCGGTTCAGGGCAAAGACGATGCAGCGCCGCCCCTCCACAACGCCCGCCCGGGCAAAGCAGAACATCGCCGTCATTGGAAACGGTCTCCGTCCGTCATAGGGGATCGCCACATAGCGGCAGCTTCCCTCCTGACGGGTCCGTACTCCCTCCACGCCCCGCAGCTGATTTTGTATATATGCAGAGTGAAAGTATGCTGACGGGTTTCCCAGAGGCTCCCACGTTCCTTCTCCGGCAGCAGGCCGGAGTTCCCCCTGTACCAGCTTTCCCAAAGGCTCTGTCATCCGCCGGGAAAAGCGGCGGCGGATGGTGAGTTTCCCATTCACCGGCTCCAGAACGCCCAGCCGCAGCTGCCCCTGCTCTCCCACCGCCCAGGCGCACCACAGCCCCGGCTCCGGCAGACGGCAGCACACTGTAAACCAGGTATACAGCGCCTCCTTCTCCACGCTCATCTCCCCCAGGGGCCTCTCCCGCCAGATCAGCGGAAACTTGTCCATATGGCGCATCCCTCCCCGCAAAAAATCCCCGCCTGTGCCACTGTATGCACAGGCGGGGACAACTATGCGGAAAACACGCTCAGCTGATGGTATAGCTCCCCCGCACCAGCAGCTTGGTGGTAGCGGCAGTCGCTTTTACGCCCCGGTTTTCGATCGTCATCAGGTAGAGGTGGTTCTGTACCAGCGCACCGCCGTTGTTGAGTGTGGTGGCAGCGCTCTCATCGACGAGGCCCGGGGTTGAGGATGCCACGCAGACGGCAGTCCCCACCCGCAGCATCACTTCGCAGCCGATGTCTCCCTTCAGCGTCTGACCATTGCTGAGCGTCACCACAACAAAAGAGGAGGACGCGGTTGTACCCACAGATCCCTGGCCGCCCATCTGCTGGGCGATCTGGCTGTTTCGGGCGGCGATCTTCTGATCCACCTGGGTCATAATGGTCCCCAGGAACGTATCATTGAGGTAACTGAGGGTCACCAGCGGATCTCCGGAAGAGCCTGCCTCCACCGCCAGTGCCGTGACATTCAAAACGCCGCACAAAGCCAGCAGCGCCAGCAGCCGCAGCACCCATCTGTTTTTCTTCATCGTATGTACCTCCAAACTCTTGTGTACGTGCTTTCCCCGCAGCTTGTCCGCCCGATGCCCCCGCAGGCCGCGGCGGTACCAGAGCGTCCCGCGCCTCCGGGGCCGCTATGTAGGTAAGACGGCCCCCCGAAAAGGGCCCTGCCCTTTCCAGGGGAACCATCGATCACACCATCTGGTCGTGGGGCAGCCCGAAGCTGACCGCGATCGCCAGGTCCACCTTTTCCATGACCCGTTCCTCCACATGGCCCATTTTTTCCCGCAGACGCTTTTTGTCCAGGGTACGGACCTGTTCCAGCAGGACGATGGAGTCCCGGCTCAGGCCGCAGCTTTCCTCCACAGGAAGGTCAATATGTGTCGGCAGGCGGGCCTTGCCGGTCTGGGACGTGATGGCCGCCGCGATCACGGTGGGGCTGTAGCGGTTTCCGGTGTCGTTCTGGATGATCAGGACCGGACGGACGCCGCCCTGTTCGCTGCCCACCACCGGGGAGAGATCGGCATAGTAAATATCGCCGCGCTTGACACTCGTATCCACAAAGTTCACACTCCGCCGAAAGAAGTACCCATCACCGAAGTCCGCTTCGGTGAGGCCACTTTCATTCTCCCACGCAGATTCGGAATTTATACGCAGCCTGCCGCGCAAATTCCGTCATCCCCGCCCCGCACCATTCTATGCCGGCGGTGGATGGGAGGTGCGTTGTGTGATTGCGGACCGAGTCCGTCCGGTGCTTTACACCAGCAGCCGCAGGCTGCGCTCCGTCACCTGGCCGTTTTCCAGATAGAGCCGGGGCACCCGCTTGCTGACGGCGCAGGTCAGCTCATAGGGGATGGTGTCCAGCAGCGCCGCCAGATCGTCCACGCTCTGATTTTGCCCGAAGATCTCCACCGTGTCCCCCACGTGGATGTCCGGCAGATCCGTCAGGTCCACCATGCACATATCCATGCAGATGCGGCCCCGCAGCGGCGCCGGTCCCTGGCTGGTGATGACGGACATCCGGTTGGAAAGGCCCCGGAAGAAGCCGTCGGCATAGCCGATGGGCAGCACGCCCACCCGGGTCTTTCCGGTGGTATGGAACGTCCGGCCGTAGCTGATGTCCGTGTCCGGGTCAAAGACCTTGATGGTGGAGATGGTGGACTTGAGGGACATCACCGGCCGCAGGTCCAGCGCCTTGGCGTCGGCACCCACGCCGTAGAGGGCGATGCCGGGCCGGACCATGTCCAGATACATCTCCGGGTACCGGGCCAGGGCGCCGCTGTTGGCACAGTGGCGGATGGCAAACGTCCGGCCCCGCTGAGCCAGAGCATCCAGCACCCGGGTAAAGGTGGCAAATTGTTCTTTGGTATAAGCCTCACTGGCAGCGTCGTCTTCATCCGAGACGGCAAAATGGGTGAAGATTCCCTCCGCCTCCAGCCCCGGCAGGTCACAGGAACGGGCGATTGCCTCCACGCCGCCCGCAAAGTGCTCGCCCCGCACCAAAAAGCCCAGCCGGGACATGCCGGTATCCACCTTGATGTGGACCTTCAGCGTCCCGCCGCACTCCACAGCCGCAGCGCTGTACTCCTCCGCCTTGGCCTGGGCGGAGACGGTCTGGGTGATGTGATACTCCAGCAGCTGAGAAACCATGGAGGGCGGCGTATGCCCCAGGATCAGAATGGGACTCTGGATCCCGCCCCGGCGCAGTTCCTTGGCCTCGTCCAGGCTGGATACCGCCAGATAGTCGGCCCCCAGCTCCTCCAGCTTTCGGGATACCTGCACCGCTCCGTGGCCGTAGGCGTCCGCCTTCACCACGCCCAGATACTTCACGTTCGGCCCGATGCGCCGGCGGGCCTGCCGGTAGTTGTGGGCCAGGGCGTCCATATCGATCTCCGCCCAGGTCCGCCGCAGATTTGCTTCTTCCATGGTCTGATGCCACCTTTGAGTCTATTCACATTTGTTTACGCGGCAGGCGGTGTCTCCGTCTGCCCGCTCTGGTTCGCTATTGTACCATAAAAGGAAAAGCTCGTAAACTCCGCCGTCAAAATAATTTCTCCGTCCACGGCGATCTCGCCCCGCACCGGCGTGCCGGTGTCCTGCCGCAGCCAGATGTCGGAGACGATCTTTCCGCCGCCGCTGCCTGTCTGATCCAGGGTCAGGCGCTGACAAGCCACCTCATTCCAGTCCTCCCGGTTTTCCTCCAGCAGCCACCCATCCCGCAGTGCGCTCATGAGCCGGGGCAGGCATACCGCCGGGCTCACCGTCTCCTCGCTGAGCGTCCCGGCGTTGAGGCACACATCCTCATAGGCCAGGCTCCAGTCCTCCTGCGTGATAACCGCCTTCACCCCGGCGATGGTCTCGGGGGCGGTCACCTCCACGGTGCTCTCTCCCTCCGGCGTGTAGTCACACTTCATGGATGCCTCCCAGACCTGGCCCTCCTGGGTACAGGTCACCACCGCCTCCATGGAGCAGCCCTCCATGGTCCGGTACGGCGCCCGCAGATCCGCCGCATCTTCTCGCTCCCCGCCGCAGCCTGCCAGCAGCAGGCACAGGGTCATCATTGGTACGCACAACCATCTGCGCACCGTCCAACCTCCCGTTTTCGCCAGTCTCTTCTGCGGCGCCCCATGGGCCTCATCCCAGCGCCGTCAGTTCCCGAAAGACCTCCGGCAAAGCTGCCGCCGCGTCCTGAGGCGTCATGGCGTAAGGCGTCAGCGCCTCCGCCGCCAGGTCTCCCGCCCGGCCGTGGATCCACACACCGCTGGCCGCCGCCTGGACCGCCGTGGCTCCCTGGGCCAACAGCGAGGCGATGATCCCGGTGAGCACATCGCCGCTGCCGCCCTTGGCAAGGCCGGAGTTGCCGGTGGTGTTCACCAGAACGGTCCCCGCAGGGGTGGCCGTCAGGGTCCTGTGGCCTTTGAGCACCAGCGTACAGCCGTACTCCATGGCAAACGCCCGGGCCGCTGCCAGCCGGTCCCCGGTGGAGAGGTCTCCGCCCAGCCGGGCGAATTCCCCGTCGTGGGGCGTCAGGATCGTGACCCGCCCGCGGCGCTCCTTCAGCACATCTATATGCTCCGACAGGGCGTTTATGCCGTCGGCATCCAGCACCACCGGCTGCTCTGCCCGCCGCAGCAGCGCACACACCAGCTCCGTCACCCCCGGGCTCCGTCCCAGGCCCGGTCCCAGCGCCAGCACCTGACAGCCAGCCAGTTTCTCTTCGATCTGCTCCAGTGCGTCGGCCCGGAGCTTTCCATGCTTGTCCGGCAGGGGGAACGGCATGGCGCAGACGCACTTGGACGCCTCCACCTGCCAAATGCGCTCCGGCACCCCCAGGAACACCAATCCGCAGCCGCTGCGTACCGCGGCAGAGGCAGTGAGATAGGGAGCGCCGGTATAGCCCTCGCTGCCGCCCACGATCAGTACCTTGCCGAAGGTCCCCTTGTGTCCGTCCGCCTTCCTCACGGGAAGGGCCTCCCGCACGAAGTCCGCCTCCGTGGTCTGCACCGGGCACACTGTGCCCGCCAGGAGATCCGCCGGGATGCCGATGTCCCGGACCTCCACGCTGCCGGAGCAGAGCGCTCCATCCCCGATGAACTGCCCCGCCTTGGCCAGGGAGAAGGTGACGGTCCGGTCCGCCCGGACGGCTCTTCCCAGCACCCGGCCGGAGTCCGCCGCCACACCGCTGGCGATGTCCGCCGCCACCACCGTGCCCCGGCTCTCGTTCATCCAGTCCACCGCCGGGGCATAGGGGGACTCCGGCGCGATGTCCCGGGAGAGGCCCACGCCGAAGAGGGCGTCCACGCACACATCCGCCCCCAGCACCCAGGCCCGCTGGTCGGCGCTGTCCGGATCGAAGGGCTCCAGTTCCACCCCGCACTCACTCAATCGCCGGGTCATCTCCAGCGCATCCGGCGTCAGCTTTTCATAACTTCCTGCCAGAAACGCCCGCACCCGGATCCCCCGCAGATGCAGCAGACGGGCGGCGGCGATGCCGTCTCCGCCGTTGTTGCCTGCGCCGCACAGCACTGCCGCCCGGCACTTTCCGCTCCGCCGGGGCAGCAGCCCCGCCACGGTCTCCGCGATCCCGGACGCCGCCCGCTCCATCAGCTCGATGGAGGGGATCCCCCGTTCCTCAATGGCCTGCCGGTCCAGTTCCTTCATCTGCGCCGCCGATGCCAGCTTCATATTGCCTTCCTCCCGACTTTTTGATGATGCTATTATAGGAAACTCCCTGCCGCGATGCAAGAATCTGTTACCAAAACGTCATGAATCCCGGGCTGGATTCTGCTATGCTCATCTTAAATAAGGAGGTGTTGTTCGTGAAACGAATCGCCCTTTTTTGTCTGCTGCTGACCCTTCTGACCGGCTGCGCCCACACGCCGGACGCCCCGTCTCCCTCCGTCTTTCCGGAGGCACCTGGGAAAGCGGATGTGGAAAACTTTTACGCCGCCGCGGCCCAGGTCTATGACTGGTTTGACCTGACCACGCTGCCCCTGGATGAGTCGGACAGCCGTACGGAAGACGGCCGGACCTATTACCGGGTGGACTGCCAGTCCGTCCCCATGCCTGCCCTCCATGTCTCTTCCCCTTCCGAGAGCACTGTGACCTACGCCGCCACCCCGGTGACCCTCTCTACTCTGGCGGACCTGCAATCTCTGGTGGAGTCCTATTTCTCCCCGGAGCTGGCCGCACATCTTTTCTCGCTGTCCTCGGACCACTACCGGGACTTTGACGGTGTGCTCTATGCCCAGAGCGCCGACCGGGGCAGCAATCTCTATCTGCTGGACAAGACCGTGTCGGCAGCGCAGACCGACGCGGACCACTGGACCGTGACCCTCACCTTCTGGGCCCAATACGAGGATACCCAGCCGGTCCCTGTCCCCGGCACCCAGGAGACCTGGCCCGCCTCCACAGCTACCGTGGGCTATTCTCAGTCTACGCTGGATCTGGAGCGCACGGCGGATGGCTGGCGCTTTACCAGCTTCTGCCCCAGCGACGACCTGGACCTGGACGCGGAAACGGTGTTCACTTTCTGCTATGGCCCGGATGCTTTTGCAGCCGATGAATCGGCCATGGACACATGGTCCGACTACAAGCTGGGCTGCTGGCTGCTGCACGCCGACGCCCTCAGTGAAGGCGCCGACACACTGCTCACCCAGCGGTTCCTGGATGATCCGGAGACCTGGTTCTCCGCCCTGGCTCCCCTGGCGGAAAGCCCCCTGGAAAACGCGCAGACCGTGGTGGAGGGTCCATCCGATGTCTACGCCTGGTTTTCCACAGAGGAGCAGGCGCGGTTCGAGGAGATCCTCGACACCTTCCAGCCCCGGGATGCAGTACAGCAAACCATGCTGGAAGATCTGAGGGCCGCCCGGGAGAGGGCCATCAAACTGGCGGCGGACAGTGCCACTGCCTCGTTTTGTTTTGTTGCAGACGGCACGTTCCTGTCCCTTGGGGAAACGAAAGAGGCCTATCCTTGGGGCAACGCCGGCTTCCCGGATTCCCCGGAGCCCGCCGGGACCGGGGACAACGGGGACACACTTTACACCTTTTCGTTCCAGGGCGTGGAGGTAACGTATTCCGCCATTCCGGACACGGTGAGCTGCTGTGTATTCCGGATGTTTACGGACACGCCGGGGCCGGAGACCCTGGGCGGCATCCAGGTAGGCTCCTCGGAGGAAGCGCTGCTGGGCAGATACCCCTCCGCCCAGCCCTATGACACCCTCCAGCCCTCCCGGCCGGTGTCCTTTGACCGCGTCTATGTGTGGGAGCCCGGCGGCCTGGCCTACTGCAAGCACATCGCCTTTTTCTTAAAAGACGGCACCGTGGCCGCCATCGAGATGGAGGATCTCATGGACGGCCGTCTCCTCTCCTGAGTTTTCCGGCCCCAATCCGCCTGATTTCGGCGGATTGGGGCTTGCAATTCCCGTTTTTCTGTGCTATAAGTGTTAAGTGTTATCAGCGATGAACGGGAAAATAATCGATAAGCGCCGCCAAGAGAGGTCTGGTCACCGGCTGCAAGCCAGACTGCACGCGCCCGGTTTGGTTCGCCCGGGAGCCGCCGTGGAGACACGGCCGTCGGCCCTGCGTTACAAGGGCGCAAGTGCGCATGGGGCACCATGCGAATTTGGGTGGTACCGCGGAAGGAATGGCCTTTCGTCCCAGTAGATGGGACGGAGGGCTTTTTGTTTTGCCCGCCCCTATTCCGGCAATCCACATCCAAGTAAAGGAGTATTCATATGAAAGAACAACTGGAAGCCATCCGCAAGAGCGCGCTGGATGCCGTGGCTGAGACCCGGACCGCCGCCGATCTGGAAGCCGTCCGGGTCCGCTACCTGGGCAAGAAGGGCGAGCTGACTGCCGTCCTCAAGCAGATGGGCAAGCTCTCCCCCGAGGAGCGCCCCGTCATGGGCCAGCTGGCCAACGACGTCCGGGCCGCTCTGGAAACGGCCATCGAGGCCCGTTCCGATGCCCTGGCCCAGGAGGCCATGGCTGCCCGTCTGAAGGCCGAGACCGTGGACGTGACCATCCCCGGCAAAAAGGTGGAGCTGGGCCACAAGCACCCCATGTACACCGTGCTGGATGAGATCAAGGAGATCTTCATCAACATGGGCTTTGAGGTGATGGACGGCCCGGAGATCGAGCAGGCGGACTATAACTTCACCAAGCTCAACGCCCCGGAGAACCACCCCTCCCGGGACTGGACCGATACCTTCTATCTGACGGAGGACTCCTCCATCCTGCTGCGCTCCCAGACCTCTCCCATGCAGATCCGGGCCATGGAGACCTACGGTGTGCCCATCCGCATGGTCTCTCCCGGCCGGGTGTACCGCAAGGACGAGGTGGACGCCACTCACTCCCCCATGTTCCATCAGATCGAGGGACTGGTGGTGGACAAGGGCATCACCATGGCGGACCTGAAGGGCACCCTCAACGCCGTCATCCGGGAGATTTACGGCCCCAATACCAAGACCCGGTTCCGTCCCCATCACTTCCCCTTCACCGAGCCCTCCTGCGAGGTGGACATCCAGTGCCACAAGTGCGGCGGCGTGGGCTGCCCCACCTGCAAGGGCGAGGGCTGGATCGAGGTGCTGGGCGCCGGCATGGTTCATCCCAAGGTCCTGCGGGGCTGCGGCATCGACCCGGAGGTCTACTCCGGCTTCGCCTTCGGCATGGGGCTGGAGCGGCTGGCCATGGGCCAGTTCAAGATCAGTGACCTGCGCTTGATCTTTGAAAACGACATGCGCTTCCTCTCTCAGTTCTGAGACGTCTCCATGGCAGGCGGTTTCCCGCCGCTGCCGCTCCGGTTTCTTTCCGGCTCTATCCTTTTTCAATGAGGTGTATTGAATATGAAACTTTCCCGCAAATGGCTCAATGAATTTGTAGACGTCCGGGAGGTCAGCGACCACGACTTTGCCGAGGCCATGACCATCTCCGGCTCCAAGGTGGAGATCACCGAGGTTTTGAACGACTCCCTGAAAAACGTGGTGGCCGGGCGCATTTTGTCCATGGAAAAGCACCCGGACTCCGACCACATGTGGATCTGCCAGCTGGACGTGGGCGAGGGGGATCCCACTCAGATCGTCACCGGCGCCTGGAACATCCATGTGGGCGACCTGGTGCCCGTTGCCAAGCACAAGTCCCTGCTGCCCGGCGGCGTGAAGATCGAAAAGGGCAAGCTCCGGGGCGTGGTATCCAACGGTATGCTCTGCTCCCTCAAGGAGCTGGGCCTGACCGCGGAGCACGACTATCCCGACGCCGTCATCACTCCCGCCGCGCTGCTCAACGACTACCATCCCCTGGACAAGGAAAAGCCCTCCATCCCCGCCGACATCCAGCCCGGTCACAAGATCTTCGGGTCTGTGGCGGCTGCCCGGGTCACCGCCGTGGAAGGCGACGGCCGCACCTACGCCGTGAAGCTGGATACCGGCTCCGGCCAGGCAGAGACCTCCACCATCTGCTCCAACCTCCACGCCGGCGACCTGGTGGCCTATGACACCGCCAAGGATCATATCTGCACCCTGGAGGACCTCCACGCCGATCAGAAGGAGTTCCCCCACTGCATCGCCGACGGCATCTGGGTCCTGCACGAGGAGAATGTCCAGCCTGGTGACGACATGGCCGTGGTCATCGGCGCCGACGACCACGTGGTGGAATTCGAGATCACGCCCAACCGCCCGGACTGCCTGAGCGTCATCGGCCTTGCCCGGGAGGCCAGCGCCACCTTCGGCAAGGAGCTCAAGCTCCACACCCCCGAGATCAAGGGCTGCGGCGACTCCATCGCCGACCATCTGGACATTGAGATCGAAGACGGTGAGCTGTGCCCCCGGTACACCGCCCGCCTGGTGAAAAACGTGAAGATCCAGCCCTCCCCCACCTGGATGCGGGAGCGGCTGCGCAACTCCGGTGTCCGTCCCATCAACAACATCGTCGACATCACCAACTACGTGATGCTGGAGTATGGCCAGCCCATGCACGCCTTTGACTTCTCCTGCGTGGAGGACGGCCAGATCGTTGTCCGTACCGCCCGGGAAGGCGAGACCATCCAGACCCTGGACGGCAAGGACCATGTCCTCACCACCGACATGCTCTGCATCTGCGACGCCCACAAGCCCGTGTGCGTGGCCGGCGTCATGGGCGGTGCCAACAGTGAGATCATCGGCGACACCGCCATGGTCCTCTTTGAGTCCGCCAACTTCAACGGCACTTCCATCCACCGCACCGCCGCCGCGCTGAACATGCGCACTGAGGCCTCTTCCCGGTACGAAAAGGGTCTGGATCCCATGAACACCCTCAAGGCGGTCCAGCGGGCCTGCGAGCTGGTGGAGCTGCTGGGCGCCGGCGAAGTGGTGGACGGCGTCATGGACGTCATCGCAAAGGACTCCGCTCCCGTCACCGTGCAGCTCGAGCCCGCCAAGCTCAACCGCTTCCTGGGCACCGACATCCCCGAAGAGGAGATGCGCCGCATCCTGCTTTCTCTGGGCTTCGGCCTGGAGGGGGACACCATCCTGGTCCCCTCCTGGCGCAGCGACGTGGAGCACTGGTCCGACATCGCCGAGGAAGTGGCCCGGTTCTACGGCTACAACAAGATCCCCGACACCCTCTCTTCCGGTCTGAACCAGCGCCGCGGCTTCTCTCCGGAGCAGAAAGCGGAAAATGCGATGGGTGCCCTGTGCCGCAGTGCCGGATACAGCGAGATCATCACCTACTCCTTCATCAGCCCCTCTTACTACGATAAGATCGACCTGCCCAAGGATTCCCCCCTGCGCAACTCCATGAAGATCCTCAACCCCCTGGGCGAGGATACCTCCATCATGCGCACCACGACCCTTCCCTCCATGCTGGAGATCCTGACCCGCAACTACAACTTCCGCAACAAGTCCGCCAAGCTCTATGAGCTGGGCCGCACCTATTTTGCCAAGAACGACGGTTCCGGCATGGCCAATGAGCCCAAGGTGCTCTCTCTGGGCGCCTACGGAGCCGACATGGACTTCTTCGCCCTCAAGGGTGCTGTGGAGACCATTCTGGCAGGTCTGCGGATCACCGGCGTCACCTATGTGGCCGAAAGCGAAAATCCCTCCTACCACCCCGGCCGCTGCGCCAAGGTCTACTGCGGCGAGACGCTGCTGGGTACCCTGGGCCAGATCCATCCCCATGTGGCGGAAAACTACGGCGTGGACTGCGAGCTGTACGCCGCGGAGCTCTCCTTTGACGCGCTCTACGCCAGCATGGGCGGCAAGGCCGTCTATCAGCCCCTGCCCAAGTTCCCCGCCGTCACCCGGGACATCGCCGTGGTGTGTGATGCGGCGGTCACGGTGGGTGCGCTGGAGGATTGCATCCGCCGGGGCGCTCACGGCCTGCTCAAGAGTGTGACCCTCTTCGACATCTACACCGGCACCGGCATCCCTGCGGGCAAAAAGAGCGTGGCCTTCAACCTGGAGCTGCGCTCCGACGAACGGAACCTCACCGCCGAAGAGGCGGACGCGGACGTCAAGAGCATTCTGGACCTGCTGGGCACAGAGCTGGGCGCCGTTTTGCGGTAAATTCTCTTCGAATCCTGTCTGAAGGCCCCTGCCGCAGCGGAGGAGCTTTCGGATCATTTGATCTGGAAGCTCCTCCGCTGCAGGTCATACCGTTCCCTGCCGCGGCTTCGTAAATACACTTCCCCTGTTTCCGCCGTTCTTCCTGCAAATTCTTCTGAAAATTCCCCGGGAAATGCTTTACAGCCGGAAAAAAAGCGAGTATACTAAACCTATCTTTGGAATCATATCCAGAGAGAGAAAGGTGGTGTCTGCATGGACGATTTTACCAGAAAATTCAGCATTGCGATGGAAAAGGACGCGGAGATCCATCAAATCCTCTCCACCGTCTATCAGGCATTGGAGGAAAAGGGTTATAATCCCATCAACCAGATCGTCGGTTACATTCTCTCTGAGGACCCCACCTATATCACCAATCACAATAATGCCCGCACGCTGATCCGGAAGATCGACCGGGACGAACTGCTGCAGGTATTGGTGCGTAAGTATTTGGGCCAATAATCCGTCTTTTGCCGCAGGGCCAAAGGCCCTGCGGCTTCTGTTTTGATGCCGCGCGCGGAGACGCCTGTCCCGCACGTGGCTTTTTTTCGCCAATGCGCCTGTTTCCGGGCTGTTTTTCAAGCTGGAAAAATTTTTCGCTGGAAAGTGACAACCCCATCGTTGACAAATTGGATAAGACATGTTACAATTTGGTTACAATTTTTTCAAAGGAGTGTTTCCATGGCTGAACACAAGTCCGCCAAAGCGGAAGGTCTGATGTACAAGGGCCATCCTCTCCGTCGGGTCGACAACCTGATCTACTACGGAACGATGGCTGAAAAATATATTATCATGATGCAGATTCTGGACACCAAGAAGGAGCAGGATCTGGATGTGGCCACAAAAGTCTCGGTGCAGCTGCAGCTGACGGATCCCGATCTGAAATCCCGGGACCGGGTGGTCAAGAAGAGCGAGAAGGACAGCCTGTACGCCGCTATGGATGTGGCTGCGATCTGGTTGGAACGGGCTCTGGCCGGCAAAGAAAAATAAGCCGGCTTTTTCTTTGCACGAATCGATTTATTAATTGTACGAAAGGAAGCGTAACCCATGACACACTTCGCAGGTAAAGCAGCCAAGGTCCTGTTCCTCTCTGCGGTCACGACATTGCTGCTTGCAGCCACCGCTCTGGCTGCCGATCAGGCTGTTGCCGTCGGTGCCACAACCGGTTCCTCCCTGAGAATGCGGGCCGATGCCTCCACTTCTGCCTCCATTGTCGCTACGTTGGACAAGGGCGTGGCCGTGGCCATTCTGGACAACGATGCCTCCTCCGGCTGGTATCGCGTCAGCTATGACGGCAAAACAGGCTTCATCTCCGCCGATTACCTGTCCATCGACCAGGACAACGTGTTCTCTTCCTACGGCAAGGTGAACTCTGACGGTGTCAACGTTCGTTCCGGCGCCTCTACCGACGCTTCCGTTCTGGCAGCTGTGGACGCAGACACCATCGTGACGGTCAACGGATTTGAAAACGGCTGGTATGACGTCACCTGCGAGTACGGCACGGAAGGTTACATCCGCAGTGATTTCCTGGATCTGACCGCCAGCGGCAACAGCAACAGCGGCAGCGCCATCGTGGATACCGCCAAGCAGTACCTGGGCACCCGCTACGTTTACGGCGGCGCTTCCCCCAGCGGTTTTGACTGCTCCGGTTTCACCATGTACGTCTATCAGCAGTTCGGCTATTCCCTGCCTCACACCGCCACCGGTCAGTGGCAGAGCGGCCTGGGCACCAAGGTCTGGGGCATCAGTGCTCTGCAGCCCGGCGATCTGGTCTTCTTCAATGATCCCAGCCGCAACGCCGGCAAGGCCTGTTCCCACGCCGGTATTTACATCGGAAACGGTCAGTTCATTCACTCCTCCTCTTCCAGCAGCGGCGGCGTGATCATCAGCAGCCTGACCAGCGGTTATTACAATACATATTTCGTGGGCGGCATCCACGTCTGAGTTTCGTACAAATGAAGAGGGCGGCACAAATGTGCCGCCCTCTTCATTTGTATCTGCTTCCCAACGCCCGCATCATGGCGTCCCCTCCGTTTGGCAGAATGTTCCCCTTGTTCCGTAGTCCTGCCCGTGTCGATCTGGGCGAAAAAAGAAACCCGGCCGCCGGCCGGGTTTCTTTTCTGATTTCTCAATCCTCGTTTTCCCACTGGACATCTACGATCACGCCGCCGTTGATCTCCACATATTCGCTCTTAAGGATGTAGTCCTTCTTGCCGATGCGGACCTCCTGATCTCCGACCTTGGTGGTCATCACGTCACTGGTGGGAGTCTCGGTGGTGGCCGTGAAATACAGCGTCACATGCTCGGGATCCTCAACCCACTGACCATCCGGCCCCAGCACATAATAGGGAGCTTTTTCCACGGACTCGATCTGCCCGCCCACCAGCTCACCGGAAGCCATCAGCGGGGAGGGAAGATGGGCCGCACAGGACTCATACAGCTCCGCCGGAACCCCCTCTGCCCGGACCACATATGTCACCTTGGTCATAGGGGTCTCGCCGCCGTCCGCGCCGCTGCCCCGATTCATCAGCTTCCAGCCTACAAATGCCAGCACCGCCAGGATCAAAATGACGGCAATGATGTCAATGATGTTGAACTTTCCGATGCGTTTTGCTTTTTGTTCCATGCTTTCCTCCGTAAAAGACGCATTGCGCTTATCGTTACTTCCTGTGGACAATGTACGGAAGGTATTATATAATATTTTCCGCAATTCCACAAGTCTAATTTAAGAAAGAAAGGCTTTTTCATGAAAGTCATCCATCTGATCAGCGGCGGTGACTCCGGCGGCGCGAAGACCCACGTCCTGAGTCTGCTGCAGAACCTGAACAAGACCATCACCGCCCAACTGGTGTGCTTCCGGGACGGCCCCTTCGCCCAGGAGGCCCGGAGCCTGGGGATCCCCACCATGATCTGCGGCGGCAACAACATTTTCCGCACCCGGCGTCAGCTGACGGAGTATATCCGCCAGGGCGGTTATGAAATCATTCACTGCCACGGTTCCCGGGCCAATATGATCGGTGCGCTGCTTCGCCATCCCACGGGGGTGCCGGTGGTGACCACTGTTCACAGCGACTACAAGCTGGACTACATGGGCCGCCCGCTGAGCCATCTGACCTTCGGCAACATCAACGCCTGGGCGCTGCGGCAGCTGGACTACCGCATCGGCGTCTCCGATGCGATGGTGGACCTTCTGATCCAACGGGGATTCCCACCTGACCGGTTTTATGCCATCTACAATGGCATCGACTTCACCCCCGCCCCCAACCAGGGCGACCGGCTGGAGTATCTCAGGAGTCTCGGCGCCGACGTAGACCAAAACAGCGTTGTGGTAGGCATCGCTGCCCGGCTCAATCCCGTCAAGGATATGTCCACGCTGATCCGGGGCTTTGCCGCCGGTTATGCCCAGTGTCCCCGGCTGCGGCTGGTGATCGCCGGCGACGGCGAGGAGCGGGAAAAGCTGGGGAACCTGGCCAAGGAACTGGGCGTGGAGCATCAGGTGACCTTTGCCGGTTGGATCAGCGGCGGTATGGACCGGTTTTACTCCGCTCTGGACATCAACGCCCTCACCTCCCTCTCTGAGACCTTTCCCTATGCCCTGACGGAGGGTGCCCGGTTCCATCTGGCCACTGTCTCCACCGCCGTGGGCGGCATCCCCTATCTGATCGACCAGGATGTGAACGGCTACCTGTTTACCCCCGGCGACTGGCAATCTCTGGGGAAGTATCTCGCGGCTCTGGGCAATGACGACGCGCTGCGCCGGGATATGGGCGAAAAGCTTTACCAGAAGGCCTCCACGCAGTTCTCCATCCAGCGGACCGTGGACACCCAGCTGCATATCTATCAGGAGATCCTCCGCCGCCACAGCCGCCCCAAGATGGCCCGGGACGGCGTGGTGATCTGCGGCGCCTACGGCCGGGGCAACGCCGGTGACGATGCCATTCTGGAGGCCATTTTGCAGGAGATGCGCTCTCTGGATCCGGACATGCCCATGACGGTCCTCTCCAAGGACCCCAAGTCCACCCGGCTCACTTACCGGGTTCAGGCGGTCCACCGGGCCAACTTCCCCGCCTGGCACCGGGCCATGCACCACGCAAAGCTCTATATCAACGGCGGCGGCAGTTTGATCCAGGATGTCACTTCCCGCCGCTCCCTGTGGTACTATCTCCATAACATCCAAACCGCCAAGCGCTGCGGCTGCAAGGTCCAGATGTACGGCTGCGGCATTGGCCCCGTGATCCGTGAGAGCCACCGGAAGATGGCCGCCAGGGTCCTCAACGCCAATGTGGACGCCATCACCCTCCGGGAGCCGGATTCTCTGGAGGAGCTGCGGGCCATGGGTGTGGACAAGCCGGAGATCCTGCTGACGGCGGACCCCGCGCTAACGCTGCGCCAGGCCCCGGAGGACCAGACGGACAGTGTGCTGCTGCGGGCCGGCATCCCTCCCCACGGCCGGTATATCTGCTTCGCCCTGCGGCGCTGGAAAGGCTTCGAGGAAAAAGCACCGCTCTTCAGCAAGGCGGCAGAATACGCCTACCGGACCTATGGCCTCACACCGGTGTTTGCCGCGGTGGAAAAGCACCTGGACCCCGGCGCCAACCAGATGGCAGCCCGTGGGCTCTCGGTTCCCCACTATTTTCTTAATGACGCCGGCAGTGCCGGCACCATCATCGGTGCCCTCAGCCGGATGGAAATCGTGGTTTCCATGCGCCTTCACGCGCTGATCTTTGCCGCCGGCCAGGGCATCCCGCTGGCAGGCGTGGTCTATGACCCCAAGGTGTCCGCCTTCCTGCGCTATATCGGCCAGGAGCAGTTCGTGGATCTGGAAGCTTTGACGGAGGAGGGGCTGCGGCAGATGATCGATCACTGTGCGGCCCAGTCCGCCCACCCGGAGGCACAGGCAGAGGCCGTCAAACGTCTGCAGGAAATGGAACAGCGCAACGTGACCACCGCCCGGCGTCTGCTGGGCATGTAAGCAACCGCACTGCATCGGGGATTCCCCGGAAAGGAGCATCCGCTATGAAGGACCTCAAGCCCACCTGCCGGGTGGCCGTGATCCAGGCCGCCCCCCTTCTGTTCCGGAAGGACGCCTGCGTGGAAAAAGCCGTCTCGCTGATCCTGGAAGCCGCCCAGCTCCAGGCGGAACTGATCGTGTTCCCGGAGCTGTTCATTCCCGGCTATCCCTTCGGCATGACCTTCGGCTTCACCGTGGGACACCGGGACGAGGGCGGCCGCCAGGACTGGAAACGGTACTACGACAACTCCATCCTGGTCCCCGGCCCGGAGACGGAGCTGCTGGGGCGGGCCGCTCGGGAGGCCGGTGCCTGGGTCAGCATCGGCGTCAGCGAGCGGGACGCCGTCACTGCCACGCTGTATAACTCCAACCTGTTCTTCTCCCCGGACGGACGGCTGGCAGCCTGCCACCGCAAACTCAAGCCCACCGGAGCGGAGCGGGTGGTCTGGGGCGACGCCGACCGGGCCTACTTCCCGGTGGCGCAGACCCCCTGGGGCCCCACGGGCAGCCTGATCTGCTGGGAGAGCTATATGCCCCTGGCCCGGGCCGCCCTGTATGAAAAGGGCATAACGCTGTATGTCTCCCCCAATACCAACGACAATCCGGAGTGGCAGTCCACCGTCCGCCACATTGCCATCGAGGGCCGGTGCTTCTTCCTCAACTGCGATATGCTGATCCCCCGCAGCAGTTATCCCCGGGATCTCCACTGTCCCCAGGAGATCGCCCGCCTGCCGGAGCTGGCCTGCCGGGGCGGCAGCTGTATCGTGGACCCCCAGGGCCATTATGTGGTGGAGCCCGTCTGGGACCGGGAGGCCATCCTCACCGCAGACCTGGACATGTCCCTGGTTCCTGCCAGCCGGATGGAATTTGACCCCTGCGGCCACTACGCCCGGCCGGATGTGCTGGAGCTGACGGTACACGAATGACTTGAAAAAAAGCAGGCACCCCGACGGGGTGCCTGCTTTTTGCGCAGCGGCGCTGCTGTGTGTTCCGCTGCTTCTCAGGTGGACTTCTCCTCCTGCTTTGTGTCAATATACGAATAGAGCGTATATTTGGAAATGCCGAAGTACTTGGCGATCTTGTCGCCGGACTTGGTTACCAAAAACGCGCCGTTTTGGTTGAGGAAGCGGATCGCCTTGACCTTGTCGTCTTTGTTCATCAGCGCCACCGGCTTGCCCACCAGCGCCACGGATTGTTCGATCAGGTCATCCAGAAGATCGTTGATATTGACGATCTTCTCCGGCTCCGTCTGCTGAGTCTCCTCTCCGGTGGAGATGAGATCCCGCACCGCACTCTCCACCATCAGCAGCTTGGAGATGTCATAGTTGATGGAAAAGATGGCAGAGACCTTCCCTTTGCTGTTGCGGATGTAGACGGTAGAGGACTTGAGAATTTTCCCGTCGGGCGTCTTGGTCAGATAGCACAGGTGGTCCTTGGGCTCCGGGTCATTGGTCTGGAGCTGTTCGATGACCACATGGGACGCGCCGTCCCCCACCTTCCGGCCGGTGACATGCCCGTTGACGATCTCCACAATGGAGTGGTCCGGATGGCGGCTGAGGTCGTGGACCACTACCTCGCAGTTGCTGCCGAACTGAGCTGCGATCCCGGCCGCCACCTGCCGCAGCAATTCCAACTTTCCGCTTTCGATACGAAATTCCCCCTTTTCGGCGTTGTTTTCCGTACAAAACTTCTAATAATCTGTTTTTATCATACCATATTTTTTATAGAAAGCAACCGCTTTTTCAAAAAATTTTTTAGGTTTTCTCATTTTTTGTTTGACAACTGATTTTCTTATGCTATGATAAGGATAGAGTAAAGACCACCTACCGACAAAAATCATGATTGATGGAGGGCAGCGGTTATGGATTTTGAAGCGATCAAGTCTGCGGCAGAGGGTTACAAGGCGGACATGTCCCGGTTCCTGCGGGATATGATCTCCCATCCCAGCGAGAGCTGTGAGGAGAAAGAAGTGGTCATGTGCATCAAGGCCGAGATGGAAAAGCTGGGCTTTGACAAGGTGGAAGTGGACGGCCTGGGCAACGTCATCGGCTGGATGGGCGAGGGCGAGAAGATCATCGCCATCGACTCCCACATCGACACTGTGGGCGTGGGCAACCTGAACAACTGGGAGGCCGACCCCTACAAGGGCTACGAGACCGATGACGTCATCTTCGGCCGGGGCGGTTCCGACCAGGAGGGCGGCATGGCCTCCGCGGTCTACGGCGCCAAGATCATGAAGGACATGGGGCTGATCCCCGCCGGCTACAAGATCATGGTCGTGGGCTCCGTGCAGGAGGAGGACTGCGACGGCATGTGCTGGCAGTACATCGTCAACAAGTACTTCGCCGGTCCGGAGGATGCCCGGAAGAAGATCGAGTTCGTCATCTCTACCGAGCCCACCGACGGCGGAATCTACCGCGGTCACCGGGGCCGCATGGAGATCCGTGTGGACGTGAAGGGCGTCTCCTGCCACGGTTCCGCTCCCGAGCGGGGCGATAACGCCATTTACAAGATGGCCGACATCATCCGTGAAGTCCGTTCCCTCAACGAAAACGGCGACGGTCCCTCCAATGACATCAAGGGTCTCGTGAAGATGCTCAATCCCGAATTCAACCCCGAGCACTATGAGGACGCCCAGTTCCTGGGCCGGGGCACCTGCACCGTCAGCCAGGTGTTCTACACCTCTCCTTCCCGCTGCGCGGTGGCGGACAGCTGCGCCATCTCCATCGACCGCCGCATGACGGCCGGCGAGACCTGGGATTCCTGCCTGGAGGAGATCCGTCAGCTGCCCTCCGTCAAGAAGTACGGCGACGACGTGAAGGTCAGCATGTACATGTATGACCGTCCCTCCTGGACCGGCGAGGTCTATGAGACGGAGAGCTTCTTCCCCACTTGGATCAACAAGGAGAGCGCCGCCCATGTCCAGGCCCTTATCGACGCTCACCATGCCCTGTACGGCGAGGAGCGCATCGGCCACGCCGACACCGATCCTAAGTACGACGCCATGCACCTGCGTCACCGTCCCCTGACGGACAAGTGGACCTTCTCCACCAACTGCGTGTCCATCCAGGGCCGGTACGGCATCCCCTGCGTGGGCTTCGGCCCCGGCGCCGAGTCCCAGGCCCACGCCCCCAATGAGATCACCTGGAAGCAGGATCTGGTCACCTGTGCCGCCGTGTATGTGGCTGCCGTGAACCTCTACAAAGAGGAGAACAAGACCGCCGACGTCACGGAGTTCCGCCAGAGCCTGACGGATAACGACATCCAGTAAAATCGTCGTCAAAATGCAGGCATTTTGACGAGGGAACGGCTTTCTGCGCGCACTCGCTGCGCTCGCACACTGGAAAGCCGAGCGGTATTTTTGGCGACGTACACGCCGCCGCCAAAAATAAAAAAGAATTGCGGTTTCAAGCCGCAGCAAACCGGAATTTCTCATACAGCCATATATCAAATATTATTAAGGAGAGCTGACTATGTCCAAGACGATTGAGCTGGCAAAGCATCTGGAAAAGCTGCACATCAACAATATGTACAAGTCCGACTTCTACTGGACTTGGGACAAGACCGACGAGGAGCTGGACGCCATCTTCACCGTGGCCGACGCCCTGCGGGACCTGCGGGAGCGCAACAAGTCCACCCGGGTGTTTGACTCCGGTCTGGGCATCTCCATCTTCCGGGACAACTCCACCCGTACCCGCTTCTCCTTTGCCTCCGCCTGCAACCTGCTGGGCCTGAACGTCCAGGACCTGGATGAGAAGAAGAGCCAGATCGCCCACGGCGAGACTGTCCGTGAGACCGCCAACATGGTCTCCTTCATGGCCGACGTCATCGGCATCCGGGACGATATGTTCATCGGCGAGGGCCACAAGTATCAGAAGACCTTCATGGACGCCGTGTCCGAGGGCTACCGGGACGGTATCCTGGAGCAGCGTCCCACCCTGGTGAACCTGCAGTGTGATGTGGACCACCCCACTCAGTGCATGGCCGACATGCTGCACATCATCCACCACTTCGGCGGCGTGGAGAACCTCAAGGGCAAGAAGATCGCCATGACCTGGGCCTATTCTCCCTCCTACGGCAAGCCCCTGTCCGTTCCCCAGGGCGTCATCGGCCTGATGACCCGTTTCGGCATGGACGTGGTGCTGGCCCATCCCGAGGGCTATGACGTGATGCCCGAGGTGGAGGAGATCGCCAAGAAGAACGCCGCTGCCACCGGCGGCACCTACAAGAAGGTCGCCACCATGGAAGAGGCCTTCGACGGCGCCGACATCGTCTATCCCAAGTCCTGGGCTCCCTTCGCCGCCATGGAGCAGCGCACGAAGCTGTATCAGGCTGGCGACCAGGCCGGCATCGACGCCCTGGAAAAGCAGCTCCTGGCTCAGAACGCCCAGTTCAAGAACTGGACCTGCTCTGAGGAGATGATGAAGCGCACCAAGAACGGCAGCGCTCTGTACATGCACTGCCTGCCCGCCGACATCACGGGCCTCTCCTGCAAGGAGGGCGAGGTGGACAACTCCGTGTTCGACCGTTATATCGAGCCTCTGTACAAGGAAGCCAGCTACAAGCCCTATGTCATCGCCGCCATGATCATGATGGCCAAGGTGAAGGACCCCGTGTCCGCCCTGATGGCGATGGACGCCGGCAGCAAGCGCAAGCTGTTCTGAGAGAATTGACCAAGACGCGCCGTTTGACGGACGTGTCTGAAAGGAAATGTACATTTTGGCGGGAATGTGGCTCCATGTTCCCGCCAAAATCTTTCCTGCCGGGTATCGGCCGCCAGCCGCGGCGCCCACATATCAAATTTTAGACGAGGTGTCACCACTATGGGTAAACGCATTGTCATCGCACTGGGCGGCAACGCCCTGGGCAAGAATCTGCCGGAGCAGATGGCCGCCGTGAAGCATACCGCCCGTGCCATCGTGGATCTGATTGAAGAGGGCCATCAGGTGGTGGTGGCCCACGGAAACGGCCCTCAGGTCGGTATGATCAACACCGCCATGACCACCCTTTCCCGGGAAGATCCCACCCACCCCATGGCCCCCATGTCTGTGTGCACGGCCATGAGCCAGGGCTACATCGGCTACGACCTGCAAAACTCTCTGCGGGAGGAACTGCTGGACCGCGGCATCCACAAAGCAGTGGCCACCATCCTGACCCAGGTAGAGGTGGACCCGGATGACCCGGCCTTCCAGCATCCCACCAAGCCCATCGGCACCTTCATGACCGAGGCGGAGGCGGAGGAAATGCGCCGCCGCGGCAATGCCGTGATGGAGGACGCCGGCCGCGGCTGGCGCCGGTGTGTAGCGTCTCCCCTGCCCAAGTCCATCATTGAGATCGACACCATCCGGGCCCTGGTGGACGCCGGACAGGTCGCCGTGGCCTGCGGCGGCGGCGGTATCCCTGTCTACAAGACGGAGGGCCACCACCTCAAGGGCGCCGGTGCCGTCATCGACAAGGACTTTGCCTCAGAGCTTCTGGCGGAGGAGCTGGATGCGGACGCTCTCATCATCCTCACCGCTGTGGAAAAGGTTGCCGTCAATTTCGGCAAGCCCGATCAGCAGTGGCTGGACCATCTGACCCCGGAGGAAGCCCGCAAGTACGAGGCAGAGGGGCAATTCGCCCCCGGCTCCATGCTGCCCAAGGTCCAGGCCGCGGTAAAGTTCGCCGAGTCCAAGCCCGGCCGCACCGCTCTCATCACGCTGCTGGAAAAGGCCAAGGACGGCATCGCCGGCCGCACCGGTACCGCCGTCTCCCAGTGAATCCTCTGCCATTCTCTGGAAAGGTCGACCTGTTTATCCTATCCAACGCGCCCCACAGTGTGGGGCGCGTTTTTGTGATCTTTTTTATCTTTTCGGTAATTTTGCTCAAATATTTGGTCATACCTTTCAAATTATCCGTCTATTTTGCAACAGAAAATATGAAAATCCTGTTGAATTTTCCTGGATAACCTTGTATGATGACAGTAGGCAAGGTCATCTCTCCCCAGATGACCGACTACTATTTTTGGAGTGAGAAGGAGGATACTTTATGAAAAAGAAGTTTCTTGCGATGCTCCTCGCCCTGACCATGGCTCTGAGCCTGGCGGCCTGCGGCGGGGACAGCGGTACGGAGGAGCCCTCCGGCAGTGAGGATGCCGGCATCTCCGCGGAAACCGTGAAGATCGGCCTCATCTGCGTCCACGATCAGAACTCCGGTTACGACGTGGCCCACATCGACGGCCTGACCGCCGCCTGTGAGGAGCTGGGCATCGATCCCAGCCAGATCGTCTTTAAGTACAACGTTGCTGAAGACCAGAACTGCTATGACGCCGCCGTGGATCTGGCGGAGCAGGGCTGCAACATCATCTTCTCCGATTCCTACGGTCATCAGTCCTTCATGCAGGATGCGGCCACGGATTATCCCGACGTGACCTTTGTTTCCTGCACCGGCGACCTGGCTGCCGGTTCCGGCCTCGATAACTACAAGAACATCTTCCCCCACACCTATGAGTCCCGCTACGTCTCCGGTGTGGTGGCCGGCATGAAGCTCAAGGAGCTGATGGACGCCGGTACCGTCACCGATCCCAAGATCGGCTACGTGGGCGCTTATCCCTACGCTGAGGTGGTCTGCGGCTACACCGCCTTCCTCCTGGGCATCCAGTCCATCGTCCCCGAGGCGTACATGGAAGTTCAGTACACCAGCTCCTGGTATGATCTGACCGCCGAGGGCGAGGCTGCCAACCAGCTGATGGCCGACGGCTGCGTCATTATCGGCCAGCACGCCGACTCCACCGGTGCTCCCTCCGCCGTCCAGGCCAAGAAGGACGCCGGCGAAGTGGTCTACTCCGTGGGCTACAACATCGACATGCTGGAGGCCGCTCCCACTGCTGCTCTGACCTCTTCTCAGAACAACTGGTCCGTTCTGTACCGTGACACCCTGGAGAAGTTCCTGGCCGGCGAGGAGATCCCCGCAGATTACTCCGTCGGCATCACCGAGGACGCTGTTATGATCTCTACGCTGGGCCCTGAGTGCGCCGAGGGCACCCAGGAGGCTGTGGACGCCGCTTGGGCCGGCATCAAGGACGGCAGCCTGCAGGTCTTCGACACCTCCAAGTTCACCTGCCAGCCCTCCACCGACGGCACCTATCAGGTGGACGCGGACGGTCACGTGACCTCCTGCTATGCCTTCGATCTGGACGGTGACTTCGTCAACGACGAGGCCTCCGGCGAAGCCATCGTGGACGGCGCCTTCCAGGAGTCTGTCCTGCGCTCCGCTCCTTACTTCGCTCTGCGCATCGACGGCATCACCGAACTGAACAACAACTGACGCTCACTCCGAAAAGGGGGCTGCCCTTCGGCAGCCCCTTTTTCACCAGTCGCTCCACATTTCCTCCGCGGCACTCCGGCCGCCGGAGTCTTTTACCTTTTCTTTTCCCTCCGGAGGCCAATCCCGCGGGCACAGTCCACGGCTGCGGCGCGGAACCGTTTTAAAAGGAAGGAAGATTCGCTTGGAACAAACCTATGCCATCCAGATGAAAAACATCACCAAGCGCTTCGGCAAGGTCGTGGCAAACGACCATGTCTCTCTGGACATCAAGCGCGGTGAGATCCTGTCGCTGCTGGGCGAAAACGGCAGCGGCAAAACCACCCTCATGAACATGCTGGCCGGCATCTATTTCCCCGACGAGGGTGAAATTCTGGTAAACGGCCAGAGCGTCACCATCGCCTCCCCCAAAGATGCCTTTGACTGCGGCATCGGCATGATCCATCAGCACTTCAAGCTGGTGGATGTGTTCACTGCGGCTGAAAATATCGTCCTGGGCCTGGACGGTCAGCAGCGGCTGGACCTGAAAGCCGCCTCCGCCAAGATCAAGGAGATCTGCGAAAAATACGGCTTTGTCATTGACCCCTCCAAGAAAGTCTATAATATGTCCGTCTCGGAAAAGCAGACGGTGGAGATCGTCAAGGTCCTCTACCGCGGTGCGGACATTCTGATACTGGACGAGCCCACCGCCGTCCTGACCCCCCAGGAGACGGACCGTCTCTTTGACGTCATGCGCAACATGAAGGCCGACGGCAAGGCCATGGTCATCATCACCCATAAACTCAACGAGGTGATGGAAGTTTCCGACCGAGTGGCCGTTCTGCGCAAGGGCCAGTACATCGGCGACGTGGCCACTTCGGACACGAACCCCCAAAAGCTCACGGACATGATGGTGGGCCACGCCGTCACACTGAACATCGACCGCCCCCTGGTGGAAAACCGCCACCTGCGCCTGGAGGTGAAGGACCTGACGGTCCTGACGCCGGACGGTGTCAAAGCGCTGGACGGCGTGTCGTTTGAGGCCTTCGGCGGTGAGATCCTGGGTGTGGCCGGCATCTCCGGCAGCGGCCAGAAGGAGCTGCTGGAATCTATCGCGGGCCTTCGTTCTGCCCAGCCGGGCTCCCATGTGATCTATCATCCCCCCTCTCCCGACGAGCCCATCGCCGGCACGCATGCGCCGGTGGACCGCAAGGGAGAAGAGCTGCTGGGCAAGACTGTCCGTCAGATCCACAATATCGGCGTCTCCATGGCCTTTGTGCCGGAGGACCGTTTGGGCATGGGCCTGGTGGGGTCCATGGGCATGGCGGACAACATGATGCTCAAGACCTATCGCTCCGGCAAGGGCCCCCTCCTCAACCGCAAGCCCCCCCGGGAGCTGGCAGAAAAGGTGAAGGCAGAGCTGGACGTGCTGACGCCCAGCATCAATACGCCGGTCCGGCGGCTCTCCGGCGGCAATGTGCAGAAGGTCCTGGTGGGCCGCGAGATCGCCCAGGAGCCCTCTGTGCTGATGACGGCTTACGCCGTCCGGGGCCTGGACATCAACACCTCCTATACCATCTATAACCTGCTGACGGCGGAAAAGCTCAAAGGTGTGGCCGTCATTTACGTGGGCGAGGATCTGGATGTGCTGCTGGAGCTGTGCGACCGGATCCTGGTCCTCTGCGGCGGTCAGGTCAGCGGCGTCGTGGACGCCCGCACCACCACCAAGGAAGAAGTGGGTATGCTGATGACCCGGTTCAGGAAGGAGGCCGCAGAGGCATGACACAGGTAAAACAACACAAGGATCCCCTGCTGCGGATCGCCAAACGGGATGCCATCGGCCGCCCCAAGGCTTACGCCATTCGGCTCATCGGTGTGCTTTTGTCCCTGCTGGTCAGCGGCGCGTTCATCTTTGCGGTCACAAAGCTCAATCCCATCCAGGTGTACAACGCCATCTTTGACGGTGCCTTCGGTACCGAGCGCCGTTCCTGGGTCACCATCCGGGACGCCATGATGCTCCTGTGCATTGGCGTGGGCCTGGCTCCCGCTTTTAAGATGAAGTTCTGGAACATCGGTGCCGAGGGCCAGATCCTCATCGGCGGCATCGTCACCGCGGGCCTGATGCGGGCCTTCGGCAGCACCCTCCCCACGCCTGTTCTGCTGCTGCTCATGGCAGTCATGAGCCTGCTGGCCGGCTGCGTCTGGGGCGTCATCCCTGCTACCTTCAAGGCCGTGTGGAACACCAATGAGACCCTCTTTACGCTGATGATGAACTATGTGGCCATTCAGCTCACCAGCTACTTCGTGGCACTGTGGGAAAACCCCATCGGCTCCAACACCGTGGGCGTCATCAACCAGCGGACCCGTGCCGGCTGGTTCCCGGAACTGCTGGGCCAGAGCTACACGCTCAACGTGATTTTGGTGATGGCACTGGCCATCGGTATGTTTTTGTACCTGAAGTACTCCAAGCAGGGCTATGAGATCTCCGTGGTGGGCGACTCTGAGAACACCGCCCGCTATGCCGGCATCAATGTCAAGAAGGTCACCATCCGCACCATGGCCATCTCCGGTGCCATCTGCGGCATGGCAGGCTTCATCGAGGTGGCTGGCGTCAGCCACACCATCTCCACCTCTACCGCCGGCGGCCGGGGCTTTACCGCTATCATCGTAGCCTGGCTGGCCCAGTTCAACACGTTCGTGATGATCCTCATCTCCTTCCTGCTGGTGTTCTTGCAGAAGGGCGCCACCCAGATCGCCTCCCAGTTCAATCTCAATGACTACGCCTCCAACATCATCACCGGCATCATTTTGTTCTTCATCCTGGGCAGTGAGTTTTTCATCAACTACCGTGTGATCGTGCGCGGCGGAAAGGAGGGCTCTGCCAAATGAACAATCAGATCATCCAGCTGATCCAGTCCGCCATCCAGTTCGGCACCGTCATCATGTTCGGCGCCATCGGTGAGATCTTGACGGAGAAATCCGGCAATCTGAACCTGGGTGTCCCCGGCATCATGTATCTGGGCGGCATCGCGGGCCTGGCGGCGTCCTTCCTCTACGAGTTCAACAACCCGGACCCCAGCAAGCTGGTGTGTCTGCTGCTGAGTTTTCTTGCCGCCTTCCTGGCGGCAGCGCTGGGCGGACTGCTGTACAGCTTCCTCACCATCACCCTCCGGGCAAACCAGAACGTCACCGGTCTGACGCTGACCATCTTCGGCGGCGGCGTGGCCAACTTCTTCGGCGGCACCCTCAACACTATGGCCGGCGGCGTGGGCCAGATCTCCGTGGCCACCACCAGCAGCGTATACCGGGCCAACATCCCTGGGCTCTCCACCATGGGTGTTCCGGGTCGGCTGCTGTTCAGCTACGGCTTTATGGTGTATCTGTCCATCGTGGTGGCCATCGTGATGGCCTGGTTCCTGAACCGGACCCGCCGGGGATTGAACCTCCGGGCCGTGGGTGAGAATCCCGCCACCGCCGACGCGGCCGGCATCAACGTCACCCGTTACAAGTACGTGGCCACCTGTGTGGGCGCCGGCATCTCGGGCCTTGGCGGTCTGTACTACACCATGGACTACATCAAGGGTACCTGGGCCAACGACGGCACCATCGAGTCCCTGGGCTGGCTGGCTGTAGCGCTGGTCATTTTCGCCACCTGGCGCAGCCTCAACGCTGTCTGGGGCTCCTATCTCTTCGGTCTTTTGTTCTGGGTGTACCTCATCATCCCGGGCCTCGGCCGGCGGGACATCGCTCTTTTCAACATGCTGCCGTATCTTGTGACCATTGCGGTGCTGATCTTCGTCTCCCTGCGGAACAAGAAGGAGAATCAGCCTCCCGCAAGCCTGGGCCTGAGCTACTTCCGGGAAGAGCGCTGAGTATTCTTACCGCTCTCCGTCCTTCCGGCATATCAAAAAGCAGGCATCGCTTACAAAAGCGATGCCTGCTTTTTCAATGCTTACCGATTCAAAATCTCCATAAATTCCTCGCCGGTGATCGTCTCTTTTTCATAGAGATACCGGGCCAGTTCATCCAGCTTTTCCCGGTTTTCCACCAGAATCGCCGCAGCCTTTTCATGCTGCTTTTTTACCAGTGCCACTACCTGACGGTCGATCTCCGTCTGGGTTTCCATGGAGCAGGTAAGGGAACTGTCGCCGCCCAGGTACTGGTTGCTGACCGTCTCCATGGCCACCATGTCGAAGTCCTTGCTCATGCCGTAACGGGTGATCATGGACCGGGCCAGTATAGTAGATCAGTGGTTTTCTGGGACGCTTTACTTCATTCATTTGCGTCTCCTCCTTCCGTCCTAGGTATATCCGCCTGGAGCTGAAGTTCCATGGCATTCAGGGCGGTGATCATCGCATACCTCATAGTCTGGGTCGCAAAATCCATAGCAAACTCCGCACAGAGCGTCACGGCCTCCGCCCGGTCCCGTCCGCCGCTGCCGAAGTCCTGCTGTCCCGCCGTCAGACCGGTTTGAAGCAGCTCTTCCGCCTGCCGTCCATAGTCTCGCTGAAGCTCTGCCAGGCGTGCCATCGTGCGGCATCTGCAGGATCGAACCGTTTCCTCCAGGAGACGATCCTGCGCCTGGTATTCCTCCTGCAGCCGCTCCCGCTCCCGGTGTACCTGCTCCAAGTCCTTTCCCTGGAACAACCGGAGCCGGCTTTGCATCCTGACGTATTCCCGCTTCAATTCATGCAGTTTCACATCAAAGATCCCGTGTTCCAGTTCCATCGATGCACCTTCCTTTTCGCCGTTCAAACCGATTTCTCCATTCTTTTATAACAGGGGACGCCGCCTGCCGCCACTGTCAATTTTTCTCCTTTGTCCAGACAAAAAGCCCGAAGTGTCAAATATTTTGACACTTCGGGCTTTTTGTTCAGACACTTCCCGCAAATTATCAGTGTTCGAATCCTATGGAATTTGCTACTGTTAGAAAGTCGGCCGGCTTACCGGATCACGTCCGATCCGCAAAATGGAAGGTGATTTCCCCCGTCAAAAGGCGGCACAGCTGATTTGCCAAGGCATCCACATCCGGATTCTTCTGGCTCAGTACGCTCAGCATCATTCCCACCAAGCCAAAGGAGCAGAAGGAGATCACCGTCTCAATATCCTCGGAAGAACCGGAGACACCAGAACCCTTGCCGCGAAGCAGTTCCTGAAGATAGGTCCGCACCGCCCTGGAAAAGAGGAGCTCCATCTCCTTTCGGCGCTGGGAGGCCATCAGCTGTAAAATCAGCTGCCGGTGCTGGAATGTTTCATAGATCACGCCCCGGATCGCTTCCTTGTAGCTAGGCGCCGCAAGACTTTTCTCAATGGATTGCCGGAGCACCTGATCCTGATACCACTCCACCACCTCCATAATATCCTGAAAGTGGTAGTAAAAAGACTGGCGGCTGATGTTGCAGGCATCCACCAGCTCTTTCACTGTAATTTTATCCAGCTCCTTATGTTCCAGCAATTCATTCAAAGTATCCGCGATCCTTGCTTTCATGTCTCCCGGCATGGCAAACTCCTTCTATACGCATCCCCGCAAAAGTCGTTTTGGCTGTGCCATTCAGTTTAGCAGAAAAACGCCGGCATGTCCAGCCGGAGCCCGCTGTGCCGGAAAGAAGGAACTTTCGTGGTTGCAGGCGCTGATTTCGGGAATCCTGCTTGTAGTACACTTCGATTCCGGATTTTTCAGCCGCCGCTTTTCACGCTGCGGCATCGTACGTTTCCGCGCGCCAGTACTCCCGTGCGCCGCGCGCAATTTTTTTGACAAGAGGTGACCACAATGGGTCCGATTTCCCTTCTGGTATCCCTGGACCAGGCATACCTTCCGCAGCTGCAGGTATTGCTGACCTCGCTGTACTTGAATAATCCCGGGGAGCGCTTTGATCTTTACCTGCTGCACAGCGGGATCCCGGCGCAGGCTTTGGCACCGGTCACTCAGCAATGCCTGCGGCTTCAATATCGTCTGTATCCGATTTTAATGGAAGAGCAGCTGTTTGCCGATGCTCCAACCACAAAGCAATACCCCAGAGAGATGTACTATCGTCTGCTGGCCGGAACCGTTCTGCCCCGGCAGCTGAACCGGATTCTCTATCTAGATCCTGATATATTGGTCATCAATCCCCTGCGGCCGCTCTGGGAACTGGATCTCGGCACGCACCTTTTCGCAGCAGCTGCACACACCGGAAAGACAGAGCTCGCCAACAGCGTCAACCGCATCCGCCTGGGGACCCATCACGATTACTATAACTCCGGCGTCCTACTGATGAATTTGGAGGAATGCAGACGTTCCATCTCCGCAGAGCAGATTTTCCGGTATGTAGCGGAGCATGAAAAAGAAATGCTTCTCCCCGACCAGGACATTCTCAACGCCCTCTACGGGAAGCGGATCTTACCGCTGGACGATGCCCTCTGGAATTACGACGCCCGCAATTATAACACGTACCGGCTGGCCAGTGCCGGTCAGCACGATCTGAACTGGGTGCTGCAGCATACGGCGATCCTCCATTTCTGCGGCAGGGCCAAGCCGTGGAAGCCAGGTTACTTCTATCGGTTCGGCGTTTTATATCTGCATTACGCCCAGGTGACCACCCGACACTTTCCCACGGCATCTTCTGCCAGTGTTTCCCGGCCCTGACCGGTCAGCCACAGACAATCAAGGTTTTCAATATAAAACAGCAGCGGAGTCCAAAAGACGCCCCCGCAAAAGGACAACAAAAAACCAATTTTGCGCATCAGCGTGGAAGGGCCTGCGGAAAATCCGCAGGCCCTTCTTTTTGCGCACGTCAGAAAAGGGCGAAAACAGCCGGTTAACTGTCCTCGCC
>CALXDH010000022.1 GCA_944387015.1 uncultured Oscillospiraceae bacterium
CCTTCATCAGCCGTGCCTGTTTCAAGATTTGATCCATATCAATCCTCCTGTGACTGAGACATCCCCGCCCGCAGTCTGCTCAGCTCCGGCCAAATGGACAGCGGGACATAGTTGAGACTTGCCCGGTGCTCATCCCCTCCGGGGATGTCAGGCAGATCCTCCAGCGCCAGAACATCGTTGACGCTGAACGGGCCTTCCTGCAGCATGATCTGATACCACTGGCCCCGGGCCCCGGTGTCGCCCCGGAGCTCCGCCATCATGTTGATGCGGATCTCCAGCCCGGCGTCCACCTGGCTCTCCGTGAGGAGCTTCCAGGTCATCTCCTCCTCATACTGGGTGACGATGGGATGCAGCGTGCTCACCACATACTCGATGGCGTTTTGTTCGTTGGAGCCGTAGGCCTGCTTTCCCTCCTGGAGCTTGTAAAGCGGTACCCCGAAGTACCGGGCGATGTCCCGGATGGAGACCTCTTTGCTCTCGATGAACTGAGCATCGGAATTGCTGGAGGAGATGGGGTTGTACTTGAGGCCATAGTCCAGGATTGCTACCCGGTGAGCGTTGCTGGGCCCGGCGTGGACTTTCTCCCAGTCGCTGCGCAGCTTGTCCTTCAGCGTGATGGGGCTGCCATCCGCCCGAGTGATTACCTTGCCGTCCGGGTCCTTGGCATATCCGCCCAGAGCACTGTCAGTCTCCAGCACGCCGGAGGGCTGTCCGCCACTTTCGTAAAAACTCAGCTCGTACTGCTGCTGTGCCCGGGCGGAAGCGATGGTCTCACTGGCCCGCCGCAGAGTAGCCACACCCTTGAGGCCATCCCTGGTGGCCGCCTTATAGTGGCAGATGTCTTCGTTGGGCAGCACCATGGGCTCCCCTGTCCAGGGGTGTGTCACCGTGTACCATACCCGGCCGCTGAGGTCCCGCCAGGGCTCCACCAGATTGCCGGGCACTGGGATCAGCTCCTCGATGCGGCCGGTGTGCGGGTTCCGAAAGATCCAGTCGTAACCGTTGCCGTTTACCTGTCGGCTGGTTTCCAAGACCTTTTTGCGGATAAAGGGCGTCATGGCCTCATTGGGCCGGACGTTCAGGAGCCGCAGCGGGGGAAGATCTACCCGCTTCCGGGTCCGGTTGTCTATGATAAAGCAAGGGAGCTTTCCCATGGAGTCGGAAAGAAGCTCGATACACCGGTCCACGGCGCTGAGTTTGCGGGCGAAGGTCTCTCCCGTTTCAGTCCCTGTGGGCGGGTATCCGGCGGCTACCAGTGTGCCGGTGGTCATTGCCTTATGCCCAGAGGGAGATCGGGCCACCGCCCGCAGTCCTGCCCGGATGCTCATGCCTGACCACCTCCCAGGCAGCTGAGGACCGCGCCCGCCAGCAGCATTACGCCGGCGGTGATGATCCCTGCCGGGAAATAGATCATTCCGGCGCCCAGACTCACCAGAACCGCCCCGGCTGTCATCATCAGCTCTGTGGCGTAGGCCGCCACCCCGTCTTTCAATGCCTTCATGGCGTTCCTTTCTGTGTCCGATTCGGACACGCTACAAACTAAATCCCGGCTGCTCCATGGCCGCCGCCAGATCCGGCTTTTGATTCCTGGCGATCATCCACACCGCCATCACGATGATGGACGCCACCGTGGGGTCGATACGGCCCCGGGACTTATTCTTCAGCGGCTTGCAGTTTCCGTTTCCGTCCACGTAACAGCGGACGTTGCCGAAGGTCCAGCGGAAGCAGGTGTTGTGGATGTGCAGCAGCTGCTTCCGGGTCATCATGTCGTCCATCTCCTTCATGGCCGGCGACATATTCCTGAGGTCCTGGGGGATCTCAATGACGGAAACGATGGGCTGTAGCCGCTGGATGATGGTCCGGCTGAGATAGGGGTCAAAGCCCACCATCCGCAGGTCAAACGTCTCCCTGGCCCACCGGATCGTGGCCTCTATGTCTCCGTAGTCGATGATGTCTCCCTCGCACAGCGTCAGGAATCCGGCCCTCTCCCAGTCCCGGTATGGGACGTGATCCCGCCGCTCCGCTTCTTCCACGGTTCCACGGGGCCGCCAGATGTAAGGCAGCAGCACCGCCGTATCCAGTCCCGGCTGGGGCGGAAACAGCAGCACAAAGGCTGTCAGGTCCTTGCTGGTGGAGAGGTCCACCCCGCCGTAGCAGAGCTTCCCGGTCAGGTGCTCCTTCACCCACTTCTCTCGCTCCGTTTTCTTGCTGGGGCCCCACTGGGTCTTATCGTAAAGGGTCAGGGAGATCCAGCTCACCGCCTTGACAGAGATCCACTGGTTGAGCCGCAGCCAGCGGAAGAGCTTCTCCCCCGCCTCGCTGCGCCGGGCCTCCATGGCCTCCAGCCGCAGCGTTCGGAGCTTCAGGTGTTTGCCCAGGGAAGGATTGCAGAGGTACCAAAGATTTTCATCCCAGATGTCAATATCCTTCAGGTCGTCCGGGTCATCCCCGAACATGGCCGTCAGGCCGTACAGGATCGGCAGCCAGTTGGGCAGATCCCGTGCCAGCAGATCCTCCTGGGCCTGGGCCATGTCCTCATCGGACACATGACGCAGGGAAAGCACCTGCCGGGGATCTCCGCCTTCGTCCAGGATCTTGCGCAGCCGCCGGGCGTCCCGGACGCCCACAGCTTTCTCGTGGACCTCCCAGCCAATGGACCCCCGGTCGGGGTCATCGCCGGCGGTGGTCAGCACGATCCACACCGGCTGCTTCCGGCCGGAGCCGGCGCCGAAGGTCATAATGTCCCACAGATCCCGGTTGGGCTGGGCGTGGAGCTCGTCGAAGATCACGCAGCTGGGCTTGTAGCCGTGCTTGGAATAGGCCTCAGCCGAGAGGACCGCCATAATCCCCACGATTTTCCACTTGTATCCGCCGTTGCCGGTCCGTACCCGCTGCCGGTACTCCACACGACGGCGGGATTCGATGATGTGCAGCTCTCCCCTGGCCACCATCTTGGCCGTCCAGGGTGCGGTGGTGAGCATATACACGGCGGCATTGAATACGATGGAAGCGTTGTCCTTATCCGCCGCGCAGATATAGACCTTCGCATTCAGCTCTCCATCGGCAAACAGGTGGTAGATGCCAAGCGCCGCTGCCAGTTCGCTCTTTCCGTTTTTCTTGGGGATCTCCAGATAGAGGTACCAGTATTTCCGCAGAGCCTCTCCGGTTTCCTCATCAGGCTCCATGGTGCTGTAAAACTGCATCAGGGCATCCGTCTGCCAATCGTACAGGCAGAAGTTTTTTCCGGTGTCTGTGGTGGGAAGGCGAGAGATAAACTGGCAGACAAACTCCCCCGCCGCCTCATCCATGTACACGCTGGATCTTACCGGCATAGGCTACTCCGCTTCCGCCAGCGCCGCTGCCTGCCGCTCTCGGAGTTTGCGGGTAAACTCGTCCGCCTCATCCCCGGCCGGGGCCCGGGCAGCGTTCTGGATGGCCGGAGGAACCACGATCCGACACCGGGAGGTAACGGAGAGGCCCATGGCCTCCGCGCAACTCCGGGCCTGCTTGAAGTAGGTGCCCTGGATTCCGGTCCACTCTCTGGCCAGCTTCTCATTCCCCGTCCGGATAGCCGCGCCGGCTTTCTTGTCCGCCCGGAGCCAGCGCTCCCGGGAGAGAAAGTACTGGCCCAGCACATCCCGGTCCAGCTCCGCATACAATCCGGCGGCACGGAGGATCTCCCCGATCTCCCGGTATTCCCCGTGGAGCCGCTTGGGCAGCCATTTGGGCGGCACCGCCGCGTCCGGAGGAGGCACATGGACCTCCCGGTCCAGCCGTTCGTCTTTCTCCGCCGCAGTCAGGTGTTTACGGCCATTGGCCTCCACCACTGCCGTGGGCTGTCGTTTTCCGGGCATCCCGCACCCTCCTTCCTTGTGTCAGATTCGGACACCGCTATGCGATAGCCAATTCCGCCGCCCGCTCTTTCACCCGCCGGCAGGCGGTTTCGTAGATAGCCTGGTCCTTTTCGAATCCCATGCACCGGCGTCCGGTGTTCAGGCACGCCACAGCTGTGCTTCCGCTGCCCATGCAGTTATCCACCACAAGTTCCCCGGGGTCGGTATAGGTGCGGATCAGGTACTCCAGCAAAGCCACCGGCTTTTGCGTGGGATGGTACCGCTTCTCTCCCCGGTTGGGGTAATGCAAAACGGAACGTGGGTAATTGGTATATTGCTGGACACTTTCTCCTGACATGGAACGGTAGACAGAACTCGTTTTCCCGCCCCGCCGGACGATGGGCTTTTCCAGCTTCACCAGGCCCTGGGGATTGTAGGTAGGCTGCCGCTTGTAAAAGACCAGGATCTGCTCGTGAGAGCGCAGCGGCTGGCGGTGGCTGTTGGCAAACCCGACTGGGGAACTCTTCTCCCAGATCAGGTCGTAGCGAAACAACTTTCTGGCGCTGTTGATCAGAGCCGTGGTAAAGGGTTGGGCCGCAAACAGGACCAGGGCTCCCTTAGGCTTCACAATCCGCTGGTACTGCTCCCAAAGCGGCGCAAAGGGGATCACCGTGTCCCAGGCACAGGCCGTGGTGCCGTATGGAAGATCACACAGAACCAGATCCACCGAGCCGGTCTCTACCCGGGATAATCCCACCAGGCAATCAGAGCAGAAAAGCCGTATCTGATTTGCAATGTTTTGCGTTTTGGTTTCCTCCACTTCTCCCCGCCTCTGCCGGGCGGGAAAATTTTTATCTCCAGTTCGGACCCCGCCCCTCTCCGAACTCCCCGTGGGGAAAAAATCTCGCGTGAAGGGGGGCGTGCGGTCTTACGCAGATCCGCTGAAACTTTTTTGACCCGGGGGCGGGGTCTGCAAGGAACCCCCTCCGCGCATCCGCGCACGTGCAGCCGCATATGCGTGCGCCCAAAGCTGCGGGCAATCAGGACCGGTACCGCCGGCGAAACGCCTCACATTTTGCCCGGCTTTCCGCCATGGTCTTGCGGCTGTGGCAGGAGTGGCAAAGGCTTTGCAGATTGCTCCGATCCGTGAACTTCGACCAGTCTCCGTTGTGCGGCTCCACATGGTCCACATCCGTGGCCCTGGTGCGGATACCACGCTGTGCACATTCCCGACAAAACGGTTCCCTCAGAAGCTGCTCGGGTCGCAGATCATTCAGCCACTCCGGCGTGAGGTACATCCAGCGCCAGGACTTGGACTCCTCGCTGCGCCGGGTGCTGTCTTTGGGCTTGTGGGCTGCGCAGTATCCACCCGGCACCAGGACGCAGCAGCCAGGATGCCGGCACGGCCTGAGCGGTTTTTGTGCCATCGGGCTATCACCTCCGGGCAAAACAAAAGAGCCTGGGCCGACACGTCCGCGATTTGCGGTTCATGTGGCTCAGGCTCATTGGCTCAGGCTCAAATCGATATTCAAAAATCGCTCCCGCTTGCAATGGCGGCAATAGGCATATGCCTTGACCTTGCCATCCGGTGGGAGCCGGAGGAGTTTCATCATTCCGCATACAGGGCAGATGACCCATCCATCCGTTGAGACTAGTTTAGCAGGTTCGTGCGCAGTATTCAAGTCGATTTCCTCACTTTCTTCAGAGTGTGCTTACTTTTCCACTAGATTTCAAGATTGACGCGTGCGCGCGCCTGCGCGCGACATCTTCTAAAACAAAAGCCCCGATTTCTTCGGCAGGATCCAGCTGCCATAGTAGTACGCGCCGAAGTCGTTTACCGTTTGCCCCCGGCGCGCCCAGAGCACATTGTCCGGGATCTCGATGACGTTGCTCTCATCGTCCCACTCCAGCGGAGGCGGAATGCTCTGGGAGAGCGAACGGTTGCAGCTCCACGGGTGCTTCCCCAGTGGGATCTTGAATCCGTCCGGCCGCTCCTTGTTGAAATACTCCGCCAGCCTTCGGTAACCGCCTTCGGCCCGGAGCACGGGCTCATCATCCACTTCCCCGCCCCGCCAGAGATACCGGACCTCGGCCGGCGAGAACTGACTATCCCGGAGGACCAGGTGGATGTGGTAGCGGTGGTCCCCGTGGCGGCCTTCAATACAGCCAATCCAGTCAAACGGCTCTCCGTTCCGCCACCGCAGCAGCCGGGCACGGTATGCCCGGAAGTACCGGCGGACTCCGTCATAGTCCTTGGGCAGATGCGCAAAGTCATAGGTCTGCGTGTAATGCGTCCCTTCGTAGCCAAACAGTGCCATTCGCAGTTCCAACCGGTCCACCTGGGTCCGCGTCACAGCGCTGTGGGGCCCCTTGCGGATCTGCCTCTTGTCCGCGGCATCCTGCCGGGTCCCAGATGGGCCAAGCGGAGGCCGCAACGACCGGCACTCCTTGATCAGCGGGCCCGCCCGCTGCAGCGTACAATGCCATACTGCACTCATATGTAATGCATCGCCTCCTCCACACTGCGGAAATACTGGGAGCTGTACACATGACCGTGTGTCCGTTCCAACCTCACCAGCATATCGCACTCCCACACCGGCAGCGCTCTGGTGGTGCTGGCGGTGACCGTGAAATTGCCCAGCGTCCGGGTCAGGGAGATCTCCCGCCCGGACGCCATGGCACGGCTCAGCTGCTCCAAATCATTGGGTGACAAAAGATTTACCAGACAGATCCCTCCTCATCGGCATACCTCCAGGAAATTCCCCGGTACGGGATTCCCGTCCTGCAGGCAGCTGAGATTCGGGATTTCTGCCCACCTGTCTGCTCTGCCGCAGCGGTCACAGATGAGTAAGCGGTCTTTGTCCCATCCTCTGCAACGGAGATCACCGGCTTTGCATTAGAGCGTTTCCGCATACGATTTCATTCGCTCCTTTCAAAGGCATTTATCAGCCAATTTCCAAAAATGCATCTGAGCCTCTTGGAATGTTTTCATCGCATTCTCCAGCTCTGCTGCCTGATGAACGATATTGACAGGGATGTCACGGATAGGTTTTCCAGCATAAGGCTCCAGCAACGCCTTATGCGCAATGAATGCCTCTTCATACTGTTTTCCGGCAATCTCAGCCTTGGCGTTGTAATCCTTGTAGCGACGAAACAGAATCTCCGACTCAAAATGCCGGAGTGCATGGGAAATCTCAAAAGTATGTTGCCTGATCCACCAGATCAGTTCCTCCTTGGTGGCTTCTTCAAGTTTCATGCCCGCGCACCTCCTCAGCCGGCTGGCGGAGCCAGTGCAACACGCACTGTTCGCAGCGCTCCAGCGGAATCGGCGTGTCCCGCTCCAGGTCGCTATCGCACTCGGGCAGCTGGCGGCAGTAGGGGATCTGCATCTTCCCCTCTAACAGCCGGTTGATCTCCCGGGCCAGTTCCTCATCACTCATGCGCCGGACCAGGTCGGCTCTTGACGGCGTCTCATGGTCACAAGGGCCAAACACGCAAATGTTGGCGTCTGTGAGATCTCCGCCGTAACTGCATAAGCCGTTCCCGCGATAATAGATACACGGATATTCGAGACTCATAGTCAGACCTCCTTGCGGACAGGCGGGTAGGTGTAGGCAAGCCATGCACCGTAGTCGCAGATATTGTAGACTATACGTCCAACCAGTTTGTCGTCCTCATACTCCCAGTATGTAAAAACATAGTCTTTACCAACATAAGCCCACCCGGAAACCGTCAAGTTTCTATCGGGAGACTCAATCCATACCCATTTTCCGCGCATACCCCGTAGCTGCTCCAGCGCCAGCGGCTCACCGTCGTCAGGATGTCGGCCTTTCAGCTGTTCCACCGCCTCCCGGAGAATGGCACAACCATGGCCCCCGCAATTATGCTCATATCCGCACCCCAGGCACGCGAGGCTCCCGGTCTCCACCTTCAGCTGCTTCAGCGCAGCCAGCAGCTCCTTATGTCCCATCAAAACGGCAGTTCCCCTTTCTCCTCTTCCGGCAGCTCCTGGAACTCTCCGGAAGGCGGCGTGTCCGAATCGGACACCGTCCGCTTGCTGTCTCCAAAGTACACGCTATCCGCCACCACCTCGGCGCTGCGGCGACGGCCGCCGTCTTTGTCGGTCCAGTCCCGGATCTGGAGTCTGCCCTCCACCACGGCCATGCGGCCTTTGGTGAAATACTTGCTGACGAACTCCGCCGTGGAGCGCCAGGCTACCACGTCGATGAAGTCCGTCTCCTTTTCCCCGCTCTGGGACTTGTAGTCCCGGTCCACGGCCAGGGTCAGCGCGGCCACAGCAGTGCCTCCCCCGGTGCGCCGCAGCTCAGGGTCACGGACCAGCCGGCCCATGAGAACAATTTTATTCAGCATCTTGATCCCCCTCCCCATACTTCCGGTCGTACTCCTCCGGTGGGATAATACGACAATTCTCCGGCCGATAGAGGCCCTCCAGGAATGCCGCGGACAAAATACCGGGGATGCTGACGGTTTTCGTCAGCTGCTGGTATTCCTCCCCGGAGATCTCCGGAGCCTCCTCATCGCCAATGGTCAGGCACAGTCCTCCCGGACACGGGGCTCCATGCTCATCTTGGCCCAGCCCCTGGATCTCCAGACAAATCCGCACTTTTTTCATTTCAGTTCCTCCGTTTGATTCGGTTCCTGCAAACCTCCCTGCGCCGTTTCTCGTAATCGTGCAGCTCAGCCTGCGGGATCGTGGCCGCCCGGTACATCTCGTGCCAGGCGGCCAGATTTTGCTGGTAGGTACCCCATGCCGGGCAGGCATCTGCATCATGGCATCCGGGAGATCTCCTGCGGCACCCACGGCACGGCGGCATTGGTTTACTCATGTGCTACCCCGGGCCCATGCCGTCAGGATCCATACAGCCAGCAGCGCCCAGACGCCGACCGCCAGCCAGAATCCCCAGCGCCGGCGGCGCTTCCCGGTATATCGCATCACGCCACCTCCCCGTTGAGCGTCTCCAGAATGATCTCAACGGACTGCTGGAGATTCAGGCCCGTAACATCCACCCGGCGGGTGGAACCATCGGCGCAGCGAATGATGACTACCTCGTCACCGTCATCATGCAGGTGGTACTCCAGACGGACCACCCCAGGGCACATCTTTGCCACGCAGCGGGAAAAGTCATGTGCCAAAAAAGTCTTTTTGTCGTTAAGCTTCATCTGATTCATGCTGATCCTCCATTTCCGGCAATGGCATCCACCAGTAACCGACGTCGTATTCGCCATGGGACGGTTCCTCCAGCTCGCAGCCCACATCCGTATCCACGAACGGGTAAAGATCGCTGTAACATCCCACACAGCGGGCGGTGCCATAGCACCATTCGCCCAAGGCATTGTCCCAGCGCAGAATCACCAGCTGCTGGTCCGCCGGCCAGTGGTCCTCATCCAGTGGCTGCCACTGTGCCAGGGCGGGCTTGGGTACGGGATCATCGGTCAGGCCGTAGAGATAATCCGTACTGACGCCCAGTGCCTGGGCCAGGCGTGGAAATGCACCAGACCCCGGCAGGTTTCCGTTTTCCCAGGCGCTGTAAGTAGCCTTGTACTCTCCAATCTTTTCCGCAAAGGCCGCCCGGTCTAGACCAGTTGCCTCCCGAGCCGCCCTGAGCCGCTGGGAAAACCGCTCCCGCCGCACTTGCCAATCCTCCGCTGACAGCTCCACCCGGTTTTCCAGCTTGGGAGGCGGGGCGATGCCGCCGTGATCTTCCGGAGCTGTCTGCGATTCCATCCCCGCAGGCCGGGCATATTGGCATACAGAGGGACAGGTGTCCCGGTGCAAGCATCCACTGCAGCACCCGGGGCTGTGCCATACACCCCCATGGAAATCCGTATCATAGATGGCCTCTGCGTGCTGGCAAAATTCTCCCGTCTCCGGGCACTCCTTTTGGCAACCGTTCCACATCAGTGCAAACTTTTTGACGCTGCGGATGCTGTAATCATGATGACCATTAACCACATAGTCCAATAACCGGTACTGTGCCTCTACCGGCAGCCGGGCGATCTCCAGCGCCGCAGCCTCCGGGATCTCGTCCCGCTCCCAGCTCCGCATGATGCCCGGAACCTTGATGCCGTTTTTGATGGCGCTGAGATTGGCCAGCTTGGTCTTGGAGATCTGCATGGCCTCCGCTACCCGGTCCCGGATACGCCCCGGGAGATCTTCTCCGGCCTCCCGCCGCTTGACATAGGCCTCCGTCAGACGCTTAGCCTCCTCCGCCAGCAGAGCGTCTGACTTGACTCTCTGCCGGTTGGCCTCGATGACTGCGGTCATCTCCTGCGCCTTGTCCATTTGCGGCAAGACCCGGCAGAGGACCCGTTGATATTGCGGTGCGTCCGGCTCTCGATCGTGGAGACGCCGCAAAGCCGTGATGCGGCTGTGTCCGGAGATCAAACGATAATAGAGCGTCCCCTTGTTTTGGATGACTGTGGGCGGCTCCAAAAGGCCATTTACCTGGATAGACTCCATCAGCTCCTCCAGCTGGGCGCTTGTGGGCTTGGGGTAAAAATTTAGCGCATTGTCTGCGATGCGGTCCAGGGAGATCCATTGCATCTCGCCCGATGTGTCCGAATCGGACACATCGGCCAGCTGAGCGTCCAGGATTTCAAAGACATTTACATCACGCTTTGCCATTGCGGTCTCCTTTCTTCGCCATATACTCCGCTACAAATGCCCGGTAGTCTCTGGCAGCTGCGCACCGCGGGCTGAATTTGATAAGTGGGACACCGTCGGCCCCGGCCGAGACTACTTTTTTTGATTTGCGGATCACAGTTTCAAACGTCGGAACAGCTTTCTGATTCCGCAAATATGTCAGAAGTCCGTTCGGGTCTTCCACTCGCTGGTATTTATTAACCAGAACGCCGGCCACGCTGTTCAGGCCGTCTTTCCTGGCCCTCATGATCTGCTTGAGCACTGTTGCCATTCCCATTGTAGAAAATAGATCCGTTGTAATTGGGACGATAATATCATCCGCATCACGCAAGGCTGCCAACGAAACCTGGGAAAATGCAGGAGAGCAGTCAATCAGGACATAATCATAGGCAGACTGGCGGTTGTCTGCGTCCGGGGCGTCTGCATCCTCCCGAATCGCCCGGAATAGATCCGACATCGCATGCCTGTTAAATCGTGCATCTTCCTTCAAAGCCGCCGCTTCCGCCTGGACCAAAGCGGTATCGGACGGAATAATATCCACCGGAGCATCGGTCCTTGCTGAGCTGATCCAGTCCGAATATACCGGCTCGTGTGTACCCATAAACAAATCCAACGTACTGTTTCCCTCATCCGGCTCAACGCCATAAAACATACTGAGGTTTCCCTGGGGGTCTGCGTCGATGACCAACACCCGTTTTCCATAATCAATAGCCAAAATATCGGCCATGGTGGAAACCGTGGTGGTTTTCCCGACGCCTCCTTTGTGATTAAAAATTGCGATTGTCCTCATAGTCCTTGTCCTTTCATCCTCTGGCCCCCGGCAAGCGTGGGCCCCATCCAGACCGAGCTATCAGCTCCGGCCGGTTCGGGAAATAAAACGTCTCCCGCCAGGTCTCGCCGGTGACCGTGGAGCGGAACTCCACCACGTAAAACCGCAGCTCCGGATGGATGTACACCACCCTGCACGGCCGCGGGCTGGCGTCCAGCATGTCTTTGGTGCCATAAAACGTAGGCGCCCGGGTCAACGTATCTCCAACCCGAATCATTTCAGTTCTCATTTCACATATTTCTCCCGGAATGTATTTGTCTCCGGCCAAAAGGATAAATCCACATGACCGGTTCGTCCGTGGCGGTTTTTTGCCACAGTAGCCTCTACAACCACTGGCTCCTGAGGCTTCCGTTCAAATTTCGGGTCGTAATAATCCTCTCGGTGAAGCAGAATGATGCCGTCAGCGTCCTCCTCTGCCGCACCTGTGGCACGTAAATCTGAAATACGCGGTTTATTCCCGGTCCGTTTTTCATTTTCCCGGTTCAGCTGAGCCAGACACAGCACAGGTGCCCCCATCGCTTGAGCAAGCCGTTTGAGCGTGTGCGCCGCCGATGCGTATTCAATATGACTGGCCTGCCGGCCGGGAAGCAAAAACAAGCTGAAGTGATCTACCACTACCAGCCGGCAATCCTTCCGTGCCCGGACAACGGACGCCATACGGCCCGGCGTATACGCCTTTCCGGCTGTCACATAGAGCGGCGTCCTTCCAATGATGCGTGCCGCTTCAGATGTTCTCCGGTACTCCTCGTCCGTCATCGCCTCCGTCAAGATCACATTGCTGTCCACCTTGGACACCGCAGCGACGCGGCGAGCCGTGATCTGTTCGGCTGACATTTCCATGGATACAAATGCGACGCTTCCGATGTTGTTGGCGACAAATTCAGCGATAGAAATGGCCAGTGCGGTTTTTCCAATGCCCGGACGAGCGGCGAGGAAATAGAGGCCTGAGTTCACCATTCCGCCCCCCAGCAGCCGATCCAGCTGCCGCAATCCTGTCCGGACAAATGGGGCCTCCCCTGCATCGATGCGTTCCCGATGCTGGAAAAACAAATCGAGCTGCGCCTCGGGCGCCAGCAGATCCCCGCCGGCACGGGTATTGAGGTCAGAGATCTTCGTCTCCAGAGGCGGCAATATATCCTCCTGTGCCTCTCCCTTATCCAGGGACTCCAGAGCCTCCCCAAGAGCCTCTTTTAACCCCCGTCTCCTGGCACAGTCCTGTACAATCTGGGCATATTCCGTGGCATTGGCTGCCGTAGGAGTCATCTCCATCAGCTGAGCAATGTACCTGCGGGTATCGGGAGACGCCTTCAATTCGTCTGCCACAGTCAAACCGTCTACGGGTCTGCCGTCCATATCCATGTTCAGCAGCGTACGATAGATCTCCTGATTAAGTGCCAGGCGGAAATCCGTTTCCCGGAGCTTCCCAGCTATCGTGCGGATGCAGCTGCTGTCAATCAGCATCGACCCCAACACAGCCCTTTCAGCCTCAAGATCTTGGTACTGATTATTCGTAAATATCCACCTCCTGGCCGTCAATCACGTCCGTACGGACATAGCGCTTGGGCTTTGCCCGGGGCGCTTCCCCATCGGCAGCAGGTTGGTCCTCCACGTCCTTCCAGCGGGCGTTGTTCAGGTATGTACTGGCATATGGCTTCCCATAGCCGGCCTGCCAGCTCTCGGAGGCGATCTGCATTTCCAGCGCCCGGCCGATCCGGGCGATCAGAGTGTCATCCGGCTTGAGCTTGTCCCAGGCCCGAATGGCACCCTGCCGGTCCTCGCTCCGGACGTTGGTACGGTAGTAGGTCCAGAACGCCTCGAACCGCTCCGGCTTCCAGTCGGCGGTCTCCTTGGGTTCCCGCTTTCTGCGCTGCCCCCCTTGGGGGGCTTTAGGGGGTATATTATTCTTTAAGTCTTTATTTCTTTGTGTCGGGTTTCCCGACAACGGTGTTTCCCGTTGACGGTTTTCCCCGTCATCGGTATTTCCCGACAACGGTATTTCACCGTTGTCGGGTTTTCCGGACGACGGTGGTGCCATGTCCTGCAAAATGTAAATATTCCCGCCGAACGTCCCGTTCTCCTGGTGGGCCTGCTCCCGAACCAAGTAGCCCACTTTCTCCAGCTCGGCAAGCGTATTGCGGATGGAGTCCTTTCCTACCCCTGTAAATGCTGCGAGCCCGCTGACGCTGAACTCCCAGCCCTCCGGACGGGACATCATCACCGCAAAAAGGCCTTTGGCCTTGAGGCTCAGTCGCTTGTCCGTAATCATAGAGTTATACAGGACTGTAAAGCTCTCCCGCCTGCCAGACCTAACCACGCTGTCGCTCATGAAATCACCGTCCCTCAATCCGATCAATCACCCGGAAAAGCCCACTGGTGGCCGAGCAGACGCCCAGCACCACAAAAAACATCTCCAAACCTGTCATCGGAGGGTCACCCCCTCCCCGACAGTCGTATGGGTCTTGCATTTCCGAGCAAAACGTGTTATCATAATTTTGCGATTGTTCTCGGACGCAAGTCCCTGAACCGAGCGCCCTGAGGTTGCCGCCTTGGGGCGTTCTTTTTTTGTCCATTCCGTTGAGGGGTTCATCTCCTAACCCCCATGATTGCCGCAGCATCTTCCGCGGTGAACCGCAGCACCTTGTCCAGCGCCATCAGCTCATCCAGCTCCCAGCCGCCCCGGCGCATCCGGCGTCCAAGGGTCTGCCGGGGGATTCCCGTCCGCTCTGCCAACGCCGTTTGGGTGGCAATGTCCCGATCCGTCATATGGTGCTTGATAATCTTGGCGATGTCCGCCGTATGCTCCTGTCCAGGGTCCCTTCCCAGTTTTACTTTCGGCATGTTGTTATTCGCTCCTTTCCACGTCCTGGGATGCCAGCCGCAGCTCGTAAAAGTCCTTTACGAGTTCACCCAGCTCCCGGACAATCTCGTCGAAAATAGGCCGTTCTGTCTCGTCGATCTGGCCATCCTCGGCGATCTCCAGCAGCTGCTTGTCCCGCCGCTTGTCCGCCCACCGGGAAAAGCTGTTGAACAGTCGAATGGTGGCTGCCTGCAGCGTGGTCTGTTCCACCGGTGGAAGAATGGCCGCCGCCAGCTGGCTGGCGCTTCGCAGGTGCTGCACGGCCAGATACTGACTGTCGTAGAGCACTACCATAGAGTAGGCAATATCGTCCGAGGGGATCATCTCTCCGGCCTCGATCCGGGCCAGATGCCGCACGCTCAGGTTGAGCAGCTCCGCCGCCCGCTCCTGGGTGTATCCCGCCGCCTCCCGGCAGGTTTTGTAAATGGTCTTGTCCGTTCCAGACATGGTCTTGTCTCCTTCTGTGCGCTATGCTGAGTTCATGAGGTACGCTGGGGGCTTATGCACTGGCAGGTGCCCGGCCCAGGAGCGCATCCACGGTGCAGTCCAGAATGTCCGCTAGTTTGATCAGGTTTGCCGCGCTGGGCAACGCCGCCCCGGACTCCCAGGCAGAAACCGATGCCTGGGAAACGCCCATGCGGTCCGCCAGTTCATACTGCCGCATTCCCCTGGATTCTCGTATTTTTTTGATTTCCATATCCTTCCTCCTTTCCCGGATACTTGAAACGCTTGTTTGAGTGTGATAATATAGTTTAAAACTATATTATGGGGTGTTTTGATAATGACCGTGGAACTGATCACCGCCATTGCACCATATATCACTGCCCTGGTTGGCTTGCTGAGCGGCGTATATGCTGTTTCCCGTGCCAACAGCAATCAGTTGACATCTACCTATTTCAGTCGGATGACTGCCGCCTATGAAAACCACTGGGCCGCCTTTGCTGAATTTGTCTATTATCCCAACGACAAAACCCGGAACGCTTATGTCGTGGCTGTTTATAATGCCGTGCTTTACTCTTCCGAGGACGCGGCAAATGGCATACAGGCTTTGTTCCACAAGGCCATTGAGTACACCAGATCCGGACAGTCCGATGCGCGTCAGCTTGATAAGTGGGCCGGAGACCTTGAGGTGATTTTGCACAATGACGTTCTTCGGTTTCGCGAACGGGGTTCCCGGTAAAAGAATCACACCCCAGATACCACGCCAGCATCTTTCGGATCAGCCAAAGATCAACGGCCGCTCCTCTGATTCTTTTTTCAGTCTCAGCCTGTTCCAACAATCTTGGCGCTGCAGATCTTGCATCAGACTCCTTTCTGCTCCTGTTGAAAAAAAACATGGTTTTCCCCTCTCTGCCTCGCGGTTTAGTTTGAAATTGTTTAGCTTGTGGTTATAACTATAATTTCGATATTCGAAATTGTCAATCTATTTTTTCGAAATTTGAAATCTTTGTACACATTGTAAAATTTCATTTTTTAAAATTGTGTGTATTTTAGGAGGTGATTCCAATGGATGCAGTAGATCGGCTCTTTGAATTAGTCGATCAAAATTTCAAAGAGCAAAAAGATTTTGCCGCCGCAATTGGCGTCCCTCCTTCGCGAGTAAGTTTATGGCGAAAACGCAAGTCTGCTTCTTTTCAGCGGTGTTTGCCCCAGATTGCCGAAGCCCTGGGCACCACCACGGAGTACGTACTCACTGGCAACGGCCCCAAACAAAAAAGAGCCGTGTCCGAATCGGACACAGCTCTGCCAAAGGGTGCGGAGCATATTGATCTGGGAACCTTCCACCGTATCCCCATTCTGGGCCGCATCTCTGCCGGGCTTCCCCTCTATGCGGAGCAGCATATTGAGGGATATACCCTGACGGATCTTAACGGCGGCGCCGAGTATTTTGCCCTCCGGGTATCCGGAGACAGCATGAACGCCGCCCGGATTCAGGACGGCGACATCCTCATCGTCCGCCGTCAGGAAGAGGTGGAAAACGGGGAAGTGGCCGTGGTGATGGTGGGGGACGAGGACGCCACCGTCAAGCGGTTCTACGCCACTGGCGACACCGTCACCCTGATGCCCCAGTCCACCAACCCGGAGCATCATCCGCAGATCTACGACGCCACCAAAACCAGAATCCGGGTCATCGGCAAGGTGGTCAAGGTGGAATTTACATTGTGATTTCCAGCCAGCGCGCGGATAAAAATAAATCGTGTCCGATTCGGACACGTCAAGGGAGATAGATTTATGGGATTATTTTCAAATCTATTTAATCGCCCTCTGAAGCTCAATATTTACGATTTGCTATACGCTTATATGCGACGTGGAACGCCCTGGGGATTTCAGCCGTTGACTTGGAACATGAAGAATTGTTTTGACAACCATGATTTTTCCAAACATTGGGAACGTGTTTTAACTCTGAACCTGATCCAACCTGCAGAAGCCCCAGACCGCTTGGAATTTGCCACCATAGAAGAATTGCGCCCCTCTCTAGAACAGTTTAGCTTGAAAAAGAGCGGAACAAAGGCCGATATAATCCAACGGATTATGGACAGCGGACATGGGGTGGAAGTAGCAGGTATGCTTCCGCAGGTAGTGGGCTTGACAGATACCGGGAAAAGCCTCCTTGCAAAGCATGACTATATCCCCTACGTGATAAAGCGCTGCAAGGAGATTCCATGCGGATATGAAAAAATGTTTGAAAAGAGAGAAAGAGACCAATCTCTGAGCAAATATGAAGTCGTTCTGTTTGGATTAAATGAAGAATCTTTTTATACAGATGGCTGTTATGATGAAGAGGACAAAGGATATGCCCGGGATTGCCGAAGGGAAGCCGAGCGAGATTATCGAGATTTTGTAAAATCTGTGGCATCTGACGCAAAAGCCGACGGCATCGTCATCGACGTAAACAGGTATCTTAACTGATCTGCATTCATTTTCCGCCAGCGCGCGGATAAAATTAAAACGTGTCCGATTCGGACACAACGTATAGAGATGGGAGAGTGTGTGTTATGGATTTCATTGACCAGCTGAAACAGTTTGCAAAGCGAGTCGACTCTATGAAGGATAGCCTGCAGACAGAGGAAGCTACCAAGACTGCGCTGATTATGCCTTTCTTTTCCATGCTTGGCTATGATGTCTTCAATCCTCAGGAATTTGTCCCGGAGTTTACCGCTGATGTCGGCATCAAGAAGGGCGAAAAGGTCGATTATGCCATCATGAAGGACGGACAGCCGGTCATTCTGGTGGAGTGCAAGGCTATCACAGAAAACCTGGATCGGCACGACTCCCAGCTCTTCCGCTACTTCGGTACCACAACCGCCAAGTTTGCCATTTTGACCAATGGTCAATATTACCGGTTTTACACGGATCTGGACAACCCCAACAAGATGGACGAGGATCCCTTCCTCACCATCAATATTCTGGATATTCGGGACAACCAGGTTCCCGAGCTGAAGAAGTTCTGCAAATCCGTTTTTGACATTGATTCCATTTTCAGCACGGCATCTGAGTTGAAGTATGTCCATGAATTCAAAGATGTCTTCACAAAGCAGTTAAACGATCCTTCGGATGATTTTATTCGTTTCTTCCTGCAGGGCTGCTACTCCGGCCCCAAAACACAGAATGTCCTGGAAAAATTTCGCCCCGTGCTCCGGAAAGCGCTTAATGACTATATCAGCGAAACTATGAACGATAAAATCAAGACCGCATTGGGCGGCTCCGGCGGAAGCGTTTCCATCCAGCAGGATGTAAAGCCTACGGAGGTTCAGTCTGAGGATGCAGCATCCAACGACACAACCGAAATCGAGAAACGAACTCCCAACATTGTCACCACTGAGGAAGAGCTTGAGGCCTATTTCATCGTTAAAAACCTGCTCAGCGACGTTGCCGATCTTCACGATATTACATACAAGGATACGGAGTCGTATATCAATATTCTCTATAAGGCTAACACCCGCAAATGGATTTGTCGGCTGCGGTTAACTGATAGTATCAAAACGCTTATTATCCCTGACGAAAATAAGAAGGAAACGAAGTATCCGCTCACAGACATCTATGATCTCCAGCAGTATAAAGATCAGCTGGTAGAAGTCTTACAACGGTATCTGTAATCAAAAAGCCGCCCCTGGCGGGCGGCTTTTCTCTGGCCAAAGAATCGAACAAACGTTTTATTTTATGAATAAAATCGCCACACTATAAAGGAGCGAGCAACATGAGAATTCCCGAACCCAAGCAGAAAAAATCCGGAAGGTGGTACATACAGCTGATGGTGGATGGTACCCGACTTAATCGGACGTTTGACAGCCGGGAAGATGCTCTCTATTGGGCCAGCGGTCTCAAAACCAAATCTGCCCAGGATGCCCGCTCTCCCCGTCGTCTTACAGTCGGCGAAGCCATTGACCGATACATCGAGAGCAAGGACGGCGTGCTCTCTCCCACCACGCTGTGGAATTATAAGAAGTCCAAGAAAAATGACTTTGAGAGCATCCAGTCCGTGCAGCTCCGCAATCTGACGCAGGAGACCGTGCAGCGCTGGGTCAACCAGCTGGCAAAGAAGAAGTCCCCCAAAACCGTGAGCAACGCTCACGGCCTGCTGAGCGTCGTCCTTGCGGCCTATTATCCTGATATGCACCTGCGGACCACACTGCCTCAAAAAAAGCGAAGTGAGATCAAGATCCCGTCTAAAGAGGAGCTGCAAAAAATCCTGCAGGCCAGTCAGGGGACACGCTATGAGCTGCCCATTTTGCTGGCTGTCTGGCTGGGCTTGCGGCAGTCGGAAATCGTGGGTCTCAAATGGGAAGACATCGAGGGAGACTATCTCCATATCCGGCGGGCCATGGTAGAGGGTGAAGACGGACAGGTGGAAAAAGGGACCAAGTCATACAGCGGCACCCGAACAGTCCACATCCCGCCCGCCCTGCAAAAGCAACTGAGCAAAACCACGCGGCATGGGGAGCACATCATCACGCTGTCCGGCCATGCGATTTACAACGGGTTTACCCGGATCTGCGCCAAGGCCGGTGTGCCCCATTACCGTTTCCATGATCTGCGTCACGTCAACGCATCCGCCATGTTGGCCGCCGGTATTCCCAGCACGTACTCCAAGCAGCGGATGGGACACTCAACGGATCACATGCTCAAGACCGTATACTATCACACAATCAAAGAGGAAGAGGTTGGATACGACAGCAAAATCGAAGCGTATCTTGCAGAAATCATGCCACCCGAGGAGTAATTTTCCTCTCTCAAAAAGTGAAATGAAAAGTGAAATTTTTTGAATTTTGTGGTGTCAAGCTGGTCAGAAACACGCCAGTCCGCTCACGCTTGAAACTTTCCAATCCATTGCGGCCGTAAGCAAAAAGAAGAAGCCCTGCATTTGCAGGGCTTCTCGCTTTGGTGGAGATGGCGGGAGTTGAACCCGCGTCCGAAAGCACTTTAACGGGGCTTTCTCCGGGCGCAGACGATTATTGCGGGAGTCTTGCTCTCCCCGTTCCCCTTCCAGACGGCAAACCGTCACGCCGTCAGGTCAGGTAAGCTTCATGATGTGTGGTGCAGGCAAAGCTTACTGCGCTCACATTTACCGCTAAACGACGCCCTCCTCGGCCCGCGGTCCCTCCGAGTCGGACGGCTGCCGTTAATTAGGCAGCAATAGCAACAGTGTTGTTGTTATTTAATTTATAAATTGCCCGTTTTATGGCGGTCAGGCGCCGCCGCCCGCTGGTCCCGCCTCCATACCCCCGTCGAAACCGGTACATCCCCAGATCTTCAGGGCTATCAAAGCAGATCGCTGTATTTGGAATTGTAACACACTTCTTCCGGGAAGTGTGTTACAATTCCATGAAATTTATCCGTTCAGGTCTTGGTGATCTTCACCATCAGCTTCACCGGTGTGATTTTTGCCAAGCACCGGTAAAACTTATAAAACAGTTTGGGCGTGTAGATGGTCCGGCCCGCCCGGGCCGCCCGCAGGGCACCGCCCGCTACCTGGACCTGCTCGCAGTACGGCAGGAGTTCAAAGGTACGGGACTTCCCCGTGATGTTGCCCACATCCAGAAACTCCGTCCGCATGGGCCCCGGACAAACGGCAGTCACAGAAATGTGCTTGCGCCGCAGTTCCTCGGAAAGGCCCACTGTAAAGGAGGAGACATACGCCTTGGATGCGGAATAAACCGTCATCCGGGGATTGGGACAGAAAGAGGCGATGGAGGAGACGTTCAGGATGTGGCCTCCCGCAGCCATGAAGGGGATCACCAGGTTGGTCACCGCCGTCAGCGCCCGGACATTTAGATCCACCATCCGGGTCTCCAGCGCGGTGTCCGTCTCCCCCAAAAGCCCCAGATAGCCGCAGCCGGCGCAGTTCACCAGAAGCATCACCTCCGGCTGCTCCGCCGCCAAACGCCCGCTGAGCGTGGAAAAGCTCACCGGATCGCAGAGATCCAGCGGCATGCACACCGTCTCGACGCCTACCATTTCCCGGGCCGTCTGTTCCAGCCGGTCCTCCCGGCGGGCGATCAGCCAGCAGCACTCAATGTCCGGAAACACGTCCGTCAGCTGGCGGGCAACTTCCCGCCCCAGTCCGGAGGACGCACCGGTGATGATTGCGGTTTTCATCTGGACCCCTCCTCTTCGATTTTGGCTCGTTGGAATTTTGTTTTACATCTTCTCCGGAGCGGGATAGTCCACGCCCTGGGTATCCACCCGGATGCTCTCGATGACCACAGGCGTCTTGGGCTTGTCGTTCATCATGTTCCGCTGGACCCGGGAGATGTCGATGGCTACTTCCTCCCCCTCCAGCACCTGGCCGAAGGCAGCGTACTGACCATCCAGATGGGGTGCCGGGGCTACCATGACAAAGAACTGGCTGCCGGCGGAGTTGGGTGCCATGGTGCGGGCCATGGACAGCACGCCGGTGGTATGGGCCAGGTCGTTCTGCCGGAAGCCGTTGGCAGCAAACTCGCCCCGGATCTCGTAGCCCGGACCGCCCATGCCGTTGCCCTGAGGGCAGCCGCCCTGGATCATAAAGCCGGGGATGACCCGATGGAAGGTCAAACCGTCATAAAAGCCGCTGTTGGCAAGGGAGATGAAGTTGTTGACCGTGTTGGGTGCCTTTTCGGGATACAGCTCCGCCTTCATCACGCGGCCGTCCGCCATGGTGATGGTGGCAATGGGATTCTTGTTCTCAGACATTTGATTCGTTCCTTTCTGATGATGTTACCGTTTCCCCACAACGTGGTGGTTTTCCAAGTAATGCAGCAGCGTTTCATAATGGGTCATGCCCCGCTCCAACCGGGCCAGAAGCTTTCCGTCCGCAGTCAGCAGCTTGAGATTTTCCAGAAAATCCAGTCCTACGCCGCCGATCTCCTCCACCCGGAAGCTTGTGGTCTGGCCAAACATGGACGTGTAGCGCAGCTGCTCGCCGTCCACTTCCAGTCGGTGGTTCTTGCAGTCCAGCAGCAGCACAATCCCAGCCAGAACAGAAAATACGCCGGCGATCAGAATGTTCCGACTCTCCGCCAGGCCTGTCTGGACCGTCTGCCAGACAGACACGCCGCCAAACGCCACCAAAAAAATCAGCGCCAGCACCCACATGCTTCCGCCCCGGCGGACAACGAAGTGTTCGCTCTGAGGACCGGAGGCCGCGTCCAGCTGTGTATCCTGCTTGTTTTCCATCAGCGGTTCCTCTCTTTCAAGGTGCGGTCGATCTCCCGCTTGGCATCCCGAGCCGAGGCAGCCGCCCGCTTGTCGTAATTTTTTTTGCCCTTGCACAGGCCCACTTCTACCTTTACCCGGGCATCCTTAAAGTAGACGGACAGCGGAACGAGCGCATAGCCGTCCTGCTGGACCAGGGCGGCGAGTTTGCGGATCTCCCGCTTGTGCATCAGCAGCCGGCGGCTGCGGACCGGGTCCTTGTTGAAGATGTTTCCCTTCTCGTAGGGCGAGATATGCATTCCGTGGAGGAACAGCTCTCCGCCCTTGACGGTGCAGTAGGAATCCTTCAGATTCAGCGTACCCGCCCGGATGGACTTGACCTCTGTGCCGAAAAGCTCGATCCCGGCCTCATATTTGTCCTCCACGAAGTAGTCGTGGAAGGCCTTGCGGTTTTGTGCCGCGATTTTGATTCCCTTCTTCTCCGTGGGGTCCGCCTCCTTGCTTCTCGGAAAGTTTTACTAGTATACCACGGTTTTTCCCGTTCTTCAAGTGAAAGTCTGCCTTGGCAACAGATTCTACCCGTGATATAATAAATTGATTTTCAAATGTTTTACAAAACAACCAACGAGGTGCTGTTAAGATGAGTCTCCCTATGGATCTGACGGAAAAGATGCTCAGCCGGGAAGAAAAATATACCGGCGCATTTCTCAGCGTTCATGTGGATCAGGTGTCGCTGCCCAACGGTCACACCTCCTTCCGGGAAGTGGTGGAACACGTGGACGGCGTAGCGGTACTGCCGCTGGACGAGCGCAACAACGTCATCACTGTGTCCCAGTATCGATATGTATTCGGCAAAACGCTTCTGGAAATCCCCGCCGGCAAACTGGACCCGGGTGAGGAACCAGCCGTCGGCGCGCTGCGGGAGCTGCGGGAGGAGACCGGCGCAGTACCGGATATTTTGATGCCCCTGGGCGTCATTCTGCCCTCCCCCGGCTGTTACGGGGAGCATCTGCATCTGTTTTTGGCCCGGGAACTGAAAATGGGCCAGCAGCAGCCGGACGAGGATGAATTTCTGCGTCTGGAGCGGATCCCCTTCCAGGAGATGGTCCACCGGATCATGAACGGTGAGATCGAAGATGCCAAGACCGTGGCTGCCGTTTTGAAGGCCAAGGTCCTGCTGGATCTGTAATTTCAAAATACGGAGGTTCCTCATGAGTGACCAGAAAACGGTCCTGATCGTGGAAGATGAAAAAAATATCGTGGACATCCTGCGGTTCAATCTGCAGCGGTCCGGCTATGCCATTCTGGAGGCTTACGACGGAGAGGAAGGCCTCAGGCAGGCCCTCTCCGCCAATCCCGATCTGATCTTGCTGGATGTGATGCTGCCGAAGATGAACGGCTTTGATGTCTGCAAAGCCCTGCGGGAAAAGGGCAGCAATGTGCCGGTCATCATCCTCACCGCCCGGGAGGAGGAATCCGATAAGGTCCTGGGGCTGGAGATCGGCGCGGATGACTATATCACAAAGCCCTTTTCCATGCGGGAGCTGGTGGCCCGGGTGGGCGCCAATATCCGCCGAACCGCCATGGCAGTGCCGTCCGGCACCTCCGCCGCGGCCAATGCCATGCCCGTATCCGGCGATCTTTCCATCAATACCGACAGTCATCAGGTTTTCCGGGCCGGAAAGGCCATTGACCTGACCCAGCGGGAATATGAGCTTTTGACCTTTCTTGCAAGCCATCCCAACAAGGTCTACTCCCGGACGGATCTGATGGAACAAGTCTGGAACTACGGCTACGTGGGCGACGACGTGCGCACGGTGGATGTGACCGTCCGGCGGCTGCGGGAAAAGATCGAGGCAGACCCCGCCAATCCGGCGTATATTCTCACCCGCCGGGGCGCGGGCTACTATTTCGCAGTCTGACAGGGGGACATTCATCTCCGCTCTGCCGTGGGAAAGGAGGCGCCGCCAGTGTTCCGGAGCCTGCACATGAAGCTGATGCTGATCCTGCTGCTGCTCATCACCTCGCTGATGACGGTAGTGGGGGCATTTTTGACCACCAGCGTCTCCAAATTCTATATCGACACTTTTTATCAGCAGATGAACGACGTCTTCGGCGCAGACAACAGCAGCGTCGTGTCGGATCTGCGCAATGCCGCTGAAGAGGACAACGCCGTGGAGCGGATCAGTGACATTCTCTCCACCAATGCCGGCAACCTGGGCATTGATTACAACACCCGCAATTACTTCGTTCTGGACGGCCAGACCGGTACGTTTCTCAGCGGCTCTGCCGGCGCCTCCGAGCTGCCCCGGGAGCAGACCGCCAACCTGCTGACCGCCCGGAACGCCGTGGCACTCCAGGACGACACCATGGTTGGAGATAAAAGCGACATTACTGCCGATTATATGGATGCGGCGATCCCCGTTTTCAACGGGGACAACGCCTACATCATCTACATTCTGGACAACAAGGAGACGGTCTCTGGTCTCAATGCCCAGCTGGTCATGATCATCCTGCAGGCCCTGGTGATCGGTCTGCTCATCTCCGTCCTGCTGAGTTTCCTCCTCTCCAAAGCCATGGTGGACCCCATCGAGCGGCTGACCGCCGGGGCGGAAAAGGTCGCCTCCGGCGATTTTGACAGTGAACTTCCGGTAGAGTCCACGGATGAGATCGGCATCCTCACCGGCACGTTCAACGAGATGGCCGGTGTTCTCCAAAGTACCCTGGAGGCCATGGAGAATGAGCGCAACAAACTGGATACGCTGTTCCTCCACATGACCGACGGCGTGGTGGCCTTCGATCATGACGGACACCTCATCCACTGCAACCCCGCGGCCAAGTCCATGCTTCACCGCTCCGTGGATGAGAACTGCACCTATGACGACCTCTTTGGGGATCTCTACCCCTTCTCCCAGATGCTGGCCTTGCAGCGCCCCAACTATGCTGAGGCCGAAAAGCTGGTGGATGAGCGCACGCTGGAGCTGTATCTGGCGCCTTTTTCGGACCAGGCCAGCGGCGGTGTGCTGATCGTTCTCCACGACGTGACGGAGCAGCACCGCAATGAAGAGCGGCGCAAGGAATTTGTGGCCAATGTCTCCCATGAACTGCGTACCCCCCTCACCAATGTCCGCAGCTATGCGGAGACCCTGCGGGACGCCGGAGGGGCCATTCCTCAGGAAACGGAAAACAACTTCCTGGACATTATCATCACGGAGACCGACCGGATGACCCACATCGTCCAGGATCTTCTGACGCTCTCCCGGCTGGATGCCGGCAACGCAGAGCTGAACCTCTCCCGCTTTCCCTTCGCCGACGCCATCCAAAGCGTCCACCGTGCCAATGCCCTGGAGGCCAAGCGGCACGGTCACCAGCTCACCTGCGGCTCTCTGGAGGACCTTCCTCTCATCGTGGGCGACCGCAGCCGGCTGGAACAGGTTATGATGAACATTCTGGGCAATGCCATCAAATACACTCCTGACGGCGGTCATATCCGCATCACTGCCGGTTCCACCCAGAATCAGGTGTGGATGGAGGTCCGCGATGACGGCATCGGCATCCCGGAAAAGGACCGGGACCGGATCTTCGACCGGTTCTACCGGGTGGACAAGGCCCGCTCCCGGGAATCCGGCGGCACTGGTCTTGGGCTTTCCATTGCCCGGGAGATCGTGCTGCGTCATCGGGGCACCATTCGTCTGGTCCCCCACCAGGGACCCGGTACCACCATCCGCCTGACCCTTCCCATCGCCGGGCCGGACGCCCAGTAATGGGTCGGTCCTCGGCCTTTTCCCGGTTCTCCTTCCCAGTAGGGAGACCTGCTTGCCTGATCCAGCAGAAAGGAGTGCCTCATGGACACCGTCCGCCGAAAACGTCGGGATTTTTTGCAGAATATCGCCATTGTGGTGCTGACGCTCTCTGCTGTGGCGCTGTTTGTGCAGACCCAGCTGTACAATCTGAATCAGGACAACGACTACTTTCGTTCCCTGTCCGCCGGCAGCACCGCCTCCCAATCGCCCCCCACCAGCCTTACCGATCTGTCGGCTCCGGTGCGGATCGCGGTCACTGGGGATTACGGCCATTATGGAAATGTCCAGATGACCACCACCGACAAGGCATTCACCGAGTCCCTCCGCTCCCTGCTGCGGGGTGCACTGGGCTCTGCCCAGACATTTACCCCCTGCTCCGGCGAAGAGTTTCTCTCCGCCATCTCCGGTGTTTCCATTTATTATGATTTTCTCAATCCCCTGCCCCTGTCTGTTCTGGCCGGACTGGTGGGCGAAGCATCTGACAACGAGACCATCTCCGCCCGTCAGCTGGTGCTGGCGGATCGGGGGGAGGATGGTGTGCGGCTCTATCTCTCAGATGGCTCCACCTATCTCAGCTGCTCTGTGGCAGTATCTGCTTCCCGGCTGGCCGACACAGTCAGCAGCTATGAGTTGGGCGGTGCGTTCTTTGCCTTTGAGTCCGCGGAAGCGGAACCGCTGTTTGCCTCCCTGGCTCCCTGCTCGCTGTTTTTGAACCCGCTGCCGCAGGTATCCGCCCTCTCCGCGAAAACACCGCTTTCCGATACAGACTGGCTTCTTTCGGCACTGGGCTTTAATCCCAACACCAAATCCCGCTATACCGAGTCCAGCGGCACGGAGGTCATCATCCGGGGCGACTGTTCTCTGCGCATTCGCAGTGACGGCACCGTTTCATATGACGGAGGCAGCACGCCCACTCTGCAGATCAGTGCCCAGGAAGACGCCACGGTCAACCAGCGTATTCTGGCTGTACAATCTCTGCTCAATTCCATTTTCTCCAACTTCTCCAGCGACGCCTCCCTGTACCTTGTCAGCGTTCAGGCCAGCGGCAGCTCCATGGTTTTGCGATTCGGTTATCAAGTGGAAGGCGTGCCCATTCGCTTTTCCAACAATGCCGATGCGGCTATGGTCACGCTCTCCGGCTCTGATGTGACAGCCCTCACCCTGCGGATCCGGCAGTACTCCCATACAGGGGAACTTGCCTCCCTGCTGCCGCTGCGCCAGTCCCTGGCCATTGCAGCCCAGACTCCCGGCGGCGAACTGTCCATCGGCTATACGGACCGCGGCGGCGACACCGCGGACGCCTCTTGGCTGCTGGACTGATTTCAACGCTTCCTACGGATTGGAAAGGAGCATATTTTGCAAAGCTCCCGTCTGAAAAACATCATCATATTGATTTTGCTTCTGACAAACCTCTCCCTGGCCGCCGTGGTGGTAAGCCGGCAGGCTGACCATCAGGAAGGTCTGGAACAGATACGCCAGCAGCTGGTCACTTTGTTTGCAGCGGAAAACGTGGAACTGGATGAGGACCTGATCTCCTCCCAGACCCCGCCGCTGAGCCGCACCCTGACCCGGGACACCCAGCAGGAGGAGGATCTGGCTGCCTTTTTGCTGGGAAAGAACCTGCGCTGGTCCGATCAGGGCGGCGGCATCCACCTCTACGGCAGTGACCGGGGCGGTGTCCAGTTTTTGGACAACGGCAGCTTTGACGCCGCTGGATCCCTGTCCGAGGGTGCCAGCGCACCGGAGGTCTGCCGGGCATTCTGCAAGGAGTTCGGCTATGGAGATCTGACCTTTTCCTCCGACGGTACCTCCGCCACCGCGGTCCAGTACTGTGACGGCTACCCAGTGGTCAACTGCACCGTCTCCTTTACTCTGGACAGCGGCGGCCTATTGACCGTCACCGGGACCCATCTGCCCGACGCCTATACCGAAAGCGCACCGGAGGAAGCTCCCCTGTCCGCCGCCGCCGCGTTGGACGCTTTTTTGACCAACCACCGGAAAAGCCAGACCGCTGTCTCCAAAATCACCGACGTCTATTTGTGCTTTGAACTGCAAAGCTCCGCCTCTGCCGCGATGACGCTGGTCCCGGCCTGGTGTATTGTCACCGACATCTCTGGGCTGAACTATTATGTAAACTGTATCACCGGTGCAGTCACCCATAGCTGAGCACCTTCCATCATTTTTCACAACTTTTTGGTTTTTATGGAAACACTGTCAGGAAAGGTTTGCATTTCATGGCGGCGTATGGTATAGTGGCGGTGTGTGAGAATTTTTAAATTTTTTTGTCCACCGTGCTCTTTCCGTTGGTATGAACCTGCATTGGGCGGGCAAACTGTCCATACAGAACCGGGCGAATTGCCGCCGCGAAAGAAGCTTCGTTTTAAGAGAGGGTAAACGATTTGACAAAGTATGTAATACAGGGCGGTTCTCCCCTGTTTGGTGAAGTAAATATCAGCGGCGCGAAAAACGCCGCCGTCGCCATCATCCCCGCCGCGCTGATGGTGGACGGTGTCTGCCGCATTGAAAATGTTCCCCAGATCTCCGATGTGACGCTGTGTCTGAAGATTCTGGAACAGCTGGGTGCCAACATCCGTGCAGTCAATCGCCACACGGTGGAGATCGACTGCACCCATATCCGCTCTACCCGCACCTCTTATGAGCTGGCCCGGAAGATCCGTGCCTCCTATTATCTCATCGGCGCGCTGCTTGGCCGTTTCGGCCAGGCGGAAGTCGCTATGCCCGGCGGCTGCAACTTCGGCGTCCGCCCCATCGACCAGCACGTCAAGGGATTTACCACCCTGGGTGCCAAGGTCGTGGTGGAGGGTGGCTTTATCCACGCCTCCACGGAGAACGGCCGGCTCAAGGGCGCCAACATCTACCTGGATGTGGTGTCCGTGGGCGCCACCATGAACATTATGATGGCCGCTGTCATGGCGGAGGGCAACACCGTCATTGAAAACGCCGCCAAGGAACCCCACATCGTGGATCTTGCCAACTTCCTCAACTCCATGGGCGCCAATATCCGTGGTGCCGGCACCGATACCATCAAGATCCAGGGTGTAGACCGGCTGCGGGGCGGCAGCTATGCCATCATTCCCGACCAAATTGAAGCGGGAACCTATATGGCCGCCGTGGCTGCCACCGGCGGACAGATCCTGGTGAAAAACATCATCCCCAAACACATGGACTGCATCACCGCCAAGCTGGTGGAGATGGGCGTGGAAGTGGAGGAGCATGAGGATACGCTTCTTGTGCGCCGTAACGCTCCGCTGCAGAAGGCCAATGTGAAGACCCTGCCCTATCCCGGCTTCCCCACGGATATGCAGCCCCAGATCACCGCCGTTCTCTGCCTGGCCCAGGGCACTTCTCTGGTAACGGAGAGCGTATGGAACAACCGCTACCGCTATGTTGACGAGCTCAAGCGCATGGGCGCCAGCATCCAGGTGGACGACAAGACCGCTGTGGTGGAAGGTGTGGATCACCTGACCGGTGCTCCCATCCAGGCCTGCGATCTGCGGGCCGGTGCCGCGCTGGTCATCGCCGCGCTGGCTGCCAAGGGTGAAAGCGAGATCAGCTGCGTGCAGTATATCGAGCGCGGCTACGAGGACATCGTTGGCAAGCTGCGGGCTCTGGGCGCCAATATCCGTGTGGTGGAGGAACCCGGAGAAAACGAGGAGCTGGAAGCCCACATCGGCTGATTTGTGTTTTCCGCCGCCGGATTCTCCCCTTTTGGGAACGTGTTTTCTGTTTTTGCCGGGTACGGCAGTTGAACAAGACATCCTCATCAGCCCAAAGCATCCGACGGCGGATCTCCCAGTTTCCGTTACATCTGTTTTTACCGTTTGGCGTCCGCTTGAGGGGATGGCGACGTTGGTCGGCATTCCCCGGGCGGACGCCTGTTTTTTGATTTGATCCTGTTCGAGAGAGGTTTTGTATTTGACCACCCTACATACGCTGGCCAGCGGTTCCTCCGGAAACGCGCTGCTGTTTTCCTGCGGCTCCACCCACCTGCTGGTAGATGCCGGAATCTCCTGCCGCCGCATCACCAAGTCCCTGGAGGAACTGGGCCTGACCCCGGCGGATCTCACCGCCATTCTTATCACCCATACCCACGCCGACCACATCTCCGGGCTGCAGACCCTTCTCAAGCGGACGCACTGTCCGGTCTGTGCAACTTCCCGGACGCTGTATGACTTGGCGCAGCGGCTGCCGACACTGGCGCAGCGGAGCTTGGTCCTGGCCGGTCCGGAATCTCTGGGTGAAGTCCTGGTCACTCCGTTTTCCACATCTCACGATGCCCCCGGCTCCTGCGGTTTCCGCTTGGACGGCGCCGACGGAAGCGTTGGGATCCTGACAGATACGGGCTATGTGACGGACGAGGCGGCCGCAGTGCTGCCGGGTGTAGACCTGGCAGTGCTGGAGGCCAACCACGATGTGGAAACGCTGTACAGCGGCCCCTATCCTTATTACCTGAAACAGCGGATCCTGGGCACGGAAGGGCATCTGAGCAATGAAGATGCCGCTCGCTTTGCGGTTTTTCTGGCCCAGCAGGGCACCAGTGAGATCCTGCTGGCTCACCTGAGCCGGGAAAACAACACGCCTGCCATGGCGCAGCAGGCAGTGGAGACCGCTCTGTCCGCCGCGGGGCTTTGCCCGGCACTGTCGGTTGCCCCCCGGGACACCATGAGCGCCCCCCATCCTGTACACAGGAGGGCTGTATGCAGAAGGTAACTTTGATCTGCGTGGGAAAGCTGAAAGAGAAATTTTATGCCCAGGCCACGGCGGAATACGCCAAGCGGCTGAGCCGCTTTTGTAAGCTGGAGATCGTGGAGCTGCCGGAATCCCGGCTTTCCGATTCTCCCTCTCCTGCCGAGATTTCTCAGGCCCTGACAGCGGAGGCCGCTTTGATCGAAGCTAAGCTCCCCAAGGGCAGCGCCCTGGTTGCCATGTGCATTGAGGGCGAGGAGCTCTCCTCTCCCCAGCTGGCGGAAAAAATGCGCCAGTTTGCCGTCTCCGGTGTCTCGAATCTGACCTTTCTGATCGGCGGCAGCGTGGGGCTGTCTCCTGCCATCAAGGCACAGGCGGATTTTCGGCTCTCCATGTCTCCCATGACTTTTCCCCATCATCTTGCCCGGGTGATGCTGCTGGAGCAGATTTACCGGGCCTATCAGATCAACGCCGGCACCAAATACCATAAGTGACCGTTTTCGACCGAGGAGGCGCATACAATGGACAAACAAACCCCTGATTTCTGGGCTATGGAGGACCGCCACCTGCTGGAACACTGGCCCAAAACGCCAGACGGACAGCCTCAGCCGGCAGCCAAGCTGGCCATCCAGTGGGAACTGGACAGTATGGCGGACATCACGCTGTCCTTGCTGGAAAGCTGCGGTATTCCCGCGTTCAAGAGCGGGAGTCTCGGTAAGGTATTGGGGGGTTTTGCTTCCCAGGGGGTCGAGATCTGGGTCCCCGCCGACCGGCTGGAAGAGGCCCAGGCTCTGCTGGACTCCTCTGCCGAGCCGGAGGAACCGGTCTGATCCGGTTTCCGGAATCCCCAGCGTTTTGTCATCCAATGATATTAACATAGGAGGAATCGCATATGGACTTCATGAAAGAATACGAAAAGTGGCTGGCAAGCCCCGCTCTGTCTCAGGAGGAGCACGCAGAGCTGGAATCCATCCGCAGCGACCCCAAGGAGATCGAATCCCGCTTCTATGGCCCTCTGGAATTTGGCACCGCAGGTCTCCGGGGCACCATGGCCGTCGGCCTGCATAACATGAACATCCATGTGATCCGCTGGGCCACCCAAGGTTTTGCGGATGTCATCTCTGCCGAGGGGGAAGAAGGCAAACGCCGGGGCGTGGCCATCTGCATGGACTGCCGCAACCACTCCATGGAGTTTGCCCGGGCCGCCGCAGAGGTCTGCGCCGCCAACGGCATCCATGTCCGCATCTTTGAGTCCCTGCGCCCCACACCCGAGCTGAGCTTCGCCGTGCGGGAGTATCACTGCCAGGCGGGAATCAATGTCACCGCCAGCCACAACCCCAAGGAATACAACGGCTATAAGGTCTACTGGGAGGATGGTGCCCAACTGCCGCCCCACCACGCCGACGCCATCGCCAAACGTCTGGAAGAGATCGACGTGTTTGCCGGCGTAAAGTCCATGGACTACGACGAGGCGGTGAAGGCCGGTCTGATCGAAGTGCTGGGCGAGGAGACGGACCAGCGGTTTATGGCCAATGTCGCCTCCATGATCAACGACAAAGAGACGGTAGCCAAGGTAGCGGATACCTTCAAGCTGGTGTACACGCCCTTCCATGGCTGCGGCTACAAGCTGGTACCGGAGGCGCTGCGGGCACTGGGCATCAAGCACCTGATCTGCGAACCCAAGCAGATGGTAATCGACGGCACCTTCCCCACGGTGGCCTCTCCCAACCCGGAGAATCCCGAGGGCTTCTATCTGGCCATTGACCTGGCCCGTGAAAACGATGTGGACTTCATCCTGGGTACCGATCCGGACAGCGACCGTGTGGGCATCATGATCCGGGATCACAGCGGCGAATACCGCCCCGTCACCGGCAACCAGACTGGCGTGCTGCTGCTGGATTACCTGATCGGCGCCATGAAGCGTTCCGGAAAGCTGCCGGAAAAGCCGGTGGCTCTGAAAACCATTGTGACCACGGAGATGGCCCGTAAGGTGGCCGAGGCCAACGGCGTGGCCTGCTACGATACCTTTACCGGCTTCAAGTTCATGGCAGAAAAGAAGAATGCCCTGGAAGAGAGCGGCCAGGGGAAGGTCATCTTCTCCTACGAGGAGTCCTACGGCTACATGTTGGGCGATTACGTCCGGGACAAGGACGCCGTCACCGCCGCCATGATGCTCACGGAGATGGCCGCCTGGTATGCCGCACAGGGCATGACCCTCTTTGACGCTCTGGAAAAGCTGTATGAAAAGTACGGCTACTACGCCGAAAAGACCCACAACCTGGTAATGCCCGGACTGGACGGTCTGAAGGACATGGCAGAGCTGATGAAGAATCTGCGGGAGAATCCCCCTGCGGACATCGGCGGCGTAAAGGTCGTCACCCGCAAGGATTACAGCAACGGTTCCGTAGTGGACTGCGCCACCGGTGAAGCCTCCACCATGGAGCTCTCCGGCTCCAATGTGCTGCGCTTCGAGCTGGCCGACGGTACCAGCGTGATCGTCCGCCCCTCTGGTACGGAGCCCAAGATCAAGGTCTACATCCTTACCCGTGGCGCCGATGCCGCTGCCTGCGCCGCCAATCTGGAGAAGTACGGCCAGTGGGTCGCCGGACTGAAAAAGTAATTCCAACCTTCCCTGTTTTCACGAGGACCAGCCACATGGCTGGTCCTCTTTTTCCATTTTAGACTGTTTATTTTATTCTTGACATATGTTCGAAACAGCGTATAATGGGCATATGTCAAAAACAAGGAGGGACATCCGTGCCGCGAAACGCCAAATGCCGCCGGGTCTGCCAGCTGCCGGCTCACTGCCGATTTTCTCCGGAACAGCCCGGGAAAAACGAAGCCGTCGAGCTGACAGTGGAAGAGTATGAGACCGTGCGCCTCATGGATTATCTGGGGTTCAACCAGGAATCCGCCGCTGCCCAGATGGGAGTTGCCCGCACCACGGTGCAGCGGATCTATGCCCAGGCCCGTCGGAAGCTCTCGGTCTTCTTGGTAGAGGGGCGGCCTCTGACCATCGGCGGGGGAAGCTATACGCTCTGTCCCCGGCGGGAGGGGCAGGGCTGCGGCGGATGCGGCGGCGGGTGCCGCGCAAGAGAAGAAAGGACGCGTCAACATGAAAATTGCAGTGACTTATGAGAACGGATCTGTTTTTCAGCATTTCGGCCATACGGAGCAGTTCAAGCTCTATGATGTAGAGGAAGGCAAGGTGGTCTCCTCTCAGGTCGTGGACACCAACGGCAGCGGCCATGGTGCGCTGGCCGGCTTCCTGGCAGATCAGCAGGTAGACAGTCTGATCTGCGGCGGTATCGGCCCCGGCGCCCAGATGGCCCTGGCGGAAGCCGGGATCCGGCTCTACGCCGGCTGCACCGGCGACGCTGATCAGCGGGTGGCCGAGCTGCTGGCCGGTTCCCTCACCTATGCGGACAATGCCACTTGTGATCACCACGATCACGAAAGCGGTCATAGCTGCGGCGACCACGGCTGTGGTGAGCACGGCTGCGGCAGCCACACCTGCGGCCACTGATTTCCCTGTAGCAACTGTGAAAAAGACCTCTGCCTGTAATGGCAGAGGTCTTTTTTCGCAGATACAGTGATTCTCACGCCTCCGGCGGAACCGCCAGTTCAAAGCTTGCCCAGGTGTGTCCGGCCGCCTCTACCGACGCCCAGGTCATCCCGGCCGCCTCGCATTCAGCCCAGGTCAGATAGCGGAAGTAGAATTCCACCTCCAGATGACAGGGCAGAATGTCCAGAATGATGGGTTGGATCTGGTCGAACTCCGCAGGGATTCCGGCGGTTTCAGGGAATGTTACCCGCAGATGGCCGTCCCCCATCTCCACGGCCTTCGCCCGGATCCCGCAGCCGCTGAGCGTCAGGTTGATGGCACTGGGTGTCAGACTATCTGCTCCGATCTGCAGCAATGCCGCGATGGCCGCCCGCCGCTGCTCCACAGTCTCTGCTGCGCTGCGTCGGGCGAAAAGTGCCTCTCGCCGGGAAAGTCCCTCCTCTTCCGCCGTAGCGGTAAGGGATTCCCGCTCGGTTCGCTCCAGCCGGACATCTGCCGTGTCCAGTTCCGCGCCCAGAGCACAGAGTTCTCCGCCGCTGATGGAGTGTTCCGTGAGATCATAGATCCCCAGCGGCTCCAGCAGGGTTTTCAGATATGCCGCGTATCCCTCCATTTACGCCCCCATCTCCGTTACCGTCAGGGTCCCCAGCACCGGAAGGACCTTGCTGTCTCCCGTAACATCTGCCGTCGGTGCAGAAAAGCGGTAGTTTTCCACCCCATTTACCTGATAGATCCGATTTCCCAGTTCTGCCAGAAGGATGGGCTGTCCCAGGAGCTTTCCGCTGAAAAAGTTTGTCAGCGCTGACTCCACCTCCGCTTTGACCGTCTGAAACTCCACGTTGTCAGCAGACTGCACCGCCACCGCCACATTTACCGTTTTTTGGGTGGGGACGCATACGCTCACATCCACTGCGATCTCCCGTTTCTCTTGGAGATCCGCCCGGACCTCCTCCACCAGCTCTTCCGACGGCACTCCCGCTTCGGTTGTGATATAAACGTCCACGGTCCCGATCCCCCGGGCCCGGCCCACCACCTGCGCCGCCGCCACACCGGCATGGCTCATGGCCACCTGCTGATAGTAGGCAGCGTTGGCTCCATTGGGCAGCCGCTGATAGCTCTCCAAGACCCGTGCCCGGAGACTCTCGTCCGACTCATCATCGCTCCCTCCGGTAAAAGCCGCTGGATTGGTACAGCTGGTGATCCCCACAGGGCAGGCCGTCAGGATGCGGATTGTCCCGGGAGCCGCGTTACCGCTGGCACCGGCCTCCACGGCCTCCGCCGGCACGTCCACAGATGTCTCGCCTTTGGAGAGTATCGCCGTCTGGGTAGTCTGGAACCGGACCTCAGACTCCGTCATGCACACGCTGCCCGCCGGGATCGTCAAGTCCGCCGTCGGGGCCGTCTGTGCGGAAAAGCGCAGTGTCCCGACGGCCCTGGTCGCATTTGTGCGGCTCAGTCCCCGCATGGCTGCATGCCTCTCCAGATAGACTCCCTGAGCCGTCTGAGGAAAGCTCTGGTCCAGTACCCAGTCCGCCTGAAGTTCCAGTGCCTGGACCTGTGCGGCAGCAGCATACAGACGCACCGCCAGGTCACAGTCCTCCGCCGGTGAAAATCCGCTGCGCTCCGAAATGGTTTCCAGCATTGCCTGATAAATTTCCTCAATGCTTCTCACGGTTGTCCTCCTCTTATCGAATCTCCGCCGTCACGGACAGCGACTCTCCCTCCCAGGTGAGCTCTGCCGTCAGCGTCACGCCGCCGGAGCCGCTGTCCGCAATCGTTACATGCTCTACCTGCACCCCCGGCTCTTCCGCCAGCGCTTCTGCCACATACTGTTCCGCAGCCGCCTGCCGCTGCCCGCTGGAAACCTGTCCCAACTGCCACAAGCGGCTTCCCAGCGTTTCCAGGAAGGGGAACTGCCCCCGGCGGGCCTTCAGGCGGAACAGCACCCGCTGCAGCAGTGCCTGCGTCCCCTCCACGCGTTCCAGTCCGCCGCAGCCATCCGTCACATAGTCTCCGTTTTGGATTTTCAGTGTCATCTCACGTTCCCTCCGTACCGCAGGTGCAGGGCTTGTACGGCTCACCGTTGACACTGAGACTTCCCTCAATGGCAATGCTTCCCCGCAGTTCTATTGTCCCGTTCCGGCGCAGGTATACGGCATTCCCGCCTGGGCCGTAGAGATAGACCTCGCCGGGCTGCATGCCTGCCGGAGCGGACTGCCGGGCGGCTGTGACGCACTGCTCCTCGCCGCCGGGGCCACCCTTGATCACCAATACGGCCATGCCGTTTTCCGGCAGCCAGGCATATCCCCCGGGACCATAGACCGGCAAAGCCCGCACCTCACCCCGGGTCACCACACCGGCCTGCTCGCCGGCAATGGTGGTCACGCCCAAGTCCGCGTCTGCAGTGGGCATTGCCGGTTTCATCTGTCTCGATAGCCACATCGTCTCTACGCCTCCTCCAATGTCACCGTCACGGTGCTGCCGTCCTTCACGGAAAAGAGGTTGTCTGCCTCCGTCACCCGGAACTCACCGGAAATTCCCATTCGTTCCAGCTGTACCAGCACCCGCTCTCCGGGAAAGGCCAGAAAGTTCCCCGCCAGCCGGATCGTCACGGTCCGCTCTCCCTTCCGGGATTTTGCGATCTGGTATTCACCTGTGTACCGCATGGCGGCCCAGGTGCTCTGTCCGGGGGTATACAGTACCCGCCGGCACTGGCCGCCCCGGTCGATCATATCCTGGTTGTACACGGTGTAGGTGGTGTTCCGGGTCTTGTCGATCACCAGAACTTCCGTCAGGACGCCGTAGTGGTCCTCCCGCAGCGTACAGGATAAAACCGGCGTCTCCCCTCCGATCACCAGCCTGCGTCCGCTGTCTGTCTCCGGCACGGCCAGCAGCTCGCCGTCCCGCTGGAAGCGGGGCGTGAAGCCGCCGTAAGTCTCGCAGAAATTCGTCAGAGCCTTCCATTGACTGCTGCCTGCCGCCACGGTGTAAACAGAGTCGGCAGCCACCGCCGCCAGCTGTTCGCACTGAATGCCATAGGGCGTCACATGGTTGCGCACAATCTCCGCCAGGGTCGCCCCTTGATAGGTCAACGGGCGGGACTCGTTGTCCAGCAGCCGGGCAGCATAGCCCCGACCGGTCACAGTAGCGGTAAGTCCCTCCGCCGTCAGTTCCACGGTGTATTCATCCACAATGCCCCGCAGCATGATGTCTCCGCCCTCCACGGCGGCAAACCCCGCCGCCAGGTGCAGCGGCTCCGCCATCGAGGCATCATAGAGAAAGGTCACCGAGTAGCTGTCGCAGGGCACGGAACCGGTGTAAACGATCTCCCATCGCAGCAGCGAGGGAAGCGTGTAGGTTTTGTGGTCACTAGTTATAAGCTGCCCTGTCACGGAATCCGCACCTCATTTCCCGGATAGATCAGATTGGGATTTTTGATCTGGGGATTGGCCGCGATCAGCGCTGACAGTGTCACCCCATACCGTTTGGCAATGCCCCACAGGGTATCGCCCTTTTTAACGATATACGTCCTCGCCTGCGTTGCTGCAGCCGCACTGGAGGTTTCGGACTGCGCCGGGGCAGCCACCGTCACCAGTCCGGTGCTGTACGCCCCGCAGTCCTCCCAGAAGGCAAAGCTGTAGTGGACGTAGTCCGGCAGCGGCTTTTCCTCCAGCTTCAGGGAGATAAAATAGGCACTGGTGGTCCGCCAGACGGGATGGACCAGCAGGCCTGCTCCCTCCTGTGCAAAGACCTCCGAGAGCGCCTGGAACTGTTCATAGGCATCCGGCCCTGCAAACGTTCCCTCCCCCTGAAAGATCCGGCAGGTCTCTCCCACGTCCTGAAGGACATATTGTCCAAAAGGCACCTTGTGCACCACCACCTGCCTCCGGTATTCCACGGAGTATGTCTCCGGATTATGGGGCCAGGTGTAGTCCTTGTAACGCATGGGTGTCAGGAGCATTGTCATTCCCCCCTTTCGTCTGCGGAAAACGCACCGTCATAACGGCGGGCATCCCGCTGAAATACCCGGGAGATCTCCCTGGGGTCCCATGACGCTCCGCCGTCTGCCCAGATCAGCTCCGTCACTGTGTGCTCTCCCGGATCACCAACTGTCCAGGCCGTTTCCGGCAGAAACGACTGTCCTGCAGAAAACGGTTCCGCCCCGGTAGCATTCCCTCCGCTGCGTGCTGATCCGCCGGTCTCGGCCTGGACAGTTCCCGGAACCTCCCCGTCTATTCCGCCTCGCATCCCTGAACGGGATGCGAGGCGGGCGGCAGAAAGGCCCTTTCCAGCGGGGGTATATTCCCCCGTCCAAATCGTCTTTTCTTTCACCGGGCTGTCCGGTTCTGCATCGGAGATCCCGGCCGGCTCCGCACTGCCGCGCATCAGCAGCCGGAGTGCGGACTGCTGACGAAGCAATTCTTCACGGATGTAGTCCACTTTCCCATCACACTCCTCCCAGCTGACGGAACCGTTCCTCGTCGAACCCCGGATTGACTTCCCGTGCTGTCTTTTCCGGCTCCCCCGCCAGTTGACGCAGCAAATGCTCCATCTGGCGCCCCGTCAGTGCTTCCAGCACGGCGGTCTCGTTGTCAAACGCCGGCCCTCCCTGAAAAAAACAGCATTCTTTCAAAATATGGGCGTTGCACAGCAGTACCCGCTCCAGCGGATCGTCCGCCATCTCCCGGCAGGTCCGCCAGATGGTCAGCAGCCGTGCCGCCGTGGGCGGACGCAGTTCGTCGATTTGAGGGTTCATGCCGTGGCCTCCAGCCGCTTGGATGCCACCACCGTGATTTTTTCCGCCACCATGGCGTTGAGCTGTCCCTCCTCGTGGATCGCGCTCCACTCACAGCCGCTGTAAATGATCTTCCGGTCCGGCTTGCAGATGACCAGGGAAAAGTCCTGCAAATCATAGAAGTTGATGCCGTCAGACACCGCCTCGTCCGTGGCGTATAGGCGGGTCAGCTCCAGGGTGTACTGCTTTTGTCCCTCAATGGTAGCCACCGGCTCGTTTTCGCCGAAGGCCTCCACGCTCTGGCTGGACTTGGTGGCCTTGGCGGTGTAGCTCTGCACCACCGCCACCTTTTTTCCATCCAGCTCCAGATAGATGTCGGAGCTGGTCGGGAATCCGTTCATACTCGCTTTCTCTCCCTTCTTACACAGTGATGTGCACCGTCAGATAGATCTGGTTGAGGCCGTGGGCCACGGCAAAGCTGAACTCCACTAGGCACACCGTAGGATCGTCCTCCGAAGCCGTCACCGTCACATCCCCGTACTCATCAATGATCTCCGCCTTTTTCTTTTTCTCCAGCTCCACGATCACCTGAGAGCGGATGGCGCTGCGGGTCTGGGCAGTGTTCTTGGTGCGGGTGAACTTGCTGCGCAGGGAGTTGCGTACAGAGGGGATGAGGTCATCCACGATCAAGATGGTGG
>CALXDH010000023.1 GCA_944387015.1 uncultured Oscillospiraceae bacterium
CCCGGCGATTCCGGCGATGCCGCTCAGAACCCCGGTGATTCCGGCGATGCCGCTCAGAACCCCGGTGATTCCGGCGATGCTGCTCAGAATTCTCAGGAGTCTTCCGGCGTTGACGAGGGAACGATAGTTGCACTCGACACCAAAGCAGCCCCCGCCCCCGAGGAAAACGAGGAAACCGTGAAGATTCCCGTACGCTGGGTCTGCGATAACTATGACGGTTGGACAGCCGATCGCTATACCTTCACCGCGGATTTAGGGAAGTATCAGTATAACAACAGCTCTGAGTTCTCTTTGACGGTGATCGTCAAGGCTCCGTCCAGTAAGATTGCCCGGATAGGTTCTATGACCTATCCCACATTTGATGAAGCGGTGAAAGCCGCTGCTGATGGGAATACCATTGAATTGCTGGGCAACTGCACCACAGACGGTATGAACCTCTCCAAGAATCTGACCGTTACAAGCGAAGAGGGGCAGACCTACACATTGAATTTCGTGAAGGATGGTATTGCCCTGTGGGGAAAGGCCCTGACGTTTGAGAACTGCAACATCCTGATGAACGGCATTGGCTCCACGCCGTATGTAGAATGGAGCTGGATGGCCATCTGCGCCAACAAGGATGCATCTCTGACCCTGAATCAGGTCACCATGACGATGGATGCCGAAGGGGTCACCAACAATCCCCATGCCATCTATTTCTGCAGCAACAACCGGTTGAACCTGACCGATTCCACTCTGGTGATTCGGAACTATCCCCAGGATGCTCTGGAATGGGATGGCGGCGACGGCGGATATAACGTCAACATCACGGATTCCACGTTTATTTCCGACAACAACCGCTCTGGCTTCACCGGAACCTTCTATGCAACCATCAACAATTCCGATGTTCAGGTCATCAACAGCAAAGGAAATGGTTCCAACGGCTCTCACTTCATCATTGAAGATTCCACTGTGGATTTCAGCGATAACGGCTCCCACGGTCTTTCCGCTGGTGAACTGAGCATCACCAACTCCAAAGTCACCGCCAACGGAAACAACGGTATGGGCATCGCCGTAGGCAATGCCCTCTCGATCACTGACAACTCCACAGTCATGGTAACTGACAACGCCACCAATGCTTCCTACGGATATGCCGGTATGCGTCTGTATAACAACTATGACTTTACCGTTGACGCGACCAGCAAGCTGTACATCAAGGACAACCACAACACAGGTCTCTATGTGCGCCAGGGTACCCTGACCGTGGAGGAAGGTGCTACGCTGGAAATTACCGGAAATTCCGTTTCCAACACACTGCTGGACGGTTATGGCGGCGGTGTATATGTGGGCTATGGTAATAACTACGATCCCACCGTCATTCTTCCTACCAACGCTGTGATCTGCAACAACCATGCCACCGCCGGCGGCGATGACCTCTACGTCTCCGAAGGCGTGGACGGTCCTTCCCTCACCTTCTATACCGTTGGCTCGGACTGGGTGCTGGATGACTGTGACGACGTCATTGACGGCTGGTATGACGACAGCCCGGACGCCCGCTGGTCTGCCCACGAAAAGCCCCTCCACGCTGTGGAGTTCACCAACTTCGACCATCGGATCACCACCGTGTCCGGCCCGATGTATTTGAAGGCTGCCCATGGCCTGATCCCCGTGGAGCCTGAGGATCCCAACCTTCCCGACTGGGAGATCTCCAAGTCCAAGACCGCCACCAATCTGGACGACAACTATGAGTCCCAGGTGACGCTGTCCCTGCCCGCGGCCGATTACAAGCGGTCGATGGACGTGGTACTCGTCATCGACGATACCCATGCCGGCTCTACAATTTTTGAAGACGCCGTCAGCAATCTGCTGAGCGAACTGGCAGCGAAGGACACTCTGGACATCAACGTGGGCGTGGTCGCCTTTGACGCGGTCTCCCGGGATTGGCTCAGCGCCACCACCGGAAGAGCATACAGCGGCCTGGTCTCCATTCAGGATGCCGATGCCCTGGCAGCTCTGGAAAACGCCGTCTCCACTCAGCTGAATTACGACGGGACCGGCTACACGAAGAAAGTGGGCGGAACCAACACCGAGTGGGCGATTGACATGGCATCCGATATGCTCTCCACCGGCAGCGGTGAAGACAAGTATATCGTCATGTTCAGCGACCTCTACGGCTACATCTACCGGGGTGACCTGACCATTGACGGGACCACCTATTCCAATGTGCCGGTGAGCAAGCGCATCGGCACCTGGAACCAGGGCTCTTTGTCCATGGGCACCAAGTACACGACGTTTGCCGACGCCTATGCCAACCGTGCTGACGGTGAGATGACGCCGGACGGCTTCTTCCGTGACTCCTCCTGGGACAACTACTGGAGCACCTATGACTCCGGCAATCCGGAAAACACGATTGCCTCCGCTTACCAGGTCGCTTCCCACACCTTCTCCGGTTTTGAAAAGTCCCTGTGCCTGACCTATGACAACCTGGCAAAGGCTGCCGGCGAGGCAAAAGTTATTGTGGTGAACAACAGCTTCCCCACCGGCGACGCTCCCACTGCTCAGGCAATGGTCCAGGAAATGCTGGACGAACTGGAGGACAGCGGTTATATCAAGACCTATCGTTATCAGACCAACAGCGCTGACGAGGCCCTCTCCGGGAACGCTGCCAGCATGGTATTCTCCGGACTCCGTGAGGATCTGATCCAGCTGGTGGACTCCGGTTCCAAGGTCGTGGACGTGATCGGCTATGGTACCGATAACAAGGGCAACGAGTATGACTTCGACTTTGTCAACGACATCTCCACCCTGACGCTCACCGTAAACGGCGAGGAGCTTCCCGCCCGGGAACTCGATGTGACCGATGGCTTCTTCACCGGTTCTCACGAGACCGCCTGCTATGTCTTCGGCGATCTCAGACCCATGAGCCTGACCAGCGGTTATCCCTTCGCCCTCCACTATTACGCCAACGGTGAGGATGGTCAGTCCGACGAGTGCTTCGTGTGGGAGATCAACGTTGCTGTCACCAAGGACACTCCCGTGGAGCTGACCTACTCCGTGAAGCTGACCAATCCTCAGAGTGCGGACGGCACCTACGGCCAGTTCGACGCCGACGGCAGCGAGCACTTCGACTCCCTGCTGACCAACCTCAACGCCACGCTGTATCCTGTGGATTCCAACGGCGATCAGGGCATGCCCGAGTACTTCGCAAAGCCTACGGTCAGCTACACCAACACGACGCCCGGCGGCGGTGGCGGCGGTGATGATGACGACGACGATGATGACGGCGGCACCAACATCCCCGATGAGAATACCCCCACCACCGACGTCCCCGGTACCGACATCCCCGATGAGAATACTCCCACCACGGATGTCCCCGGTACCGATCTGGAAGATCCCGACGTGCCTCTGGCCGACGTTCCCAAGACCGGCGATGTGTCCGCCCTGTGGCTGGCGCTCTCTGCCCTCTCCGGAACTGGTCTTGCCGGCGTGACCTTCCTGGGCCGCAAAAAGCGCGACGAGGAATGATCCTGGATCTGTGCGGCACTCCGTGAACCGCAGATCCTCCCCATTCTCCCGTTGAAATGCAGAACACCCCCGGATTGGCTTCCATCCGGGGGTGTTTTCTTCGGTTTCTGTATGGCCGGTATCCGGTACTGCGGCAGAATGTGCCCGCAAAGCGGGTTTGTAGAAGTCGGCGCCTGTCCGGAATCGGCTTCTATGCACATTCGTCCGCTGGACCTTCTCTCAAAAAGTCTCCGGGGTGAAGTACCTGCAACCTCACCCCGGAGACTTCTTTTACTGCTGCGCTGATTGTCGGGCCGCCTCCAGCCACGCGGGAACCGCCCCTTCGCGGGCGGCTCCCGCGTGCGTCCGCATTCTCTTCTTTTTTCCGACAGACCGTTCCCGCTCTTGACAAGCCGGAAAGATGGGCCTATAATGCGCTTAATTGAATCAGGATCTTCAGGGCGGGGTGCAATTCCCCACCGGTGGTATAGCCCACGAGCCGCAAGGCAGGATTCGGTGAAATTCCGAGGCCGACAGTACAGTCTGGATGAAAGAAGATCATGTACCGCAGGAAATTTTTCCTGCGCATGTGAGCACGCTCTGGAATGGGACCCATTCCGGAGTTTTTTGTTTTTCATGCGCAGGGACCGTTGTCGCGTTTCATGGTGCCTTGAACGAACCGTTCAAGGCACCTTTTTTGTTCGGAGGCTGCATATGGAAGATTTGGATTACATGCGCCTGGCGGTGGAACTGGCCAAGCGGGGCACCGGCTGGACGGCCCCCAACCCGCTGGTGGGCGCCGTGCTGGTGAAGGACGGCACCATCATCGGCCAGGGCTGGCACGCAAAATGCGGCGAGCTCCACGCAGAGCGGCACGCCCTGCAAAACTGCACCGCTTCACCCCGGGGCGCAACTTTATACGTGACCCTGGAACCTTGCTGCCACCAGGGCCGCCAGCCCCCCTGCACCGACGCCATCCTGGAGGCGGGCATCGCCCGGGTGGTGGTGGGGTCCGACGATCCCAATCCGCTGGTGACAGGCAAGGGGCTGGAGCTGCTCCGAGAGCAGGGCGTGGAGGTGGAAAGCGGCGTTTTGAAAGCGGAATGCGACGCCCTGAACCCGGTCTTTTTCCACTTCATCCAGACCCGGCGGCCCTATGTGGTGATGAAGTACGCCATGACCATGGACGGCAAGATCGCCACCCGCACCGGGGCCTCCCAGTGGATCACCGGGGAGGAGGCCCGGCGGCGGGTCCACCAGGACCGCCACCGCTACACCGCCATCATGGCAGGGGTGGGCACGGTTCTCGCGGACGACCCCCTGCTGACCTGCCGGATGGAAGGCGGCAAGAACCCCATTCGGATCATCTGCGACACCCACCTGCGCACACCTCTTGAAAGCCGCATCGTCCGCACCGCCCGAGAGGTGCCCACCATTCTGGCCGTCTGCGGGCAGCGGGACCGGTACGCCCCCTACGAGGCCGCCGGGTGCCGGGTGTGGGACCTGCCCTGCCGGGCAGGCCACGTGGACCTGGAGGCGCTGATGGAGCGCCTGGGCGCGGAGCAGATCGACAGCGTGCTGCTGGAGGGGGGCGGCACACTGAACTGGGCGGCGCTGGAGAGCGGCATCGTGCAGCGGGTGCAGGCCTACATCGCCCCCAAACTCTTCGGCGGGGCGGACGCCAAGTCCCCGGTGGCGGGAATGGGCGTGGAGCTGCCCGCCCAGGCGGTAGGGCTGCAAAACACTACCGTCACCCGGATCGGGCCGGATTTTCTGTTGGAAAGCGAGGTAGTCCATCATGTTCACGGGAATCGTTGAAGAAGTCGGCGTCATCCGGCAGATCCGGCGGGGCGCCCACTCCTCGGTGCTGACCATCGGGGCGGAGACAGTGCTCTCGGATCTCAAAATCGGCGACAGCGTGGCGGTCAACGGCGTGTGCCTCACCGCCACTTCCCTGGGCAGCGGCTTCTTTACCGCCGACGTCATGCATGAGACGCTGCGCCGCTCCTCTCTGGGGAGCCTCACCTCCGGCAGCCGGGTGAATCTGGAGCGGGCCATGGCCGCAAACGGCCGCTTCGGCGGCCACATCGTCTCCGGCCACATCGACGGCACCGGCCGCATCGCCGCCACCCGCCGGGACGACAACGCCGTGTGGTACACCGTGGAGACCCCGGCGCCGCTGCTGCGCTACATCGTGGAAAAGGGCTCCATCACCATCGACGGCATCAGTCTGACGGTGGCCACTGTGGAGCAGGACCGGTTCTCCGTCTCGCTGATCCCCCACACCGCCCAGGTGACGATCCTGGGGGAGAAGGGCCCCGGAGACACGGTGAACCTGGAGACGGACATCATCGGAAAATACGTAGAAAAACTGCTGCGGCCCGCGCCGGAACCCACCGGCAGCCGGGGCGTGACACTGGAATTTCTGGCCGAAAACGGCTTTTGATCTGGATAAGGGAGGAATACAACATGGATCAGCAATTCTGCACCGTGGAAGAAGCCCTGGAGGAGCTCCGGGCGGGACACCTCATTCTCTCCATCGACGATGAGGACCGGGAGAACGAGGGCGACCTCATCTGCGCCGCCCAGTTCGCCACCACGGAAAACGTCAACTTCATGGCCATGCACGCCAAAGGCCTCATCTGCACCCCCATGAGCGAGGAGATCGCCGCCCGGCTGGGGCTGGAACAGATGGTGAAGGTGAACACTGACAACCACTGCACCGCCTTTACCGTCTCCATTGACCACATGAACACCACCACCGGCATCTCCGCCGAGGAGCGGGGCTACACCTGCCGCAAGTGCGTGGATCCCTCCACCCGGCCTGAGGACCTGCGCCGGCCCGGCCATGTGTTCCCCCTGGTGGCCCGGCGGGGCGGTGTGCTGGTGCGCAACGGCCACACGGAGGCCACGGTGGACCTGTGCCGTCTGGCGGGTCTTACCCCCTGCGGCCTCTGCTGCGAGATCATGCGGGACGACGGCACCATGATGCGCACCACGGAGCTGCTGGAAAAGGCCGGGGAGTGGGGCATCAAGGTCATCACCATCAAGTCCCTCCAGGACTACTGCCGGCTCCACGACAAGCACGTGGTCCGGGAGGCCTGCGCCAAAATGCCCACCCGCTACGGCGATTTCCAGATCTACGGCTACATCAACGACCTCACCGGTGAGCACCATGTGGCGTTGGTGAAGGGCGACATCGGTGACGGGAAAGACGTGCTGTGCCGGGTCCACTCCGAGTGCCTCACCGGCGACGTGTTCGGCTCCCGCCGCTGCGACTGCGGCGATCAGCTGGCCGCGGCCATGCGGCAGATCGAGGCGGAGGGCCGGGGCGTACTGCTCTACATGCGCCAGGAGGGCCGGGGCATCGGCCTGATCAACAAGCTCAAGGCCTACGAGCTGCAGGAGCAGGGCTTCGACACTGTGGACGCCAATGTGAAGCTGGGCTTCGCCCCGGACCTGCGGGAGTACTGGACCGGCGCTCAGATCCTCCGGGACCTGGGGGTCAAGACCATGCGCCTTCTCACCAACAACCCGGAAAAGATCTACCAGCTCTCCGACTTCGGCCTGGAGATCACCGAGCGGGTCCCCATCCAGATCGCCGCCACCAAGGAGGACCTCTTCTATCTGCGGACCAAGCAGAAGCGGATGGGACATCTGGTCAATTACTGAGCACATCAAAAATAAATTGGGAGGAAACATAGTATGAACGTTTTTGAAGGAAATCTCATCAGCAAAGGCATCAAGGTTGGCATCGTGGCCGCCCGGTTCAACGAGTTTATCGTCTCCAAGCTCCTCAGCGGCTGCGAGGACGGTCTCCTGCGCCACGGCGTACAGCCCCAGGACATCTCTGTGGCCTGGGTTCCCGGCGCCTTTGAGATCCCGCTGATCGCCTCCAAGATGGCCAAGAGCGGCAAGTACGACGCCGTCATTGCCCTGGGCGCCGTGATCCGGGGCAGCACCAGCCACTACGACTACGTGTGCAGCGAGGTCTCCAAGGGCGTGGCCAATGTGGCGCTGAATAGCGACATTCCTGTGATGTTCGGCGTCCTCACCACTGACACTATTGAGCAGGCCATCGAGCGGGCCGGCACCAAGGCCGGCAACAAGGGCGCCGAGTGCGCCCAGGGCGCCATCGAGATGGTGAACCTGATCCGCGCTCTGGAAGCGTGAGGATGACCGGTCTCCTCTTCGACTACGACGGTACCCTCCACGAGAGCCTCCGGATCTACGCGCCGGCCATGCAGGCGGCCTATGACCGCCTGGTGGACCGGGGGCTGGCCCCGCCCCGGCGGCTGACGGACCGGGAGGTCCGCACCTGGATCGGTCTGCCGCCGGAAGCTGCGTGGGAGCAGCTCTTGCCCGGACTTCCGGAGGCAGAAAAGCGCCGGGCCATAGAACAGGTGGGTGCCGGGATGCTCGCCCGGATCGAGGGCGGCGGCGCGCAGCTTTACCCCGGCGTGCCGGAGGCCCTTTCCGCCCTGAAGCAATCGGGCAGGCGGATGGTGCTTTTGAGCAGCTGCCCCCGCAGCTATCTGGACGCCCACGACCGTTTCTTTCACCTCTCCCGGTATTTCGACGGCCTGTTCTGCGGAGAGGACTTCGGCTACCAGCCCAAATACCGGATCGTCCCCGCCCTGATGGAGCGATACGGCGGGCCGTTCCTGGTGGTGGGCGACCGGGCAGCGGACCGGGAGGCGGCAGAGCGGAACCACCTGCGGTTTGCCGGCTGCCTGTACGGCTACGGCAGCGCCGAGGAACTGGCAGGAGCAGACGCCCTGGTCCATACCCCGCAGGAACTTCAACGCGTTCTCAGCCTTTTTTGCTGACAGCGCACACCGGCTCAGGCCCCGGCAGGCCTCCTCACATCTTTAAAAAAAGGCGAACGAGCAAAAATTGCTCGTTCGCCTTTTTTCTTGCGTTTTCCAGTCTACACCGGGCCTCAGCACGAAGCCTCAGGGTAGAACAGCACCAGGGCAAACCGGGTCACCTCCGACCCTACATTGGAATACCGGTGAGGGCTGTCCGCCAGGAATTGGTAAGCCTGGTCCCGGCGGATCACATGGCTCTCGCCTCCGTTTTCCATGCACAACGCCCCGTCAAAGACGATGATGAACTCCTGGGTGCGGGGCGGGTGCTCATCGCCGTCCAGATACCCGCCGGGCTGGAGGATGATCTCATACATTTCAAAGTTGCGCTGGGCATTAAATGGAAAGAAGGGGATATTCTCCAGCAGACCGTCATCGCTTCTCAATACAGAGACGTCCGCCTTGTCGATGACCCCTGTGGAGGGGGACGCCTCGGTAATCAGCGTGGAGAAGGTCACCTGCAGTCCATTGGCGATCTTCCAGATCATGGAGATGGACGGATTGGCGTCTCCCCGCTCGATCTGTCCCAGCATGCTTTTGCTCACGCCGGAGACTTCCGCCAGATCCGCCAATGTCATGCGGCGCATGGTTCGATATTTTCGGATATTCGCGCCAAGAACAATGTTAATGTACTCCACAGCATTCCTCCTGTTTCCTGCCTCTGCATAAAAAAACGCTCAAATGCGAGCTCATGATATTGACATTTTAAGTTTTGCAATTTAATATATTGGCATAAATACAATATATTAAACTTTCAATCTCACTAATGGACAACATATGCTTCTTCTATGCCTGTATTTATTATAATTCGCAGGCACGTGAAAAGCAAGAGAGGGAACCGGCCGCGTTTCTCATTTTTCGCGCAGAGATCAAACAAAGGGGTGTCAGCGTATGGTCATCGTATCCGTCAACGAATCCAAGTGCAAGGGATGCGCCCTGTGCGTGTCCGCCTGTCCGAAGAAGATCATGAAGCTCTCCGACAAGGCAAACCAGAGCGGGCAGTATGTGGCGGTGTGCAGCGACCCGCCCAGCTGCATCGGCTGCAAATGCTGCGGGATCATCTGCCCCGACGACGCAATCACCATCGAAAAGGAGGACTGAGCCTTGAAACAGCTGATGAAGGGCAACGAAGCCATGGCGGAAGCCGCTGTCATGGCCGGCTGCCGGTATTACTTCGGCTATCCCATCACGCCCCAGAACGAGGTCCCGGAGTACATGTCCTGGCGGCTGCCCCAGGTGGGCGGCGTATACAAGCAGGCGGAAAGTGAGCTGGCCTCCGTGAACATGCTGTTCGGAGCAGGCGCCGCAGGCGGACGGGCTATGACCAGTTCCTCCGGTCTGGGCATCTCCCTGATGCAGGAGGGCATCTCCCACATCTGCGCCTGCGAGGTCCCTGCCGTGATCTTGAACGTGGCCCGGGGCGGCCCGGCCATCGGCTCCATCCAGCCCGGCCAGGCAGACTACTACCAGATGACCCGGGGCGGCGGCACCGGCGACTACCACATGATCGTTTACACGCCGGGCAACCTCCAGGAGGCCTGCGACCTCATCCAGCTGGCCTTCGACAAGGCGGACCAGTACCGCAACGCCGTGGCCGTCTACGTGGACGGCTGCATTGGCCAGCTGATGGAATCCGTGGAGATCCAGCCCCGGACCCCAGACCCCAAATACCAGGATAAACCCTGGGCCGCCACCGGCTGGGACGGCAAGTCCCGTCCCAAGGCCCGCTTTACCTCCGTGTTCATGGACGCGGCCAAGTGCGAGGCACACAACGACCACCTCCAGGAAAAATACCGCATCATCCGGGAGACGGAGACCCGGCTCCAGTGCGTGGACACGGAGGACGCCGACATCGTTCTCGTGGCCTACGGCACCACCGCTCGGATCTGCACCAGCGCCAAGCGCATGGCGGAAAAAGCCGGCATCCGGGTGGGCATCGTCCGGCCCATCACGGTGTGGCCCTTCCCCTACCGGCAGGTGCAGGAGGCCTGTGCCCATGCCAAGGCGGTCTTGTGTGTGGAGATGTCCGCAGGACAGATGCTGGACGACGTGAAGATCGCCCTCAACGGCACCAAACCGTCGTATCTTTACTACCGTCTGGGCGGCATGATGCCGGCGGCCAAGGATATTTGCCGGGAGATCGTCCGGCTGAACGAGGAGGTGCGCTGACATGGCGGTGATCTATCAAAAAAGCGCCTATCTCAACGACGTAAAGCGTCACTACTGCCCCGGCTGCAGCCACGGCATCGCCCACAAGATCGTGGGTGAGGTCCTGGAGGAAATGGGGCTGCTGGAAAAGACCATCATGGTGGCTCCGGTGGGCTGCTCCGGCCTCCTCTATGATTACAGCAACACCGACGGCATCCACGCCCTCCATGGCCGGGCTCCGGCGGTGGCCACCGGCGTGAAGGCCGTCCACCCCGACAAGATCGTCTACGCCTACCAGGGCGACGGCGACCTGATCTCCATCGGCACCGGCGAGACCGTCTCCGCCGCCGCCAGAGGCGAAAATATCACCGTCATCTTCGCCAACAACAGCATCTTCGGCATGACCGGCGGGCAGATGGCGGGCACCACTCTGGTGGGGGAGAAGACCTCCACCTGCCGGGACGGCCGCAATCCCCAGGTGGACGGCTACCCTGTGGGCGTGTGTGAGATGCTGGCGCCGTTGCAGGGTGCCAAATACATCGCCCGGGCCTCGCTCCACGACGTGCCGCATATCCTGAAGGCAAAACAGATGATCCGCACGGCGTTCGAGTACCAGCTCAACAACCGGGGCTACTCTCTGGTGGAGCTGCTGTGCGCCTGCCCCACCAATTTGAAGATGTCTCCGACGGACGCCTGCCGCTGGGTGGGGGAGGAGATGACCAAGACCTTTCCGCTGGGTGTATTTAAGGAGGAATGAGGATGCTGCGGGAAATGATCATGTCCGGCTTCGGCGGGCAGGGCGCGCTGCTGATCGGGCAGGTGCTGGCCATCGCCGGGACCGCGGAAAACCTCAATGCCATCTGGCGTCCTACCTACGGCCCGGAAAAGCGGGGCGGCACTGCCTACTGCGACGTGATTTTGTCCGACGAGATCATCGGCTCCCCCATTGTGGACGAACCGGAGATCGTCATCGCCATGGACGAACACTCCTTCCGGCAGTTTGAGCCCGCCATCGTGCCCGGCGGACTGCTGCTCTACAACAGCTCCCTGTGCACTTCCGCCCCCGGGCGGGAGGACATCCGCTATCTTCCCGTCCCCGCCGGAGAACTGGCCCACCAGATGGGTGCCGACAAGGCCGCCAACATGGTGCTGCTGGGCGCGCTGCTGGCGGCGGAGCCCCTGGTTTCCGACCAGGCGGTGGAGGCCGGGCTGCGGGAAAAGCTGGGCGGCAGCAAGGCAAAGCTGATCGCCTCGAACCTCAAAGCCATCGAACTTGGCAGAACATGTGCTGCAAAACCGGCGCAATAATCTCCCAACGCCGTTATTTTTAAAGGAGGGATCCTCATGGAAATCAAATTTGCCAGACGCACGGAGCAGATGAACTCCTCCGTTGTCCGGGAGACGCTGAAGCTGACGGCAAAGCCGGATGTCATCTCCTTTGCCGGCGGCATGCCCGCCCCCGAGGTCTTCCCTGTCCGGGAGCTCCAGGCCGCCATGAACAAAGTGCTGGAAACCTCCGGCCGGGTGGCCCTCCAGTATGGCCCCACCGACGGATACCTCCCGCTGCGGGAGAAGATCGCCGCCCGGCACCGCAAGGCTGGCATCTCCTGCACGGCGGACGACATCCTGATGATCAGCGGATCGCAGCAGGGTCTGGATCTGGCGGGGAAGCTGTTTCTGGATCCCGGCGACCTGGTGGTATGCGAAAGCCCTACATACACGGCGGCCCTCTCCGCCTTCCGGGCCTATGAGTGCGGCTTCCTCCCCATCGACACCGACGACGACGGTATGATCATCGAGGATCTGGAGCGCAAGCTGGCGGCCAATCCCCGGGCGAAGGTCATCTACGTCATCCCCACCTTCCAGAATCCCACGGGCCGCACCTGGTCCCTGGAGCGCAGAAAAGGCCTTTTGAAGGTGGCGGAGAAGTACGCTCTTCCCATTCTGGAAGATAACCCCTACGGCGACCTGCGCTACGAGGGAGAGCCCATCCCGCCCCTCAAGGCCATGGACACCCAGGGTCTTGTGATCTACATGGGCTCCTTCTCCAAGACCCTCAGCCCCGGCATCCGGCTGGGCTGGATCCTGGCGGCACCGGAGCTGCTGCAGAAATTCAACACCGCCAAACAGGGCGCGGACCTCCAGGCCAGCACCATCATGCAGATGGTGGTCAACACCTATCTGGAGGACTATGACCTGGATGCGAACATCCGCAAACTCAACGCCCTCTACCACAAGCGCCGGGACCTGATGCTCTCTTTGCTGGAGCAGGAATTCCCCAAGGGCTCTTCCTGGACCCATCCCCAGGGCGGCCTCTTCATCTGGGTCACGGTGCCGGAGCAGATCGACACGGCAAAGATCATGCCGCAGGTGGTGGCCCGCAAGGTAGCCTACATTCCGGGGCACTCCTTCTTTGCCGACGGCGGCGTGACCAATACGCTGCGGCTGAACTTCTCCAATGCCAGTGAAGAAAAGATCATCACCGGCATGAAACTCATGGGGGAGGTCTTGCGGGAACAGGTATAAACAGTCACGCAGCACTGTTTGTATAGATTTTGAATTAGGAGGGACCATCATGAGCAAAGAGACAAAGAACACCGGCACTGCCGCCAGAAGTACCTTCTCGTCCAGCCTGGGCTTTTTCCTCGCCGCTGTGGGAGGCGCCGTCGGCCTGGGCAATGTGTGGGGATTCCCCTTCAAGCTGGGCCGGGGCGGCGGATTCCCCTTCCTGGTGATCTATGTACTGTGCGTATTCGTCGTGGGCGTGCCCATCTGCATCGCCGAGTACGCACTGGGCCGCAAAATGCGTTCCGGTCCCGTCAGCGCCTATAAGCGCATCAGTAAAAAATGGACGTTTCTGGGCTGGATCAATATGGCCGTGTGCATCGGCGTCATGGGCTTTTACTGTCTGATCTGCGGGTGGCTTTTAAAGTACGCCTGCATGTTCGCCCTCTCTCTGGTGGGACTGGGCGGCGACTTCCTGGCCATGGACAGCGCCACCTATTTCACCGCCTTCGTCTCCAAGCCGCTGGAGCCTTTGATCTGGACCTACGCCTTCATGGTCATCAACTACCTGGTGATCCGCAAAAACATCTCCCAGGGCATCGAGAAGTCCTGCAAGGTCATGATCCCCGTCCTGGTGGTCATTTTGATCGTGGTTGCCATCCGGGGCTGCACCCTGCCCGGCGCCGATGCGGGCCTTGACTACCTCTTCAAGCCCAATATGACCGCGTTCAATGAGATCGGCTTCTTTGCCGTCTTTACCCTGGCGCTGGTCCAGATGTGGTTCTCCGTCAACATCGGCTTCGGCACCAATCTGCTCTACGGCTCCTATCTGCCGGACGACACCAACATCGTCAAGAGCGCCATCATCGTTCCCATCGCCGACATGTGCGTGGCCCTGCTGGCCGGCCTTGCCGTGATGCCCGCCGTGTTCGCCTATGACCTGGAGCCCTCCACCGGCGCGGGATTGCTGTTCATCACCCTCAAGACCGTCTTTGCTGAGATGCCCGGCGGCTCCTTCTTCGGCCTGATCTTCTTCATCGCCGTGCTCTTCGCCGCCCTCAGCTCCACCATCGGCATGACCGGCGCCATCGCCACCGTGGGTACCGACGAGTTCCACTGGGACAACAACAAATCCTCCCTGGTCTCCACCATCATCCCCTGCATCATCGCCATCCCCGTCTCCTGGGGCTATGGCCTGCTCTCCGGCGTCCGTCCGCTGGCCTTCCTAGGCAAGGACACCGATCTGCTGGACTCCCTGGACTTCCTGTGCGAGAACGTGCTGGCCACCACTGCGGCGCTGCTGCTGTGCATCTTCGTGGGCTGGGTCTGGAAGCCCAAGACCGTGCTGGAGGAAGTGGAGAAGACGGGTCCTTTCACCTGGAAGAATCTATGGCTGTTCGTCTTCCGCTTTGTCTGCCCCATCATCACGGTGATCGTGATCCTCTCCTCCCTGGGCCTGATCTGAACGGCTATGCGTATGGTATTGACCCCCCAGGAGCAATCGCTCCTGGGGGAGGCCCGGAAGTGGGCCATGGAACACTGGAATCCCCACTCCGACGCGTGGGAGACCGCCCGGCAGTTTCCCCGGGAGGCATACGCCCAGGCGGCCGCCGACGGCTATCTGGGGCTGGCCTCCTCCAAACAGTACGGAGGGCGGGACCTGGACGCGCTCTCCTGCGCGCTGGTCTATGAGGGCCTGGCCTACGGGGACCCCAGCCTGACGACTTATCTCCATATTTTCAACAGTCTGGTGGCCCAGCTGGAAAAGTGGTATCACCCGGTGCCGGAAGTGCTGGCGCTGATCCCGGACTTTGTCGCGGGCCGGAAATTCATGGCCTTCGCCCTCAGCGAACTGGACGCCGGCTCCGACCCCGCTGCCGGAAAGGCCTGGTGCACAGAGGACGGAGACGACTATGTGGTGACCGGCGACAAGGCCTGGGTCTCCAACAGCCACCACGACGACTATTTCATGCTGATCGTCCACGGCCCCGGGGACGGGATGACCATGATGCTGGCAGACCGCAGCACGCCGGGCCTCACCGTGGACCAGGACCCGGAGCGGATCGCCGGCTGCGCCATCTCCTGCGGGCAGCTGCATCTGCGCGGCTGCCGCATCCCCAAGCGCAACACCCTCTGTGAAAACGGGCTCTCCGCTGCGCTGCGGGCCATCGACACCGCGCGGCTCAATGCCTCCGTCACCGCAGTGGGCCTCGCCCAGCGGGCCGTGGATCTCTCGGCGGCGTATCTTGCCGGGCGGGAGACCTTCGGCAAGCCGGTGCTCTCCAATCAGGCGATCCGGTTCCGCCTTGCCGAGATGCAGACTGAGATCGAAGCCGCCCGCTGGCTGGCCTATCACACCGCCTCCCAGATGGACGCGGAGGGAAAGGGCGGCGAGCTGGCCGCCATGTGCAAGCTCAAAGCCACCTCCACCGCTGCGGACATCCTGCGGGATTGCATCCGCTTTTTCGGCGCGGCCGGGCTGGATACCCACAGTGAGATCTCCCGGCTGATGCGCTTTTCCCATGTGCTGGAGATCACAGACGGAACCAATGAGATCCAAAAGCTGATCATCGGCAAGGGCATTGCCCGCCGCTGCCGGTGAGGCAGGTCAGAAAGAGAGGAAAACTGCGATGGATTTTATGCTTTCAAATGAGCAGCGCATGCTGCAGAAGCTGGCGGCGCAGTTTGCGGAAAACGAGCTGGAACCCATGGCCGCAGAGCTGGATGAGACGCACTGTTTTCCCGTGGAGAATTTTCAGAAAATGGCCCGTCTGGGCTTCACCGGCATCGGCGTTCCCAGGGAGTACGGCGGTGTAGGCGGCGGCGCAGTGGAAGAGGTGCTGGTGGTAACGGAATTTGCCAAAAAGTGCATGTCCTCGGCAGCTACCCTCTCCATCCACCTGATCGTCCCCCACCTGCTGACCCAATTCGGCACTGAGGAGCAAAAGCGGACCTATCTGCCCCGGATCACCGCCGGCGGCGAGGTGGCGGCCTTTGCGCTGACCGAGCCCAACGCCGGTTCCGACGCCGGCTCCGCCAAGACCACCGCCATTTTCGACTCGGAGACCAACGAATACGTCCTCAACGGCACCAAGTGCTTCATCACCGGCGGCAGCCGGGCCAGCGTCCTGGTAATCTTCGCCCTGACCCAGCCCGCCAAGGGGCTCAAGGGCATGTCCGCCATCCTGGTGGAACGTGGAACGCCGGGGTTCAGCGTAGGCAAGGTGGAAAACAAGATGGGCCTGCGGGGCTCCGAAACTGCGGAGCTGATCTTCGAGGACTGCCGGGTCCCCGCCTGCAATTTGGTTGGAAAAGAGGGCCAGGGCTTCAAGATCGCCATGCAGGCCCTGGACGGCGCCCGGATCGGCACCGGCGCCCAGGCCGTGGGCATCGCCGAGGGGGCCATCGACCTCTCCGTCAAGTACATGCACGAGCGGGTCCAGTTCGGAAAGCCCATCGCTGCGCTTCAAGGGCTCCAGTGGTACATCGCCGACATGGCCACCAAGACGGAGGCCGCCAAGTGGCTGGTGTACCGGGCGGCCTGCCTCCATGATGCCGGGGCTCCCTTTACCAAGGAAGCCGCCATGTGCAAGCTCAACGCCTCGGAAAACGCCCGGTTCGTCACCAACCTGGCCCTGCAGATCCACGGCGGGTACGGCTATATGAAGGACTACCCCCTGGAGCGTATGTACCGGGACGCCAAGCTGACTGAAATTTATGAGGGCACCTCTGAGATCCATAAGGTGGTCATCTCCCGGGCCGTGCTGGGCAAGTAAGCCCGCTCCTCTCGGGCGTTCCCGCCCCAGTGACGCCTTTAGGTGCCGCATGCTCTCACGCTTTCTTGCCATGGGGCGGACACTTCTGCCGGGATGCCGTCCCTGCTGCAGTACGTTTCCGGCAGCAACCTTGATACTTTTCCCTTCCCTTTTTCTCATGAGGACGCCCGGAGGATCTTTCTCCGGGCGTCCTCACGGTTTCCCGGCTCCGGTCGGGCACGAGGACGCAAAAAAGAGCCGCCGGGCATTTCTGCCCGACGGCTTTTTTAATGGGCCAAGACCAACCCTCAGCCCACCACCGGCTTCAGTCCGGCTTTCCGCAGCTTTTCATCAAAGCCGCCGCCCCGGTACACGAACACCAGCGTGCGCACCTGGTCGTGGCTCAGATCGATCACATCCCCGTTCCCGTCAGGATCGCTGCCGTCCCCCAGCAAAATCCCCGCATCCATCAAAGTCTTGATGGTGGGCTGGAACGCAGCCGGAACATCCTTCAGACACTGATAACGCACCACCGTCTCCTCCTCCAATCTCTCTTTGAATTCCGCCCATTTCCGGGCGCTGATCAAATAGCTGGGACAGTGCTTTCCCGTCACATCAAAGTGCCGGTACACATTGGAAAGCGGAATTCCGTATTTTTCCATCAGCTCCCGTCCCAGTGCCGCAGCGTTTTCCAGGGTGGCCTCGCTGGCCTGGTAGATCCCGTTGCGGACGGTATCACACAGTTCGATGGAAAGGCTGTTGGTGTTGGTGATCTTTCCGTACATGGTGCCTCCGCCGGTCAGCGCGGCATTTGGATATTTGCTGCCCCCCACTGCCCAGGCTGCCCGCAGATCCGGCACCGACCGGTACACGCAGGCATCGTCCACAAAGTAGTGGGCACTGGCCTTGACAATGTTGTTTTGAAAATAAGCGGCGTTGTTGACCGCCTTGTCTCCGTCGTTTCCGGTATAGTGAAACACCAGATATTTGATCTGGGAGGCCGTCCGGGCCCCGCCGTAATTTCCGGGGTTTGCCAGACACTCCTTCAAAAGATACCCCATAGACACTCCTTCAGCAAAGCACCGGGGCACTGCCCCGGACCGCATATTGTCTGCCGCGGGCCGCAGCCTTCCCGGGCCCGCCGCGGCCCACTTCATTGGCAGCCTCATACAATGCAGATGTGGCTGCTCTCTATCAGCTTATGCCCGGGGCGTGGTGTTGGCCCCATCCCCGGCAGTGATTTGATCGCCGGCGGCATCCACGGCGTTTTTCCCGGCCTCCAGCATCTCCATCAGCCATGACGGCACATTGGCCCCCATGGCCACCGCGTGCTCCGCCAGGCTCCCCAGCTCGCCGATGATGTACCAGACGATCACCAACGGGCCGATGAGCACCGAATAGGTAAAGGGCAGCGTCACGCCGGGGAGATTTCCGAGGATGGATCCCACCAGCCAGTCCGCTGTCAGGGCAACGCATACCACCAGCAGCATGCCGCCCTTGTGCCAGGCGCCTTCCCGCATTTTGGCGCTGGACCAGCAGCCCTCCTTGGCTGCCACGGCACTGCCCACCAGCCAGTCCGCCAGCATCAGCGCCACCCAGGCAAGCACCACCCAGCCAAACCATCCCCACAGGGCCGTAAAGATTGCGATCACTCCGGCAGCCGCAGCCTTGAGATGCAGGATCTTATTCTCCGCGTCCATCACTGGGCCTCCTCAAAGTACTGCCCGATCAGCTCATGGGGCAGGTACTGCAAAATGATCTTGCCGCCGTCACTCTCCCCGCTTCTTTTGCAGAGATAGGTCTTGCCGTCCTCCGGATCCTGATAGTACAGGCCATAGACGTATTCCATTCCCCGGGCCGCCGTGATGGGGTCTTCCCGGGTCCCGGTCTGTCCCTCTTCGGAAACTGCCGCCCACAGGGCAGACACCTTGTCCGGCGTCCAGTCCGGGTTGTCGGTGGCATCATGCTGCTGCACCAGCTTGTAGACCATCTCGCCCCATTTGTAGGGCTTGTCCACGGGGGTCTCCTCGGTGCTGAAATCCCGGGCACGCCAGGTGGGGATCTTTGCTTTGCTTGCCAGCAGCTCCGCACCGTCCGCCTCGCCGGACACCGCCCGTGCCGCCAGCGCAGCCGCGTCCGAGCGGCCCTGCTCCCGGATCTTTTCCTCCGCCAGAGTCAACATCTCAGCCATTGCTCTCCACTCCTTCCGTATAGGCCGCCTGCAGCTGCGCCTCCGCCGCCGCGGTGCCGTCCTCCTTCAATGCCGCAAGCTCCTGGGACTGGGCCTCGATGGCAGCCTCCTTGGCCGCCACCGTCTCCCGCAGTTGTGCCGCTTCCTGTTCTTTGGCAGAGAGGCTGGCGGTCAGCTTCTCCACCTGTGCCTGATAGTCGGCCACATCTCCCAAGTACTGCCGGGCCGTTTTCAGCTCCACCGTGTAGCTTCTGGTGGCGCTGTCGTAGGTGATCCGCTCCACCGTGAAGCCATAGCCTTCCGGCAGTCCCATCTCATCAGGGACCTCCGGCCGGAGATGCTCGATCACAGGCTGCTGCCAACTGATCGCCTCGATCTGGGGAAGCTCCGCGTATTCCCGCTCAATGATGACCCGGTAGCAGCCATTCTCCGACCCCCGCTGGATCATTCCCACGGTCACATCATCAATTTTCCAGTGCTCTCCATATAAACTCATGTGGTTTTGTTCTCCTTTCGTTCTGCATTCTGCGCACATGGTCGGCTCCGGTCTGCCGCGGCCGCTGCCCGGACGCTTTTTTTCTGCTTTTGCCGCCGTGCGCCTGCTTAAAGGGAAAACACCGGGGCCGGTTGCACAAAAATGTGCAACCGGCCCCGGTGTTTCATAAGTTTTTTCTCTGGGAAAGAGCCCGCCCGCGGTTCAGGCAGGTCCGGCGCCGTCAAAGGTCGCCTGTGAGAGATCCACCGGCTGCGCACAGCGGTTGTCGATGTCCGTGCCGTTGTCGGTAAACACAGACCCGGAAAAGTCCATCATCAGGTCGGTGGGAACATTCTCCAGCAGCACGGCGGTACCGTTGCGGGCAAACACATTGTCGGTATAGAGCGTATGGTTGGCACTCTGACCGATGCTGTTGAAGTGGAATCCCGTCTGATTGTCCGTCACCTGGCACTCAATGACATTGACCCAGGCATAGCCATAGCCCAGCACAGCGGTCTTCCAGCCGGTAAACGTACACCGGGTGGCCCTCCCGCTTTCCGCAAAAGAAAGCCCCACGCCGGTGCCGCTGCCCACAAAGTCAATGTCATAGAAGAAGTTGAGCCAGTAGGAATCCTTCGTGGCCACCTGGACCGTATCGGTGAAAACCGTGCGGCCTGTACCGTCCGTACAGCCATGGAACTCAAAGGAGTGGCCCGTCAGTTCCAGCTTTCCCTCATAAGTCACCGGGGGCAGATAGATGAGCACCTCATCCAGCCGGTCCGTCTCCTCCCCGATCTGCTCCACCAGAGCCTGGAGCTCCTCCATGGTCTCCATGGGATAGTCGTGGTAATCATAGACATAGCTGTTGATAAGCGTCACATGCATGGTCTGCCGGACCCGGATCACATCCCCGTTTTTCATCTCCAGGATCCACACCACCTGCGGCTCTCCGCAATCCCCGGCGAAATCCAGCGTGGAGACCATAGCGGCGTCCGGCGAGTAGTCGTCCCGGACGGTGGGTTCCTCCGCAACAAGATCGGAAGCGCCGTTTTCATCCTGCTCTACCTCCACACGCACCGCATCCACCTGCTGGGAAAACGCATCCCAGCCATCGGCGCCGGTATCCTTGTAGTTGACGTAGAGCCGGGAGGGCCAGCGGGTGGTCTCCTCCACCCTTCCGTTTTGATAGATGTCCGGTGCCGGTGCGCAGCGGTCGTTGGGCCACGCCACCAGGATCTGGTAGGCGGTATCGTCCAGAGTATAGTACACTTCCCCTGCCCCGTCATACTCCTGGGGCACGTAGGGCCGGGCAGCCCAATACATTCCGCCGCCCAGGGCGGCCAGAACCGCCAGCGCCAGCAGTCCCAGCAGGACTTTCCTGCGCAGGGGAATGGGGATCTTTGGCGTTTTCCGCTCACGGACATTCCGCGCGCAATGGGGGCAAAAGGCGGACTCATCCGGCAGCGGTGTGCCGCAGTGAGGGCAAATTCGTTCCATATGGTTGCTCCTTTCCGCCGCAGCTTACTCAAAGATGGCCTGGGAAATCTCCACCGGCTGGCCGCAGCGGTTGTCGATGTCCACGCCGTTGTCGGTGAACCGGCAGCCCTGGAAGTTCAGAGGTTCGTCCGACGGCACCTCCTCCAGCAGCACGGCGGTATCATTTTCCACAAAGGTATTGTCATTGAACAGGGAGTGGGTCACATAGCTCCCGCTGCTGTTGAAGTGGAACCCGGTGCCGTTTTCCGCAAACCGGCAGCCGATCACGTTGACCCACACGTCTCCATACCCCAAAACACCGGTTTTCCAGCGGGTAAAGGTACAGTTCTCCGCCCAGAACCGGGCGGAGGCGGACACGCCCACCCCGGTCCCGCCCCCGGCAAAGTCCAGATCATAGAAGTAGGTAATGGGACCCTCTTTGGGACCCACCCGGACGGTATCGGTAAAGGTGGTCCGGTTCCCCATTGCATCCACGGAGCCATAAAGATTGATAGGACGGCCGTCGATGGTGAGGCTGCCGGTATAGGTCACGGCAGGCAGGTGCAGATTCACCACCGCCGGCAGCGGGATCTCCTGTGAGATCCGGTCCACCAGGGCCTGAAGGTCCTCCATGGTGGACATGGGATAGTCCTCCGGACCGTAATCATAAGTCCTGATCTGCTCCACTGCGATCTTCTGACGCAGCCGGATGGTATCGCCGTTTTCCATCCGGATGGTCCACACCAGCTCCGCGGGGGCGCTGCGGCCGGTAAAATCCACCAGGGAGACCTGGGCGGCCTCCGGGGAGAAGTCCCGGTACTCCGGCTGGGAGCAGACCATGGGAGAGGGGCTGTCCGCCGGCTGGCGGATCTCGGCGGAGACCGTATCCACCTTCTGCAAAAACATCTGCCCGGCGTTGGCCCCGGTGTCCACATGGTTGATAAAGAGCCGGGACGGCATCCGGTATTCCCCGTCCTGTTCTGCCTGTTCCGTGATCTCCGGCTGGGGGGTGAACCGCTCGTTCCGGAAGGTGAGCAGCAGCTGATACGTACCGTCGGCGTCGGTGTAGGTCACTTCGCCGTATGCGTCATAGGTCGCGGGGGCCACATACAGATACAGCCCCAAGGCCACAGCAGCCAGCACGACGGCGCCCACAGCCCATTTCAAGATCTTTCTCCACAGATGGGATGGGACCTTCAATGCCTGACGGGAACGGATACTATGTATACAATGAGGGCAAAACGCAGCCTCTGCCGGCAAGCTGGCACCGCAGTAAGGACAAGCGCTCCGCTTCTCGCTCATCTCACAGCGCCTCCATCAGCCGCAGCACATTTTTGTAGCGCCGCTGGGGATTGACATGGGTACAGCGGTCCACGATGCGGCCCATTTTCCCCTCTGCCAGCTTTCTGGAGGGGTGCTCTCCGGTGAGCATCACATTGATAAGGATGCCCATGGCGTAAATGTCGGTTCGGATGTCCGACTGAGACAGGCCGTACTGTTCCGGGGCGGCAAAGCCGGTGGTCCCCAGGATCTGCGTGTCGTTTTCATGCTCCGGCTTGTGGATCCGGGCAGCGTCGAAGTCAATGAGGACCGCCTCCGATCCCCGCAGGATGATGTTTTCCGGTTTCACATCCCGGTGGACCGCACCGATGGAGTGGAGCACCCACAGCGCCCGGTACACCTGGGTGGCGATTTTGCGGGTCTCCTCTGTGGAAAAAAGGGTATCCTGAAGCAAAAAGCCCAGTGTATCCCCTTCAATAAATTCCTCCAGCACCAGATTTTCCCCGTCCTTCTCCGCCACTTCATACACAGTGGGCAAATACGGGCAGGTATAGTCCAGGAGCTTGCGGTAAACCTCCGCGTTTCCGGCAAAGCGATGCAGAATGAATCTTTGTCCGGTGGCTTTGTGGCGGATCAGCCATACGCTGCCCCGAGTCCCCTCCTTCATCTGCCGGACCTGTTCATATTCTTCCTGTAAAACATGCAGCAGCCAATCGTAAATGGAAATCCTCTCCTTACAGTGGAAGGTACTATGCAGTGTGCATATTGTATGATTTTGGAAAGCGTTGTACATTTAGTATAGGTGATTTTGACATGGAAGTAAAGGGGCGAGACCACGTGAAAGAAAAATCCACCAGCGACCTGAGTCAGGAGCTGATGCGTGATGCAAATATCGATCACTACATCCACGAAAACCAATCTTTCTTTTCCGACAAGAGCGTTTCCGATCTTCTTTCCCAGCTCTATGAGAAAAAAACAATGACAAAGGCGGCCCTTGCGCGGAAGGCCGGCATGAGTGAGATCTACCTTCACCAGGTGTTCTCCGGCCGGCGGAACCCCTCCCGGGACCGACTTTTGTGCCTGTGCATCGGGCTTGGATGTTCACTGGAGGAGACCCAGCGTCTGCTTCAGCAGGCCTCCTATGCCCAGCTCTATCCCCGGATTAAACGGGACGCCATCATCAGTCACGGCATCCTCCACGGCACAGACCTCAACGACATCAACGACAAGCTCTTCTCGGAAAACGAAAAGACCCTGCTTTGACCCTGCGGCAGGCAATTTGACCTGTTTTATGTGTGTGGCATCATTCTGATCTTGAGAGAAAGAAAATCCATCAGGAAGGGAGTATCTCCTCCGCCCAGCGCCACATCGGGCGATCCGGAGAACACAAAAAATCATGCAGCCCAAAACGTCCTCGGTCTCCAGCAGTCTCATCGGCGGGATCGCTGCCGCCATCACCGCGCTTCTCTCTTTGAAAGAAGTCGTGGATTTCAGCCGCTATCGGCTCATGTATGGCCCGGATGTTTTCCCGATCACCGGGATCGTCTGGGGGATTTTGCTCCTGGCGGCCTATGCGTTCCTCGCAGCGATGCTGCTGATGAAAAAGCAGAGCGTTCTGCTCTCCATCGGATTCGGCGTGATCGCCCTCAATGAACTTCGCAACCTGTTCTCCCCTTACACCAGCTTTTCCTTCCGCCTGATCTACCTGCTGCGGTCCGCTGCCTTCATTATGATGGCTCTGCTGCTGGTAGCGCTTTTGACGCAGGCTCTGCCTACGCTGCGGGAAACCGCCAAAAAATTCTGGTTCGTTCCTGCTGCCTGCCTGGCCGTGTGCATCGTGTTCCGGTTCCTGGCTTTGGTGTGGGGACTGTTCTTCGTCGGATCCGGGTTCGGCTTTTTCATCCAGCAGCTCTTCTCCAACACCATCGCTTATGCGCTGATCGCCGTGGTGCTGCTGTGCACCGCCGCCTGGACCATTGATCCCAACGGCGGTCTCTTCCCCGGGGTGCAGTCCCGTTCCGCAGCCCCCGCGATCAGCGCGGCCAGCAGCACCGCCAGCAGCGCTGCGGACAGCTGCGGCACCGCCCCTGCCGGCGGTTATGCATCCGCAGCCTCCGGCGGATACACTGCCCAGAACACAGTTCCCGCCGGCAGTGCCTACTGCAGCATGGTCAAACATGTTTTGCTGCTGCTGTTCACCTTCGGCATCTGGTATTACATCTGGATCTATCGCACCACCCGCTATCTCAACCAGGTGGAAGATGAGCCGCCCCGCAACCCCACCACCAAACTGCTTTTGTGCATGTTTGTACCCTTCTATGCCATCTACTGGATCTACAAGAGCGCCCAGCGGCTCGACAAGCTCTCCATATCCAGAGGGATCCCCTCGGATCTTTCCACGCTGTGCCTGATCCTGGCGATTTTTGTAGGGATCATTCCCCCTATCCTCATGCAGGATAAGATCAATGCCCTGGAGACCGGTGCCGGCGATGCCCAGCCCTATGCCGCGCCCCAGTACGCTGCGCCCCAGTATTCCGCACCGCAATACACTGCCCCCCGGCAGCGGACGCCCGGCTTTGACGTGGCGGACGAACTGAAAAAGTACAAGGATCTGCTGGACTGCGGCGCCATCACCCAAGAGGAGTTCGACGCCAAGAAAAAGCAGCTGCTGGACCTGTAAGGCATCGAGGTACCGGTAAATGACAGACTTTCTTCTGATATACTGTATCGTCTGCCTGATTTTTGCCGCCGGCCTGGGGCTCATCCCCGCCTTTATCGCAAAGGAAAAGGGGTACAGTTTCGGACTGTGGTGGTTCTATGGATGGATGCTGTTCATCGTAGCCATCATCCACATCCTGCTCATCCCCGATAAGAATGCCCCGGTCCAGCCGGTGCCTTCTCCCCGCAAGGCGCCTCCCGTCGGTGCCGCGGACGAGATCGGCAAGTTCAAGGCTCTGCTGGACAGCGGCGTCATTACACAGGAAGAATTCGACCAAAAGAAAAAGCAGCTGCTGGGTTTGTAGTCCCTGTATCCTGGGCAGGGCGGGAGCAATCCCGCCCGCCTTTTCTTTTGCGTGCCGACGGCAGACATCACGGCTTATATCCGCCTGCAGCGGCAGGCAAATTTCTCATTCCATGCTCCCCTGCGGGAATGCATGGCCACGATCCATTGTAAAGTGAGGTTTTTGCATGGAAGGCTTCAACAAACATCTTTGCTACAACTGTTTTCAGGAGCGGCCTGACGGAGATGGTCCCTGCCCCCACTGCGGCTTTGACCTCAGTGAAAACGAGCAGAAGTACCCGGTCGCCCTGCGGGCCGGGACCGTGCTCAACGGCCGCTATATCGTAGGCCGGGTACTGGGCCAGGGCGGCTTCGGCATCACCTATCTGGCGCTGGACACCCAGTTGGACGCGAAGGTCGCCATCAAGGAGTTTATGCCCGGTGAACTGGCCACCCGTGTGGACGGCACCACCGTCTCTGTCCTGGCAGAGAGCAAGACCGAGGCATTCACCTACGGCTCAGAACGGTTCCAGGAAGAGGCCCGCACGCTGGCCAAGTTCATCGGCCATCCCAACATTGCCGGCGTGTCCAGCTACTTTGACGAAAACGACACCTCGTACTTCGTCATGGACTACATCGAGGGCATCTCCTTCAAGACCTATATCGCCAATCACGGCGGCAAGGTCAGCGTAGAGGACGCCTGCAACGTGATGATCCCGGTGCTCCAGGCGCTCACCGCCGTCCACGCCGAGGGCTTCATCCACCGTGACGTGACGCCGGACAACATCTACATCACCAAGGACGGCATGGTCAAGCTCCTGGACTTCGGTTCTGCCCGGTACTCCATCGGCGACAAGTCCAAGAGCCTGGACGTCATCTTGAAAGTGGGCTATGCCCCGAAAGAGCAGTACATCCGCCGCAGCCGCCAAGGCCCCTACACCGACGTATACTCCTGCGCCGCCTGCTTCTACGCCGCCATCACCGGGTATCTCCCGCCGGAGAGCCTGGAGCGGCTGGACAAGGATGAACTGGTCCCCATTTCAGAGCTTGGCATCGACATCCCGGAGTACCTGGACAAAGCCATCTTGAAGGGTCTTGCCGTCCAGCCGGAGGACCGGTTCCAGTCCGCCGCGGAGTTCCTGGAGGCCATCGAATCCCAGCGGGTGGTGGAGGTACCGGGCGCCGCGCCGCCGCCTGCCACTGCCGGCGGCCAGCTGGACGCCGCCATCGCCAAAGTGAAGAAAAAGCCCGCCCTCTTCGGCGGCATTGCCGCGGCCGTGCTGGCGGTGGTCATCGCCGTGGGTGTCCTTTCCGGCGGCAGGAAGGACGACGGCCCGCCCCTCAAGCAGTCGCCGGTCTCCTCCGTCACCATCGCCGGGGAAACATACAGCACCAATGAACGGGAGCTGCGCCTCCAGGGCATGGGGCTGACAGATGAGGACATCGAACCCCTGCAGTACATGGTGAACCTCACCTACCTGGACCTGCGGGAAAACAAGATCACGGATCTCTCCGCTCTGGAGCCCCTCACGGAGCTGCGGAGCCTGAATCTGCGGCAAAACGAGATCTCCGACCTCTCCCCCCTGGCAGGGATGACCCAAATGGAGGAGCTGCAGCTCTCCGGCGGCAGCGGCAACAACGGCAACGCCGGCATCAGCGACCTCTCTCCTCTGGCCAACATGAAAAATCTCACCTATCTCTCCCTGCCCCCCGGATCTGCCATCAGCGATCTAAGCCCCCTGGCGGAGCTCACCAGCCTGACAGAGATCAGCTTTGACGGCAGCTGGGGCAACAGTGTAAGCAGCGGCATCAGCGACCTGACGCCGCTGGCAGGCCTGACGAACCTGGAATCCCTGCGGATCCTGGTCTCCGGTGTGGAGGACCTCTCTCCCCTGGAGAATCTGACCAATCTCACGGAGCTGCAGCTTTACGGCACCTTCGGCCAGGCGGATCTCTCCCCCATTGCCTCGCTGACCAACCTCAAGAGTCTGGAACTCCAGCGCAGCGGCAACTCGGCCAGCGGCCTGACGGCGGAGGACCTCTCCTGCCTTTCCGGCATGACCAAACTCCAGTCCCTGCGGCTGGACATGGGGCAGCTCAAGAGCCTCTCCGGCATGGAAGGCCTGACGGAGCTGAAGGAGTGCTATCTCTACGGCAACTTGAGCTTTACGGATTTAAGCCCCTTGGCGGGCCTGACCAAGCTGCAGCAGCTGCAGATCTCTCCCAACGGCAGCAACACCAATCCGTATATTGAGGATTTCTCCCCGGTGGCGAACCTCACGCAGCTCCAGTCCCTCTACCTCTATACCGACGGCTATGTGAAGGACCTCACCGCCTTTTCCAAGCTCACCTCCCTCCAGAGCCTCTCCATGAAAGCGGACGGCCTGGCCAGCTTCCAGGGGATCGAGAACCTGACAGAGCTCCGGGAACTGGACTTCTACGGCAGCGACGCGACTTATAAAAACGTAGACCCGCTGGCGGGGCTCACCAAGCTCCAGTCCCTGCGGCTGCCCTCCATGAACTACCAGGCCCACATTATGCTGGACATCAGCGGTCTCTCCGGCCTCACGGAGCTCACCAATCTGGAGATCTCCGGCGATGTGGCCAGTTTGGAGCCCCTTGCAGGCCTCACCAAGCTGACCTCCCTGCGGCTCTACGGCAACTCCGACACGGCAGGCTACTCCTCGCTGGCGCCTCTTTCCAGCCTCACCGGCCTGACGGATCTCTACCTCAACATCAATGAGCGGGTCACCAGTCTTGCTCCCCTGGCAAGCCTCACCAACCTCCGCTCTCTGGAGATCTACATCAACGGAGACTACAACCACCCCGGCCTGACCGACATCTCCCCCCTGGGGAAGCTGACCAATCTCCAGTCTCTGTCCCTGACGGAGCGGGGTGTCACGGACATCTCCGCCCTTGCAAACCTCACCAATCTCCAGTCCCTGGAGATCCGGGAATACGGCAATGCCAAGATCAGCGACTGGTCGCCAGTGGCCCACGTTCCCAATCTGACCAAGGGCTGACCCATTCAGGAAAAGGAGGAATTACCATGGCGCAGATCGAATGCGGCCGGGGCCATCTCTATGACCCGGAAAAATACGCCGTCTGTCCCTATTGCAACACCCATCAGCAGATCACCGTGGCGGCTGCGGGCCGCACAGCTCCCATTCACCTCTCCACGCCCGCTCCCGGCACGCCGGTACCGGCCACGGCCCCCCAGAAAACGGCGCCGCTCACTCCGGTGACCGCCGACCAGAAAACCCAGCCGCCCCGGGGATATACGCCGGTCACGGCGCCCTCCAAGACCATGCCCCCCAAGGGGTATGATCCTTCCGGCGCACCGGCGGCAGAGCCCCGTCCCACCATGCCGCCCAAGGCCGTTCCGGTGGCGGAGGGAGGCAGGACCGTGGGCGTCATGCAGTCCCAGATGGGCTTTGACCCGGTGGTGGGGTGGCTGGCCTGCGTGGCAGGTCCCAGCCGGGGCAAGAGCTATACCATCCGGGGCGGCATCAACTCCATTGGCCGCAGCGACCGGATGGACATCACCATCACCGGGGACATGAAACTCTCGGCGGAAAACCACGCCAAGCTCAGTTACAGCGAGCGCAACAACCGCTTCAACCTCATCCCCGGCGACGGCCGCAACATCATTTATCTCAACGGGGAGGAGGTCTTTGCCGCCGTGCCGCTGAAGGCGTACGACCTCATCGACTTTGGAGAGACGAAGCTGCTCTTTGTCCCTTTGTGCGGCGAACACTTCACCTGGAAGCAGGAAGAGGACGGCCATGGGACGGATCAGTGACTTTTTCCGCCGGTCCCGCCGGGTGACGGATGACGCCCCCACGCAGCAGCTCCGCCGCCCCGTGTCCCAGGCTCCCATTCTGGCCGGAAACGTCCAGGGCATCGGTGCCCGGGAGGGGCAGGAGGATTCCTTTGCCCTGGTGAACGCCTCGGACCCGGAGGCCATGGCCCGCCGTGGGGTGTTTGCCGTGGTGGCGGATGGGATGGGCGGCCTGGCGGACGGAAAAGCCATCAGCGAGGCGGCAGTGGACGGCTTTTTGCAGCTCTTCCAGACACTGGACGAGACTGGCGATGTCCCCCGCCAGCTGCTGAGCGGCACCTGCGCCATCAATGACGCGCTCTTCCAGCGCTTCGGCGGCCGCAGCGGCACCACCGCCGTGGCGGTCTGGATCCTTCGGGACCGTCTCCACTGGATCAGCGTGGGAGACAGTGCCATTTTCCTGATGCGCCATGGCGGAGTGTTCCAGGTCAACCGGGAACACACGCGGCTCAACGAGCTCTATCTCGAAGAACTGAGCCGGGAGCCCAGCGACCCCGCCCGGGCAGAATCTGACGAGGACGCCCGGCGGCTGAGTGCTTTTTTGGGGATGCCGGAGCTGCGGGAGGCCGATTACAACCGCCGCCCCTTTCTCCTGTGCCCCGGCGACGTGCTGCTGCTCTGCTCCGACGGGATCAGCGGCGTGCTGACGCCTGCGGAGCTGCGGGAGGCCATGTGCCTGCCTCCGGACGCGGGCTGCCGTCTGCTGGAAACCCTGGTCCTGGAAAAGGGACTCCCGGCCCAGGATAACTTTACCGGCACCATGATCTCCATTCAATCCATCAACGGGAGGGAATAAGATGAAAAAATTCCGTGTATTGGCTGCGGCATTGCTGGCCGCATTCCTGGTGGGCGCCGTTCCGGCCTCCGCCGCCTTTGACCAGAGCGTGCTGGACGGCATCGTGCTGATCTCCTCCGGCGCGCCGGACAGCACCGGCGAGATGTCCTACTGGCGGGGCACCGGCTTCTTCGTGGGCCGGCAGGGGGAAGACCCCCAATACATCGTCACCAACTGCCACGTAGTGGAGGATTTCATCCTGGCAGGCAAGGCCCTGGGCGGCGGCGAGCTGGCCGTATTCTTTGACGAGGACACGGAGGAAGAAGCTTACCTGGTGGACTATGACTATGAAAAGGACGTAGCCCTTTTAAAGCTGGCGGAGCCCACGGACCAGCGGGTGGCCCTCTCCATGCGGGAGGCCCCGGAGTCCGCGCTGGGTAATGAGGTCTACGCGGTGGGCTATCCTCTGGCGGCAGACCTGACGGTCCAGTCCGTCACCTCCGCCAGCAAGAGCGACGCCACCGTCACCACCGGCAGCATCAGCCGCTTTCTGACGGAGAGCGGCACCGGCCGCAAGCTGATCCAGACCGACGCAGCCCTCAGCGGCGGCAACTCCGGCGGTCCCCTGACGGATGGGGACGGTGCCGTCATCGGCATCAACACCGCCGGGTCGGATCTGGACCAGAACCTCTTTTATGCCGTCTCCGTCAGCGAGATCCTGCCCCTGCTGGACCGCAACAACATCCCCTACACCACGGCAGAGAGCGCTTCCGGCAGTAATTGGATGCTCTACGGTGCCATCGGCGGAGCGGTGGTCGTGGTGTTGGTGGTGGTGATTCTGGTGGCCTCCGCCTCCAAGAAGCGGAAGAAGGCCGCCGGACAGCCGGCTCAGCCTCAGACGCCGGAGCAGCCCGCCCAGTCCGGTGCCAGTCCCGTCATTCGCTCCATGTCCACCCAGCACGGCGGCATGACGGTTCCGCTGCACCACCAGCCCATCCAGGTGGGGCGGGATAACGCCACCTGCCGTCTGGTGTTCCGGGAGAATACCCCCGGCGTCAGTGCCCATCACTGCCAGATCTACTTTGACGAGCAGGCACAGGTCTTTGTGGTGACGGACCTTGGTTCCACCTACGGCACCTTCCTGGCCGGCGGCCAGCGGATCGCGCCGGAGTCTCCGGTAAAGCTGCCGCCCAAGAGCTCCATCTACCTGGGAGAGCCGGACAACACGCTGTATCTCGATTTGGAGTGAGCCATGAAGATCTCAGCTTTTTCCTATACCAACCGGGGCGGACGCGCCCATAATGAGGACAGCGTCCGCTGCCGGGCGGAAGGGGACCGGGGCGTCTTTGTGGTGGCGGACGGCCTGGGCGGCCACCAGAGCGGGGAGGTGGCCTCGGCGCTTGCCGCAGACACGCTCTTTGACAGCTGTCTCCAGGCGGAAGCCCTGGACGGTGACGGCCTCACGGCCCTGTTCCGCACCGCCAACCAGCAGATTCTCTCCCAGCAGGCCCAGGAGGGCCAGGGGGACATGAAAACCACTGCCGCTGTCCTGGTGCTTAATCACGCGCAGGCCCTCCGGGCCCATATCGGCGACTCCCGGGTCTATCACTTCTCCGGCGGTGAACTCCTCTCCGTGACGCAGGATCACTCCGTGACCTACAAGAAGTATCTGGGCGGCGAGATCTCCTATATGGACATCTATCATGACGACGACCGTTCCAGCCTTCTGCGGACGCTGGGCAAGCCCACCTGCCAGCCGGAGGCAGCAGTGGAGCCTGTGCAGGCAGGGGACGCCTTTGTCCTCTGTTCCGACGGGTTTTGGGAATTTGTATACAATGAGGAGATGCTGCTGGACCTGGCCAAGGCCCAGTCCCCGGAGCACTGGGCGCAGCTGATGCTGCTGCGCCACATCCGGCGCATCCCGCCGGGGAATGACAACTTCTCCCTCATCACCGTTTTTGTGGAGGAATGACGATGAAGCGGTTTTTGCGGTTTTTCCTTGGTGCCACCGCGGCGGCGTGCCTGTGCGTCTCGGCCCTGGCGGCGGCAAGTGCGGACCTGGTGCGCACCTTTGTCTACGACGGCACGCTCTACACCTATGTTGTTCTCTCCGGCGTCACGGAGCCCATCACCAAGGCGGAGGCCACGGTGGGCGGACAGGTCTTTCCCGCCTCCGATTCCCTCAAAACCGTCCGTCAGGCCGGCTCTCCCGTGGTGGAGATGCTGCTGGTGGACTGTTCCAACTCCATGCCGGATTTTGCCTCAGACGTCACCGCCTTTGCCCAGACGCTGGCTCAGGCCAGCGGGGAGAATACCCGGTTCCTCCTGGCCACCTTCGGGAAGGAGTTCACCGTGCTCTCCGAGGATCTCTCCGGCGCAGAGCTGACGGATGCAGCAGGCTCCATCTCCTACACCGCTACCCAGACCCGGCTCAACACCAGTCTTGACCAGGCTCTGGACTATTTCGCGGCCCTGCCCCGGTCCGGCAACGAGCTGCGCAGCATCATCGTGCTGTCGGACGCCGTGCAGTACGATCCCCAGGGCGGCGTTTCCCAGGAATCCCTTGCCGCCCGGCTGGAGGAGTCTGATGTGCTGCTCCACGCGGTAGGCTTCGGCAGCGACACCGAAGCCCTAGCCCGGCTCTCCGGGTTGGTAGACGCCTCCCGCGGGATCCACCTGGAGGTAGGCCCAGACCTGACCGCCGGAGAGGCGGCGGAACAGCTGGCATCTTATACCGGAGACCTGCTGGTCACCGGATTCCAGCTGGGCGCCGATTCCTCGGACGGCGGGACCCAGCCGGTGACCGTCACCTTCGGCTCCGGTTCGCAGCTGGTATGCCGGGGAACGTCCGAGGTGGAGCTCCCCGCCTCTGACAGCAGTGAGGCCGGTGCCGACACCTCGCCTGACCCGGCGCTTCCCCCTGCCGAAGCCGCGGATACACCAGCACCAACGGCTTCGGAACCGGAAGAGCCCTCCGAGCCGTTCCAGTTCTCCCCCACCGTGGTGATCGTGATCGGCGTGGCGGTGATCGCGGCAGCGGTGGCTGCGGCTGCACTGCTGCGGCGAAAGAACGCTCCCGCCCCGGCCTCTCCCCAGCCGTCCCAGCCGGAGGAGTCCGGCAGCAGCGGCATTTACCTCCGGCTGGAGGTTCTGGAAGGGAGCCTGTCCAGCCAGGCCACCACGTTCGATCTGACCGGTGAGCTGATCTTGGGCCGGGATTCCGCCTGTGACATCTGCTTTGACTGCCCCTCCCTCTCCCGCCGCCACGCGCGGATCTTCTGGACCGGCAGCGCCGTGTGTGTGGAGGACCTTGGTTCCCAGAACGGGACTTTTGTCAACAACACCCCGGTGGATGCCCCTCAGGTACTCCGCAGCGGCGCTGAGATCCGGGCAGGCGATGTCGCATTCCGCCTGAAGTTCTGATCTTGGCAAAAGTTTTCCACGCATCTTTTTGAAACGAGCGGCAGTTTTTTGAAAATTGCTGCCGATACCGCCCTGAAGGACCGTTCGTGGCCCCAGGCATGTGCCGACTTTTCCACAGTGATGACACGGTTTGGGGAAAACATTCATATGAAAAAAGCGCGCTCTGCCGTTGGCAGAGCGCGCTTTTTTCTGCGTTATTCAATAGTTGATGGCCAGTACCGCCAGCGTTCCTTCCGCCACGCCGAATACAATGTTGGGCTTTCCGCTTGCAGACAGGGAAAATCCCGCCATACTGGGGGAGAGGCTCTCCAAATCCGCATCCTGGATCTCCTGGAGCAGTTCCTCCGTAAAGATCCGCTCTGCGCCCAGCGCCACAAATTCCTCTTTGGATGTCACAGACTCCCCGCCCTCCGGAAAGCCCACATAGACGGGATAGGCGATCAGATCCGCTAATCCTTCCAGGTCCTGCTCCGCCGTCACCGACTGGATCTTTTGCGCAAAGGCCGTCACCGCCTCTGTATCCACAGAAAAATTATCCTCGTACAGGGGCGCCTGCGAATCGGGTTCCGGTTCCGTCGGCTCCGCAGCATCTGGCGCTTCGTCCTGTACCTCCTCCGTCTCATTCATCTCCGGCAGCTGAGACTGCTCCGCCTGGTCAGCGGTATCCCCACTGCTGCTTTCCCCGCTTTGGCCGCAGGCCGCCAGTGACAGGCACAGCAGCCCCACCGCCAGCAGTAAACCCAATTTTCGCATCTCATTTCATCCTTTCCATCAGGTGCCGGCCGCCGTACAGGCGGCCTTTTTGATATAGACGCAGAGACCGGCGAAAAAGTTTGCCGCTGCTCTTTTTCCCGCTCTTCCGGGAATCTTGCCGCCTTCTCCCCATATAGTAAAGAGGGAGGTGAGGGCTTTGCAAACTGGAAACTCCATCTTTTACGGAACGGTGCTCCTGACGGGATCCAATCTGCTGCTGCGGCTGATCCTGATGAGCTTTCAGGTCTTCTTGTCCGGCCGGATCGGTGCCGCAGGAATGGGCCTTTTGCAGCTGACGTTTTCCCTAAAAGAGCTGGCCTTCACCCTGGGCTCCGCAGGCATCCGCACCTGTGCGGTCTACCTTACCGCCGAATCCCTGGGCCGGGGCCGCGCCCAGGATGCCCGGGCCGTGCTGCGGGGCTGCTTTCGATATGCGCTGGCGCTGGGATCGCTGGCGGCGCTGGGGCTGTGGCATTTTGCCCCGCTGCTGGCGGAGAGCTGGGTGGGCGACAGGGCCGTACTCCCAGCGCTGCGGATCTGTGCATTGTTTTTGCCGCTGCGGTGTCTGGGCAGTGTGCTGGATGCCTACTGTACCTCCCTGGGGCGGATCCGGGAGCTGATTTTTGTGGAATTTCTGGAGCAGGGATGCTCCATGGCCGTCACGGTTTTTTTCCTGGCCCGGGAGTCCGGGATGGACAGCGGCCAGGCCTGTTCCGCTGTGGCCCTGGGAAACGGCGCAGCCTGTGCGGTGGGATTCTGCGCGCTGCTGCTCCTTCAGCGCACCGGCCCACTCCGCCCGGCCACCGCATCCCAAGTCCGGCCGCCCTACCGGCGGATCCTGCGGATCGCGCTGCCGCTGGGACTTACCGACAATCTGCGTTCCGGGCTCAACACCGTGGAAAACCTCATCATCCCCAAGCGGCTGGTGCTGTTTGCGGGAACGGTCAACGCCATGGCGGACTACGGCATCGTACACGGCATGGTCTTTCCGGTACTGATGCTGCCGGCCGCCATCTTGTTCTCGCTCTCCTCGCTTTTGATCCCGGAGTTTTCCCGCTGTGCCGCCGGGCACCGCCAGCCCCGGGTGCGGTATCTGGCGCGGCGCAGCCTGCGGACGGCCCTGCTGTATGGATTGGCCGTGGGCAGTGTGCTCTTCTCCCTGGCCCGTCCGCTGGGAGAACTGCTCTACCATGAGCCCGATGCCGGGACCTATCTGCGGCTGTATGCCCCTCTGGTGCCTCTGCTCTACACCGACATCGTCACCGACGCCGTCTGCAAGGGGCTTGGACACCAGGATGCCAACGCCCGGTACAACCTTCTGACCTCCTTCCTGGATGTGGCGTTTTTGTGGTATCTGCTGCCCCGGCTGGGACTGGGCGGCTACTTTTTCAGTTTTGCCGTCACCCATCTGGTAAATTTCCTGCTCAGTTTCCGCCGGTTGGTTCTGGTCTCCGGCATTCGGATGGAACTCTCTCCGGTTTTGCGGGCTGCTGTCTGTACCGTGGCCGCCGCGCTGGGGGCAGAGCTCCTGCCTCAAGGCAGCGGTGCTTTGGGCCTGGTATTGTCGGGAAGCTGCTGTTTGTTGCTGCTGCTCTTTCTCTGGACACTGCTGCGGGTCATCGGCCCGGAGGACTTTTTGTGGCTTCGGACGATTTTCCGCCAAAAGCCCGCGCCTCATCCCCACAGGTAATATGCGAAAACATCCCCCTGTGACCGGCGGTCACAGGGGGATGCAGTTCTTTTGTCAGATCCGGCAAGCAGAAACAGACAAACTGGACGTTTTACATGTCGCAGAGCTTGAGGAGCTCTTCCCAGTTGCGGTCCACTTCCTTCTGGGCCTGCTCGATCATCCACTCGTTGCCGGGCTTGAACATGTGGGCGAAACGGCCCTGCATCTTCAGATACTCCTCAACGGGCTTCTTCTCCTTCGGCTTGTAGCTGAGGATGTACTTGCCCTCGACGACTTCATACAGAGGCCACACGCAGGTCTCAACGGCCATCTTGGTGACTTCCATCATCTTCTCAGAGGGATAGCGCCAGCCGCGGGGGCAGGGAGCCATCACGTTCAGGAAGGCAGCGCCGGGGGTGTAGATGGCCTTGTGGGCCTTCTCGGAGATGTCCTTGAAGTTGCCGATGAAGGTGGTCTGGGCAACATAGGGCACGCCGTGAGCGACCATGATCTTGGTCAGGTTCTTCTTCTGCTGGGGCTTGCCGGGAACCACTTTGCCCACGGGAGTGGTGGTGGTGTCGGCGAAGTGAGGCGTAGAGGAAGAACGCTGGATGCCGGTGTTCATGTAAGCTTCGTTATCGTAGCAGACATACACCATGTCGTGGCCGCGCTCCATGGCGCCGGACAGGGACTGGAAGCCGATGTCGTAGGTGCCGCCGTCGCCGCCGAAGGCGATGAACTTCCAGGTCTCATCCAGCTTGCCGCGCTTCTTCATGGCGCGATAGGCCGTCTCCACGCCGGAAATGGTAGCGCCGGCGTTTTCGAAGGCATTGTGGATGAAGCTGTCCTTCCAGGAGGTGTAAGGATACATGAAGGTAGAGACCTCCAGGCAGCTGGTGGCGGAGCACACAACCGCGTGATCCTCAGGATTCAGGGCGCGCAGCACCGTCCGCACCGCGATGGGGGAGCCGCAGCCAGCGCACATTCTGTGACCGCCGGAGAGGCGATCCTCTTTCATGACATTTTCTTTCAGATTGTAGCTCATGATGCTTCTCCCTCCTTATTCCCGGACGTCCAGATAGCGGTACGTCTCACCGGTCTCACCGGTAGCCGCGATCTTCTCCAGCTCCGCGAACACGTGCTGGATGCTCTCCACGCGCACGTCGCGGCCGCCCAGGCCGTAGATGTAGTTGATGCCCTTGGGGGCGCTGATGCCGGCGGCGTACAAGGAGGCGCTGACCTCTGCGAACATGGGGCCGCAGTGGGCGTTGAAGCTGTCGTCCTTGTCCATGACGGCGAAGGCCTTCACGTTCTTCAGAGCCTCGCAGATGTCCTCTGCGGGGAAGGGACGGAAGGAACGGATCTTGATCAGGCCCACCTTCTTGCCCTGGGCCCGCAGCTCACGGATGGCTTCCTTGGCGGTACCGGCGGAGGAGCCGATGATGACGATGGCCTCTTCGGCGTCGTCCATCATGAACTTTTCGATCAGGCCGTAGCTGCGGCCGGTCATCTCGCCGAACTCGGCGCCGACCTTGCGGATGACGTCCTTGGCGTCCATCATGGCCTGAGCCTGCTGACGCTTGGCCTCCATGTAGTACACGGGGGTGGCGTAAGCGCCCACTGCCATGGGCTCATCCTTGTTGAGCAGGAAGTGCTGGGGCTTGTACTCGCCCACGAATTCCTTCACCTTATCGGTTTCCACCAGCTCGATGTTCTCGATGGCGTGAGAGGTGATGAAGCCGTCCTGGCAGATCATGATGGGCAGGCTGACCGCCTCGGCGATCCGCATGGCCTGCAGGTAGTTGTCGTAGGCCTCCTGGTTGGTCTCGGCGAACAGCATCAGCCAGCCGGCATCCCGCACGCCCATGGCGTCGGAGTGGTCGTTGTTGATGTTGATGGGGCCGGACAGGGCGCGGCAGGAAACCGCCAGCGTGATAGGCAGACGGTCGGAAGCAGCCACGTACAGCATCTCGGTCATGTAGCACAGGCCGCAGGAAGAAGTGGCGCTGATGGCGCGGCAGCCGGCAGCCTCGGCGCCGATGCAGGTGGACATGGCGGAGTGCTCGCTCTCAACGGCGATGAACTCGGTGTCCACTTCCCCGTTATCCACATAAGCGGAGAAGTACTGGGGGATCTCCGTGGACGGCGTGATGGGGTAAGCGCCCATCACATCGGGGTTGATCTGCTTCATTGCATAGGCAACGGCCTCGTTGCCGGAAAGTCTTTCTCTGATACCCATGTTCCTTCCCCTCCTTATTTCGTGTTCTTGACCATGGTGATGGCCCCGAAGGGGCAGGCGTTCGCGCAGATGCCGCAGCCCTTGCAGAAGAAGTAGTCAAACTCGCCGCGCTTGCCGTCGGCGCCCACAGGGATGGACATATCGGGGCACACGGGGGCGCACAGCAGGCACTGCTTGCACTTGTCCCAGTCGATGATGGGCTTCATGGTACGCCAGTCGCCGGTTTCCACAGTGGCGGAAGTACCGCCCTCATAAATGTTGCAGCCCGGGGTGATCTCCTTCCAGGTCACGTCGGGGGTCATATCCTTTGCCAGATGGCTCATCCTACCTGCACCTCCTCCAAAGAGCGCTTGAGCGCGCGCATGTTACCTTCAATCACCTGGGGCTTGCTGGCGAACTTGTGCTTAAAGGAGCCTTCCATATCCTTGATGAACTCCTCTTCGCCGATGACGCCGGTCACCTTCACGATGGCGGCCAGCATGGGGGTGTTGGGGAAGTTCTTGCCCAGCTCCTCCTCGCTGATCTTGCCGGCGT
>CALXDH010000024.1 GCA_944387015.1 uncultured Oscillospiraceae bacterium
ACCGCCTGCTCCACCAGCTGGTTCAGGTGCCAGCTGCCGGGGTGAGAGTCGCCGTACACGCTCTCCACCATGATCTGAGGCTTTTCGATGTCCGTGTCGTCCCAGCCCGTGCCCATTTCCAGGGAGTCGAACTGTGCCCACAGCATCCGATCGTCATGACTTTTCTGCATCATTTGCTTTTTCTCCTTTTTACCTTTGATTGGATGGTTGTTGTCTGAGATGGTATTTGCAGGCGAATTTTACCGCAAACCGCCTGTTATACGCACTGAATTTCAAGAGAAGGGGCCACCGCCGCTGCCACATACGGCACCAACGGTGGCCCCTATTCTATGTACGCTTACACCATGCGCTCAGACTGCAAACGCAGTCCCAAGCCGCATTCTTACATCGCACCGACGGTGATGAAGATGGCGCCAACGATACCGGCGATCACACCGGCAACGCCGCCCACCAGGGTGTTGTACTTGAAGGTACGGGTCATATCCATGTTGAGCATGGACTGGCTGACCCACCAGCCGGAGTCGTTGACGTGAGAGACGATCATGGTGCCGGCACCGATCATGACCGCGCAGGCCACGGGAGAGATGCCCAGGGAATCCAGCATGGGCAGGCACAGACCGGCAGCCGTCATGCCGGCGGTGGTACGGGAACCGACAGCGCACTCCATTACAGCGCCGATGACGAAGGGAACCAGCAGTCCGGGGAATCCGCTGGCCGCCACTACGTCGCCCAGCTCGCCAGCAGCGGGAGCGTCCTTAATGATCTGAGCAAAGCCGCCGCCGAAACCGGTGACGATCAGAGGAACCAGAGCGACTTCCAGGGCCTCGCCGACCCAGCCGTTGAACATCATGGTGAAGAGGCTCTTCTCGTTCTTGCCGGAGGTCTGATTGTAGTTGGCCAGGGCCTTCTCCTTATGGGTCACAGCCAGCAGCCAGCCGAACACCATGCCCAGGAACATAGCGATGTTCCGGTTGCCCAGGGTATCCAGCACCACACGGGCCATGGCACCCTCAGCCATAGTCATGTCAGCGAAGGAAGCCAGAGCGATCAGGATGACGGGGACCAGGATGGGGGACATAGCGAAAAGAACGTTGGGGAGGTTCTCCTCCTTGATCAGCAGATCATGGTAGTCGTTGCTCTTGACCTCTTCCACGCCTTCCACGAACTCGGGCTTGGGGGGATAGTAATCCTTGCCGGCCCACTTGCGCATCAGGATCCAGGTGATGATGTAGGCGATGAAGGAGCAGACAATGCCCCACAGAATGACCAGGCCCAGGTCAGCGCCCAGCAGCACGGCAACCGCCAGGATGCCGGGGGTGGGAGGAACCATGGAGTGGGTCAGGTTCAGAGCCAGGACCGTGAACGCAGCCATCTGGCCCATGGGCTTATTCTGGCGCTTGGAAATGATGGCGCACAGAGGGGAGATCAGCACCATGGTCACATCGCCGAACACAGGGATGGACATGATGTAGGCCGCCATACCGGTGGACAGCTCCAGATTCTTGCCGTGGAAGAGCTTGATGAAGAAGTTCACCATGGACTTGGCGGCACCGGAATCCCGGATGGAGCAGGCGATGACGGAACCGAAGATGATGGTCATGCCGATGCTGCCCAGCGTGCTGCCGAAGCCGTTGGCGATGGCCGTAATGGTAGTCACCGGATTGTTGCCCAGAATGGAACCGGCGATCATACTGCCGACAAACAGGGAAATGACGGGATGGATGTTCAGCTTAACGATCATGAAGATCAGGACTGCAATCGAAATCAGGATTGCAAGAACAAATTGCGTCATAAACACACCTCCTAAGAAATCAAACACAGGCAGATCATGGAACGGTACTTTTCAAGCCGCAAGGAGTTGAGACCAAGCGCTGCCTCCCTCTCAGACACGCGCTTTGCCGGTCCTGCTGCGCAGGTCCGGTTCCATCCGCCGCTCGGCGGGAACGCATCTCCCCTTTCTTTGTTTTTCCCTCCCTTTCGAGCTTTCCAATACCGCCGGGCGCAACAGCGCCCGTCCAAAATCTGTTCTTATTATAGCGTTCTTGTCCGCCGGGAGCGATATATAAAAAAGCGTTTTTATTTGAAATTCCTGCCGTGCAAATTCCGCCTTGTCTTATGATACTTCGTCAAATCAAACAAGCTTGTGTTTTTCCTTAAAAAACCCGGGTTTTTTGTGTTAATATTTTCACTTTCCATAGTTTTTCAGCTCATGCAAGGTTTGCTATTGTGTATTTTGCATAATTTCAAAGTTGTTGATTTTTGATTTTTATATTTCGTTTTTTGATTTTTCTGCACAGCTATGGCAGGAAACCCAGTGTTCAAATCTTGTAAAAAGCCCCTGCCCGCTCTTAGAGCGGACAGGGGTTACGCGGCTTTTTGCCCGTCAGATCAAATTGCAAAACCGGAGCACTTCCGGCAGCATCCCGTCCCAAAAGGCAAAATCATGAATCCCGGGAGCCACCTGCAGTTCATGCTGGATGGAAGGGCACTCCTGTGTCAAAAATGCGTCAAATTCCCGGCAGCCGGACAGCAGAGGATCCTCATCGCCGCACATCTGGAGCAGGCGGGGTCTGGGGCAGCTGCTTGCTTCCAGATCCCGTGCCAACTTACGCAGGCTGTATGCCGAGATCTCATAAGATGCGTCATCTCCGAAGATCTCCTGGAAGTTATCGTCAATCTCCGGTACCTCCGGAATGGCCAGTCCCTTATCCGCGTGTCCCCGAAGGCTGGTCTTTCCCATCCGAATGACCGAGGAAAGTCCGACGACCGTGCCGTATTGCTCCGGATGGCTGAGTGCCGCCCGCAGCGCACCATATCCGCCCATGGACATGCCGGCGATCATCGTCTCCTCCCGCTGATTGGAGATGTGGAACCAGTTTTTTAGGATGCAGGGCAGCTCCTCGGTCAGATAGGTACCATACCGATGGCTGTGAACGCCATCGACATAGCAGCCCCGGCTGCCGTTGGGCATCACCACAATGACATCGCTGTTTTGCAGGTAATTTTCCAGGCGAGTCAAGCGGAGCCAGCTGGTGTGGTCCTGGCCATGGCCGTGCAGCAGATACAAAACCGGATAGGGGCGCCCTTCCCGGGAGGTGCAGGGAACGCCTCTGCGCTCCGGCAGCAGCACGGTCGCCTGGGTGTTCATTGCCAGCTCATAAGAATAAAAATCAAGATTTACAACCGCCATCAGAATTTTCTCCTCTATCAAGTCGTGAATTTATGATTCAGCACGGTTTTGGGTACGTGTCTCCAGCCGCTGGTCGATCAGGGCGAAATGTTCCTCCACCGCCGCGGAGCCGGCGGCCACATCCTTGGTAAAAATGCTCTCCACCATCCGCCGGTGGGCATCGTGGAGCTTTTTCTTGCGGCTCTCCTCCGACATAATATCCTGCCGCAGATCAGCGATGAACCGATCCATCACATCCGACAGGGCCTGGAGGATCTCCACGAAAAGCATATTGCCCGACGCCCGGGCAATGGTGTAATGCAGCCGCTTATCCAGCAGCACGTTCTCCTCTTCTTCCTTAATGCCCATATCCAGCTGGGAAATGATCTCCCGCAGATCCGCCAGATCCTGCTCCGTGGCGTTCTGTACCGCCAGGGTAAAGGATTTGAGCTCCAGGGCATAGCGCAGCTGGCTGACCTGCTGAAAATCCAGCTCCTTAAGCACAAACATCAGTGAGAGCGTTTCCACCAGAGCGCTTTCAAAGTTGTTGGCAATGAAATGTCCCGCGCCCTGGACACTGACGGTAGTCCCCATGATCTCCAAAACCCGGACCGCTTCCCGGACGGAATTGCGGCTGACGCCCAGCATCTCCGCCATGGTCCGCTCCGGCGGCAGCTTGGAACCGATCTGCAGCCGTCCGGCGGTGATCTCCTGCTTGATATAGTCGATCACCCGCACATACATCCGGTCGGAATCCTGTAAGCCGTTTGTTTTCTGGGGCATGGCATCCTCCAATACACGCGGCGCAGGACAAATGTCCTGCGCCGCGATTTTCTCAGCTCTTGCGAGCCTTGACTTCTTCGATCATCAGCGGCAGGATCTCATTCACATTGCCGACAATGCCCACGTCCGCCACGTCAAAGATGGGAGCGTCCTCATCCTTGTTGATGGCCACGATGTACCCGGAGCCGCTCATTCCGGAGACATGCTGCATGGCACCGGAAATGCCGCAGGCGATGTACAGCTTGGGCGCCACGATCTTGCCGGACTGGCCCACCTGATGGTTACGGGGCACCCAGCCCTCCTCGATGGCAGGACGGCTTGCACCGACCACACCGCCCAGCAGATCCGCCAGTTCCTTCACCATGGCGAAGTTCTCGGCGCTGCCCATGCCGCGGCCGCCGGCCACGATGACCTCGGCGTCCTCCAGATTCACCATCTCCGCCAGTTCCTTCACGGTATCCCGGATCACCGCGCGGACTTCAGGAATCGCCACGGTCTCCTCCTGGACAGACGCGGTGCGTCCCTCTTCCCGCTCCGGCTTGCCGAAGCTGCCGGAACGGACCGTCACCACAGCTGTGCCTTCCACTGCCACGGTCTCCAGCAGAGAGCCGCCGTACACAGAGCGGACCCAGCCCTGTTCAGAGAGGCCATTGGCGTCGGTAACACAGCCGGCGCCCAGCCGGGCCGCTACCCGTGCCGCCAGTTCCTTGCCGTCCCGGGTGGAACCCATCAGCAGGCAGTCCGCCTCATAGCGCTGGCACAGCTCCGTCAGAGCTGCGGCGTAGCACTCGGCCTGATAGCCGCCCACCTGGGCGCTCAGGATCTCTGCGGCGCCGTAGGCGCCCACCTCTGCCGCGGCGTCGGCGCTGTCCAGCAGCACTGCCGCCACAGGCTTGCCGCCCTGCTGCGCCGCCAGGCGCTGTGCGGCATTGAGCGCCTCCAGGCCCGCCTTTACCGGCTGGCCGTCAGCGCACTCCATGTATACCAAAATGCCATGATTCTGCATCTTCAAATCCTCCCTCAGATCAGCTTCTGACCGGCCAGCATCTCCATGGCCCGGCGCACGGACTCAGCGGCTTCCTTCTCCTGGATCTTCACGCCGCTTTGCCGCTGGGGAGGCGCAGCGAGCACCACACGCTTGGCAGGCGCTGCAGCCACACGGGCTTCCTCCGCGCCGGCATCTGCCGCGGACAGCGTGCCGATGGGCATCTTCCGGGCCGCCATCTTGCTCTTGATGGAGGGATACCGGGGCTCATAGGCAGGCTTGGTCACCGTTACCACGCAGGGGCAGGGCGCTTCCACCACACGGTAGCCCTCCTCCGTCTCCTGCTTGGCGGAGATGCCGCCGTCCTTGGGCTCCAGCTCCAGAACGTTGGTGATCACAGGCAGACCCAGCTGCTCTGCCAGCTGCACGCCCGCCTGGCCGTCGGCGGTATCGGTGGACTCGCAGCCGCAGAAGATCACATCAAAGGGACCCTCTGCCAGCTTGCCGGCAGCCTTGCCCAGCAGGTAGCTCTTGCCCAGGGCGGAGACTGCAGCAGGCTCCGTCACCACGTAGGCGTGCTCCGCACCCACGGACAGGCAGCTGCGCAGAGACGGCGTCAGGGCGGCCTCGTCGCCGATGGTGACCACCGTCACGCTGCCGCCGTTGGCCTCCTTGAATCGGGTAGCCATCTCCAGGGCATAGGTGTCGAAGGCGTTGACCACCGGCGTGATGTCCTTGAGCTGGGGACCGCCGGTGGCCGGGTCCAGCGTCACGGTGACGGAATCATCCGGCACCTGCTTGATGCAAACCAAAAGTTCCATGTTGCTTTACTCCTTATTGTTAGATTCCGCTCAGGATCCGGAGCCGACGCGCCGGATCCCTGTTCCGAAAAGCCGGCTGTCCCGGAACACCGGGCAGCCGCACCGAAGGGACGGCCCCGGCGCCCGGCAGACCGCCGGGCGCCGCTGGCCGATGCAGTTCTCAGAACTTGCCGATGACGCTCTTGCCGATGACCATCCGCTGGATCTGGTTGGTACCCTCGTAGATCTGGAAGATCTTGGCGTCCCGGAGGAGCTTTTCCACCGGGTACTCACGGCTGTAACCGTAACCGCCCAGGATCTGGATGGCATCCAGCGCGTTCTGCACGGCGATGTCGCCGGCATAGCACTTGGCGATGGCGGACTCACGGCTGTAAGGCAGACCGGCGTCCATCAGCTTCAGGGCGTGGGCCACCATCTGACGGGCGGTCTCCACCCGGATCTCCATGTCGGCGATCATGAACTGGAGGCCCTGGTTCTTCAGAATGGGCTTGCCAAAGGTGATGCGCTGCTTGCCGTAGGCAACCGCCTCATCAATGGCCCGCTGGGCAATACCCACAGCGCCGCAGCCCACCCAGGTACGGGACATGTCCAGGGTCTTCATGGCGATCTTGTAGCCCTCGCCCTCGGCACCCATCAGAGCAGAGGCAGGAATGCGGCAGTCCTCAAACACCACGTCGCAGGTGTTGGAGGTGCGAATGCCCATCTTGTTCTCGTGGTTGCCCGTGGACAGGCCCGGCGTGCCGGCCTCCACCAGGAAGGCGGACATGCCCTTGACGCCCTGAGACTTATCGGTCATAGCGGTGACCACATAGAAGGAGGCCACACCGCCATTGGTGATGAAGCACTTGCGGCCGTTGAGGACGTACTCGTCACCCTCCCGGACCGCAGTGGTCTTGGAGTTGCCGGCATCGGAACCGGCCATGGGCTCGGTCAGGCAGAAGGCGCCGTGGTTGCCTTCCATCAGCAGATCGCAGCAGTGCTGCTTCTGCTCCTCGTTGCCGCCGATGAGGACGGCCTTGAGGGCCAGGTTGCTGGCGGTGATGGTGGTGACAAAACCAGCGTCCGCCTTGGCGAACTCCTCCATCAGCGCGGCCACGGTGATGCGCTCCAGGCCCAGGCCGCCGTACTCCTCGGGGACCTCCAGGCCGTTGTAGCCCAGCTCCGCCGCCTTCTTGTAGATCTCCGCCGGCCATTCGCCGGAGACGTCATACTCCTTGCACTGTTCCTTGATCTCTTTTTCGCAGAACTCCCGCACGCTGTCCAGCAGGTCCTGGTCCTCGGGATTGATCAAATAAGCCATGTGATTTTCCGCCTTTCTTTGTCGATCATCGCCGCAAGCGATTCCGTTTTGTATTTTAATCGTTATGTATTACAGTTTGTAGCAGACTTTACCGGGGTTGAGGATCAGGTTGGGGTCAAACACCTGCTTGATCTGCTCCATCAGCCGCATGTTGACCTCGCCCACAGACTCGGCCAGATAGGGCACCTTGCCGTGGCCGATGCCGTGCTCGCCGGAGACCTGGCCGCCCAGCTCGGTGGCCTTCACGTAAACGGCCTCCATGAACTTCTCGGCCCGGGCCTTGAACTCGTCCTCTTCCAGGTCGTTGCTGCAGCAATAGATGTGCAGGTTGCCGTCGCCGGCATGGCCGAAGCTGCGGACCTTCAGGCCCACGGTCTCTTCCAGGGACTCCACATAGCCCAGGAACTTGGCGATCTGGGTGACGGGAACCACCACGTCGCACTCGTCCAGCAGCTTGGTATCCGCCATGATGGCCTCCAGGAAGCTGCTGCGGGCAGCCCAGGCATCCCGCTTCAGCGCCGGGGTATCTGCCACCAGCACGTCGATGGCGCCGGCTTCCAGCACCACCTCGGACGCCTTCTCGATCACGGCGTCCAGCTCATCGGCGTCGTTGCCGTCGAAGGTCACCAGCAGATAGGCCTCCGCCTCCACGCCGTCGATCTTCCGGGGGAACACCTGCTTGCCCACATAGGCCTCGGAGGAGATGACGATGTCCTTGCCCATGAACTCCAGCGCCTGGGGATTGAGGTGATGCATGAAGAAGGCGGGCACCGTGGCGATGCAGGACTCCATGTCGGGATAGGGGATGATGAGGCTGATGGTCTCCTTGGGAGCGGGGATCAGCTTGAGCGTCAGCTCGGTGATGATGCCCAGGGTGCCCTCGGAGCCGATCATCAGGTTCAGCAGGCTGTAACCGGAGCTGGTCTTGGAGACGGAGCTGCCCAGATGGATGATCTCGCCGGTGGGCAGGACCACGGTCATGGCCTTCACATAATCCCGGGTGCAGCCGTATTTGACGGCCCGCATGCCGCCGGCGTTGGTGGAGACGTTGCCGCCCAGGGTGGCGAACTTCTCACCGGGATCGGGGGGATACAGCAGGCCCTTGGAGGCTGCGTCCTCTGCCAGAGTATTGAGCAGGACGCCGGGCTGTACAGTGACGGTGAAGTTCTCCTCGTCATAGCCCAGGATCTTGTTCATCCGGGTGGTCACCAGCAGCACACCGCCGCGGATGGGCACCGCACCGCCCACCAGGCCCGTACCGGCGCCGCGGGGGGTAACAGGGATGTGATGCTCGTTGCAAAACTTCATCACCGCGGCGATCTCTTCGGTGGAAGCAGCTTCCACCACGGCCTCGGGAACGGATTTGCCGTAAATGGGCATCTCGTCGTGGCTGTAATCCTCATTAATGTCGCTGCCGGTAAACACGCGGCCGGGCGCGATGGCGGACAGCTCCTGGACGAGTTCCGGCGTCAGTGCCTGATAATCCATAATGCTCAATCTCCTATCACTTGAAATCTCTCGGCTTTCGCCGAATTGGTTCTACCAATTTTCGCAATCATCATACACCTGTCATACAAGTCTTGTCTAGCAGTTTTTTTGTGAAAAAGTTATCAAAATCGGTTAAAACTCTCACAAACCCAATCAAAATGTCCTAAATCATACGATTACGTGAAAATTGCGCAGAAAAACAACCGGTAAAAAATGCATTTCTCCGCCCGTTTTGTGAATCTGATAAATTTTGGCTTTCTTTTTTGGCAGAAACGGACAAAAAAGAGCTGACCGACCATCTAAACGATGATCAGTCAGCTCTCTTTCCAGCTGAAAAAGCAGCCTGCGGAACGGTCCCTTCAGCGTTTTTTCACAACGTCAAAAGAGCCTGCCATCCGCCCGACGGCGGAGGCAGGCTGCTCTTTCCCGCCGGAGTTTCCGCTTTCAGCGATAGCGGACCATTTCCTCCAGCGGCTTGCGCTCGGTATGGAGACGGGAAGGTCTTGCGTTCTCGGCAGGATAACCCAGGGCCAGCAGGGCGATCGGCACCAGGCCCGCCAGCTCCTCCGGGAAGGCCGCCCGGAGCTTTTCCGGGTCGAACATGCCTATATAGGTGGTGCCCAGGCCCAGATCCGCTGCCTGGAGCATCATCTGGGTGGTGGCGATAGCGGCGTCGATCTCCCCGTGGTTTTTGCCGTCCTCTTCCCGGATCCAGGCGTCGGCCGGATCATAAGAGACCACCAGCATCACGGGAGAATCAAAATGGGATCTGGAGCAGCCGTCCGCCAGGGCCAGGGCCTCCTTGCTCCGAAGCACCAGGATCCGCTGGGGCTGGTTATTGTGGGCGGTGGGGGCGTTGCGGCCGGCCTCCAGGATCCGGGCCAGCGTCTCCTCTTCCACGGGCTGATCGCTGAATTTGCGGAGAGAATACCGCTCCGCTGCCAATTTTTCAAAATCCATCGGGATCTCCCTTTCGTACAAGAATGTCGGATACCGTGGATTTTAGCACAATTTCCCCCGCCTGTGCAACTGTTTTCTCAGGTGGTGCCTCCCTGCCACTGGCCGTTTTGGAGCATCTCATGGCACATCTCCCGGCACCGGGTGTCGTAGAACTCGATGAATTTCAAAGAGTAAATGTCCGATACGATGTACCGGTCCCGGCCCTCCTGGTAAATGGTCACATAATCATTGCCCACGTCATACAAAATGCCTTCCCATGCCACCGTGTTCTGGGTGCCCACCAGGAAGGTGGCCACCACATAGTTGCCCACATACCGCAGCAGCATCGCCTTCAAAGAGCCCCGATAGGCCTCCTCCACGGAGATGGGGTCTGTAATGACTTCGCTGGGAAGATGGTTTCGCAGGTCCATTTGTCCGCCCGGGCTGGTGGTCCCGCCGGTCCCGGCAAGACCCGGCATGGTCCGGCCGGTGCCGGCGCCGGAGGTTGGCCGCGTCGGCGCAGCCGGGGCCGGCTGACCCCCGTTGATCTCTCCGGACCAATCCATTCCCGCCGGCACCGCCTGCCCGCCATTGACTCGCATCCGCGCCACCGGCTGCGCGCCGTTTTGATACTGCATCATAAGCAACACCCCTCAAGTTCGATAATAGGCATTCGTCGGATTATAAAAGCAGTGATCGCCGATTCTGGTCTGCCAATACCCCACATCCGACGGGAAAAAGGGCCGGCAGGTAGGGCCAAACGGGTTATAGAACCACAGCGATTCCGCCACATCCGGCAGCCGGTTGCCCGCAATGGCCCAGTCGGCAATGTCATAGTGAATCTGTTCCGGGCGCATGTTGTAAATATTCTGAGGGTTGTAGACCCCTCCCTCGGTCTCGCTGGCACAAACGAACTGGTACGGCTGGAAAATGATGTTGCGGATGCTGCCCTGGCCCACCCGGGCGTATTCGCCGCCGGTGGCGTTGACCCGGTTCATCACCACGCCCGCCACCGCCTTCATTCCGTTTTCCCCCTCCCCGCCCGCTTCACACTGGATCAAACGTGCCAGCAGTTCCCGGTCGGAATATGCCATCGCTCCTTCCTCCCCAAACAGTCTCCGGTCCCGGCCGGAAGCAGTAAGTACACCTCAAGCAGAGAAAGACTTCCGGTCATTCAGGACCGCCGGAACCATCTCCGGCCCGTTTCATCTTATGCAAAGGGACCGCCGCCGGTGTCTCCCGGCGGCGGTCCCTCAGAACCCGGATGCAATTATTGCGCGCTGCCCCGCTGCTCGGCGATGGCCTGGCGGAACATCTCCTCCGTCAGCTGGATGGAGCGCTCCAGGGCATATTGCTTGGCATGCTCGGCGTAGCGCACCTCCATCTCCTGCCGCTGGGCGGGATGGTCGATCCACCAGTCGATCCGGCTGGCCAGCGCCACGCTGTCCCCAGCCGGGAACAGGCTCCGCTCATCCAGCGCGAACTGGGGCGTGGCAGAGCGGGGCGAGTCGGCGATCACCGGCACCAATCCGCAGGCAAATGCCTCCATGCAGCTCATAGCCTCGATCTCAGCGTCGGAGGTGTGGACATACAGATCGCACATGGAGAGGATGTCCAGCAGCCGCTCCGGCGTGTAAAATTCCATAACGATGGGATTGGGCAGCTTTTCCGCCAGGCGGCGGTATTTTCTCTCCAGCGGACCCTTGCCCGCCAGGATCACCTGCAGCTGCTGGGCATACCGGGAGCGGGCGCAGGCATCGATCAGCACGTCCTGCCGCTTCTCTCCCGCGTACCGTCCCACCATCAAGACATTGAACCTGCCCAGCATCCAGTCCTCCTTGGGGAGTTTGCGGTAGTGGTACTGAGGACTGATACCGTTGGAGATCACATGCAGCTGGGCAGTATAGCCATGCTGGCGCAGCTGGTCCGCGATCATATTGCTGGGGCAGTGGATATGGGTGAAGCGATTGTAAAAGCTGTCCCGGAAGCGGTTGTACAAAAAGTCATTGACCCGTTTGCTGTTGCCCAGGTGCAGCGTGAAGGTGATGTTCTCCGGCTGGCAGTGGAAGGCCGCCGTGTGGGGGATCCCCAACTTTTCCACATGCTTGAGGCCCATCACCGCCAGCGGGGAGGGCATCATAAAATGCACCACGTCCGCCCAGGCCGCCGCCTTCTCAAAGACATGCCGGTTGGGAACAGCCAGGCGCATGCCCTGGCTGGTGATGAGATGCTCCACGATGGGCATGAAGCGCATCTGGCGGACCGCATACTTATTGGGTCCCGGCTTTCCGATGGCAATGACCCGCACTTCGTTGCCATGCTCCTTAAGGGCCATGGCAAACCGCCGGGCACTGATGGTGGTGCCGTTGTTTGCATCGTCAAACTGGTCGATGACCAACACGATTTTCATACGTTTCAACCGCTCTTTCCTTACTTTTCCGTCTTTTCTCTATCCAGTTCCGTATTTTTTAAGTTTAACACGTCCCAATCGGCTTGTCCATCGGAAAACCAGAATTTGGGTGTGTATTGCGCTTATTTTCCGTAAAGAATTGCTGCGGCGCCGTAAAAAAGAGGCCGGAACCCGGCCCCTCTTTACTGCTCCTGCTGTGCCAGGATCTGTTCCAGGCCCTGGGCCAGCTGATCCGGACAGGAGGTGGATTTGGCTCCGCAGCGAATGCCCTTGAGCCGCTCCACGGCCTCCCGGGCGCTCATGCCCCGCACCAGTGCGGAGATCCCCTTCAGGTTGCCGCTGCAGCCGCCCAGAACTTCCAGATTCGCAATACGCCCCTGCTCGTCCAGATCCACCCGCATCTCCTGCGAACAAACCCCGTGGGGCCGGAAAGAATAGGTCATGTTTTTCTCCTCTTTTCCTAGTATGGTCCTTTTTTTTTAGAATAGCACGGTAAAAAAATTTTGGCAAGTCCGGTTTTTATCATCGATATTCGATATTTTTTCTTGACAAGCTCGATGATCGATATTATGCTGAAAGCAGGAAAGATCGATTATCGATATTAGTTGGAAGGGAGGTCCGTCATGGCCCGGGAAAAATTTCAGACGCTGACAGAGCAGATGTTCTACATTCTGCTGTGCCTGCGGCAGGAGCAGTGCGGTGCCGACATCATGGCCCAGGTCACTGCCCTGACGGCGGGCCGGGTGAGCGTAGGGCCCGGTACGCTTTACAATCTGCTGGAGCAGTTTCTGGACGCCGGCTACATCCAGGAGACCAAGGTAGAGGGCCGCAGGCGCAGCTACCTTTTGACACAGGCAGGTGAAACCGCCCTGGCGGAGGAGCGCCGCCGCCTGCAATCCCAGATCGACGACTACGACCGTTTCACGGCGGAAGGAGGCATCTGACCATGAAACACACCAAACGGGAGTGGATCCCCCTCTACAACTTCCTGGATCGGACCAGGCTCACCGCCCACCTTTCCGAGATGGCCGCCCAGGGCTGGCTGCTGACGTCCATCTCCTCCTGGAGCTGGAAATACCGCCGGACGGAGCCCCGGAAACTGAAATTCGCTGTGACCTTTTTTGCCGGAGTCGGGCGGTTCTCCCCCGCCCCGGCGCCGGGGCTTGACACCTTCCGGGACTACTGCGCCCAGGCCGGATGGCAGGTCGCCGCCAGCATGGATCAGGTGCAGGTCTTCTACAACGAGGACGAAAACGCCGTCCCATTGGAGACGGACTCCGCTCTGGAGCTGGCCAACATCCAAAAAAGCATTGGCGGTCCACTGAAAAAAAGCTACCTGGCCCTGCTGGTCCTCTCCCTCTTCCAGCTGGGATTTGGTCTCTGGCGGCTGGTGCAGGACCCGGTGGATAACATCGGCAACAGCTCCTTTCTGCTCTCCGCCGGCGCCTATCTGCCGCTGTCCGTTCTGGTTTTATGGGGCCTTCTTGCATACCGCCGCTGGCTCCGGAAGGCCGGGGCCGCCGCCGAAACCGGAGCCCCTCTGCCGGACTTGCCCAGCGCCAAATGGCTCAGCATCCTGACCATGGTGTGGTCGGCCCTGCTGGTGCTGGCCTCCTTCGCCACCGTGAGCCGGTCGGCCGGAATGGTACTGTTGCTGGTGGGGATGCTGGTATTCTATCTGCTGGTGGGCGTCCTGGCAAATCTGGTGCGGAAAGGCCTCCAGCGCCTGCGGTGTCCGGCCTGGGGCAACTTTCTCGCCATCATCGCCCTCGCCATACTTTTGACGGTAGGCGCTCTGGCAGGACTGATGGCCCTGGTGATCGGCAATACCGGTACGGACCTCTTCGCGGACCATCCGGTGGCGGAGACTTACACCTACCAAGGCATCACCTGGTCCGTCTACCACGACCCCATCCCCTTGCGCATCGAGGATCTGACAGAGGTGGACTATGACCGCTGGTCCACCGAGGCCCGGGTGGACACCTCCTTCCTGGGCAGTCACGGGGAATACCGTCAGGACGCCCGGCTGGGCGAGGGCCAGTGGCCGGAACTCCGGTATGACATCGTCACCGTGAAAGTCCCCTTCCTCTACGATCTTTGCAAACAGGACTTCATCGACTGGGTCGCGCGGGACAACGACCAGATACCTGCACAATACCAGGAAGAATACCGCTCCGTGGATCCTTCCCCCTGGGGAGCGGAAGAAGTCCTTCAGGTATCTATCGGCGATGAGGCCGTAAATCAATACCTGCTCTGCTGGCCGGACCGGCTGGCGGAGGTCCACATTCCCTGGGACTGGGATCTGACGGCGGAGCAGATGGCAATCATCGGGGAGAAGCTGGCGGCAGGCTGACCAAGGGCAAAAAAGGAGAGGCGTTCCGCCTCTCCTTTTACGCTATATACACTTCATGCCTTCCAGGCCTTGGTCTGGTTTTTCTGCTCCAGCACCAGCCGGTCCGCGATCATGGCAATAAACTCGCTGTTAGTGGGTTTTCCCTTGGCGTTGGAAACCGTATAGCCGAAGTACTTTTGCAGCGTCTCCAGGTCCCCCCGGTCCCAGGCCACCTCAATGGCGTGGCGGATGGCGCGTTCCACCCGGGAGGCCGTCGTGCCGAACCGCCGGGCCACCTCCGGATAGAGCACCTTGGTGACGGCGTTGATCACATCCATATCCTGCACCGTGATGATAATGGCCTCCCGCAGATACTGATAGCCCTTGATGTGCGCGGGGACGCCGATCTCATGGATCACGGAGGTCACCAGATTTTTCAGTTCCAGAGACTGATCCGGCTGGGGCTCGGCCTGGGCAAACAAGGCCTGCATCCGCTCGATCAGCGCGGCGGGATCACAAGGCTTGGCCAGGAAATAGCTGGCCCCCAGCTCCACAGCCTCCGCCACCACCGATTCGCTGCAGAAGGCGGACACCACGATCACCTTCGGACTTTCCGCCCCGCTGAGTTTGAGCTGTTTTAGAACCGTCAGACCATCCCCCGGCAGCACCACATCCAGCACCAGCAGCTCCGGACGCAGCTGCTCCGTCAGTTCCAGCGTCTCCGCCGCACTCCCGGCAACGCCCGCCACGGCAAACGCTTCGGTTTGATCTATCGCCTTCCGCAGCAGCGCGCGGAATTCCTCATTGGCATCTGCCAACAATACCCTTCTTCTCACGTCCATGATTTCCCTTGTCCTTTTCCTGAAATTTTGATACACTCATACCGTGTTTTCAGTAGGTGCAGCGCCCCTGCCGCGGCGGAACGCGCACCCGTTTGCGACGGATTCATGAAGCTTCAAATCACGTTTTCTATAAATTACCATAAACGGACAGCGTTTGCAAGACGGAACTGTAAATAAATTCCAAAAATCATTCGACGGTTTTTTTGAAAAAGCCCGCAATCCCTGTATTTTCAATGGTTTTTGTGCTTCATTCCACTGGGAACGGGCCAGGCGCAGAAGGAGAAGACGCATGTCATTTTTAAGCCAAATCGAGGCCTATCAGCCCTGGAATGAACAGGAATCCGCAGACCGGGAGGTACTGCTGGCGCGGATGCGCCGGGGCGAGGAACTCTACACCCGGGCCAATCCCGACGCCCACTTCACCGCCTCCGCCTGGGTGGTCAGCCCCGACCGCAAACAGGTCCTGATGGCCTATCACAACCTCTATGGCTCCTGGGCCTGGCTAGGCGGCCACGCTGACGGGCAGCAGGACCTTCTGGCGGCAGCGATTCGGGAAGTACAGGAGGAGAGCGGCCTCACAGAGGTCCGCCCGGTGACCCCGAACATCTTTTCCCTGGAGATTTTGACGGTGGACGGCCACGAAAAGCACGGCCGCTATGTCTCTTCCCATCTGCACCTGAACGTCACCTATCTGCTGGAGGCAGATCCCACGCTGCCGGTACGCTGTAAGCCGGACGAAAACAGCCGGGTGGGATGGTTCGGTCTGGAGGAGGCCGTGGCCGCCTCCACGGAGCCCTGGTTCCAGCAGCGCATCTACAAAAAACTCAACGCAAAACTGCTGACGCTGGGGCTGTGAAAACCCCGGCAGGCTTCGTCTGCCCCGGATTTTCCGCCACATTTCCCCCGCTTTTTTAACACGCCGGAACGTACCGAAAAGACCGATTGCCGGGAGGGCAGTCGGTCTTTTTTCCGTGTATATAATCTTAAAAAGTCTCTGTCTTCGGAGACGGCGGTTTTCGCTTTTCAACCGTTATTCTTTTGAATAGGAATCTAATACTTGCCTTTTATGCAGTTTTCATCTAAAATACGGAGTAAATACCCACACGATTTTGCACACTTCTGTTTACTGGAGACCTCCGGCAACTGTGTTGTGCCCATACACAACCGCTGAGGCAGCCGGTGGACGAGGCCATTGAGATGGTTCTCCAGTCCTGCCACACCTACGATGTGGAGTCCTCCTTCATCCGGCGGTTTGCGACCCGGGAGAAGGAGCTCCCCTACCTGAACACTGAGACCGACTATTCCCAGACGGACACAGGGCAGGTCAACACCCGTCTGGTTGCCTTTTGGGAGACGATCGACAAATGAACTACTTTACGGGAATCGACATCGGCTCCACCGCCTCCAAGGTGGTGGTGCTCAGCGAGACAGAGATCGAAGATCGCTTCGTCCTGCCTACCGGCTGGAGCAGCCGGGAGACATCCAGCGACATCGCCCGACGGCTGGCGGAAGGCGGCCATCCGGTGGGTGAGGGAATGACCGTGGTGTCCACCGGTTACGGCCGGGCGGCGGTGGACTACGCAGACAAGACCGTTACAGAAATCACCTGCCATGGCCGCGGCGGCTGGTATCTGCTGGGCCGGGACTGCACCATCATCGACATCGGCGGCCAAGACACCAAGGTCATCACCGTGGAACACGGGATGCCCACCAGCTTTCTCATGAACGACAAGTGCTCGGCAGGCACTGGAAAATTTCTGGAGATCATGGCAAACCGCCTGGGAGTGGATCTGTCGGAGCTGTTCACACTTGCAGAATCCGGCACGCCCCTTGCCATCAGCTCCATGTGCACCGTCTTTGCCGAAAGTGAGGTAATCAGTCACATCGGCGCCGGCGAGCGCCGGGAGGACATCGCCGCGGGTGTGGTGGACTCGGTGGTGTGCAAGGTAGCGGGTCTGTGCGCCCGGCACACCATGACAGGAGATGTACTGCTTACCGGCGGACTGTGCGAGAGCACCTACCTGGTAAAGCAGCTCTCGCAGAAACTGAAACGCCCCGTCCTCACCGACCCCATGGGCCGGTACGCCGGCGCTCTGGGCGCGGCGCTGATCGCCCGGGGCAAGGCCAGATAATCCGCCGCACTTGCAGACGGCAGCGCAAAGGCTTCAGCATCCCCCTGAAAAATCCGGTCTCGGGGAAACGCCCGGTTTGCCTTCCCCCGCAGCACCCGCAGACAGCGGGAACAAGCCGCAGGCAGATCCGGCCATCCCCGTCGGGCCGTGAGAACATCTACAAAAAATGGAGGAACGCGGTATGTCAGATTATGTACAGATGTGGAAAGACCTGGGAATGGATCTGGAGAACCATGACCTGCTTTGTCAGGTGCTCCCCACCGCCGTGGGGGACGTCTTCCTCTCCCAGGAGAACCGCCCCAAGGCCATGGATTTCTGGGATCTGGTGATCTCGGAGGTCCACGGCATCCGTCCGGCGGAGTTGATCGAGGCCCAGAAGCAGGGCCGCAAGGTCTTCGGCACCTTCTGCGTCTACGTGCCGGACGAGGTGGTGGTAGCTGCCGACGGCATCGTCACCGGCCTTTGCGGCGGCTCCCAGTTCTGGGTGCCTGACGGCGAGGCCGTGCTGCCCAAGAGCACCTGTCCTCTGGTAAAGGCCTCAGTGGGCGCCCGGCTGGGCCGGACCTGCCCCTTCTTCCGCATCGCCGACCTGTATGTGGGCGAGACCACCTGCGACGGCAAGAAAAAGGCCTATGAGATCCTTGGAGAGGACGTGCCCATGTACATCATGGACGTGCCCCAGATGAAGCGGGAAAAGGACATTTTGAAGTGGAAGGACGAGATCGCGGACTTTGCCGAAAAGGTGGAGGAATTTACCGGCAACCCCATTACCCCGGAAAAGCTGGGAGAGGCCATCCACATCATCAACGAAAAGCGCAAGGCCCTGGCCCGGATTTACGAGTGCCGCAAGTCCACCTGTCTGCCCATCTCCGGCCGGGACGCCCTGCTGGTGATGCAGATCGCCTTCTTTGACGATCCGGTGCGGTGCGCCCAGATGTGCAACCGCCTGGCCGACGAGCTGGAACAGCGCATTCGGGACGGGGTCAGCGTGGTCCCCGCCGGTACCAAACGCATCCTGGTCACCGGCACTCCCATGGCCGTGCCCAACTGGAAACTCCACAACATCATCGAAACCAGCGGCGCTGCCGTGGTGTGCGAGGAGATGTGCACGGGCACCCGGTACTTTGAGAATCTGGTAGACGAGACCAAGACCACGCTGGACGAGCAGTTCATGGCCCTGTCCCAGCGATACATGAAAACCAACTGCGCCTGCTTTACCCCCAACACCGGCCGTATCGACGACATCCTGCGCTTGGTCAAGGAGTACCAAGTGGACGGCGTCATCGACTGCAACCTGAAATTCTGCTGCCTGTACGACACGGAGAAGTATGCCGTCAGCCGGGCGCTGAAGGAGGCCAGTGTGCCGGTGCTCAGCCTGGAGACCGACTACGCCGACACCGACGCCGAGCAGCTGCGCACCCGCATCGGAGCCTTTGTGGAGCTGCTCAATGGCTGAGGAACAGGTCCGCTATTACATCCTCTTTGCCAACTACGAGCAAGGGCTTGCCCTCCATGACCTGTTGGACCGGGAGAACATCCCTAACCGGATCGCCCCGGCCCCCAGGGCCATCCAGGGGGAGCTCTCCTGCGGGATGTCCCTGCTGATCCAGCCGGAGGCGCTGGAGACCGTGAAGGACTGCATTCGGCGGCACAACGCCCCCCACCACGCCATCGTGCCTCTGGCGGGTCAGATCAAGCCCCGCCGGGACCGGTACTGCTGAGACGCTTTTCACAGCCAGCCCCAAGTTCAAAATTTGATGCAGTGCCGCCCTCCCGCTCCCCTGCCGGGGAATGGGAGGGCGGTGTTTTGATGCGCTGCGCTTCCCAGGGCAGTCAGCTGACTGCTCCGGTGTATTTTTGTGTTCATTTACGCATCATTTTGCGCGGCACTTAGCATAGTATCCAGCAAAATTCCATATCCTTTGGTTGGATCATTCAGCAGCACATGGGTCACTGCGCCAACAAATTTGCCATCCTGCAGGATCGGGCTGCCGCTCATGCCCTGGACAATGCCGCCGGTGGTATCGATCAGCTCGGGATCCGTTACGGAGATGAGCAGCTCCCGACCATCGAAAGCACCTGCGCTGACCTTCAAAATTTCAATGTCATACTCCCGGACGGCGTCCCCATCCACATTGGAGCGGATGGTTGCCGCACCGGTGTGGACCTCATCCGGGTCCGCTACAGGCAGCGCCTGTCCCATCTGTTCCGTCAGTTCACAGGGGGAGAGGGTACCGAAAATACCGCTGTTGGTATTGGCGTACAGGTCACCCAGATCGCCGGTAAGGTCAAAATCTCCCCGCAGCTCACCGGCTTCTCCTGCTGTGCCCTTTTTCACCGCCTTCACCGTGGAGGCCAGGATGGAGCCGGAGGAGAAGGGCATCAGCAGCGCCGTGTCGCTGTCCGTGATGCCGTGGCCCAGCGCGCCGAAGGCACCGCTGTCGGGATCATAATAGGTCATGGTGCCGATGCCGGCCATGGAGTCCCGGATCCAGGCACCGATTGCATATTGCCCCTGGTCATTTTGTTCCGGCGAAACGGACAGTGTCATGGTCTCTGCGCCCCGCCGGACCTGGAGGTCCGTGGAGGTCTCACCGGTATTTTGCAGCAGGGTCTGGAACTGCTCCGTGGAGGTCACGGAAACGCCGCCGCACTTGACGATGATGTCACCGGTCTGCAGTCCGCTCTCCCTGGCCGGTGAATCACCCTCGGGGAGTTTCACCACCAGTACGCCCCGGGCAAAGAGTTTGATGCCTACTGTGTGGCCCACCGGCACCAGCATCCGGGCGGAGGTGCCTGCGGCCGGGCCGTCCGCCGTTACGTCCGCAGCTCTGGCGGGAGCTGCTGCGCACAGCAGCAGTGCCAGCAGGCACGCCGCGCCGCCCCGCAGCCATTTTTTTGCTGTTTGCAAGGATTCATGCATTGAATCACCCCTTTCCAAAACGCATCCGGCAAACGCACTGGTCTGCCGGCCCGCTTATCTTGGGCAAGATCAGACGCACTCACCCCCAGCAAAAACCGCCAGCGCCGCCATGGCAGCGTTTGCCTGTCGGCTGAACGCAGGCATAAAAAAAGACCCCGCAGGCAAAAACCTGCGGAGTCTTCCAGCACTTGACAATCAGTCACGCTTATTGAAAATTTTGAAAATGTCCTCGAAGGGATCATCCTCCGGCTCGGGCTCAGGACCTACCGGCTCCGGAGCCTTGACAGCGGAATGCTCCTGAGGTTCGGCGGCTGTGGCACCAGATGCGGCGGTCTGGGCCGGCGCCGCACCGGTCTGGCTGCCAGAGACCTTAGGCAGCTCCGCAGGGGCCTTGTCGAAGCCCGTAGCGATGACGGTGACCCGGATCTCGTCGTCCAGCGTCTCGTCGAAGGTGGCGCCGAAGATGGTAAGGGCATCGGGATGGACGGCCTCCTGCACCAGAGACGCCGCCTGCTCCACTTCCTCCAGGCCGATGTCCATAGAACCGGTGATGTTGATCAGCACGCCCTTGGCGCCGGCAATGGACGTCTCCAGCAGGGGGCTGGAAATAGCCATGCGGGCAGCCTCCTCGGCTTTGCCCTTTCCAGCGGCCCGGCCCACGCCCATGTGGGCCATGCCGGCGTTTTTCATGACGGCGGTGACATCCGCGAAGTCCAGGTTGATAAAGCCGGTGTCCCGGATCAGATCGGAGATGGACTGCACTGCCTGGCGCAGCACATCGTCGGCGATCTCAAATGCGTTGGCAAACGTGATCTTCTGATCGGTGGCGTGCTTGAGCCGGTCATTGGGGATAATGACCAGGGAGTCCACCCGGTCCTTCAGCTCGGCAATGCCGGACTCGGCAGCCCGCATACGGCGGGGGCCTTCAAAGCCGAAGGGCTTGGTGACCACGGCCACGGTGAGGATGTCCATTTCCTTGGCGATCTCCGCCACGATGGGAGCACCGCCGGTGCCGGTGCCGCCGCCCATGCCGGCGGTGATGAACACCATGTCGGTATCCTCCAGGGCCTTGGCGATCTGCTGGCGGCTCTCCTCGGCGGACTTGCGTCCCACCTCGGGATCGGAGCCTGCGCCCTGTCCGTGGGTCAGCTTCTCGCCGATCTGGATCTTATAGGTGGCGCTGGATACGTTCAGCGCCTGTTTATCGGTATTCACCGCCACGAACTCTACGCCCTTGGTCCCGGAGCGAACCATGCGGTTGACCACGTTGTTGCCGCCGCCGCCTACGCCGATGACCTTAATATTGACAACGGTATCGGGACCGGTCTCCAATCCAAATGCCATGATGTGCCTCCTGCTATCAGTTGTGTAAAAGGGGAACACTGCTCCCCGGAAACCCACGATATTTTGTATGATACAGATTTAGTTTATTGTATGACACTTTGCCGTTCGGGTCAAGTGGACCTCCGGTTTTTCCCGCAACTTTTTCAAAGAAAGCGGAAATTAGACGTCTTTTGACACTCAGCCCTCCCAGCGCTGCCCCGGCATGAAGCGGGCCTGGTACTCACCGTCGGGATTGAGGCGGATGGTACCGGTCTGGTTGGTCTCCAGCTGGCTCACGGCGATCACCAGGATCTGCATCAGACGCCCGTAGTTCTCCGCCCCATAGGGCATCTCCACGGTAAAGCGGTCCAGATAGTCCATGGCCAGCGTGGAGCCATCCCCCAGGTGGATGGCATCCACGTCGTCCATCATGCTGTTGTCCTCCAGCGCCGCCAGCAGCTTCAATAGGCTGGACTGCTGCGTGGCGTACTCCGTTTTCAGCGCGATGGAGGACCCCACCGACGGTGCCAGCAGCTCACAGCCGTCAATGGCGCCGTAGTCCGCCGCCTCTGCGGCCGTCTTCTGGTCCACGATCTTGCCGGTGGAGCTGATGAGCCATGCGCTGCCGTCCTGCACCAGGGCCAGAGGCGTGCCGCACTCCTCCACCTGGATAAGCAATGTGTCAGGCAGCTTACGGTTGATGCGGATCTCCTCGATGTAGGGCAGTTCACCCACGATGTTCTGCGCCACATCGTACTTATTCATCAAAAACAGGTTGTCGCCGGTCTTGATGCCCGTGGCGTCGATGACCTCCTGCTGGGTATAGCGCTGGGTCCCGGTGACCACAACGGTGTCCACCCGGAAAAACAGCGTCAGCGCCACCACGATCACGCCGCAGATCACCAGCACGGACAGCAGCCGATAGAGGAAGCTGAAGCTCCCCCTCCTGCGCCGCCGGTTAGAATGTCTGCGTCTGGCTGCCATAGCGTTACTCCTGTTCCGATCTGTTGTTCTCCCCGCCCCAGCGGATGTCAGCCCCCAGGGCTCCCAGGTCTCTTGCAATATCCTCATATCCCCGGGCAATGTGGGCGGTCTCGGAGATGCAGCTCTCCCCCTCCGCCGCCAGGGCCGCCACGCAAAGCGCCGCCCCGCCCCGCAGGTCCGTGCACCGCACCGGCGCGCCGTGGAGCGTCTCCACGCCGGTGACCACCGCCACCCGGCCCATCACCCGGATGTCCGCCCCCATGCGGGCAAGTTCATCCACGTGCCGGTAGCGGTTTTCAAAGATGTTCTCCTCAAATGCCGTAGCGCCCCGGGCCCGCAGCAGTGCCGCCATCAGCACCGCCTGGGCATCGGTGGGAAAGCCCGGATAGGGAGCCGTCCGCACGGGACGCACCGCCCGCAGCCGCTCCCGGCAGGCACAGGCGATCCCCTCGGGCCCCGCGGAGATGTGGCACCCCGTCTCCCGCAGCACCGCCGTCACCGTGGCCAGATGCTCCTCCCGGGCGCCCCGGAGAAATCCCGTGCCGCCGGCAGAAGCCAGGGCACAAAGGTAAGTAGCCGCCGCGATGCGATCCGGCATCACCCGGTATGTGCCGCCATGGAAGGTCCGTCCGCCCCGGATCACCACCGTGGAGGTGCCGGCGCCCCGGACGTCGCCGCCGCAGGCATTGAGGAAGCTTTGCAGATCCTCGATCTCCGGCTCCCGGGCGGCGTTGGAGAGCACGGTGGTCCCCTCCGCTCCGCAGGCCGCCAGGATGAGATTCTCCGTGGCCCCCACGGACGGCAATCGCAGCACCACGGTCCGGCCCCGCAGCTGCGAGGCGGTGGCGTGCAGAAAGCCGCCCTCCTCCCGGATCTGTGCCCCCAGTTCCCGCAGCCCCGCCAGATGCAGGTCGATGGGCCGGGGGCCCAGCTCGCATCCGCCGGGGTAGCTGATGTCCGCCTGGCCGCATCGGGCCAGGATCGCTCCCAGAAAAATGGCGGACGAGCGCATTTCCCTCATCAGTATATCAGAGATGGAACACCGGTTCAAGGCGGCGGTATCCACCGCCAGGGTGTCCTCCTCCCATCGGGCACTGCACCCCAGATCCCGCAGGATCCGGATGGAGGCGTCCACGTCCCGCAGGCGGGGACAGCCCTCCAGGCGCACTTGTCCCCGCGTCAGCAATGTGGCGGCCAGAATGGGGAGCACGCTGTTTTTCGCGCCCTGGACGCGTACCTCGCCCTCCAATGTCCTGCCGCCGCGGATGTAAAGCTGGTTCATACCCTTTTCCCTCCGCTTCCCAGAATGGCTTACCGCCCCATCCTATGGAAGGGAGGAAAATTCGGTTACTGGCACAAATCCAGAATCGTCCGGTAGATCCGCTCCGTGGCGTCCCGGATGCCCAGCGACGCCATGGCACGCTCCATCGCGCTGCGCCGGTCCCCGTCGTGCAAAATACCGCAGGCGGTCTGGAAGAGGGTCTGCCCCGAGGCGTCCTGCTCCAGCACCACCGCCGCGCCGCCGGCCTTTTCCAGCACCCGGGCGTTTTTCTCCTGGTGGTTGTTGGTGACATAGGGCGAGGGAACGATCACCGCCGGGACCCCCAGGGCCGTCAGCTCGCTGATGGTGGAGGCACCGGCCCGGCAGAGCACCAGGTCTGCCGCCCGCATGACGGTAGCCATGTCGTAGATGTACTCCCGGACCTGCAGCGCCGGGTGGTCCGCCAGGTCCACTCCCTTGCCCCGCAGCTGCTCCAGCAGTACGGGATAGCCGCTCTTTCCCGCGCCGTGAATGTGGTGGAAAGGTTCCTTTTCCGCCTCCAGGGCCAGGAAGTCCGCCATGGCCCGGTTCATGCCGGAGGCCCCCAGGGAACCCCAGAAGGACACCACCAGCGGCCGGCCGTCGTCCACCCCAAGCTGCCGTTTGGCCTCCGCCTTGGTCCGGGTGAAAAAGTCCTCCCGCACCGGCGTACCAGTGACGATGACCTTCTCCGGATGGCGGTAGTGCTGGCGGCATTCCTCAAAGCCCACCATCACCCGCCCGGCATAGGGTTCCAGCATCTCGGTGGTAAGGCCGGGGACCATGTTGGACTCGTGGACCGCCGTAGGGATGCCGGCCTTGGCCGCCGCCTTCACCAGGGGGTAGCTGGCGTAACCGCCGGTCCCCACCACCACGTCGGGGCAAAAGTCCCGCAGGATGGCCCGGGCCTCGTGGGGGGCCCGCATCAGATTTCCCACGGAGACCAGGTTGTGCCGGATCTCCTTGGGACGGAAGGAACGGTGGAAGCTGGAGATGTGGACCGTTCGGAACGGGTATCCCGCCTTGGGCACCAGATCTTTTTCCAGTCCCCGCTCCGCACCCACGAACAAAACCTCGGTTTTTGGGTTTTCCCGCTGCATCAGCTGCGCCAGGGCGATGGCCGGATTCACATGCCCCGCCGTGCCGCCGCAGGTGAAGATGACACGATGCAGTTTGGTTTCACTCATAAATCACGCCTCCCGGACAGGGTACAAAGGCCGGCGGCTAGCCGGCCTTTGTGGGTTTCATCTGCCTGGATACCGACAATACGATCCCCATTTCCGCCAGTTGGATGGACAATGCCGTTCCGCCGTAGCTGAAGAAGGGAAGGGAAATGCCGGTGGTGGGCAGCAAACCCGTTACCACGCCGATGTTTAAAAATGTCTGGAGTCCCACCAGGGTGGTGATGCCCACCACCATCAAGCTGCCGAACCGGTCCCGGGCATGGAGGGCGATCCAGAAGCCCCGGAGGATCAGTGCCGCAAAGAGCAGCATGATGACTGTGGCGCCGATAAGACCCAATTCCTCGCAGACGATGGCGAAGATGAAGTCGTTGTGCTCTTCCGGCAAATACAAAAACTTCTGTCGGCTCTTCCCGAGGCCTACGCCCAGAAGACCGCCGGAGCCGATGGTCAGAAGGCTCTGGGCCAGCTGGTAGCCCTTGCCCTGGGCATCCTTCCAGGGGTCCAGCCAATAGGTAATGCGGGAGGTGTTGTAGCCGATGACGAAGAGTACGGTGTACATCATGGTGGCCGCCGCGCCTATGGCGCCGCCGACCCAGACCCAGTGGATACCGCCCACCAGCATCAGCACGGCGCCGGCGCCCAAGATCAGCATGGCGCCGGAGAGGTGGGGCTCCAAGCCCACCAGACCCGCTACCGCTATCAGAATGATGGCGTAGGGGGCGATGCCGTAGCGGAAGGTCCGCATCAGATCCTTTTTCTTGGAGATGCTGTCGGAGAAGTACAGCACGATGGCCAGCTTCGCCACCTCCGAGGGCTGGAACTGCAGCGAAGTGCCGGGGATGCCCAGCCAGCGGGTGGCGTTGTTGCGGGTGATGGCCAGGGGGTTGCCCGGGATCAGCACCAGCAGCAGCAAAATAACAGCCAGGTACAAAAGCGGCTTTGCCAGGGCCCGGAACCGCTGGTAGTTGATCTTTCCGATCAGCAGCATGGCGGCCACGCCCATAATGGCGAACACGCCCTGGCGGATGAAGTAGCTCATGGGATTGGTTCCCTCAGTCTCATAGTAGGCGGAGGGAAAACTGGCGGAGAGCAGCATGATGAGACCGATGCCCGTCAAAAGCATCGTCAGCACCAGAAACGGCAGGTCGATGGGACCCCGGGCCAGTTCCCGGCTCTCCTCTTCCATCTCCCGCTGATGCTGCCGGCGCTGCTGAAGCGCCAGCGCCTCTTCCCGGCTCAGGGGCCGGCGGCGGGGTCTTGCTGCCATATCACTCCCTCCTCTCCCTGGGGACGCCGCCTGCAGGGGGCGGCTCTGTTTGCGGGGCGGCCACGGGAACCGGGTTGCTCCGCCCTGCCTGGCGGCGGAACTCCGTCCGGACGGAGCGCTCTGTCTGGGCAGGGACGTTCTCCGGGATGAGACGCTCTGCCGGAGCTGGGCACTCTGCCGGGGCGCACTTCGCCGACGGGAATCCCGGGGACGGTCAGACACATTACGCGGGGTCCTGCCCGCTCTCTCCATCAAAGCCGTCCCTGGACGCCCAGGAAGGCCAGGGCGCAGAACACCAGGGTAATGCCGGAGAACACCGCCACCAGCTTCGCCTCACTCCAGCCGGAGAGCTCCAGGTGATGGTGCAACGGTGCCATTTTGAAAAAGCGCTTGCCGTGGGTGGCCTTAAAGTAGGTCACCTGGATGATGTCGGACATGGTCTCGGCGATGTAGATGATGCCCACCAGGATCAGGATCAGCGGCATATCCATGGCGAAGGCCAGAGCTGCCACCGCGCCGCCCAGGAACAAACTGCCGGTGTCGCCCATAAACACCTTGGCAGGGTGGTGGTTATAGACGAAGAAGGCCGCAAGTCCGCCTGCCAGCGCCGCCGGGAACAGTCCCTGCCGATCCTGAGCGCTCCAGAGGGTCCCGGTAACGGTAAAGAACACCATCACCACGAAGGTGACACTGCACGCCAGACCGTCGATGCCGTCGGTCAGGTTCACCGCGTTGACGCAGCCGACGATGACAAAGGCGGCAAACACCAGATACACGATCCAGTTCACCGTCACCGTCACGTTGGCAAAGGGGATGTACAGCGCATTGCTCAGCAGTCCTTCATACCGCATCAGGCAGAGGAAGACCACCGCCGCGGCCAGCTGCAATACGAACTTCTGCTTGGCGGTGAGGCCCTCGTTCTGATGCTGGCGGACCTTGCGGTAGTCATCCACAAAGCCGATGATGCCGAAGATCAGCGCGAACAGATACACGTACAGATGAACAAAGCTGCCCCGCAGCATAGCGTCCCAGCCCAGTACGAACACCGTGACGCCGCCGCCCAGGATAAACATGATGCCGCCCATGGTGGGGGTGCCCGCCTTGGACTTGTGCCAGGTGGGGCCATCCTCCCGGATCTCCTGCCCGGCCTTGAGCTTGCGCAGCTCCGGGATCAGGAATCTGCCGATGACCAGCGTCAGCACAAAGCTGACCGCCAGCGCAATGAGTGCCTGTGTCATAACTCGTTCTCTCCCTTTCCTTGGCCGGTCACACCTCCGGCGCTTTGGTATCCGTGGCGGAACAGCGTTCCCGCCCGCGGCGCAGATCGTGCCGCGGGCATGGCCCCGATCCGGACTGTGCCGTCAGTTTCCGGCTTTCAAGTAGTCCGCCACGATCTCCCGCTCATCCATGTGGTGCTTGACATGGTTGATTTCCTGATAGGTCTCATGCCCCTTGCCGCACAGGGCGATGACGTCCCCGGGCTGGGCATGGTCCATCGCCCAGTGGATGGCCTCCACCCGGTCCTCGATGACCACATGGGGGGTGTCGCTGCCCTCCAGGCCCGGCAGGATGTCGGCAATGATGTCTCCGGGGTTCTCCGTGCGGGGATTGTCGGAGGTCACCACCACGAAGTCCGCGATGTCCGCGGCGATCTTGCCCATCTTGGGGCGCTTGGTCTTATCCCGGTCGCCGCCGCAGCCAAAGAGCGCAATGGTGCGTCCCTTGGCAAAGCCCTTGACGCTGGTGAGCACGTTCTCCAGTCCGTCGGGGCTGTGGGCGTAGTCGATGAGGATCGTATAGTCCTTGCCGGGGGTTGGGACCACCTCCACCCGGCCCTTGACGTGGGGAACTGCGGCCAGCACCCGGGCACTCTCCTCCAGAGAGACCCCCAGCGCCTGTGCCGCTCCCAGCACATCCAGCGTATTATATACCATAAATCCCCCGGGAATGCCAACCTGAACCGGCACACTTCCGGATTTTTCCACCGCGTCAAAGGCGATGTGGTCCGCGCCCAGGGAGACGTTCTTTGCCTGCAGGTCGGCCTCCGCATGCTCGGCGTAGGTGAAGACGCGGCAGGTGGCCTCCCGCAGCAGCCGCTCAGTCCAGGGATCGTCGGCGTTCACCACGCCCACGTCGCAGTTGCGGAACAAAATGGCCTTGGCATCGCAGTAGGCCTCCATGGTCTTGTGGAAGTCCAGGTGATCCTGGGTCAGATTCGTGAAGATGCCCACGGCGTAGTGGACGCCATGCACCCGGTCCAGCACCAGCGCGTGGGAGGAGACCTCCATCACCACATGGGTGCAGCCCGCGTCCCGCATCCGGGCAAAGAGCTTCTGGACCTCAAAGGACTCCGGCGTGGTCCGCTCCGTGGGGATCACTTCGCTGCCGATCATGTTCTGGTTGGTGCCGATGAGGCCCACCTTGGCCCCCGCCGCCTGCTCCAAAATCGCCTTGAGCAGGTACGTGGTGGTGGTCTTTCCGTTGGTGCCGGTGACGGCCACCATGGTCATATCGTCCGCCGGATGGCCGAAGTAGTTGGCGCCCACCTCCGCCAGGGCCCGGCGGGAGTCCGCCACCTGGACATAGGGGATCTCCATCCCCTCCGGCACATCCTGGCACAGCACCGCCGCTGCGCCGGCAACCGCCGCCTTGCCGATGAAGGTATGGCCGTCCACAGCAAAGCCCTTCATGGCAACAAACAGATCGCCCGGTTTTGTTGCCCGGGAGTCATAGCTGACGCCGCCGATGTCCAGGTCCGGGTCCGCTGTGGCGGACAATACGGGGATACCCCGCAGCAAGTCTTTCAATTTCATCGCAGTAAGCCTCATTTCCGCGTTTTTCACCGCATAAGCAGTCTTTTTTATTATACCCGGACGCAAACGCGAAGGATAATGGTGGAAGATGCCGGAAACCTTGCAAAACCTGTTCTCAGTCCAGCACGGAGTTGTCGCCGAACTGAACAGTGACCACGGTGCCTGCCGGGACCTGTGTTCCGGCGGAGACATCCTGTGTGATGGCGTGAACGTTTCCGGAACTGGATGTGGTGGCGCCGGAGGCCCGCATGATGAGTCCCGCATTGGTGAGGGCCTTATTGGCCTCCGAGGCGGACTTGCCCACCACGTTGGGCACAGTGCAGGGCGTATCCGGCTTTTCCGCCCCCAGGTACAAGATGATGGAGGCGTTATTGGGCACGATGGCGCCGCCGGCAGGGGTCTGATCGGTGACGGTGGCGCCGTCGCCTACGGTGGTGCAGGCAAAGCCCGCGTTGCTCAGCCGGGTCTTGGCGTCCTCCAGCGTCATGCCCACTACATTGGGCACAGTGGTGTCGGCGCCGGCCAGCTCTTCAGCGGTGTACTCCGGCTCGATGCCCAGATACGGCAGCACCTCGCTCATAATGGAGCTTGCGGTGGGCGCCACCATGGTGCCGCCGAACACGGCGGTGCCGGTGGTACGGCTGGGGGTATCCATCGTCAGCAGCATGATGATCTGAGGATCATCCGCCGGGGCAAAGCACATGAAGGAGACCACTACGTCGTTGGTGCCGGTCTTATCGGCGGTACCGGTCTTGCCGCCGATGCGGTAGCCGGCCACCTGGCCGTTGCGGCCGCCGCCGTCGGAGACGACCCACTCCAGGCACTCCCGCACCTTGGCGGAGGTCTCCTCGCTGATGACCTGGCGGACGGGCACGGACTCATGCTGTTCCACCACGGCGCCGCTGTCGTCCAGCACCTGCTCCACCACATAGGGGGTATACAGATAGCCGCCGTTGATGGTGGCCGCCTGGGCGCGGATCAGCTCCAGGGGCGTGACATTGAAGGTCTGGCCGAAGGCATAGGACGCCAGGGAGACCACGTTGGAGTTGAAGCTTTCCTCATCGGCGAAAATGCCCGCCACCTCGCCGATCATGTCCACGCCGGTCTTTTCCATCAGGCCGAAGGACTTAAGGTACTTATAATAGGTCTCCGTGCCGATCTTCAGGCCCATGGTGACGAAGGCCGGGTTGCAGGAGTTTCCGGTGGCCACCTTCAGGGTCTGGAGCCCATGGCCGGCCCGCTTGGAGCAGTTGATGGGCCGTCCCCAGCCCTGGACCGTGATGGAGCCGGTGCAGTTGAAGGTGGTGTTCATATCCACCACGCCCTCTTCCAGGGCCGTGGCCAGGGTGATGGGCTTGAAGGTGGAGCCGGGCTCATAGGTGGAGTCGATGCACTTGTTGCGCCACTGAGAACTCAAAACGGAACTCTTGGCCGCAGAGACAGCTGCCTGGTAGTCCTCCTCCGTCTCATAGTCGGCCCGGTTCTGGGCCAGCTCCGCCAGCTGACTGTCCAGCTGGGACTGGAGCTTTTCATCGTACAGCGTGCCATAGGAATTGGGATCATAAGTAGGGTAGGACGCCATGGCCAGGATGGCACCGCTGTTGACATCCATGATGATACCCGTGCCGCCCTTGGCGGCGTCGAACTTGGTGATCATGCTGGAAAGGCCCTTTTCCAAAGCCGCCTGGACGCCCCGGTCCAGCGTCAGCACCAGGCTGTTGCCGTTTTCCGCATCATAGTACTGCTCATACTGATAGAGCATGTCGTTGCCGTTGTTGTCCCGGGCGGTAATGGTAAGGCCCGCGGTGCCCTGAAGAACGCTGTCGTACTTGGCCTCCAGGCCTACGCCGCCCACATTGTCGTTGTTGACAAAGCCCAGCACATTGGCCGCCAGGGTGCCGTTGGGATAATACCGCTTGGAGTCCGGCTCCATGTACACACCGTGGACCCGCACGGGACTCTTATCCGGGTCGGAGATCAGCACGGTCTCCCCATCGTCGTTGACGGTCGTCAGCTGGTTGCCCTCATCGTCGATCTCACCGTTGATGAACTTGCGCACCTCATCGGCGACTTCCTGGTCCACCCGCTTTTTCACGATCTCGTAGGCGGAGCTGGTTTTTTCCATCTTCTCCAGGATGGTCTCCTCATCCACTTCCAGGATGCGGCTCAGGCCCCGTGCGATGTATTCGGCGTCCCGGACCTCCGTGTTGCCCTGCTCCGCCTGCTCCTGCAGATACTGCTGCAGTCCCTTGGGATCCACGAACACGTTTTCCGCCGTAGCGGACACCGCCAGAGGATGCCCGTTCCGGTCGTAGATCGTGCCCCGGGACGCGGTGATGACGGTGCTGCGGGTCTGCTGGGCCACAGCCTTTTCCTGCAGTTCGTCGTGCTGACGGATCTGCAGGTCGAAAAGCTTCAAAAACAGCGCCCCGAAGGTAACAACACCCAGCAGCGCCATGACCAGCACCGTCCGGGTCCGGATGATCTGATTGGCCCGCCGGGCGGCGTCCGTCTTTCGTCTGGGTAAATTTGCCATGGTCTGTCTCCTCCCACAGGGCCTGAAAGCCCCATACCGAAGCAAGGAGTAAGAAGTCCCCCTTCTTACTCCTCACGCTGCTTCATTATAGTGCGGTCTTACTCGAAGTATTCCACCACCGCGTAAACGCCGTGGTGCAGGGATGTCAGCAGACGGCTGAGGACATCCGGCTCTTTTTGCTGATAAACCACAGCACTGTCGCCGTCACTGAGATCGATGTAGTAGATCTGGCTGCCGCTGGGCTTGCTCATCCCCGCCGCCTCAGCGGCTTCCTGCACGGTGGTCAGATCGTACATCCGCTCGTACTGCGTCGTCAGCGTCACATTTTCGGTTTCCAGATCCTCCAGCTGGCTCTTGAGGTTCACCACGCTGTTGGAGATCCCCATCAGCTGGATATAACTCATCAAAACCAGCACAGCCAGCGCTGCGGCGGCTCCAAAGCCCAGCACCGTGAGGACGGAGAGCTTTTGCCGCTCCCGGGTCTGCACCCGGGTCGCCCGGCGGACCTGCGGCAGTTCCTTTGCTGCCTGGCGCTGGCGGGGAGCCTCGCCGGCATGGCGGAACTGCCGTTCCCGCAGCTCCCGATCCAAATCATACGCCAGGTCCCCATAAACCATGCCTGTATTGCTGTAACGCAATTCCTTTGCCGCAGATGCCACAATGGGCTCCTCCCCTCATTTGTATCTCACTCCACACAACCGGGGGACTTCCCCCATACCGGGCCGTCGGCTCCGGCGCATCGATCAAAGATCGAATGTCTCACACTTTTCCGCCACCCGCAGCTTGGCGCTTCTGGCCCGCGGGTTTTCCGACAGTTCCTCTTCGCCGGAGACGATGGGCTTGCGGGTGATCAGCTTCACCTTGGGCTTCTTCCCGCACACGCACACCGGAAACTCCGGCGGACAGGTACAGCCCCGGGCCATATCCTGAAGCGCCTGCTTGACGATCCGGTCCTCCAGGGAATGGAAGGTGATGACCGCCAGCCGTCCACCGGGGTTGAGCCCGTCCACGGCGGCGTGCAGCATGGGCGGCAGAGCGTCCAGCTCGCCGTTGACGGCGATGCGGATCGCCTGAAAGCTGCGCTTGGCCGGATGCTGCTTCTCCCGCAGCGCAGACGGAGGCATGGCTCCCTTGATGATCTCCACCAGCTCCAGTGTGGTGGAGATGGGCGCGGTCTCCCGCGCCCGGACAATCGCTCTGGAAATGGCGGGAGCATACCGCTCCTCACCGTATTCATACAAGATGCGGCGCAGTTCCTCGCCGCTCCAGGTGTTTACCACTTCATAAGCGCTCAATGGCGCATCCTTATCCATCCGCATGTCCAGCGGCGCGTCCTGCATGTAGGAAAACCCGCGGGACGCATCGTCCAGCTGGGGCGAGGAGACGCCCAGATCAAAGAGCATCCCGTCCGCGCCGGAGACGCCCGCCTGATCCAGCACCTCTCCCAGGGAGGAGAAGTTGCTGTGGACCAGCGTCACATGGTCCATCCACGGACCCAACCGTTCCTGGGCTGCGTCGATGGCGGCCTGATCCCGGTCGATGCAGATGAGTCTGCCGGTGGTCAGCCGTTTGGCGATCTCCCGGGAGTGGCCGGCTCGTCCCAGCGTGCCGTCCACGTAGATACCGTCCGGCCGGATGCGCAGTGCGTCGATGCACTCGTGCAGCAGCACGGGCTTATGGATATATTCCATGGCTTCTTACCCCCGGTTTCTGCGGGCACGGGACAATGCGTCCAGAGCGAAGGCCATATCCTCGCTCTCCAGCATCCGCTGCTCCCGCTCCTCCCACGTCTTTTCGTCCCAGATCTCCGCAAAGGAGTTGAGACCGACAATGGTGGCCGTCTTTTTCAGTCCTGCGTACTTGCGCAGTCCCGCCGGGATCAGCACCCGGCCCTGAGCGTCCGGCTCACACTGGACGGCGTTGGCATAGAGCAGCGACAGCGCCCGGGCTTCAGAATAGCTCAGCTGGTCCATGTCGTCAGACATCTGGTCCCATTTGGCCTGGGGATAGATGGTCAGGCAATGCTCAGCCCCGATGGTGATGGTGAAGGTATCTCCCAGCGCCTCCCGCATGGAGGCAGGAATGACCAGGCGGCCCTTGGAATCGATGCTGTTGTTGGATTTTCCCAGCAGTCGCGCCACGGACGCCGCCCCCCTTCTCCCCCTTTTTTGGGGCCGGATGGGAATTATGTGGCACTTCGTGCGCCATTCACCCACTTTTCCCCACCACTTGCTTTTGAGTATAAGCGAAACCACTTTTGATTGCAAGGATTTTTTTTCGACCCCAAGCCTTCAAAAATGGCAGAATTTATGCAAAAATCGTCCAAAACGGGCCATTTGAAACATTCGTTCGATGTCGCTTCTGTTGGTTTACGTAAAATTGAAAGCCCCTGGCAACACAAGATTTTGTGCTGTCAGGGGCTTATCTCAAACTTTTCCACAATATACGGTATCTTCCAAAAAAGTTTCAGAAATTTTACCGTCGTTTTTTACAAAATTTCAGGGATTATGGTTGCCCTCCTGCGCGGAGCGCGGTCACTCCCCGTCCTGCGGGACATCCCGGCCTTCCAGTTTTTCCCTCTGCTCCTGCATTTTGGCAGCGGAGGCGCTGCGGAACTGGACCCGGGACTGCTTGACCTCATCCAGCGCGGCCTGGACCGCTTCCTCCGTCCGGGCCAGGGCATCCTCGGCGTATTCGTTGGCCACCTGGTAAAGCTGGCGGGAACGTTCCTCCGCCCGGGTGATGATCTGACGGGCCTTCTCCTTGGCGGCGTAGAGCACTTCGCTCTCGGAGACCTTGGCCTTCGCATCCAGTTCAGCCTGGCGCATCATCCGATCCACATCCCGCTTGGCATCGTCCACAAACTTCTCCCGGGCGGCCAGCAGCTCCTGCGCCCGCTTGATCTCCACCGGCAGCTGCGCCCGCAGCTCGTCCAGCAGATCCAGCATCTCATCCCGGTCCACCATGCTCATATTGGGTTTGAGGGCGGGGGCCTTCGCATCCTCGATCCGTTCATAGATCATATCGATCAGTCGGTTAATATCATTGGCCATCAGGTCTCATCCTTTCTCATTTCAGTCATCTGCTGCACCAGGGGAATAATAGATGCCGGCAGATAGCGCTCCAGCGGCTGGTGGTAACGGATCATCTCCCGGGCCATGGAGGAGCTGAAGTGCTGATACGCCGGGCTGGCTGGCAGCAGCAGCGTGTCCAGCTCCGGATGGATCCCCCGGTTGATGGCGGCCAGCTGGGCCTCCACGTCGTAATCCGTTCCGTTGCGCACGCCCCGGACGATGGTGCAGGCCCCCCGCTCCACGGCATAATCCGCAAGCAGGCCCGGCCAAAGCTCCGCCTCCACATGGGGCAGATCCGCCACGGCGGTCTGCACCAGATGGAGCTTCTGCTCCGGAGTAAACATTTGACTTCTCTTTTCCGCGTTGGGGCTGACACACACCCAAACCCGGTCAAAACAGGCAGCAGCCCGGCGGATGATGTCCAGGTGCCCCAGGGTGATGGGGTCGAAGCTGCCTGAGCAAACGGCTGTTTTCATGGGATCTTTTCCTCGCTTACCTGGTTTGCGTCACGGTGATAGACCGTCAGGGCGATCTTCCCGTAACGATATGTGCGGTGGACCCGGTAAGGCGGTGCCAGAGCCGGTGTGGTCCGGCCCGCCGGGTGTTCCGCTACGATTATACCATGGGGGGCGAGAATGTCAAATCTGGCAATATGGGCCAGGGCCGGTTCCAGCAGCCCCGCCTCGTAGGGCGGGTCCAGGAAGATCAGGTCGAACTTCTCCCGCAGGGACTTGAGGTACTCCATGGAGTCCCCCGCCACCACCCGGGCTCCGTCCTGCAGGTTCGTGATCTTCAGATTCTCCCGGATCAGCTTGACGGCGTCCGGCCGCCGGTCCACGAACACCGCGGAGGCCGCGCCCCGGCTGAGGCATTCGATGCCCAGCTGTCCGGTGCCCGCAAACAGATCCAGCACCCGGCGCCCCTCGATGTCGAACTGCAAAATATTGAAAAGCCCCTCTTTCACCCGGTCCGTGGTGGGACGGGTCTCCATCCCCTCCAGCTCCTTGAGCCGGCGGCCCCGGGCGGAGCCTGTAATAACACGCATGATGTTCTCTCCTTCCTCCCCTCCGGTCCGCCGGACCGGAAAAGACGGCTGTTAGTCCCATTTTACGGCAAATGTGCCGCCATTTCAATAGGATTCCGCTGCCGGGGAATTCTTTTTTTAGCTTGTACTTTCTCCCGTCATCGTTTATAATAAGATTCCATATAGAACACTCCAACGCGGACAGCCGCCCGCAGGCGTTCCCACGGGGCCGCCGGGTCTCTGTCAATACGGAAAAAGAAAGGACGTTCTCATGATTCAATTCAAATCCGATCATGGAGATATCTCCGTCAGCAGCGCCGTATTTTCCAACATCACCGGCATGGCGGCCACCAACTGCTTCGGCGTCAAGGGTATGGCCTACCGCTCCATGACCGACGGCCTGGTCCATCTGCTGCGCCGGGAGGCCATGAGCAAGGGTGTGAGCATCACCTATCACGACGATAATTCCATTTCCATCGAGCTTCATATCATCGTGGAGAACGGCGTCAACCTCCCCGCGGTGTGCCGTTCCATCATGAATGAGGTGCGCTACGTGGTCACCAAGAACACCGGCGTGCCTGTCAAAGCGGTGGACGTGTGCGTCGATTCCATGACCCTGTGAGGGGAGGAGCAAAACGAATGAACGAACAAATTACCGGTGCGCTGTTCAAGCAGATGGTGCTGCACGGCGCCGCCGTCATCACGGCCCACAAGCAGGCCATCAATGACCTCAATGTCTTCCCGGTGCCGGACGGCGACACCGGCACCAATATGTCCATGACCATCGGCACCGCCGTCACGGAGCTGCGCAAGTCCAGCCCCGCCACGGTGGAACAGGCTGCCTCCGTCACCGCCTCCGCCCTGCTGCGGGGCGCCCGGGGCAACTCCGGCGTTATCTTGTCCCTGCTCTTCCGGGGCCTTTCCAAAGGTCTCAAGGGCATGGAGAGCGCCGATGCCCCCGCTTTCGCCGCTGCTATGCAGGAGGGCGTCTCTGCCGCTTACAAGGCCGTCATGAAGCCCGCCGAGGGCACCGTCCTCACCGTCTCACGTCTTGCAGCCAAGCGGGCCGCGGAAGTGGCCGCTGAGGAAAAGGATGTGGAAAAAGTGCTTGAGGAAGCCATCCGGGAGGGCCGCGAAGCCCTGGCCCAGACCACCGAGATGAATCCCGTCCTGAAAAAGGCCGGCGTAGTGGATGCCGGCGGCAAGGGCTACCTTCTGATCCTGGAGGGCATGCTGGCGGAGCTGCGGGGCGAACCCATGCCCCAGCAGGACGAGGAGAGCGCTCCCGAAAAGGAGAAGGCGGACTTCCAGGCCATGAACGTGGAGGACATCACCTTCGCCTTCGACACGGTGTTCATCGTCCGCAAGGCCACGTCCGACATCTCCCTGGAGCCGCTGCGCACGTACCTCAACAGCATCGGCGACAGCCTGGTGATCGGCGAGGACGACGAGGCCTTCAAGGTCCACGTCCACACCAACATCCCGGGCAACGCCCTCAACGAAGCCCAGAAGTACGGCACACTGGAGCTGGCCAAGATCGAGAACATGCGCACCCAGGCCGAGGATCTGGCCGCCGGCAAGCACGTTCAGAGCACCGACGATCTGGATGCGGTGGAGCAATCCCTGGAAGAAGGCGCCGGGCAGCCCGAAGAGGACATCCATACCGTGGCCGCACCGGAAAAGCCCTACGGCTTTTTGGCGGTGTGCGCCGGCGAGGGTCTGGAGGCCGTGTTCCGGGACCTGGGTGCCGACGGTGTGGTTTCCGGCGGACAGACCATGAATCCCTCCACCGAGAGCCTGCTCAAGGGAGTGGACGCCATCCCCGCTGAGACCGTATTCATCCTGCCCAACAACAGCAACATCATCATGGCCGCCCAGCAGTGCAGTGCCCTGACGGAGAAAAAGGTTGTGGTCATCCCCACCAAGACCGTGCCCCAGGGCATCACCGCCATGATGAACGTGGACTTCGAGGCGCCGGACGCCCAGACCATCACCGACGCCATGACCGAGGCTCTCTCCACCGTCACCACCGCCCAGATCACCTACGCCGCCCGGAACTCCGATTTTGACGGCTTCGACATCAAGGAAGGTGACTATCTGGCTCTGGAGGAGGGTAAGCTCTTCGGGACCGACAGCTCTCTGGACACCCTGCTGCAGAAGCTGGCGGAGGACGCCGCCAGCCGGGGTTCCTCTTTCATCTCGCTGTACTTCGGCGAGGATGTAACGGAGGAAGACGCCCAAAAGGCCGCCCAGGTCTTTGAAAATACCTGCCCCGACGCTGAGGTGGCGGTGCTGCCCGGCGGACAGCCTGTTTACTACTATATCATCTCCATGGAGTAAGTCCCCGGAAACAAAACAAGAAAGGACGGAGCCAAAAGGCTCCGTCCTTTTTCATTCTTTGGAACAGCGATGCCCGCCGGAGACGCGGCTTTACAGCGCCGCCAGTTCCCGGGCCACCGATTCCTCGCAGCTGCGCTGGGCCTGGAGGGTCTTGTCCATCAGCTCTTCCAGGGTCCATCCCAGATTCTCCGCCCCCTGGCGGATCACATCCCGGGAGCAGCCGGCGGCGAACTTCTTGTCCTTGAACTTCTTCTTCAGGGAGCTGACCTCCATGTCCTGGCAGCTCTTGCTGGG
>CALXDH010000025.1 GCA_944387015.1 uncultured Oscillospiraceae bacterium
ATCTTCGAGATCGCCGACTACGGCATCTGCGGCGACCTGTTCAAGGTCACTCCCATGCTGATCGAGGCCATCAAGGCCGCGAAGGCTGCGAAGTAAGAAACGCATATTGCGTAAAGAAATGCCCCGTCCGGATTTCCGGACGGGGCGTTTTGCAGCAAAATGATAGAAGGGCGGCCACGGAGAAAGAACAGGCTGCAGCAGCCGACAGGGGCGCACAGCAGTGGCTATGAAAAAATGGGGACAGATGAAAAAGTCTGTGCTACAATAGAGCCGTAAAGAATCTGAAAACGGAAGGATGGTCCCGATATGGCAAAGGTCTATGCAATGATCGCAAACGGAACGGAAGAGGTAGAGTGCCTGGCGGTGGTGGATCTCCTCCGGCGCAGCGGGGTGGAGACCGTACTGGTGTCTGTGGAGGAAAGCTGCGAGGTCACCAGCTCTCATAAAGTTCGGATCACCGCCGATACCACGCTGGCACAGACGGACCTCTCCGACGGAGATGTGATCTTCCTGCCGGGCGGCATGCCCGGAGCGGAGCGCCTCTCCGCCTGTGAGCCGCTGGTGGAGGCGCTGGAGCAGGCGGACCGGGAGGGACGCCGGATCGCGGCCATCTGCGCGGCCCCAGGCGTGGTCCTGGGACGCCACAGCCTGCTGAAGGGGAGAACAGCTACCTGCTTCCCGGGCTTCGAAAAAGAGTTTCAGGATGGCTGCTATACCCATCAGGGAGTGGTGACGGACGGCAATCTCACCACGGCCCGGGGGCTGGGGTTTGCCGTGGATCTGGGGCTTACGCTGGTGGAGCTCCTGCTGGGCAGCGAGGCAGCAGAGGATACCCGCCGGCGCATTCAGTATACCTGAAATACCCGAAAACAGCAGAAACCGGCTGACGGCAATCCATGCCGTCGGCCGGTTTTTTGAGAGGGATCACTGCATGAAAAGACCGCCGTTGACATTGAGGCAGCAGCCGGTCATGTAACGGGACATATCGGAGGCCAGGAAGAGCACCACATCCGCGATGTCATCTGCCTCTCCCAGCCGGCGCATGGGGATGGCCATGGGGTCCCAGTCGCTGCCGAAGACCTTTTCCATAGCGGTTTTGATGTTGCCGGGGGCGATGCTGTTGCAGGTGACGCCGTAGGCGGCGCCCTGCTTGGCCACAGAGCGGGTCAGAGTCAGCATGGCGCCCTTGGTGGTGGCATAATCCACGCCGGAGGTCAGGCCGCCCACATGGCCCGCAACAGAGGCCATATTGATGATCCGGCCGTAGCCCTTGGCCTTCATGATGCGCAGTGCCCGCTGGCAGAACAGGAAGGGACCGGTGATGTTGATACCGTAAGTGAATTCCCAGTGCTTGAGCGTCATCTCATCAAAGGGGATCTTATTGGTCACACCGGCGTTGTTGACCAGAATATCCAGCGTGCCGAACTCCTGCTCCAGAACTTCAAAGCAATGGTCCACATCCGCTTCCTTGGAGACGTCCGTTTTGACCGCCACGCATTTGCACGCCGGATAGGCAGCCATGATCTTGTCGCAGACGTTCTGGGCATCTTCCAGGTTCAGATCCGCAACCAGAATGCCGGCAGCGCCCTCCTGGGCGAATTTCCAGCAGTCCGCCGCACCCATTCCCGCACCGCCGCCGGTGACGAGAGCAATTTTCCCGGATACAAGCTTTTCCATGTGTAGTAATCCTCTCTTTCAAAAATAAAAGGCCGGTGCGGGAATGTCCTTTCGGAAATCCCCGCACCGGCTCTTTTCAGAAACAAACTGGATTCATCAATAGCCCAGCAGAGCAGGCAGGAACGTGGACAGAGGCTCGATGTAGGTGATGAGCAGCAAGTCGAGGATCATCACGCCCAGGATGGGAAGGATACCTTTGCAGATCTCTTCCAGCTTGGCGTTTGCCACGTTGCAGGACACGAACAGGTTCACGCCCAGAGGAGGCGTCACGAAGCCGATGGCCAGGTTCACGACCATGACGATACCGAAATGCACGGGGTTGATGCCCATGGATTCCACGATCGGCAGGAAGATGGGAGCCAGGATGATGATGGCGGCATTGGTCTCCATGAAGCAGCCGACGATCAGCAGCAGGATGTTGATGAGGATCAGCAGCATGATGGGACCCTTGGCCACAGACTCGAAGAAGTCGGCGATCATGGTGGGGATGCGCTCCAGAGTCAGGATCCGGCCGAAGGTGGTGGCGGTGCCCAGAATGACCATGATGGTAGCGGTGGTCAGAGCAGCACTGCCGAAAATGCGGTAGAGATCCTTGGCCTTCAGGTCACGATAGACGAACAGACCGACGATCAGGCCATAGGCCACGGCCACGGCAGCGGCCTCGGTGGGGGTGAAGATACCGCCGTAGATACCGCCCAGGATGATGACGGGCACCAGCAGAGCCCAGATGCCGTCCACCAGGGAGCGGCCCACGTTGCCCCAGGAGAAGGGAGCGGCCTCAGCGTTGATGTACTTGTGCTTTTTGCTGTACAGGCTGCTGTACACGCACAGGGAAATACCGATCAGGATGCCGGGGATCACGCCGCCCATGAACATGGCGCCGACGGAAACGCCGGTGGCCACGCAGTACATGACCATGGGGATGGAGGGCGGGATGATGACGCCGATGGAACCGGCGGCGGCGGAGATGGCGCCGGCGAAGGGCTTGTCATAGCCCTGCTTGAGCATGCTGGGGATGGTCAGACCGCCGATAGCAGCCACGGTAGCCGGGCCGGAACCGGAGATGGCGGCGAAGAACATGCACGCCACCACGGTGACCAGTGCCAGGCCGCCGTACTTACGGCCCAGGAAGGCGTCCGCGATGTTGAGCAGACGGCGGGAGATGCCGCCGGTGGCCATCAGCTCACCGGCCAGCACGAAGAAGGGAACTGCCATCAGGGAGAAGGAGTCGGCACCGGTGACCAGACCCTGAGCCAGGTAAGTGGGCTGAACCACGCCGCTGGCGAAGATCGTAATCAGGCTGGACATACCAAGGGAGATACCGATGGGCACCCGCAGAATCAAAAGAAGCGCAAAACTTCCGAACAAAAGAGCAACTACCATTTTTCTTTACGCTCCTTTCATTCCCACTCGGGGGCCTTGATGGCCTCGATGACTTTCTGGACCAAACGGATCGCAGTGAGCACGAAGCCAACCACAGGCGCCGCATACACGTACTGCATGGGAACGCCCATAGCGGGGGAAACCTGGCCGCTACTGATCTGCATGCCCACCACCAGAATGCCGTAGTACACCATGGCAACGGCGAAGAGCAGGAACAGCAGATAGCCGACGATGGCGTAGTAGCGCTTGATGCTCTTGGGAGCAAAGCTGTAAACCGCGTCCACGCAGATGTGCTTGTCCAGTTTGACACCATAGCTGATGCCGATGTAGATCATCCAGATAAAGAGATAACGCGCCAGCTCCTCAGACCAGGAAAGGGAGCTGTTCAGAACATACCGGCAAAAGACCTGAGCCACAATCACGGCGCTCATCAGCGCCAGGGCGATTACGCAAAGCATCTTTTCGATGTTCTCGTCCAAAAAACGAAGGGCCTTCATTCTCTATGCTGACCACCTTTCTTTAACACGAATTTTACAAAGTCTGATTCTACAACGAGACTGCCGGGTCAGCCGGCAGTCTCGTCGCAAAACTTACACCGCTGTGATCAGTGCAGAACTCAGGCAACAGATTCGGGATCGAAGCCGGCAGCGGCCCACAGATCCTGCGCATAGGTGCCGCCAGCCTTCTCGATGACCAGGTCATAGATACCAGCATCCTTGCAGGCGGTGACCATCTCGTTGTGCAGCTCGTCGGAGACCTCATAAGTCTGGCTCTTGCCGGACTCGTTGATGGCGTCGAAGCAGGCCTGCTCGTTGGCCTCGCAGATCTCGCGGCAATAGGCAACAGCTTCATCCATGCACTCCTGGATCAGGGTCTGGGTCTGCTCGTTCAGGCTGTTCCAGGTATCCAGGTTCATGTAGATGATGTAAGGAGTGTAGATGTGGTTGGTCAGATAGACGTGATCCTGCACCTCATAGAACTTGGTGTTGTAGATCAGCTCAGCGGGGTTCTCCTGAGCGTCAAACGCCTTCTGCTGCAGAGCGGAATACAGCTCGCCGAAAGCCAGGGGGCTGGGGTTGGCACCCAGAGCTTCCCAGATCGCCAGATGGACCTCGTTCTCCATGACGCGGATCTTCAGACCCTTCAGGTCGGCCAGGGAGTTGATCTCCTTGTTGGTGGTCAGCTGACGGAAGCCGTTCTCGAAGTAGCCAAGGCCCTTCAGACCGGCGCTCTCCAGGGAGTCCAGCAGAGCCTGGCCAGCCTCGCTGTCCAGAGCGGCGTACACGGTCTCACGGTCGGAGAACAGGAAGGGAGTCTCGAAAGCGTTCATCGCGGGAACGAAGGGAGCGATGTTAGCAGTGGAGGGGCCGCCCATGGTGACGTTGCCCTGGGTCGCAGCCTCGGTGTACTCACGGTCGCCGCCCAGCTGCTGGTTGGGATACAGGTCCACGGTGACGGCACCGCCGGAACGCTCTTCCACCAGTTCCTTGAACTTCAGGAAGCTCTCATTTTCAGAGGTGTTTTCCGCAGCGCCGTGAGCTGCAATGATGTTGAGGGTGTTGTAGCCTTCGCTGTTGCCGTCTCCGCTGCCAGTATCGGTGGTTTCGGAGCTGCCGCAGCCAGCCAGCATGGAAGCCATCATCAGGGCTGCCATGACCAGTGCAAGATGCTTCTTCATTTTTTCGTCCTCCTAAAATAGTGTTGGTTACAAACAGAAACTCTGTTTGGAAAACCCTTGATTTGGTGTGTCCCTCCGGACACGGGAAAAGAGGCTCAGATCCAACGGCTGGTTTTCTTGCTGGACATGTAGGTCTCCAGCGGGGACCAGCCAGTCTCCATAAACTGGCTGAGCAGTTTCTGGGTAACGCCGTAAGTAATGAACTCAGAGGGCTTCATGCCATCCGGTTCGTAGGCCCGGACAAACTCCGGGATCCGCTGAAGCTGCGAGAGCGTCTCTGCCGGAATAGGCTCGGCGATCTTCTCCACCTGGGGAGGATCGGCCTCCAGGATCATATCCTGGACCCGGGTGTTGATGGTGTAGAGCAGCCGGCCGCCGGCCATTTCCGTAAGGTGGTAAGCGCCCCGCAGTCCGGCGGGCATGATGATGGCGTCGGACTTCATCTCCTGGAGAATGTGGTAAGACCGTTTGGCCACAGCCAGACCGGCCATGGTGATCACGGACTCGTCCAGACCCAGCTTCATATCCTGAGCCACGTCCCGCAGGTAGTCATCCAGACGGCCCACCTGCTGCACCACGATGCAAAGAGGCGGCTTGACGCCGTTGGCAATGGCCTTTTCCTTGCCGCGGGCATAGGCTTCGGCCACAGCAATGGCCTGTGCCACGGAGACATTGATGGTGGCGCAGATGGGGATTCCCTCTTCCGCCAGGTGCTCGATGACCTCGATACCGGCAGCAGTGGCGGGCAGCTTCACGGCGATATTAGGTGCCCAGGAGTGGACCCGCCGGGCCTGTGCCAGCATGCCCTCGGCATCGCCGGCCCGACCCGGGTTCAGCTGACCCAGAGCATAGCCGTCAGCACCGTTGGTCTTTTCGTAAATGTCCCGAACCTTGTCGGCGGCGTAGGTAGCCACCAGCTTCAAAAGCGCTTCTGCGTGAGCTTCCAGGGTAGGGAAATCATCGCCCAGTGCCAGGACCTTGGGATTCCAGAAGTCCGGCTGAGACTGGAAGGAGCGGAAGGTGAGGACCGGGTTGGTGGTAACACCGGTGGCGCCCCGCTTCAATGCCAGCTCGATCTCATCGGGATTTCCGGAATCGTGCCACCATCTGGTGGGTGTGCACTGGTTGATCCATTCCAAATAATTCATGTTCATCCCTCGCAATCACAATTTAAAGGGTCAGACATTCTGTCGGCGATCAGCCCATGTACATGCCGCCGTTGACATCCATCAGCAAACCGGTGATAAATGCCGCGTCGTCGCTGGCCAGGAAGGCAACCGCCGCTGCCATATCCTCAGGCTTGCCCAGGCGGCCCAGCGGGATGCGAGTGAGCAGCCGCTCCATGGCCTCAGGGGTGAATGCCTTGGTGATGGGCGTTTCGGTAGTGCCGGGGCACACCGCATTGACATTGATCTTGAAGGGGCTCAGCTGGCGGGCAAGGCCCATGGTCAGGGCGATGATGCCGCCCTTGGAAGCGGAGTAGGCAAGGCCCGTTTCAAAGCCGCCCATCCGGCCAGCCAGAGAACTGATGTTGACGATCCGGGGATACTTGGATTCCTTCAGATAAGGAAGGCACTGCTGAACCATGAAGAATACGCTCTTCAGGTTGACCGCCATAACGGTGTCCCATTCCTTTTCGGTGGTATCAGGGATCGAGGAGTTATGAAGGATACCGGCGTTGTTGACCAGGATGTCCACTCCGCCCAGCTTTTCGGCTGCCGCCTTGACGGCCCGGGAGATGTCTTCCGCGCTGGATACATCACATTTCATACCGAAGCAGCCGGACAGCTGCGCCGCGGAAGCAGAGACTTTTTCCTCATTGATGTCCAGCATCGCGACTTTGCAACCTTCGTCGTTCAAACGCTTGGCGATGGCAAAACCAAGGCCCTGAGCAGCTCCGGTCACGATAGCACATCTGTTTTCAAATCGCAATTTTGACGCCTCCTTGCAGAATCAAAGCACCCGTTCGGGGGTACCGATTTAGCGGGAATGTACGATTATGAAATCTGGATGCTTGTAAGACAGGCTTCCTGATAGTCATCTCAAGGCACATAAATTCCCGCCCGACTACCAGAAGATTACTCTTCCGGCGGACAATTTGTCAAGGTATGTTCATGGTTTTCTCTTTTTCCAACAAGTTTGCCATGGGGATGTTGTGTAATTTACATACGCCTTTTTGAGAAAATGCTGTGCATTATACCGATAAAATGTGAAGAAATTTTGAAGAAAACGCAATTTTGTACATAAAAATCCCGAAAAAAGCCGGCTTGTCCGGCAAAATAACAACACTTTCCGTCCCGAAAGCACTGTCCAGTTGGAGCATGTGTTCGCATTTTCCCCAAAGAGATGTCAAAAAAGAGAGGCGCTCAGGGAACGTTTTTCGACGCAATGACGGCGGAAATGTTTCCCGTTTTTGCGCATTGACAATTTCGTCTGCAGGCTGGTATGATTAATTCAAGATTCCTGACACATTGCACAAAGTTGCGGTGCGCTGGCTGTTTCAAAATTGAAGGAGGAAAATGAATCATGGGTCACACTCTTTATCTGCCGGCCTGGAGCATTGGTCCTGACTGCTACAATGAGGTCTACGACATTGCTCGCCCCTATGGCAAGAAGGCCGCGGTTATCGGCGGCAAAACCGCAATGTCCATTGCGGTTCCCGAGCTGAAGAAGGCTCTGGAGGGAACGGATCTGGAACTGACGGAGCCCATCTGGTTTGGCGGCGAGGCTTCCTATGAAAACGCTGCCATGCTGGAGGCTATGCCTGAGGTCAAGGACGCCGATATGATCTTTGCCATCGGCGGCGGCCGTGCCATGGATACCGCCAAATGCGCTGCCGGCCACCTGAACAAGCCGGTCTTCGCCTTCCCCACGCTGGCTTCCAACTGCGCCAGCTGCACCACGCTGTGCGTGATGTATTATCCCGACGGTGCCATGAAGGATCTGTACTATCCCAAGCGCTGCCCCGTACATACCTTTATGAACAGCACCATCATCGCCAATTCTCCCGCAGAGTACATGTGGGCTGGCATCGGCGATTCTCTGGCCAAGGAGTTTGAGTCCGAGCTGGCTGCCCGCAACGACCTGGCGAACTTCTCCATCCAGCACGCACCTCTCATGGGCGTGGCCGTGGCCCGCAGCTGCACGTCTGCATTTTTGCACTTCGGCGTCAAGGCCATGGAGCAGATCCGCAACCATGAGGACGGCTATGAGCTCCAGCAGGTGGCGCTGGCTATCGTGATCACCGCCGGTCTGGTTTCCAACCTCACTGTGGAGACCAGCCCCCGGGAGGAGTATTTCTACAATGACTCTCTGGCTCACTGCTTCTACTATGGCTGCACGGTCTGCCCCGGCGCCCACAAGCACCTGCATGGTGAGGTGGTCTCCCTGGGTATCCTGGTGCTGCTGACGCTGGATAAGCAGTTCGAGACCCGTGATAAGCTCTTCCCCTTCTATCATGCAATGGGTCTGCCCATGACCATGGACGCCATTGAGCTGACCAAGGAGGACCTGCCCACTCTGCTCAAGAAGTGCACCTCCATGGCCAACTGGAACTATGTTCCCACGCCCATCACCGAGGAGCAGTTCACCCAGGCCATTCTGGACACCGATCAGGCTGCCAAGGAGTGGCTGGCTGCCAATCAGTAAGCAATTTGAAATCCGTCAGAGGACCCGCCGCGGGGATTGCCCGCGGTGGGTCCCAAAAATGTAGTTCCGGTCTGCGGAGCGGAACAGTATGAATTCGGGAGAAAACATCCCGAGGAAAGGACAAGAGCATGAGAGGCATTGAAGGAAAAGTCACGTTGATCACCGGCGGTATCCGGGGTATCGGCAAGGGCATTGCCAAGCGCTTTGTGGAAGAGGGCGCCCAGGTTATCGTCACCGGCAGCAAGGACGTGGAAAACGCCCGCAAGACGGTGGAGGAGTACAGCAAGCTGGGCAAGATCGAGTCCTACATGGCGGACCTCAGCGACGCTGCGGCCATCGACAAGATGATCGATGACGTGGTGAAGAAGTACGGCCGGATCGACATCCTGGTCAACAATGCCGGCATCCAGATCCGGGAGTGGGCCACCGATTTCAAGGTGGAAGATTTTGATAAAGTGCTGGCAGTGAACCTGCGGGCCTATTATCTGGCGTCCCGTGCGGCTGCCCGTTATATGAAGGAGCAGGGCGGCGGCAGCATCGTGTGCATTTCCTCCGGCAACTCCGAGCGCTATACCACCCGCCGCTCCGCCTACAACATCTCCAAGGCGGCAGTCAACGGCCTGGTGGGCACCCTGGGCGTGGAATGGGGCCGCTTCAACGTCCGTATCAACGGCGTGGCTCCCGGCTACGTGATGACGGATATGATCCAGAAGGGCATCAATGAGGGCATCATCGACATCGACAACATCATGCTGGTGATCCCCATGAAGCGTCTGCTGCAGCCTGAGGAGATCGCCAGCAGCGTGTGCTTCCTGGCGTCTGACGAGGCCAGCGGCATCACGGGCCAGGTGCTCTTCACCGATGGCGGCTGGAACCGCGCCGGCCTGCCGGAGAAGAAGGATCTGTAAAACGTTGTATACATTATAATATATAATGTAAAAACCCAGTAAAAAAGGAACGCTGCAAAGCATTGCTTTGCAGCGTTCTTCTTTTCTTGTCTGCGTTTGTTATCTCCGGCGGCCCCGGTAACCGCGGCTCCGGCCCCGGCCCACGGAATTGCCGTAACGGTAGCGACGGCGGCCAAAGACCACTTTCCAGATCAGCAGGACCAGCAGCAACACCACAATAATAATGGCGATGATCCGCACCACGGTGCCGCTGAAAAAGTCCTTCACATTCTGCCAGAAGGTCAACAGCCGGGAGGCCTCCACATCATTGTAGGCCAGAAGATCCACGGTGGCATAGATGGTGTCGCCGTAGCTCAGTTCCAGAGTGCCCAGCTTCTGGTCCGCCTTCACCGGCGCCTCCACCGGCTCTTCAATGGTAAATTTCTGTTCCAGATCCTCCGGCGTCAGACCGTTGGGCAGGAGGATCTCCACATCTTCGCCCACATGGACATTCACATGATCCACCTTGGACAGGGAGACCGTGACTTCCTTGAGCGGTTCCTCCGCGCTGAGGACGGTCTGATAGGAGAAGTTATCGAAAGCCCAGTTGAAAAGCAGGTTGGTATCGTAAAAGCTGTATGTACGGATCTCTCCGTCGTCCAGCGTCACCCGGTCGCCGCCCAGCACCACGCTGATGAAGCTCAGGCTTCCCCGGGTGGCGGTGGAGACCAGACAGTGTCCGGCGTCGGAGGTGGAGCCGGTCTTGACGCCGTGAGCGTCCTTGTTGATGTAGCCCCGGGAACGCCAGCCGTCAATGAGGTAGTTGGTGGTGTGGAGCGTCCGGGCCTCGGAGAGGTTGGTGGCAGGGATGGTAACGGAGCCGGTGTCGCAAAAGCGCATAAAATCGCTGTGGGTCATGGCCTCTTTTGTGATGAGGTAGAGGTCCCAGGCGGAGGTGTAGTGCTGCGGATCGTGGAGACCGGTGGGATTGACGAAGTGGGTGTTCTCACAGCCCAGCTCCTGGGCCTTGGCGTTCATCTTTTCCACAAAGGTGTCCACATCTCCGGCGACTGCCTCGGCCAGGACGTTGCAGGCCTCATTGGCGGAGACCACCAGCATGCAGTAGAGGAACTGCTCCACCGTCATGGTCTCTCCCTCCAAAATGCCGGCGGTGCTGCCGTCCTCATCCAGACCGGTGGTCATGGCGGAGTGGGAGGCAGTCAGCTGTTGGGTCAGGGAGAGCTGTCCGTTATCCACAGCCTCCAGCACCAGCAGGGCTGTCATGATTTTGGTGAGGCTGGCGGGATACATCTCCTCATGCTCATTTTTGGCATAGACCACGTTGCCGGTATTGGCGTCCACCAGCAGTGCGGCCTTGGAGGAGATGCCGGGGTCCGGAGGAGTTTTGGCCTCTGCTTCCGCTGCGGCGGACAGAGGGGTGGCAAAGAGGGTAAGGATCAGTGCGCACAGCAAAAAAACCGAGAAAAAGCGTCTTGTTTTCATGTTGTTCTCCTGCAAATTATGATATAATCCTGAATATATAGAAAAATCAGCCGGCGCAGTTCGCCGGTGTTCGACATTACTTATAGTATAGCAAACTTTATGCGGGAGTTCAACGGGGTGAAACGAGGAAAAGCAACGAAAACAGAATGGTGCCTGCTGGGATTGACAGCGGCGTTTTTGTGTCTGCTGCTGGTGCTCTCCCATACGGAGCAGATTCCGCTGGACCCGGGCGTGGTGGTGGAAACAGAGACAGAGGTACCTCAGGAGGAGGTGGCTCCGCCCTTTGAGCCGGTGGATCTGAACACTGCCGACGAGGCGGAGCTGGACACGCTTCCCGGGATCGGGGAGGCGTTGGCCGGCCGTATCATTGCGTACCGGGAGGCCAACGGTCCCTTTGAAACCGTGGAGGAATTGCTGGAAGTCAGCGGGATCGGAGAAAAGAAGCTGGCGGACCTGGACGGATGGATTACGGTCAATGGCACCGGAGATGCGGTGCCTTGAGATAAAGGAGTATTGGACAATGGCGAAAATCTTGGTAGTGGACGACGAAAAGCTCTTGGTCAAGGGCATGAAGTTCAACCTGGAAAATGAGGGCTATGAGGTGGAATGCGCCTATGATGGAGCTGCGGCGGTGGAGCTGGCCCGGACTCGGGCTTTCGATCTTTTGATTTTAGACGTGATGATGCCGGAGGTGGACGGCCTGGAGGCGTGTATGCGCATCCGGGAGTTTTCCAACGTGCCCATCATCATGCTCACCGCCAAAAGCGAGGACGCAGACAAGCTGATGGGCTTTGAGTGCGGAGCGGACGACTATCTCACCAAGCCCTTCAACATCCTGGAACTCAAGGCCCGGGTCCGGGCGCTGCTGCGGCGGGCTGCAGGGATCCAGCGCAGCCAGGGGGCCATCCTGACGGCGGGGGACCTGTCCCTCAACACGGAGGAGCGCCTGGCGATCCGGGACGGGAAGAGCGTGGAGCTGACTGCCAAGGAGTACGACCTCATTGAGCTTTTGATGCGCAATCCCCGGCGGGTGTACAGCCGGGAGAATCTCATGAACGTGGTGTGGGGCTATGCTTACGGCGGAGATTACCGCACGGTGGATGTCCACATCCGCCGCCTGCGGGAGAAGCTGGAAAAGAACCCGGCAGAGCCGGAACATATCATGACCAAGTGGGGAGTGGGCTACTATTTCAAAGGCTAAGCACTGGATGTACAGCAGCTTGCAGGTCAAATTTGGCCTGAGCTACATCCTCATCATCGCGGCGGTGCTGCTGCTGCTCAATACTTACCCGCTGCGGGTGTCCCAGGACCTGGTGTTCCGTTCCAAGGAGGCCACGCTGGAGAGCAGCGTCTCCGTGATGGTGTACTCCCTCTCGGGGCTGGACCATCTGACGGAGGAGAATGTGGCCCAGGCCATGGCGGTGGTGGAGGAGACGGGCATGAGCCGGATCCTGGTGACGGACGAGACCGGCCGTGTCCTCTACGATACCCGGGAGACCGGCAGCGCTGTGGGGGAGTATGCCTTTTACACGGAGATCGTCCAGGCGCTGCTGGGCAGCGACGTCTTTACCAGCACCTATCAAAACGGGGCATTCCGCAGCCGGGCCTCGTCGCCGGTGCTCTATCAAAGCCAGGTGATCGGAGCGGTTTACGCCTATGAATATGATACGGAGCAGGCGGCGCTGCTGGAGGGGCTGCAGGCCAATCTCCTGCGGCTTTCCGCAGTGATCGGCGTGGCGGTGCTGGTGCTGAGCGTGGTGCTCTCCCGGGTGCTGACGCGGAAGATCGGGCAGCTCCTCACCGCCATCCGCCAGGTGCGGGAGGGCGCGTACAGCCATCGGGCCGAGATCGCGGGCCATGATGAGATCGCCCAGATCGGCCAGGAGTTCAATAGTTTGACGGACCGGCTCCAGACTACGGAAAACGCCCGCCGCCGCTTTGTCTCCGACGCTTCTCACGAGCTGAAAACGCCGCTGGCGGCGATCCGGCTGCTGTCGGATTCCATTTTGCAGACCGAACACATGGACCCGGCCACCACCCGGGAGTTTGTGGCGGACATCGGCGCTGAGGCGGAACGGCTCTCCCGGATCACGGAGGACCTGCTGCGGCTGACCCGGCTGGACAGCGGCGTGCTGGAAAAGCCCGTTGAGGTGGAGGTGCTGCCGGTGCTGGAGCAGGTGATGCGGATGATGAGCCTGGTGGCCCAGGAAAAGCAGGTGGAGCTGACCTATACGGCTGAGCCGGGCTGCACGGTTCTGGCCACGCCGGATGAGCTGCATCAGGTCATTTATAACCTGACGGACAATGCGGTGAAATATACCGGTGCCGGCGGCGCGGTACAGGTCGCCCTTTCCCGCAGGGAGGAAAACGTGATTTTGACGGTGGCGGACAACGGCACCGGCATCCCTGAGGAGGATCTGCCCCGGATCTTTGAGCGTTTTTATCGGGTGGACAAGGCCCGTTCCCGGGCCGCCGGCGGCACCGGATTGGGCCTTTCCATCGTCAGCGATACGGTGAAGCGCCGGGGCGGTACCGTGGAAGCGGCCAACCGGCCGGAGGGCGGATCGGTGTTTACGGTCCGCTGGCCTGCGGCGAAGGGAGGAGACGCGGTGTGAGACGTTTTTTTGCGCTGCTGCTGTGCGGATTGGTGCTGCTGAGCACCGGCTGTGCTTATGCGGCTGTGTCCTCCCAGCGGGGCGAAGGGGATTATGAACTGTTTTTCCGGGAAGCAGATCTCACCGGTGTTCCCGGGGGCGATGCGCTGCGCGCGGAGATCATCCATCTGGAAGAAGAGCAGCGCCAGGACCCGCAGGAGGTGGCCAGGACACTGCTGACGGCCCTTTTGGAGGGACCCACGGATGAGACCCTGTGCAGCACCATCCCGGCGGGGACGACCCTTTTGTCGCTGGAATTGGATGGCTCCCTGGCCCGGGTGGATCTGTCCGCGGCGTACCGGAGCCTTTCCGGCATCTCGCTGGCGCTGGCGGATTACTCTATTGCCATGACGCTGACCCAGCTGCGGGAGATCGCCGCTGTCACCATCACCGTCCGGGGCCAGCAGCTGGCCTATCGGGACAAACAGACCTTCAGCGACCGGGATGTGCTGCTTTCCAGCAATGAAGATGTGGTCAGCACAGTGACTGCGGCGCTGTACTTCCCGGATCAGTCCGGAAAACTGGTGCCGGAGGAGCGGACGCTGGATCTCTATGAAGGCGATACGCAGGCAGATGCCGTAGTCAGGGCACTGGCGGCGGGGCCGCTGGACGAGAGTCTTTCCGATGCTTTGCCGGAGGGATTCCGGGTGCAGTCCATCTGGGTCGAAGACGACATCTGCTATGTCAATCTTCCCTCTGCGGCGCTGGAGGCACTGCCGGAGGAACACACGCTGGAGACCGGCCTGGAGGCGCTCAAACGCTCGCTGCTGTCGCTGGACGCGGTGGAGGCGGTGCGCTTCCTGGTGGACGGCAGCTTTCAGGATACCTACGGAACAGTAGCGCTGCCTACGGCGGCAGAATAAGAGACCGCCCGGACCTTTTGTCCGGGCGGTTTTCATGTTCCGCCGAAAAACAGCCGCACCGCCAGCGCAGAGGCGAAAAAGCCGGTGAGGTCTGCGGTGATGGCGGCGGGAATGGTGTGGCGGGTGCGGATGATCCCTGCCGAGCCGTAATAGACGGCGATGGTGTAAAAGGTAGTCTCCGTGCTGCCCAGCATCACCGCCGCCACCCGGCCCACAAAGCTGTCCGGTCCATGGGTGGTCATAAGCTCTGTGGCGACTGCCAGGGCCCCGCTGCCGGAAACGGGGCGGATCAGCATCAGCGGGGTGGCCTCAGGCGGAATGCCCAGCCGTTCCAGGACCGGAGCGCAGAGGCTGGAGAGATCGTCCATAGCGCCGGAGGCCCGGAACATGCTGACAGCGGTGAGAAGTCCCACCAGCGCGGGGACCACCCGCAGCAAAACCGTCAGCCCCTCCTCCGCACCATGGGTCAGGGCACCGTACACATCTGCACGGTGCCCCAGACCGCACACAGCCACCCCGGCCAGCAAAACCGGGATCACCAGAGAACTCAGGCTCATGGCCGCCTCCTTCCCACGGCCGCCAGCAGTCGGGCCATCAAGAGGCCGGCACAAACCGACAAGATGGAGGAGACCCATACCGCCGGGAGGATGTCGAAGGGAGTCTCGCAGCCGGCGGCGGCACGGACGGAGGCCACTGTGGTGGGCAGCAGTTGGATGGACGCGGTGTTGAGCACCACCAGCAGGCACAGCTCGTCGCTGGCGATCCCGCCGCAGCCCCGGGCCATCCGGCGGGCGGCCTGGATCCCAAGCGGCGTGGCGGCATTGCCCAGCCCCAGAAAATTGGCCGACAGATTGGCGGAAACAGCGGCCAGTGTTTCGCTGTCCCGACTGGCCTGGGGCATCAGCCGCCGCAGAAGGGGACGGAAGGCCCGGGCCAGGCCGTCAGAGAGTCCACAGACGTGCATCACCTCCATGACACCGCTCCAAAGACACAAAATACCGGCCATGGAGATGCTCAGCTCCACGGCAGACTGAGCGCCGTCCATGGCGGCAGAGGCTACCGCGTCCAGTGTTCCGTTCATCAAACCGAACAGAAGTGAGAGCACCACCATGCCGGTCCACACCCAGGTCATAGCCATTTTGTCGTTTCCCCCTCTGAAAATGTGAACGATATTTTAAACTTCTTCGATAAGAATTGACAGAATATTACAGACTGTGGTATGTTCAGGTACAACCATTGACGAACCATGCTGGAAAGGAAGTAAAGCTGTGAAATCAACCGGTATTGTGAGAAAGGTCGATGAACTGGGCCGAATCGTGCTGCCCATCGAAATGCGCCGTACCTTGGACATCGCGGAGAAGGATGCACTGGAAATCTATGTGGAGGGCTCGTCTGTCATTCTGAAAAAATACAAACCCAGCTGTGTTTTCTGTGACGCCACGAAGGATATTGTAGTATTCAAAGGGAAAAATGTCTGTCCTGCCTGCCTGAAGGAGCTTAAGAATCTGTGAGCGTATGCGAATAACCCCCCGCGTCTGCCTGCGAGCAGAGGCGGGGGGCTTTTTTTCATTGCTCCAGCGCGGCGGCGTAGAGCTCGTTTTTGGAAAGACCGGTGTGGGTCGCCACTTCCCGGGCGGCGTCCTTGAGCCGCATGCCCTGCTCCCGCAGGGCCAGCACCTGGGCAACGCCATCCTCCAGCGTCACGGCGGCGCCGGTTTTGGGAGGCGCACCCTCTACGACCAGTACGTATTCTCCCTTGGGGCTGTTTTCTCGGTAATGGTCCACGGCGGCCCCGAGGGTGGTGCGCATGGTCTCTTCGTGGAGCTTGGTCAGCTCCCGGCACAGTGCGATCCGCCGCTCTGGGCCGAAGGCCTCGCACAAATCGTCCAGCGTGGTGCGCAGCTTGTGGGGCGCCTCATGGAAGATCATGGTCCGCTCTTCATTGCGCAGCTGCTCCAGCCGTTCCCGGCGGCTTTTTTTGTTGACGGTCAGAAATCCCTCGAAGGTAAAGCGCCCGGTGGGCAGCCCGCTCACCGCCAGAGCGTTCACCGCCGCGCAGCAGCCGGGGATGGACAGTACCGGCACCTCGGCCTCGGCACACAGCCGCACCAAGTCTTCCCCGGGGTCCGAGATGGCGGGGGTTCCGGCGTCCGTTACCAAGGCGCAGGACTCTCCGGCCAGCAGCCGGGCGAGGATCGCTTGTCCGGCAGTGATGTGGTTGTGCTCGTGGTAGCTGACCAGGGACTTTTTGATCCCAAAGTGGTTGAGCAGCTTCACGGACACCCGGGTGTCCTCAGCCGCGATGAAATCCACGGTCTCCAACGTCTCCACCGCCCGGGGGGAGAAGTCTCCCAGGTTTCCGATGGGGGTGGCGACCAGATAGAGCGTACCGCTCATGGCAGTTCCTCCTGTTGTCTGAAATAAATGGCGTCCACTTCCGGTGTGGGCGTACCGGCGGCAGTGCGCAGCAGCAAAGGCGGCTCAATGGAAAGCCCCGGCTTCCCCCCGCGCCGGCTTTCGCACAGTACCAGGGAGGGGGCGGCCTCAGCTGTCTTGCAGACGAAGCGCAGCCGTTTGGGTTCCAGATGGCATTCCCGGAGCGTGCACAGAAGGTCTGTCAGCCGCTCCGGCTTGTGCACCACGCAGAAGCTGCCTCCCCAGCGCAGTAGATAGGCTGCCGCCTGACAGACCTCCTCCAGCGTGCAGCAGACCTCTGCCCGGGCACTTTGCCGGGGGCCTTCCGCCGCCAGGGCACCGCTGCCGGGGGCGTAGTAGGGGGGATTGCTCACCACCAGGTCAAAACTGCCGGTACCCAGCAGGGAACGGATCTGCCGCAGATCCCCGTGGAGGGGGAAAAGGCGGTCGGTGAGGCAGTTTTCCACTGCGGCCCGCTCCGCCAGGCGGACAGCGGATTCCTGAAGCTCCACGCCGGTGACCCGGAGCTGGGGCTGCCGCTGCAGCAGAAGAAGGCCCAGAAGTCCGGTGCCCGCCCCCAGGTCGCACACCCGCAGCCCCGGCCGCAGCCGGGGCAGGGAGGAGAGGAGAAACGTATCCGTCCCCGGCGGAAAGAGCGCATCGTCGTAAACAAAGCGGTATCCTCCCGGGCAAAGGGACTCCCAATGCTCCACCAGCTGCACCTCCTGCGCGTTTTTCCTTATTATAAAGAAAACCGCCCCGGGCCGCAAGCCCCCCGGGGGCATCTGCGGCGGAGCGATTTGGCAGGAGGGCGAAGCGGAGCATCCAAGATCTGGTCCGGGATAAGGCGCAGCTTGTCTGGCGAAAAGAAAAATGCCGCAAGCCATAAGCTTGCGGCATTTTATGTATCCCTTTGATTATTCCTCGGGGACGATGGCGCCGTTGGGGCAAGTATCGCTGCAAGAACCGCAGTCCAGGCAAGCGGCAGCGTCGATGACGTACTGATCATCGCCCTGGCTGATGGCACCGGCGGGGCAAGCATCCGCGCAGGAACCGCAGCTGACGCAAGCAGAAGTAATCTTGTAAGCCATTGGGGTTGCACCTCCATTAGAATTAGTATGATTTATTGTAGCATACTTTTCTGAAAAAGCAAGGGTTCCTATCAAAGAGATCATGGAAAATTTGTGAAAAAATTTGGAAAACAGCAGGAAAAAGGGGTTTGCTAAAACTAACTGTTCATAAAATGTTTTCAAATTAGTCAAAGAAAGTCAAAATCGATCTCTTGACAATTTCAGGAGCTGTGCTATACTGATCATCAGAAAGGTTAAAGAAAGTCAAAGTCAAATTAGAGAGATAGAAACGGAGGACGGTACCTGTGGGAATTTCCGATTTGATCGCCAGCTTTTTGCAGGAGAGCCTGGAGGAGGCAGAAAATGGTGTGCTGGAGGTCCAGCGCAGCGACCTGGCACAGCGGTTCAACTGTGTCCCCAGCCAGATCAACTATGTGATGTCCACCCGGTTTTCCCCGGAGCGGGGCTATATTGTGGAAAGCCGTCGGGGCGGCAACGGGTACATCCGTATCACCCGGGTCCAGATCGACCACCAAACGCTGCTGATGCATGTCATCAACTCCCTGGGTGACGAGGTGGATCTGCCATCGGCACGGGCCATCCTCAGCAATCTGGTGCAGTCCGGTGCCCTGGAGGAGAACATGGGCCGGGCGCTGTTGGCCGCCGTGGGCGACAAGGCTCTGGCTGCCGTACCCAAAGAGAAGCGGGACTGTGTCCGGGCTGCTATCCTCAAGCAGGTACTGATCCTGCAGGTGTAGTCCCGCCCCGGCACCGGAAGGGTGCTGTCAGCAAGCCTAAAACAAAACCGTTTGAAAATAGGAGGAACCAATTATGAAATGTGAAAATTGTGGCAAGAATGAAGTCACCTTTATTTATCAGAGCAACGTCAACGGACACGTGGAGGAGAAGCACCTTTGCAGCGACTGCGCGGAGAAGCTGGGCTATACCCAGCGGATCGCCCAGCACAGCCGCTCCATGATGCAGAACTTCTTCGGAGACGGCTTCTTTGGAAACAGTCTCCTTGGAAATGGGCTCTTCGGCGATTCCTTCTTTGGAAATACCTTCGCCCCCATGCCCAGTCTGTTGGGACGTATGAGCCGGATGCTGGAGGACCCCTTTGACGACTTCTTCAGCGATATGCCGGCGCTCACGGCATCCCCTGCGCAGCAGACGGCCCAGACCGAAGAGCACAAGGACGATCTGGTGGGGCAGGAAGAGAAGAGCCGCTTTTCCAGAATGCGGCAGATGAACGCGCTGCGGATGGAGCTGAAAAAGGCAGTCCACCAGGAGAATTTTGAACGGGCCGCAGAGCTGCGGGACCAGATCCACGCCCTGGAGGCCCAGCACAAGGACGAGAAGAAGGACAACTGACGATGTCCTTTCCGCAAAGAAAGGAATGATACGATGAATGAAAATAAATTCACCCCCAGGGCGGAAGAGGCCCTGCGGCTTTCCCAGGAAGCGGCCGGTGATCTGGGCCACGGGTACGTGGGCACGGAGCACCTGCTGCTGGGACTGATCCGGGAAGAGGACGGCATCGCCCACAGCGTCCTGATGGAGGCTGGACTGAGCGACGAGATGATCGTGGAGATCATTAAAAAGAGCGTGGGGGCTGGCCTGCCCGGCAGCAACCCCGCACAGGGGCTAACACCCCGGGCCAAGCGGGTGGTGGAGATCGCCATGGAGGATTCCATCCGGGGCGGTTTCAACTATGTAGGCACAGAGCATCTGCTGGCCGGCATTTTGCGGGAGGGCAACAACATGGCCGTCCGCATCCTGCGCACCGCCGGCGTGGACGCCCGGCAGCTCTATTCGGCCCTGATGCAGAAGCTCAAGGATCTGCCCCGGGCCAAGAGTGAGGAGAGTACAAGGAGCAGCCCCTCCACCAAAGACGACAGCAAGGCCAAGACACTGCGGGAATTTACCCGGGACCTCACCGCTGATGCCCGCAGCGGCCGGCTGGACCCGGTGATCGGCCGGGAAGAGGAGATCCAGCGGGTCATCCAGATCCTCTCCCGCCGCACCAAGAACAATCCCTGCCTGATCGGCGAACCCGGCGTGGGCAAGACCGCCATCGCCGAGGGCCTGGCGGAGAAAATCGTGCTGGGCGATGTGCCGGATAACCTGCTGGACAAGAAGCTTTTGTCCCTGGACCTCTCCGGCATGGTGGCTGGCACCAAGTACCGGGGCGAGTTTGAAGAGCGGATCAAGAAGGTGCTGGAGGAGATCCGGAAGGCAGGCAACGTGCTGCTGTTCATCGATGAGCTCCACACCATCGTGGGCGCCGGCAGCGCCGAGGGCGCCGTGGACGCGGCCAACATCCTCAAGCCGGCCCTGAGCCGGGGCGAGATCCAGGTCATCGGCGCCACCACCCTCAACGAGTACCGCAAGTATATCGAAAAAGACGCCGCCCTGGAGCGCCGGTTCCAGCCGGTGCAGGTGGGTGAGCCCAGCCAGGAGGCGACACTGGAGATCCTGAAGGGCCTGCGGGAAAAGTATGAGCGCCATCACAGCCTGCAGATCACCGATGAGGCTCTGGAGGCGGCGGTGAAGCTGTCTGTCCGCTATATCAATGACCGCTTCCTGCCGGATAAGGCCATCGACCTGATGGATGAGGCCGCCTCCCGGGTACGGATGGAGACGGAAGAGGTCTCGCCGGAGCTCAAGAGCCTGGAGGAGAAGCTCTCCGCCGTGTCCAAGGACAAGGAAGATGCCATCTCCCAGCAGGACTTTGAGACTGCCGCCAAGCTCCGGGACATTGAGCGGGATTACCGGGATCAGGTGGAGCAGGAGCGGGACAAGCGCCGCAAGAGAAACCAGCAGCACCGTCCCGTCACCGCGGAGGACATCGCCGCCGTGGTCTCTGGCTGGACCGGTATCCCCGTCACCCGGATGACGGAGGATGAGGGCGAGCGGCTGCTGCACATGGAGGATACGCTCCATGAGCGGGTCGTGGGCCAGGACGAGGCCGTCCGGGCCGTGGCCCGGGCCATCCGCCGTGGCCGTGTGGGCCTCAAGGACCCCAAGCGGCCCATCGGCTCCTTCCTGTTCCTGGGCCCCACCGGCGTGGGCAAGACAGAGCTGTGCAAATCTCTGGCAGAGGCCATGTTCGGCGACGAGAACGCCATGATCCGCATCGACATGTCCGAGTACATGGAGCGGCACACGGTCTCCCGCCTTATCGGCTCCCCGCCGGGCTATGTGGGCCACGAGGAGGGCGGCCAGCTCACTGAGAAGGTCCGCCGCAAGCCCTACTCCGTGGTGCTCTTCGATGAGATCGAAAAGGCCCACGAGGATGTGTGGAACATCCTGCTGCAGATCCTGGACGACGGCCGGATCACCGACTCCCAGGGCCGCACGGTGGACTTCAAGAATGCAGTCATCGTCATGACCAGCAACATCGGCGCCAAGAGCCTGATCGCCGCCGGCGGCCGCCTGGGCTTCTCCGCCGAGGAGCCGGGCAGTGACCCGGATGCCGAGAAGCGGTTCCGGCAGGCCAAGGAGACGGTACTGGCAGAGCTGCGTCAGACCTTCCGCCCCGAGTTTTTGAACCGGATCGACGACATCATCGTCTTCCGTCCCCTGACGGAGCAGGACATCCAGAAAGTGGCCCGCCGGATGCTCAAGGCGGTCTCCGCCCGTATGGAGGCCATGGGCATCCATCTGGACGCCAGCGACGAGGCTGTGGCGGAACTGGCCAAGGAGGGCTTCGACCCCAAGTACGGCGCCCGTCCCCTGCGCCGCTGCATCCAGAGCCAGGTGGAGGACGCCGTGGCCGAACGGATGCTGGACGGCACGCTCCAGACCGGCGACACCGCAAAGCTCACTGTGGAAAACCAGCAGATCCTGGTCAGCAAATGATCCCGGATGCACAAAGACCGCCGGAGGGCGAATCCCCCCGGCGGTCTTTTCCGCATTTTGCAGAAGAGAACGGCGGAGCAGGCCGGGTGACTTGATTTATTCATAGATTTCCGGTATCATGGTACTCACTTTTTCTGACTGAAAGAAGAAAGGAGCATGTTCTCATGCCGTTCCAATTTCATTTCGGGGGATTTGACCCCAGCGGGTTTGGGGGATTCCAAGGCGGAGGCGACGGCGGGTTCACACCGCCCCAGCGGCCCCAAAAGGCCCGCAAGCCCCGCCGGGCCATCGGCAACGCCTTTACCCGGACGCTCCTCAATCTGGGCGTGACGGTGCTGTTTGGCCTGGGCTACTTCTACGCCGAGCTGCCGGCCATCAACCTCCACGCAGAGGAGTTTTATGTCTTTGCGTTTTTGCTCTGCGCAGTGTACTGCGTGTGCGCGGTGTTCACCTCCGGCTTCCAGGGGGACGGCGTCAAGGGATACGCGCAGTTTGTGAAAAAGCAGTGCACGGTGCCGTTTCTGGTGCTGCTGGCGCTGATCGCCACCATCGCTGTGGGCGCGGCTTCCTCCTGGGTAGTGATCCGGGCGGGCAGCTACAGTGAGCTGCTGTCCCTGGATACCGGTGACTTCACCGCGGAGGTGGAGGAGATCAGTTACGACCAGATCCCCATGCTGGACGCGGACTCCGCCGAGCGGCTGGGCAGCCGGAAGCTGGGCGAGCTCAGCGACATGGTCTCCCAGTTTGAGATCCTGCCCTCTTATACCCAGATCAACTACCAGGGCCGCCCTGTCCGGGTGACCTCCCTGGCCTACGGCGACCTGGTGAAGTGGTTCACCAACCGTTCTGACGGCCTGCCTGCCTATCTTGTTATCGACATGGTGACGCAGGAGGCGGAAGTGGTTCGTCTGGACGAGGGAATGAAGTATACTCCGGTGGAGCACTTCGGGCGGAAACTGGAACGCCATCTGCGTTTCCATTATCCCACCATGATGTTCGCCGATCCCGTCTTTGAGATCGACGAGGAGGGCGCCCCCTATTGGGTCTGCCCCAGAATGGTCAAGACCATCGGACTCTTCGGCGGTACGGACATTCAAGGTGCCGTGCTGGTGGATGCCATCACCGGTGAGAGCCAGTACTATGAGGAAGTGCCCAACTGGGTGGATCATGTCTACGATGCCGATCTGATCATGGAACAGTACGACTACTACGGCATGTATAAAAACGGCTTTTTGAACTCCATCTTCGGTCAGCGGGAGGTGACCCTTACCACAGAAGGGTACAACTATATCGCCATCGGGGACGATGTGTATATGTACACCGGTGTGACCTCCGTCACCTCCGACCAGTCCAACATCGGCTTTTTGCTCTCCAACCAGCGCACCAAGGAGACCCACTTCTACTCCATCGCCGGTGCCACGGAGGCCTCTGCCCAGGCCAGCGCCCAGAGCCAGGTCCAGCAGATGCGCTATACCGCCACCTTCCCGCTGCTCCTGAATATTGCCGACCAGCCCACCTACTTCATGTCCCTCAAGGGTGAGGACGGTCTGGTGAAGATGTATGCCATGGTGAATGTCCAACAGTACAACATCGTGGAGACCGGCGGTACCGTGGCGGAGTGCGAGGCCAATTACCGCCGTGCCCTGGCCAACAACGGCCTTATTCAGGACAGTGAGACAGAGGTGGTCCCCAGTGACCAGACCGTGGTCCCGGGCACGATTTCTGAGATCCGCAGTGCCGTGATGAATGGCAACACCTATTATTTCTTCCGGCTGGGAAGTGAAGATCAGGTCTTTTACCGCGTCAACGCCGCGGAAAATCCGCTGGCGGTGATTTTGAATGTGGGAGATGCGGTGGAGCTGGTCTGCACCGCTGCCCCGGAGAACGCATCCGGTCGGAGCATCGTGGACGCCTCGTCGATCTCCTTGGAGAATGGGGATTATCAGGAAGCGCTGCTCCCGGAATCCGCAGAGCAAAGCCAGGCGCAGGCGGATGCAGAGCAACCCGCTGCCTGAGTTACCGGAGAGAAAACAGCAGGCCCGCCGCATTTGCGGCGGGCCTGTTTTTTGTGGCGGAGGGATGCGGATGCATCCCTTTTTCTGGAATACGAGCGTTGACAAGGCTTTTTTGTGCGCTTATACTAAAGTCCATAAAATCATCGAGGAGCGTGAGACCCATGGACCTGAGACTCAACGACGCAGTTGTGAAAGTGGAGCTGTCCGGCATTCGGCAGTTTACCTACCTGGTGCGGGATACCCCCGGCGCCTGCGCCCTGACCATCGGCGAGCCGGATTTGAACACCCCGGACGCCATCAAGGAGGCCGCCAAGGCCGCCCTGGACGACAACGACACCCATTATCCTCCGGGAAACGGCTATCCCTATCTGCTGGAGGAGATCTCCAAGTTTGAGGCCCAGGCCCACGGGCTGCACTACGCACCCAACGAGATCATCATGACCGTGGGTGCCACGGAGGCACTGTTTGCCAGCTTTTCCACCATCCTGAACGCCGGGGATGAGGTCATCATCCCAACCCCCGCCTTCGGTCTGTATGAGGCGCTGGTGGAGCTGCGCCAGGGCGTGCCGGTCTCCCTGCCCACGGAGGACAACCACTTCCAGATCGACCCGGAGGCTCTGCGGGCTGCCATTACTCCGCGGACCAAGGCCATCATCCTGACGTCTCCCAATAACCCCACCGGCTGTATGTACAGCAAGGAGACGCTGGATGCTATCCACGACGTGCTCAAGGACAAGCCCATCTTCGTCCTCTGCGACGATGTGTACCGGACGCTGGTCTATAAAGAGGGCTACCACAGCTTTGCGGAGTACCAGGACATGCGGGACCGGATCATCGTCATCAACAGCTTCTCCAAGCCCTACGCGATGACCGGCTGGCGGCTGGGCTACTGCATGGCGGATGCCCCCATCATGGACCGGATCCAGGTGTTCCACCAGTATGCCGTCACCTCCGTGCCTTCCTTCGTTCAGCGGGCCTGCGTCACGGCGCTGCACACCCCCACCGACGATGTGGTGGAGATCTTCCGCAAGCGGCGGGACTATGTGTACAAGCGGCTGACAGACATGGGTCTGGAGGTGGAAGAGCCCACGGGGGCGTTCTACATGTTCATCAACATCCAGAAGTTCGGCATGGATTCCCTGACCTTCTGCCGCCGGATGCTGCAGGAGGGCCTGGTGGGCGTCATCCCCGGCATTTACTTCGGTACGGAGGGGTATATGCGCCTTTCCTACTGCTACTCCGACGCGGACCTGAAAGAGGGCCTGGACCGGATCGAGAAGTTCATCAAGAGCCTGTAAAGGCTGCAAAAAAAGCGCTGTGCCGCCGGCACAGCGCTTTTTCATTGCTTTTGGAATCCGCATCGCTCTGAATGTGTTTTGTTTTTATGGTCCGGCGGTTTCATCCAGCGAGACCGCCGTGCCGCTGACGGTGACCATCAGCATGCCGTTGTTGGCACCCAGGACCTCGTAGTCCACATCGATGCCCACCACAGCGTCGGCTCCCAGAGCGGATGCACGCTGTTCCAGTTCGGCCAATGCCTCCGTGCGGGCGTTCATCAGTTCCGCCTCGTAGGTATTGGAGCGGCCGCCGAAGAAGTTGGAAAGTCCGGCGGCGAAATCCTTGATGACGTCTACGCCGGAGATCACCTCGCCGAAGACAATGCCGTGGTAACGTGTGATGGTGCGGCCCTCTACAGAGGGAGTGGTGGTGAGGATCATACGCGTTGCCTCCTTATGTAAAAAGTGGGGAAGCGCCTGGGGCGCCGATGCGCACAGAAGAGAGCCTGCTTACAAAAGCAGCAGCTTTTGCAGGAATTCCACGCCTGCCGGAAGAATGGCCTCGTCGTCAAAGGAGAAGGTGGGCGCATGGAGTTCCGCCGTGTCGCCCACACCCAGGAAGAAGAACACCCCGGGGACATACTGCTGGTAGAAGGAGAAATCCTCCGCTGCCAGAGCGGGGTGATCCAGCAGGGCAGGAGCAGAATCTCCCAGCTGGCGGCAGACCTTTTGATAGAGCTCCTCGTGGTTCCACACGGCGGGGTAGCCCTCGCTCAGGTGAACGTCCACGGTGCAGCCGGTCTCTTCTGTCACGGCCTTGCCGATGTCCCGCAGCTGCTGACGGCAAAAGCGGAAGATGTCCTCCCGGTAGGTCCGAAGGCTGCCCTCCAGCACGGTTTGGCCGCTGACGGCATTGCGGACGGTGCCGGAGACCATTTTGCCGAAACGCAGGATCCGGGGCTGGTCCGATGGCAGGGCGTCCATCATGTCATAGGCCCGCTCCAGGTAGGAGATGCCCGCGGTCAGCGCGTCCCGGCCCTCGGCGGCCCGACTGAGATGGACGCTCAGTCCCTCCACGGTGACGGTGACTTCGTTGGACCGGGCCATCAGGGGACCGGGGCGGGACCACACAGTCCCCGCAGGGAGGCCGGGCCACAGATGCACACCGAAGATGCGGCGCACCCGGTAGCGCTCCAGCACGCCGCTCTCGCACAGCTTCCGGGCACCGCCGGTGGTCTCCTCCGCGGGCTGGAACAAGAACAGCACGTTGTGGGGCAGTTCCTTTACATGTTCCGATGTCCACTCCGCCAGGGAGAGCATCATGGCCATGTGGCCGTCATGGCCGCAGGCGTGCATGTACCCGGGGTGCTCCGAGGCATAGGGCAGACCCGTTTCCTCCGGCACGGGCAGGGCATCCATGTCCGCCCGGAAGGCCACGGTATCGCCGCGGCCGGCGTCAAACCAGGCGCAGACGCTCCCGGTGACGGGAGAAAAAACCTTGCAGCCCAAGGACTCCAGGACCGAGCGAACATACTGGATGGTCTCCGGCAGCTGATTATCCAGCTCCGGGATGCGGTGCAGACGGCGGCGATGATCAACGGCAGACATGGGGAGGACCTCCTTGCGGGACAGAAGTTTATTTCTATACTATACCACAGCCCGGCGGACAAGAACACCCAATGGGGAAATTTTCTTGATTTTTTCAGAGATTCCTGCCGAAAGCTGGGAAGGCTTCAAAAATTTTTCTTGCATTCATGCCGGGATGGTGGTATGATGGCCCAAAATGAGATAGAGGCGCGGATGCGATGATCCTTCGGGAGCCGGCAGGCTGGGAACGGAGGGTAGGCAAGTCCGCCGAACTCCTCGTCCGGGCGCGGGCGTGGGGTGGGTCCGTGGGGAATACCCACGGGACTGTCTGCGGCTTTTTTACCGCAGGGGCGCTATCCGCTTACAGGATTCTCCGCACATTTCGTTTTTCGAACGTGTGAAGTAGCTGTCGGTAGGGGCGTGTCTCTACCGACTTTTTATTTGGGCTTTGTACCCGGAAAACGAAAAGTATGGAGGACACTACAATGAAATTCGAACATCTGCAAGGTTCCATCGTCGCCATGGTCACGCCCTTCCACGAGGACGGTTCCGTGAACTTCGAGGTTTTGACCCAGTTGCTGGAGCGCCAGATCGCCGCCGGCACCGACGGTATTTTGACCCTTGGCACCACCGGTGAGTATTCCACCATGTCCCATGAGGAGGACGCCGCCGTGGTGGCCCACACCATCAAGGTGGTGGGCGGCCGGGTGCCCGTCATCGTGGGCAGCGGTTCCAACTGCACCGCCACCCAGATCGAAAAGAGCATCCAGTATCAGAACATGGGCGCCGACGCGCTGCTGCTGATCTCCCCCTATTACAACAAGGCCAACACCGAGGGCATGTACCGCCACTTCGCCGAGACGGCGGATGCGGTCCACATTCCCTGCATCCTCTACAACGTCCCCGGCCGCACCGGCTGCTCCATCCCCGTCTCCGTGGTGGAGCGCCTTTCCAAGTACCCCAACATTGTGGGCATCAAGGAGGCCAGCGGCGACATGTCCTACGCCATGAAGATCGCCCGCTGCGTGGGGCCGGACTTCGCCCTCTACTCCGGCAATGACGACATCACCGTGCCCCTGATGAGCATCGGCGGCAGCGGCGTCATCTCTGTGTATGCCAACGTGATGCCCGCCATGTGCCATCAGATCGTGGACGACTATCTCCACGGCCGGCAGGCCCAGGCGGTGGCCAACCACCTGAAGTACCTGCAGCTGATGAACGACCTCTTCCTGGAGGTCAACCCCATCCCGGTGAAGACCGCCATGAACCTGCTGGGACTGAACGTGGGTCCCATGCGTCTGCCCCTGTGCGAGATGAGCGAGGCGAACGCGGCGGTGCTGCGGGCCACCATGGAGGAGGCCGGACTGCTGTGAAGATCCTTCTGATCGGCCGGGGCAAAATGGGAAAGCTGATCCGGGAGACCGCTGAAAGTACAGGCGACGAGGTAGTGACGGCCCTGGGCCATGACGACCTTGCCCGCTTGGGCAGTATGAACCGGGTGGCGGATGTGGTCATCGACTTCTCCCGCCCGGAAGCGCTGGACGCGGTGTGCGAATACGTTCGCCGGACGGGAACGCCTCTGGTCTCCGGAACCACCGGCTACACGCCGGAGCAAAAGCGGCGCCTGGAGGCGTTGGGGAGCGCGGCGCCGGTCCTCTGGAGCGCCAACTACTCCCTGGGCGTGGCGGTGTTCGTCCGGGCCCTGCAGGCGGTGAGCGATGTGCTCAAGCCGGATTTCGACATCGAGATCACCGAGACCCACCACAACCAGAAGGCGGACGCCCCCAGCGGCACGGCAAAGCTGCTGCTGGAGGCCATCGATCCCCAGCACGCCCTGACGCCCGTTTACGGCCGGGAGGGCATCTGCGGCCCCCGGAACCGCAGCGAGGTGGGCATCCATGCCCTGCGGGGCGGCACCGTGGCCGGGACCCACACCGTCCACTTCTTTGGGACTGACGAGGAGTTTTCCATCACCCACCGGGCCGCCAGCCGCCAGATCTTTGTCAGCGGCGCGCTGCATATGGCCCGGCTGCTGACGGGCAAGCCCGCCGGCGTATATGATCTGCAAAAAATCTTGTTTGGAGAGTGACCCATGAACGCACAGGAAATCATCGACTATATCGCGACCTCTGAGAAGAAGACCCCGGTGAAGGTGTACGTCAACACCTCCGCTCCCGTGGACTTTGGTTCCGCCAAGGTCTTTGGAAGCGCCGGCAGCTTCACCGTGTTCGGTGACTGGAAGGAGCTGGGCCCCATTCTGGAGGCCAACCGGGACAAGATCACCGACTGCGTGGTGGAAAACGACCGGTGCAACTCCGGCGTGCCGCTGCTGGATCTGAAGGGGCTGAAGGCCCGTATCGAGCCCGGTGCCATCATCCGGGAGAAGGTGGAGATCGGTGAGGGTGCCGTTATCATGATGGGCGCTATTTTGAACATCGGCGCCGTGGTGGGCAAGGGCACTATGATCGACATGGGCACGGTCCTGGGCGGTCGGGCCACTGTGGGTGACCGCTGCCACATTGGCGCCGGCACCGTGCTGGCCGGCGTGGTGGAGCCCGCCTCTGCCACCCCTGTCATCGTGGAGGACGATGTGGTCATCGGCGCCAACGCGGTGGTGATCGAGGGCATCCATATCGGCCGGGGCGCCGTGGTGGCCGCCGGCGCGGTGGTCATCGAGGACGTGCCGGAAAACGCTGTGGTGGCCGGCAGCCCCGCCCGCATCGTGAAGATGAAGGACGCCAAGACCGAGGGCAAAACTGCGCTGGTAGACGCACTGCGGAACCTGTAAGACGGCGCACGGCAACGATCCGGCCAGGGATCGGAACAAACGAAATCTTCAAAATCCCCCGCCGGATCCCGGCGGGGGATTTCTTCGTCAGGACGCTGAAATTTCCACGGGAAATTTTGGCAGCTGCGGGCGGCGGCGACGCATTGCCTGAAAGCCACAGATGTGTTATGGTAGAAGCAACAACTTCACAGGGGGGACGGGCATGCTGGTATTGGATTTTATCAATGTGGGCAACGGCGACGCCATTTTGGTCCGGGAGATGGACGGCGGTGTGCAGCGCTTTGCCATGCTGGTGGACTGCGGCCATGACGCACTGCAGCGGGACGACCACCCGGAGCTGGGCGACCCCAACTCCCGCCGGATTTACGCCGGGGACTTCCTGCGGAAAAACGGCGTGACCCATCTGGACATCCTGCTTCTCACCCATTTCCACCGGGACCATGTGGGCGGATTGGAACGGGTTTTGGAGGCGGTGACCGTGGGGGAACTGCTGACCACCTATCTCCCGCCTGCCGATGCCGCGCCGCTGGACCCGGATGGGGACAACGGCCTGCCCAAGGCCGCCCGGAATTTCCTGCGGTGCATGGACCTGTATGCCGTTCCTCTGTGCCGTCATGCCGGTGGGATCGCCCGCCGGACGGAGCTCAAGGGCAACCGGACGGTGACGCTGATGCTGACACCGGAACTGACCATGGACATCCTCTTCGGCGAGCCTGCGCTGTACCCCCGGCAAAAGGAACTATGCGACGCTGCGTTCCGGGGAGAGCGGGACGGCTATGACCTGATCCACTGGGCCAAGTCCATGAACGTCTCCAGCCTGCGCCAGCGGCTTTACTATCATGGCCGGGAGATCGTTCTGGGCGGGGATGCCTATGCCCACATGTGGGAAACCTGCACTGCGACCCCCTGCGACATCCTGAAAGTCCCCCACCATGCGTCTCTCTCCTCCACCACCCGGAAGCTGCTGAGCCTGCTGCGGCCCAAGACGGCGGTGGTATGTGTGGCTGCCCGGCGCCCGGATGAACGTCCCCATCCCTACATCATCTCGCTGCTGCGGGAATTTACGGACGACGTGCGCTTTACGGACGCTGTGGAGATCCCCGGTCTGGTGGAACCGGTATACCATGAGTCTGTGCATCTGGAAGTGCCATGAGCGGAGGCAGCCGCAGTCTGCGGCGGTCTTCGTTTTGTTTTTCTTTGTTTACAAAGTTCCCCTTGTTTTTCCAGGGAGACGGGAGTACCATGAAATCAGGAAGAGCGGAACATTTGTACCGGATGGAAAGGATCGAACCCCTATGAAACAATGGATGAAAAGAACCAGCGCTGCGGTGCTGGCGGGACTGGCCCTCACCTCCAGTGCGCTTGCATCGGGTACGGCGGTGACGCTGCAGGAGAATGCAGTGCCTGCGACGCAGATCACGGCACCGGCTCAGCAGGACTGGCGGCTGCTGCTGGTCAATGCCTGGAATCTGCTGCCGGAGTCCTATACAGTGGAATTGGTCCGGCTGAAAAACGGGCTGCAGGTGGACAAGCGGATCTATGACGACCTGAACGCGATGCTGACCGATTGCCGGGCGGCGGGGCTGCAGCCCATCGTCTGTTCGGCCTACCGGACCCAGGCCACGCAGACCCGGCTCTACAACAACAAGATCTCCCGGCTCCGGGCGGTGGGATATTCTGCGGAAGAAGCAAGAGTGGAAGCTGCCCGCTGGGTGGCCCCTCCCGGCACCAGTGAACATCAGACTGGTCTGGCGCTGGACCTGGTGTCGCTGGATTATCAGCTGCTGGATGAAAAGCAGGAGCAGACGCCGGAACAGCAGTGGCTGATGGCCCACAGCTGGGAATACGGCTTTGTGCTGCGTTACCCGTCGGACAAGAGCGCCATCACCGGCATCGGCTACGAACCCTGGCATTACCGCTATGTGGGCAAGGAAGCCGCCAAGGCCATGCATGAGAGCGGCCAGTGCCTGGAAGAGTATGTCGGCGCGGCGGCGGTGGCGGCACCCGCAGAAGAGGCGACCCAGCCCCAGACGTCGATCACCGGTGTCGCCGGCCGGTAAACGCATTGAAACAAAGACGAAAAAGACACGCCCGAGTCGGGCGTGTCTTTTTTTCTGTGGGGAGAGTATTCCGTCGGAGTGTCCGGCAGCTGGCGGAAAGCGGCAGGAGGATTACATGGCCGCGTTGATGGCAGCGATGGCGCCGTCCGCCACAGCGGTGGCCACCTGCCGCACCTGCTTGACCCGGATGTCGCCGGCGGCGTAGACGCCGGGAATGGCGGTCTCCATCTTTTCGTTGGTGGGGATGTAGCCGTTTTCCAGAGTCAGCTCAGTGAACAGCTCCGTGTTGGGAACCACGCCGGCATACACGAAGATGCCGCAGCCCGGGTCCTCCACGGTCTCGATATGTCCATCATGCTCGCTGGCGATCTCCAGCCGCTCTACCTGGTCCTGGCCGTACACGGCGTGGAGTCGGGAGGCCAGCCGGAGCTTGATGTTTCCGGCAGTGGCCACCTTCTGGCGGAACTCCGCAATGCAGCCCAGCTGGTCCTCAAAGTGGATAATGGTCAGCTGCTTGGCGAAGGAGGCCAGGTACAGCGCCTCTTTCACGGCACCGTCCGCTCCGCCCACTACATAGATGTTCTTTCCGGTGTAAGCGGCGCCGTCCCGGGCGGCGTTCATGCCCATGCCCTTGCCGGCCAGTTCCGCCTCGCCGGGGATGCCCAGCTTCCGGGGCGTGCCGCCGCCTGCCAGGATGATCCGCTTGGCCTCATAGGTCCCCTTGTCGGTGGTGACGGTCTTGACGTCTCCCGTCAGCGTCACGCCGGTGACATTGGCGTAGACGATTTCCACGCCGGCCCGGAGCGCCTGCTCCTTCATCCGGGCGGCGAAGGTAGCGCCGGTCTCCCGGGTCTCGATGGCGGTGTAGTGGGTAACGGTGGAAACCTTGCCGATGATGCCGCCCACCTGGCCCTTTTCCAGAACCAGTGCCTTCTTGCCGCGGCTGACTGCATAGATGCCTGCGCTGATGCCTGCGGGGCCTGCTCCGATGATGAGGATGTCGTACATGATTGATCCGCTTCCTTTCTATTTTCAAACCGTTTGTGGAATTCTTACAGAAGACCCGGGAGGTGCTGCATGATGAGGCTGGCGCAGGTGATGCCCGCCCAGCAGCACACGCCCATGAAGATGGGCTTGCCGCCGGTCTTGATCAGCTTCACCAGGTCCGTATTGATGCCGATGGCCGCCATGGCCAGGATGATGAAGAACTTGGAGAGTTCCTTGAAGGGCTGGAACAGCGCGGCGTCCACACCGGCCATAGTAGAGACCGTGGTGATGACAGAGGCCAGGACGAAGAAGAGAATGAAGAAGGGGAACACCTTTTTGATGTCGAAGGAGCCGCTGGAGGCACTGCCGCCCCGCTTTGCCTGCCAGGTCCGCCAGAAGGCCAGCGCCAGCGTGATGGGGATGATGGCCAGGGTCCGGGTCAGCTTGACGATGGTGGCATACTCCAGCACCGCGCCGTTGGTACCGTGAAGGGTGTCCCAGGTGGAGGCCGCCGCGGTGACGGAGGAGGTATCGTTGATGGCGGTCCCGGCGAAGAGACCGAAGCCCTCGTTGCTCATGCCCATGGCGCCGCCCAGTGTGGGGAACAGCAGGGCCGCCAGAATGTTGAAGAGGAAGATCACGGAGATGGACTGGGCGATCTCCTCGTCATCCGCACCGATGACGGGGGCGGTGGCGGCGATGGCGCTGCCGCCGCAGATGGAGGAGCCCACACCAACCAGCACAGAGATGTTGCTGGGCATGGACAGCAGCTTGCGCAGGAAAAAGGCGATCAGCAGCGAGACCGTGATGGTGGTGCAGATAATGGGCAGGGACTGGGCACCCACCTTGGCGATTTCCGAGAGGTTCAGGCCGAAGCCCAGCAGGATCACCGCGTACTGCAGGATCTTCTTGGAGGTAAATGCGATACCTGATTGATAACGTGTCCGGTCCCGCAGGATCAGGGAAAGGATCATACCCATTAAAATGGCGAAAACCGGTCCGCCGATCACCGGGAACGCGCGGCCCAGCAGCCAGCTGGGGATGGCTAGGACCAGGCACAGCAGCTGGCCGGGGCCGGTTTTTTTCACAAATTCCATCGTAAAATTCTCCCTTTTCAAACCATATTTTGCTTGGATGACTTGATTATAGACCAAAGGAACGATAAAATAAAATGAAGAATTGTTATGTATCAATAAATCTACGTAATAGGTGATATAGAATGCTGGATCCTCGATGGAATACGTTCCTCGCCGTGTGCGAGACGATGAATTATACCCGGGCGGCGGAGCAGCTGTGTCTGACCCAGCCCGCGGTGACTCACCACATCCACTATCTGGAAGACCACTATGGCTGCCGGCTTTTCTCCTACGAGGGAAAGGTGCTTCGCCTGACGGAGGCCGGCTTGCGTCTGCGGGAGTTCACCCGGTCCATGGCCTACAACAGCCAAAAAGTGGAAGCGGCGATGGCGGCACCGGTCCCGCTCTCCCTGCGGGTGGGGGCTTCCAAAACCATCGGGGAATTCATCATCGCCCCGAAGATCGAGCATTTCCTGCGGGCCCAGCCGGATGCCTCGTTCTCCCTGCTGGTGGACAATACCCAGGTTCTGCTGCGGGAGCTGGAAGCGGGGAGGCTGGATTTCGTACTGGTGGAGGGCTTTTTTGACCACAGCCGTTATGAGGCGCAGCTGTGCCGGCGGGAGGAGTTCTTTGGCGTCTGCGCACCCCAGCACCGGTTGGCGGGGCGGGCAGTGCCGCTGGATGAATTGGCCGGGGAGCGGCTGATCCTGCGGGAGTCCGGTTCCGGTACCCGGGCGATCTTTGAAGAGGCGCTGCACCGGCAAAACTGGACCCTCCGCAGCTTTCCCAATGTGGTTACCATCAGCGATTTTTCCACCATCAAATCCCTGACGGCAGATGGACTGGGCGTCTCATTTTTATATGCGCCGGTGGTAGCACAGGAGCTGAAGGACGGTACTCTGGCCCGGTTTGACCTGGCGGAGGTACCTATGAGCGGAGCGTTTTATTTCGTCTGCCTGAAAGACAATCTCTTTGCCAAGGCCTGGCTGGACTGGATGCAGTGAAAACCCCGGCCGTGCCAAAAGGCACAGCCGGGGGCCAGAAGAACGCTTCACCGATTTCCCACGGAACGTTTTGACAGCAAGCCGACATGCCGCACAAAGAGAAGAAAGATTGGAAGCGGTATTTATCAAATAACATAAAGTCGGAGCAGGCGACATGCCGCCTGCTCCGACGTGGCGGAGACGGTGGGATTCGAACCCACGTGCCCTTGCGGACAACTTGATTTCGAGTCCTTGGAAACGGGTGTCTTTTGGAGCATTTTGAGCGCTTCTCTGCGCCTTTCAGAACGCCGGAAACCCTTGATTTTACTGGGGTTTCCGGCGTTTTTACTGTTGGCACAAGGCTTTGGGAATTTTTCCTGTCAAAGCAGATTTTCCGGAAAAGTATGAGCATTCTGTTAGCGTTTTGTGAGCGCAAACCGTGTTGACTCTCTTTAGTTGACAAAGTATCGTTACGGCGATAT
>CALXDH010000026.1 GCA_944387015.1 uncultured Oscillospiraceae bacterium
ATCTTCGAGATCGCCGACTACGGCATCTGCGGCGACCTGTTCAAGGTCACTCCCATGCTGATCGAGGCCATCAAGGCTGCGAAGGCTGCGAAGTAAGAAAACGCGTATTGCGTAAAGAAAAGCCCCGTCCGGATTTCCGGACGGGGCTTTTTTATGCAGTTGTATGGAATTCTTCTGTCAAAATCCATCGGCGTGTCTGCGGCGGAAAGTCCAAAAAACGGGGGATACCTGTGTCAGCAGGTATCCCCCGTTTTGGGATTAAGAGCAGAGCTTGTACAGCTCCACATGATCGTAAATGGCACGCCAGGCACTGTACGCATTGGCTGTAACGCAGAGGTACCCGTGGCCGTCGGAACTTTCCGCATAGCTTGCCGCACAGTTGCCGGACTGGACGACGTATCCGGTTTTGGCAGCGACAGCACGGACCGACAGGTCCTGATCCTTGTCCTCGATCCGCCGTAAAAACCAGTTGGAAAGAACTTGGCCATCCGGGTGCTGGGGGGTGGGAGCTGTTTCATAGGTGTGGGCGGAGAGAACTTCCCGGCACAGATCATTTTCCATGGCGGCCTTCAGAATCAACGCCATATCGGTGACGGTGCAGGCGTGCGCCTCGTCATAAAGTCCCACGCAGTTGGTGAAATGGGCGGTGTCACTGAGCCCCAGCTCTTCCAGCTTGTCGTTCATCAGCTCGACAAATGCCTCCTGAGAACCGGCCACGTATGTTGCCAGAGCCAAGGCGGCATCCGCGCCGGAAGGGAGGATCGTGCCGTATAAAAGCTCCCGAACGGGAACCACCTCATCCAGCTCGAATCCCACGACGCTGCAATCATTGACATAGCAGTAGTCGGTGATGTCAATGGTGATGGTAACGGTATCCTCCAGATTTTCCAGGTGCTCAGCCGCCACCAGGAGGGTCAGGATCTTGGTCATGGAAGCAGGGGAGATCACCGTATCCGGATTTTTCTCCGCGACGATGCTGCCGTCCTCCGCGTCAATAACCACGGCGTATTCACTAGCAAAGTCCTCGCCCAGCTGAATAGTGGCGTCCGTTTCCTGGGGCTGAAATACAGCGGGCTCTTCCTCCGGTTCCTCCACCGAATAATTAACGGCTGCAGGTGCTGCGGGCTCTTCGCCGCTCTCTTCCGGCTGGTGCTGGAAGCCCCAGGCAGTCAGGAGCCCTACAAGAATGACCAACACCAGACAGAAGGGAAGAAGCTGCTTCAGCTGCCGCTGACGCCTGGCTCGCTGTTTTTGACGTCTTGCTTCCGCACGCTGGGCCCGACGGGCGGCCCGTTCTTCCTCAGAAAGTGTGGGGGTATAGTCTTCCATGGCGTCGCTCCTGCTTTCGTGTGATTTACCAGTTGGATCTGCAATCCACTAACATTGCCATTATAGCAAAAACGGAAACAGATTTCATTATAAATTCGATTTCCTGTAAGAAATTTTTATGCCAGCAGAAAAATGGCCGCTGTCAGGCCAAGTCCTCTCTGCATAGCCTGAGGATAAGAACAGACTTGGAGGGAGCCATATGGCAATGGTTACGAACTTTTTTGTGGGCGCAAACAGCGGAGAGGGTTTTCAAAATCTCTTCTCTGAGGTAGTGGATCTTGCAGATACCTATGATCTGATGGTCCTCAAAGGCGGCCCGGGAGTAGGGAAAAACACATTCATGCGGGAAATCGGCCGCTGCATGGAAGCTGCTGGCGTCCCGGTGGAATACCTGTGGTGCTCCGGAGACCCGGATTCTCTGGATGGAGTGGTGCTGCCAAGCATCCGCTGTGCAGTGGTGGACGGAACAGCACCCCACGTGATGGAGCCTCAGTATCCTGCGGCGGTGGACCGGTATGTGGACCTGGGGCGGTTTTACGATCTGACAGCCGCCAAGGCTGCCGCAGAGGAGGTCAAGGAGCATACCCACGCCTACAAGGCCGCCTATCAGCGGGCCTATCGGAATCTCAAAGCTGCCCGGCAGGTGGAGCTGGATACCATCGCGGCGGTGCGGGAGACCTTTGACGCGTCCAAAGCAGAGCGGCGGACGATGGGGATCATTGCCCGGGAGCTGCGCCGCGGCGGCGGAGAGGCGGGCAAGACCACCCGGCGCTTTTTGGGCAGCCTGACCCATAAAGGGTACATTTGGCGGTTTGACAGCGTGGACGCTCTGTGTCCTAAGGTCTACGAGCTGGCGGACAGCTATGAACTGGCAGGGAAGACTCTGGCCCAGCTCCACCGGGCGGCGGAGGCCAACGGCTGGAACACCATCGCCTGCATGGCCCCGGAGGATCCCCGGCGCATGGAGCATCTGCTGATCCCCGGCCTGGGGCTGGGGTTCGTCACGTCCCGGCCGGAGATGGAGTACGGCGGCAAGCCCTACCGCCGGATCCGTCTGGACGCCATGACCGAGCCCAAAAACCGGGCTCGCCTGCGGTTCCAGCTGCGGATGACGGCGCTGCTGCGGGAAGAGGGCATGGTGGCCCTGCGGGAGGCAAAGACCAATCACGACGCGCTGGAGGCCGTCTATAACCCCTACGTGGACTTCGACGGCGTCCGGGCGCTGGCAGCGTTGGAGGCCGGCCGGCTGCTGAGCTATCTGGACTGACGCGGGGCCTTGTCACAGGGCGGAGCAATGTGATATAATTTCTCATACGATCTTGCGAGAATGGCCGCCGGAGGGCGGCCATTTTCTGCGCGGCTGCAAAAGCAGGATGGACAAAAGAGAGGAACGAGACCCGCCATGACCAAGGAAGAGATTCTGAAAACCTATTACGGCTATGACGCCTTCCGTCCCGGGCAGGAGGCCATGATCGACGCCCTGCTCGCCGGACGGGACGCGCTGGCCATCATGCCCACCGGCGCGGGAAAGTCTGTCTGCTATCAGGTGCCCGCGCTGCTGCTGCCGGGGATCACGCTGGTGGTGTCGCCGCTGGTGTCGCTGATGCGGGACCAGGTGACGGCGCTGGTGCAGATGGGGGTCCCGGCGGCGTTCCTCAACAGTACCCTGACCTACCGCCAGTACCTGCTGGCGTTGGACCGGGCCCGGGACGGGTGGTACAAGATCATCTATGTGGCCCCGGAGCGGCTGGAGACGGAGGGGTTCCGGGCCTTCGCCCAGGCGGCGGACATCTCCCTGGTGGCAGTGGACGAGGCCCACTGCATCTCCCAGTGGGGCCAGGACTTCCGTCCGTCTTACCTGAATATCCCGGACTTTGTGGCATCGCTGTCCAAGCGGCCCCCCATCGGGGCGTTCACCGCCACCGCCACCCCGGAGGTGCGGGACGACATTCGCCGCCTTTTGCAGCTGGAGCGCCCCGCCATGGTGACCACGGGCTTTGACCGGGAGAACCTGTATTTTGAGGTCCAGGAGCCCCGGAGCAAGCAGACCGCCCTGCTGGAGCTGGTGCGCAGCCGCCCGGGCAAGTGCGGCATCGTCTATTGCTCCACCCGCCGGGCGGTGGAGGACGTGTGCGCGTTTTTGCAGGAGGAGGGGATTTCCGCAACCCGGTACCACGCGGGTCTGGACGCGGAGGAGCGGCGGAAAAACCAAGAGGACTTCCTCTTCGACCGGGTCCAGGTAATGGTGGCAACCAACGCCTTCGGCATGGGCATCGACAAGTCCGATGTCCGCTATGTGATCCATTACAACATGCCCAAGGACCTGGAGAGCTACTACCAGGAGGCGGGCCGGGCGGGGCGGGACGGTGCGCCCTCCAGCTGCATCCTGCTTTACAGCGGCCAGGACGTGCGGACGGCCCGCTTTCTCATCGAGCACGGGGAGCCCCGGGAGGATCTGGACGAGCGGACGCTGGAGCGCCTGCGGGAGCGGGATCTGCAGCGTCTGCGGCGGATGGCGGGTTACTGCGGTACCCGCCGGTGCCTGCGCCAGTATATTCTGGAGTATTTCGGGGAGCGGGCGCCGGAACACTGCGACGCCTGCTATAACTGCCTCCACAATTTTCAGGAGGTGGACGTCAGCGCGGAGGCCCGGGCCATTTTGCGCTGTGTGGCCCAGACCGGGCAGCACTTCGGCATTGGCGTCATCACGGAGACCCTCTGCGGCGCCGACACGGACAAGGTCCGCAAATACCACATGGACCAGGAGCCGGGCTACGGCGTGCTGCGGGACTTCACCCAGAAAGAGGTGCGGGAGCGCATCCAATTTCTGCTGGATGAGGGCATCCTGGCCCTCAGCGGCGGGCCATATCCGGTGCTGGAGCTGGGGGAGCGGGCGGCGAGGATCGAAGAGAACGGCGGCCCCCTGACCATGCGGATGCTGCGGGAGGACCGGCCCGTACCGGCGAGAAAGGCAGTCCAGGCGGAGCTGGACGGCCCGGCGGCGGAGCTGTTCCAGCGATTGCGGGCGCTGCGGGCCCGGATCGCCCGGATGCAGGGGGTCCCCGCCTATGTGGTGTTTACCGACAAAACGCTGCGGGAGATGGCTCTGACCCGGCCGACAGACCTGCGGGCGTTCCAAGCGGTCAGCGGTGTGGGCGCCAGCAAGGCAGAACGCTACGGCCGGCAGTTTCTTGCGGAGATCGCGGCGTTTGAGGGCTGAGATACCGTTTGCAGAAAGTTCACAAACCCGGGGTTGACAAATCCGGGTGTTTAGGATATGTTAAAAATAACAACCGCATATTGCGTCCGGTAGGTAAGGCTACCGCAGGGATATGGATCGCTGCCGCAAAGTGATGGAGACATCACACGATGGTTTGAACAGGGCTTGTCGAACAGCAAGGCATGACCTAACGCGATTTCACCGCCCGGCGAAGCTAAAGCTTGAACGGTTTCAACCGCTTTTTCAGCGCGCCCTACCACCAGTGGGGCGCGTTTTTTGCGGTCTGATTTCAAAAGAAGCGAGGTGAACAGGATGGACACCGGCAGTCGAAGGCCAGACAGAATTTCCAATAGGGAAGGCACGTCCCCGCGGGACCGGCACCGACGAGGGGCCCGTCCTGCCCGCTAGGCGCGCTTTGTCCGGCCTCCTGTCTCAAGAGGAGCGTTGCTCCCGTAAAACAAGGAGGTACGAGTCATGATGATGAATAACTGCGTGCGCAGCGAGGTACTGCGCGAGAATTTTCGCCCCGGAACGGACACGGTGGCAGCCATCATGTGGTCCAATCCGGTGGTGCTGCCGCCTCTGTGCCGGGTGAACGAGGCCATTGAGCGGGTCCGCCAGGTGGGGCTGCCGGACGAGAACATGAACAGCTGCTATGTGGTGGCGGAGGACTACACCCTGCTGGGGCTGGTGAGTCTGCGGACGCTGCTGCTGACCCGGGGCGGCGCCCGGCTGGAGACGGTGATGTCCCATCCCTTTGCCACGGTCCAGCCCCAGGACGACCAGGAGCTGGCGGCCCAGCTGATGCAGGAGTATGATCTGCTGGAGCTGCCGGTGGTGGACGGGGACAACCGCCTGATGGGCGTGGTGACGGCGGACGACGCCATGGAGGTCTTGCAGGCAGAGGCCACGGAGGACATGGAGGTCATGGCCGCCATGTCTCCCTCCGAGGAGCCCTATCTGGAAAGCCCGGTGTACCGCCTCTTCCGCAGCCGGATCCCCTGGCTGATGCTGCTGATGCTCTCGGCCACCTTTACCAGCGGCATCATCTCCCACTTCGAGGATGCGCTGGCGGCTCAGGTGACGCTGACCGCCTTTATCCCCATGCTGATGGACACCGGCGGAAACTGCGGCAGCCAGTCCTCCGTGATGGTGATCCGGGGACTGTCCCTGGGCCAGGTGGGCTTCGGCGACTGGATGCGGGTGCTGAGCAAGGAGCTGCAGGTCAGCGGGCTGTGCGCGGCGGCGCTGGCGGTGGTGAACTTTGTGCGGCTGATGGTGATGACCTCCGTGGGCTTCGGCGTGGCGGCCACCGTCAGCTTGACGCTGGTGGCCACGGTGGTACTCTCGGATCTGGTGGGCAGCCTGCTGCCCATCCTGGCCAAGCGGCTGGGCACGGACCCGGCGGTGATGGCCAGCCCCCTCATCACCACGGTGGTGGACGCCATGTCGCTGCTGATCTATTTCCAGCTTTCTTCCTTGCTGCTGGGGTTGTAAAACGAACAAGACCGGTATGCGGATTCTCCGCATACCGGTCTTTCTTTGTTGATTTGCTCAGTTCAAGAAGTCCTTGAGCTTCTTGGAGCGGCTGGGATGGCGCAGTTTCCGGAGAGCCTTGGCCTCGATCTGGCGAATGCGCTCCCGGGTGACGTTGAACTCCTTGCCCACTTCCTCCAGCGTGCGGGTGCGGCCGTCCTCAATGCCGAAGCGCAGCTTGAGCACCTTCTCCTCCCGGGGAGTCAGAGTGGACAGCACGTCCATCAGCTGTTCTTTGAGCAGCGTGAAGGAAGCGGCCTCGCTGGGCTCGCTGGCGCCCTCATCGGGGATGAAGTCGCCCAGGTGGGAATCCTCCTCCTCGCCGATGGGGGTCTCCAGAGACACCGGCTCCTGGGCGATCTTCAAAATCTCCCGGACCTTGTCCACGGGCATGTTCATCTCCGCGGCGATCTCATTGGGGGAGGGATCGTGGCCCAACTCCTGCAGGAGCTGACGGCTGACCCGGATGACCTTGTTGATGGTCTCCACCATGTGGACGGGGATACGGATGGTGCGGGCCTGGTCGGCGATGGCCCGGGTGATGGCCTGCCGGATCCACCAAGTGGCGTAGGTGGAGAACTTGTAGCCCTTGGTGTAGTCGAACTTCTCCACGGCCTTGATGAGGCCCAGGTTGCCCTCCTGGATCAGGTCCAGGAACAGCATCCCGCGGCCCACATACCGCTTGGCGATGGAGACCACGAGACGCAGATTTGCCTCCGCCAGCTTCTGCTTGGCGGCCTCGCCCTTTCTGTACGTGGACTTGATGGCAGCGATCTGCTCCGGCGTTTCGGTGATCTCCTCACCATCGTCCTGGCGGCGCTGGATGTCGTCCAGCTGGCGGCGGGCCTCGGCGCCGTCGGACATGGCCTGGGCCAGGTCGATCTCCTCATCAGGGGAGAGCAGAGGCACCTTGCCGATCTCCTTGAGGTACATGCGGACGGGATCGTCAATGGAGAAGCTGTTGACCAGTGTGTTGGGGTCCACCAGCTCCTCTTCTTCCACATCGGCGATCTCCTCGGCGGCGGGCTCGTCCTCCGGCAGGTCCGGCAGCAGGTCCTCATCGGCGCTGATGTCGATGTTGAGGGCCTCCAGAGAGTCGTAGAGCTGGTCCATCTGCTCGCTCTCCAGATTCAGATCATCCACGGCGTCCATCAGCTCAGAGGACTCCAGCTTGCCCTTCTTCTTGCCCTTGGCCAGCAGTTCCCGCAGCTTTTCATTGCTGATGAGCCAGCTGGCGGCGGGGAGAGCCGCTACCTGCTTGTCATCCAGACGGAGGATGCCGGCCTTCTTGGCCTCCTCATCCGTCAGAAGGCGCATCGGCTCCTCGGGGGCCGCGTCGCTCTTTTTCCGGCTGGGTTTCTTTCCGCCCTTGGCAGCCGGCTTGCCGACCTCCTTCTCTGCGGCGGAGTTTTTGCGTGCGTCGGCGGCCAGGAGCGCATCCGCCTGTGCCTTCAGCTCCGCGGGGGTCATATCTTCCAAATTCTTAGCCATGCTGCTTTCCTCCAGTACCCTTCTTGTCTTTGTATTTTTCTGTTGCCGCCAGCAGGGGGTCTGCCGCCTGTCTGCCGGCCCGCTTGTCCGATTCTTCCTGTACGATGCGTATGTAATCCGCCAGAGCCTGCCGTGCGTGCTGCGGAGATTCCGGCTGCTGACACACGGCGGAGATGTGGCTCATTTCCTCCGGAGTCAGCGCCTCGCTCAAAACCGCCGGAGTCACCGCCCGGCCATCCTCCCGGGCCTGCCAGAGCAAGGCGAAGGCCCGGCCCAGCAGGGGAGAAGAGAACTGCTCTTCCCGCAAAGGCGGCTGGGCAGGGAAGAGGCTCTCATCCAAAATCAGCAGCCGCAGCAGCCCTTCTTCCGCCCGGGCGGAGCGGATGTTGTCGTAGCGCAGAGTCCGCTCTTTAGGCTGCAGCTGTGCCGCCGGATTGAGATCCCTGCGCAGCTCCGTCCGCTTTTCCTGGGAGAGGCGGCGCTTGAAGGCCCGCTGGACCTCCAGCCGCATGGCCTCCGGAGAGATCTTGGCGGTCTCCGCCGCACGGACGGTGTAGATCTCCCGCTCCACTGCGCTGGGAAGCCCCGCCAGCAGCGAACTGATTTCCTCACAGTAGGCCACCCGGGCCTCGTCGCTGGCAAGGTCGTACTTTCCGGCCACCTGTTCCATACGGAATTCCACGCCGTTCTCACTGCCGGTGAGCAGCCGCTCAAAGGCGTCCGCCCCTTGGTATTTGATGAAATCGTCGGCGTCCTGCTTGACGTACTCACCGTCCACCAGCCGCCGGGGCAGCTGGAGCACCTTCACGGAAAACTCCGAGTTGTTCAGGATCTGTAGGGCCCGCTCTGTGGCGATCTTGCCGGCGTTGTCGTTGTCGTAGCAGAGCACCAGCTCCTTGGTGAAGCGGGAGAGCAGGCGGGTCTGCTCCACTGTCAGCGCCGTGCCCATGGAGGCCACCGCGTTGTCGAAGCCCGCCTGGTGAAGCGTCACGATGTCCAGGTTGCCCTCGCAGAGGATGATGTTGGGCCGCTTGGTCTTTTTGGCCAGGTTCAGCCCGTAGAGCACCCGCCGCTTGGAGTAGACCGGGGTCTCCGACGAGTTCATATACTTGGGCTCGGACTTGTCCAGCACCCGGCTGCCAAAGGCCACCACGTCGCCCCGGGTGTCGATCACCGGGAGCATCAGGCGGTTTCGGAACTTGTCGTACAGGCCGCCGTTTTTGTTCTGGACCACCAGACCTGCCTCCAGCAGCTCCGACTTGGTGTAACCCTTTTTCGTCATGGCGGTGAGGAGCACGTCCCAGGCGTCCAGGGAAGCCCCCATGCCGAAGCGTATCGCCGTCTGCCGGGTGATGCGGCGCCTGGCCAGGTATTCCCGCACCGCCTGTCCCTCCGGCTGCTGGAGCAGCTGGTAGTAAAAGCGGGCGGCGTCCCGGTTCAGGTCCAGCAGGCGCTGGCGTCTGCGGCCGGTCTCCCGGTCTCCCTCTTCCTCCGGTACTTCCATGCCTGCCCGTTTGGCCAGAAAGCGGACGGCGTCCGGGAAGGGGAGGTTCTCCTCCTCCATGATGAAGTTCACCACGCCGCCGCCCCGTTTGCAGCCGAAGCAGTAGTAGATCTGCTTGTCCGGGGAGACGGAGAAGGAGCCGGTCTTTTCACTGTGGAAAGGACATAGGCCGAAGAGGTTGGAGCCCTTGCGGGTCAGCTGTACATAGCTGCTCACCACGTCCACGATGTCGCTGCGGGCGATGAGCTCGTCCAGAAAGCTCTGGGGAAATGCCATGGCCAAGTCCCTCCTTTCGCTCAGTTTTGCCGCATTTTTCACCTATCATACCAATGTACGCTTTAGATATACCCCGTCGTTTTTTGATTTCCTCTTTTTTTTCACAAATTTTTTGAAAAATTTTGTGAAAGGCGAGAATTTACAAAAAGAGACCAGTCACATACAATAATTTTGATTGCGCCGCCGGTCCTCCGGCGGCTTTTTACGGAAGGAGGGACGGTCATGTCCACAGAGCTTCTGGCCGTCCGTCCGGACCGGGAACTGACGGACGGAGAGACAGCGCTGCTTTTCCGTCTGCTGCCGCCGGAGCGCCGGGAACGGCTGCTGCGGCAGCACCGGGCGGAGCAGCGGCGGGAGCCCCTTTGCGCCTACGGGCTTTTGCTTCTGGCACTGCGGAGGCGGCTGGGGTGGCGGATGCTGCCGCCGGTTGACCGGGGTCCTGGGGGAAAGCCGTTTTTCCCGGACTTCCCGGCGGTGCACTGGAACCTGAGCCACACGGCGGGCGCGGTGCTGGCGGGGGTGTCGGACCGCCCTTTGGGGGTGGACATTGAGCATTTCCGTCTGGTGACGCCCCGGCTGATGGAACGGCTGGGGGCGGATTCAGCGGAGGAGGCCCTGCGGCGCTGGGTCCGGCTGGAGGCCCTGGCTAAGCAGACGGGCAGCGGCGTCCTCACGGTGCTGAATCGGCCTCTGACCGGGGCGGAGAATGCATCGGTCCATGATCTTGCGGTGTTTCCCGGCTGCGCGGCAGCAGCGGCCCTGGGAGAGGGAGAGACCCCCGGCCGGGTGCAGATTTGGACGCTGGAGGCGCTTCTGGATACGCTGGCGGAAAACTTCTGAAAAAAACGAAAAAAATACTTGCAATATGGAAGCGACCATGCTATACTAATTTACGCCTTGCGAAAGGGCAAACTAGCTAAGAAAGAGGTGAACAAGAGCAATGAAGGAAGGAATCCATCCCAATTATCAGCAGACTACGATTACTTGCGCCTGCGGTAATGTGATTGAGACAGGTTCTACCAAGAAGGATATCAAGGTGGAAGTCTGCTCTAAGTGTCACCCCTTCTTCACGGGCAAGCAGAAGCTGGTGGATACCGGCGGACGCGTGGCCAAGTTCAACAAGAAGTTCGGCCTGGACAAGTAAGTCTGACACATGGAAAGGGTCTGCTGTGGAAACAGCGGACCCTTTTTGATTTACTTTTGGCAAATAGGCGCATATACTGAGAAGAGACATTTGATTCGATTCGGGAGGAATGCCGTTATGAAGCTGCAGAGTGTGGACGTCAAGACCCTATCGCCGGAGGTGTTCCGGGTATTCGGGACCCAAAACGCGCTGCTGACCGCCGGGGACCGGGACAAATGCAACACCATGACCATCGGCTGGTGCCAGCTGGGCTGCGTGTGGAACCTGCCCACCTGCACGGTCTACGTGCGGCCGGAGCGGTATACCTATCAGTTCATGGAGTCTCACGATTATTTCACGGTGTCTGTCTTTCCGGCGGACCGGAAGAAGGACATGGCCTTCTGCGGCACCAAGAGCGGCCGGGACGTGGACAAGGTCAAAGAATGCGGCCTGACGCTGTGCTACGGCGCTGGGGACGCCCCGTTCTTTGAGGAGGCGGAGTGGGTCTTGGTGTGCCGGAAGCTGTTCGTCCAGGATCTGGAGGCCTCCTGCGTGACGGATGAGCGGGTGCTCAAGTCCTATACGCCCGCCATGGGCGGCTGGCACCGGGCCTATGTGGGCGAAGTCGTGGAGGCCTATCAGAAGAGATAAAGGAAGATTTATGCAGCAGACAGAAGAAGTACGTGATAAAGTAGTGCTGGTGGGGCTCAGCTCCCCGGTACTGAAAAAAGAGGAGAACGCCGATGAGGACACCATGGAGGAGCTCTCCTCCCTGGTGGAGACCGCGGGCGCCGAGACGGTGGGCATCGTCCTCCAGAACCGCCCCTCCCCGGACCCCCGGACCTTCATCGGCGAGGGCAAGGTGGCGGAGGTGCAGCTCTACTGCGAGAACGTAGGCGCCACCATGGTGATTTTTGACAACGACCTTTCGCCCTCCCAGCAGCGGGTGCTGACGGACCTGCTGGGCGTGCAGGTGCTGGACCGGTGCGGCCTGATCCTGGACATTTTTGCCCAGCGGGCCAAGACCAAGGAGGGCCGCCTTCAGGTGGAGCTGGCCCAGTATCAGTACCTGCTGCCCCGTCTGACGGGCATGTGGACCCACCTGGAGCGCCAGGCGGGCACCAGCGGCAAGGGCCCCATCGGCTCCAAGGGTCCCGGCGAGACCCAGCTGGAGACGGACCGGCGGCACATCCACCGCAAGATCGACAAGCTCCGGGAGGACCTGGAGGAAGTGCGCCGGGTCCGGGGCACCCAGCGGGAGCGGCGGCGCAAGAACGAGGTGCCGGTGGTGGCCATTGTGGGCTATACCAACGCGGGCAAATCCACGCTGCTCAACCGGCTCACCGGAGCGGGCATCCCTGCCAACAACCGCCTCTTCGACACCCTGGACACCACCAGCCGCCTGCTCTCCGTCAGCGATACGCTGGACGTGGTGATCTCCGACACTGTAGGATTTATCCGAAAGCTGCCCCACCAGCTGGTGGAGGCGTTCAAGGCCACGCTGGAGGAGCTGGAGTATGCGGATCTGCTGCTCCATGTCATCGACGTCTCCAATCCGGAGTGGCAACAGCAGGCCCAGGTGGTGGAGAACCTGATTTTGGAGCTGGGGGCGGGAGAACTGCCCCGTATCGACGTGTTCAACAAGGCGGACTGCCTGCCGGTGGGGGAGATCATGCCCCACGGCGAGGACATCTGCGCCATCTCCGCCAGGACCGGCGAAGGGGTGGACCGCCTGCTGGAGATGATTGACCAGCGGCTGGATAAGGGTACCCGCCGGGTGACAATCCGGCTGCCCTATGACAAGGGCGGGCTGCTGGACATGCTCTACCGGGAGGCGAAGGTGGAGTCCGTGGACTACGGCGAGACCATCGACGTGGTGGCGGTCTGCGGCCCCAGAACTCTGGGCCAGGTGGAGCCGTTTGTGACCCAGTGAGTGTGCGCCGTCAGGCGCGGAGATGACATAGGACGGAGGACGAGTGCGTGCAGACCACCTATCGAGTGCCCTTTGAGGACGCGGAGAGTGAATTCACGGAAAAACGCTCCCGCTTCATCAGCCATCTCTGGCGGGTGGAGACGGAGGCGGAGGCCCGCCGGCACATCGAGGAGACGAAAAAGACCTATTACGACGCCCGCCACAACTGCTGGTGCTATCTCATCCAGGAGGGGGGCGTGGTCCGCTACTCCGACGACGGGGAGCCCCAGGGCACGGCGGGACAGCCCATGCTCAATGTGTTCCAGCGTCAGGAGATCACCAACGTGTGCTGCGTGGTGACCCGGTATTTCGGCGGGATTTTGCTGGGGGCCGGAGGACTGACCCGGGCGTATTCCAAAGGCGCCAAGGACGTGCTGGAGGCGGCGGGAGTCTGCCGCATGAGCCAGTGGACGCTGTGGGACGTGCCCTGCACTTACCCGCTGTTCGAGCGGATGAAGCTGGAGATCCAGAGCTGCGGCGGCGTGGTCCGGGACACAGAATACGGCGCGGACATTTTGCTGCGGGCGGCGTTCCCGGCGGGCGGCGCGGAGCGGTTCGTCCCCCGGCTGACGGAGCTCTCCGCCGGCGCTTTGGAGATGCTGCCTGACGGGGAGGAGTTCCTGCCGGGTCCCCGGGAAGCGCTTTGAGTATATCCCAGGAGACATCCGAAAACCAGAAAAGAAGGCCCCGGCCGCACGAGACTGTGCGGTCGGGGCCGTTTTGCTGCCTGGGGCTTACAGGCTGGGAGAGGGAAGGTCGGTGCCGCCGTTTTCCTCTGCCAGTGCCCGGGTAGACCGGCGGATAAAGTCCTCGTAGGCCTGCATCTGCGGCCCCACATAGGCAAAGCACACGATAAACGGGGAGGGGGTGAAGACGATCCCCACGTCATGGGCTTTGTCTTCCTCATCTCCGGTCTTGTGGGCCATGGGGTAATCCATGGGCAGATAGCCGCCCAGCTTGTGGTTGATCTGCTGCTGGCGGAGGATCTGCTCCAGCCACTCCGAGGATGCCTCGTCTACCAGGGTCCGGTCGTACATCTTCTGCAGAAGACAGCCCATTTCCCGGGGGACGAAGTAGTTGTTGATGCCCCGGTTTTCCCGCTCGGCGTCCCAGTACTCCCGGTTGAACTGGGTGCCGATCATGCCCAGCTCCAAAAACGCCTCGTGAATGGCCATGGCGCCGTAGTGGCGGAACAGCGCGTTGGTGGCGCAGCTGTCGCTGATGGTGATCATCAGCTTGCTCAGCTCTCCCACGGTCAGCGTGACGTCCCCGTTGAGAAACTGGACCGCGCCGCAGCCGGGGATCTTCTGATCCTCCCGGATGGTGACGGGATCGTCGAAGCTGGTCTGCCCCCGGGACTTCCAGAGGAGGATGGCCGCCATCAGCGGCAGCTTGACGATGCTGGCCGCCAGATAGGGCTCCGTGTCCCGATAGCTCCAGGTCTCTCCGGTTGTCAGGCTGTGATAGTAGATGCCGGCCTGGCCGGGAAAGCGCCGGATTTCCTCTAGGATGGTTTCTTTTGCACCCATATGATCACTGTCCTTTCCTGAGTATTTGTCCGTTTTTGGCCCCGGTGTGGACGCCGTCCAAGGCGGTGAGTACACCGTTGACATAGACCCGTCGGATCCCCCGACAGGGCTGTTTGGGGGACTGGTAGGTGGGGGTATCTTCGATGGTATCGTAGTCGAAGAGGACCAGGTCGGCCCGGAATCCCGGCTTGATGAGTCCCCGGTCCGGCAGGCCCAGACGGGAGGCGGGAAGGCCGGTCATCTTGAAAATCGCGGTCTCCAGCGGGAAAAGGGCCTTTTCCCGGCAGTACCGGGCGATCACCCGGGGGAACGTGCCGTACCAGCGGGGATGGGGCTGCCCGGGATAGTTCAGGGAAGCGGCATTTCCGTCAGAGCCGATCATGGTATATGGCTGGCACATGATGTAGGCGATGTCCTCTTCACACATGCCGTAATTGATCTCACCCACCCGGCACCGCTCTTCCAGCACCAGGTCAAAGCAGGCGTCGGCGGGGTCCACGCCCCGGCACCGGGCGATTTCCAGAATGGACTTTCCCACTGTCCACTGGTTTTTCTCCGTGGCCGCATGGGAGACGAAAATATCGCCCCACCGGCCCACGTGGCTGGCGTTGGCCTCGGCGTTGATCCGGGCTCTGGTCTCCGGGTCCCGCAGCCGGGCCAGCAGGCCGTCCACACCGCCTTCGAAGGCCCACAGCGGCGCATTGCTGTCCAGGGTGGTGGCGGAGGCGCTGTACGGATACTGGTCCACCTTAACGTCCATGCCCTGCCGCCGGGCCTGGTCGATGAGGGCGATGGTGGTTTTGCAGTGGACCTGCCAGACGCTCTTGCGGATGACCTTGTGGTGCGCCACCTGAAGGGGGGCGCCGGACTGCCGGGAGACGGTCAGGGCTTCCTGCAGCGCTTCCACCACACCCTCTCCCTCGTCCCGCATGTGGGTTTCGTAAAACGCGCCGTAAGGGAGCAGCTCCCGGCACAGAGCCGTCAGCTCTTCGGCATCGGCGTAGCAGCCGGGGGGATAGATCAGTCCGCTGGAAAGACAGAACGCACCGTCCCGCAGGGACTCCCGCAGCAGCCTGCCCATGGTGTCCAGCTCCGCGGGAGCGGCCTTACGGGCTTCAAAGCCCATGACGGCCAGCCGGATGGTGCCGTGCCCCACAGCGGTTCCGAAGTTGACGCTGGTGCCCCGTGCCTCCAGAAAGTCCAGATAGCCGCCGACGCTCTCCCAGGTGTAGTCCAGATCGCCCACATAGTCCCGCAGTTGCTTTTTCTTCTCCGGGTCCGGGCTGACCGGCGCCACGGAGAGTCCGCAGTCTCCGCCGATCTCCGTGGTGATGCCCTGGAGGATGCGGCTCTCCGCCAACGGGTATTCCGGGAGGGTGGTGTCGCTGTGGGAGTGGATGTCGATGAAGCCGGGGGCGAGACAGCAGTCGTTTCCGTCCACCAATTCCCGTGCTGCCTGGGTTGGAGGCGACGACGTGTCCACCCGCACGATGGTCCCGTCTTGGACCGCCACCCATCCCCGATACCACGGGGCGGAGGTGCCGTCGATGATGCGGACATTTTTGATGATCAGGTCGTACATGGTCTCATCTTCTTCCTTTTCAAATAACTGGCTGAAAGTGCTGCCCGGCAGCGTGTACAAAGGGTCCCGCTTTCCGGCAAATGCGCGCAGAAGCGGGACCCATTCTCTTATCCGAGAATCAGCTCAAAGGCGATATTGAGTTCTTTCGGGGTGGACGCTACGTACCGGACTGTGTACGGATCCAGCTGCGTCACTCCGGGCAGGCGCAGGGCAGATCTGGCGCCCTGGTGCGTGGAAAGACACACCTCCAGCGTCAGCTGCTCCGGCAGCGCAGGCGGAGCATACGCGGCGGGATTTTCCTGGAACGCTGCGATTTGCCGCGCCACGGCCTCCTTGATCTTTCTTGCTGCCTCCAGGGGATGGAGGTTGCGGGTGGAATTGCCCCGGCAGGTCTTCACCGGCAGCGCGGCGATCTGGGGGACCTCCTCCGCCGCCAGGCGGCAGATGGTCTCATCGCCGCTGATGAACAGGGAGGGGACGCCCAGGGCGGCTGCGTACAGGGAATTCATGGTAAACTCCGACATCAAACGGCCGTTGACCTTTGCCCACTTTACCTTCTCGTGGTCCACGGTGTGGGCCAGAGGGCTGCCGTCGCTGCCGGCGGGGGCGTGGTAGCCGATGTAGAGGACGCCGCTGTACGCGGCGCTGAGACCGGCCATCATGGAACCCGGGTGACAGGCCCAGCCCCGCATCAGCACGGTCTTTTCCGGCAGATCCAGATGGGAGATGTTCCGGGCGTTGCCGTGTCCGTCCCGTACCACCGGCAAATTTCCGGATTCCAGCACCGCCTCGCAGGCGGCGGCCACTTCCCGGGTCATTTGCGCCCGTGCCGCATCGTATCCCTCCTGGCCCTCTTCCGTCTCGGACCAGAAAGTCACGTCGGTGATCCCCTCAATATCTGCGCTGATGAAGAATGTTTTCTCCATAGCCATGCTCCTTTCCAATGCCCTTACAGAGGGGCTTCGTATTGCTCAAGAAACTCCCGCAGACCCATGTAGGTGTTTCCGCGGACGCCGGTGGTGGTCCGGGCATGGTATAGGGAGCTGACAATGGCCTCCTCCACGGCTTCCACCGCGGCTTCAAAGACCCAGTCGATATTCTCATCATAGAACATTTTGACGTTCAGAATGCTTTGCTTGCTGTAATGCGGCAGGTTGTTTGCGGTGGTAAAGGCGATGGCGATGTCGCCGCTGCCGTTTCCGCAGTAGGAACCCACCCGCCCCAGAGCGATCATGGAGCGCTTTGCCACCCGCTTGAGCTGCCGCTCATTGAGAGGAATGTCCGTTGCCAGGACGATGATGATGGAGCCGGTGTCCCGCCGGCAGCCGGCGGTGCATTTCCGGGTGTCGATGTGACGCCCGCCGATCACAAGATTTCCCGCCTCGCCGAAATTGGACATGACCAGGGCGCCCACCGTATAGTCGGTGCCGTCGATCTGCAGTGACCGGGAGGAAGAGCCGATGCCGCCTTTGAGCCCCAGGCATACCATGCCGGTCCCGCCGCCCACGGCGCCCTCGTCAAAGGTCTCTGTGGCGCTGCTGACTGCCTGCAGCACATCGTCTTCCCGGACGTGCAGGCCCCGGATGTCGTTGAGGCGGCCGTCGTTGCATTCCGTGACGATGCAGTTGACGGTTCCGGTATCGATGCCGATGTCCGGGTTTTGCTCCATCATGTATTTGACCATGGCGGTGAGGGCTGTGCCTGTGCTGAGGGTGTTGGTCAGGATGATGGGGGACTCGATGGTCCCCAGTTCCTCTACCTGCACGAGCCCTGTACTTTTCCCAAATCCGTTTATGACCGATACGCCGGCCATGACCTTTTCCTGGAAAAGGTTCCCGCCATGAGGCAGGATGGCGGTCACGCCGGTGTTGACCTCGCCTTTTTGAATGGTGACCTGCCCTACTTTTACGCCGGGAACGTCTGTGATGAGGTTCCGCCGTCCGGCCTTCCATTTGAATTGGATGTCCAAGCCGCTGTCGCTAGGCAATCCCATGTTTGTGCTCCTTTCCGTGCTTTCCTTGCGGCAGGGAGGCTGTCCCGTTATGCCTGCCGTTCTTTTTTCAGCTTTGCGTCAAAGATAAAGTAAACGACGGCGCCGATGGCCGGGACCACCAGGCCGATAATGGAGGTGAGGGGATCTTCGATGAGGGTATTGAGCATCAAGGCCGCAAACAAGATGACGCTCAGGACCACGGTGACGGGATAGCCCCATGCCTTGTAGGGACGCTCCATGTTCGGGAACTTTTTGCGGTAGATGATCACGGCAATGACCACCAGGGTGTTGAACACCATTCCGGAGAACACCACCAGGGAGGTCAGCTGATCCAGGTTTCTCAGCAGCACCAGAATGATGGAGATGATCGCCTGCCAGATCAGAGCGTTGGTGGGGACCTGATACTTGGGAGAGAGCTTGGCCTGGCTCTTGAAGAAATGTCCCTCCACGGCCATGGCGTAATAGTAGCGGGCAAAGCTGATGATCATGCCGTTCAGGGAGCCGAACATGGCGATCAGCATGGCGGCAAGCACCAGCGCGCCGCCCAGGCTGCCGAAGACCCGCTTGGCGACCTCGGTGCCGAGGTAGAGGTTGTCACTGTTGATCATGGAGACCACCTCGTCATAGGGCAGCACCTTATAGATCGCCAGGTTGAACAGCGCATAGAGAATGGTGATGGAGCCGATACCGAAGATCAGGGCTCTGGGCAGATTCTTTTCCGGCTTTTTGATCTCCTCCGCCACGGAGTTCACGTTGGTCCAGCCCTCGTAGGCCCACAAAGTGGCCACGGTGGCGAATGCGATGGTTCGGATGGCACCGCCGATGCCGCCTTCAAAGCCTCCCTGGGGGATGATGCTCAGGTCGGGGTTCTGGTCGCCCATAATCAGCGCGCCGGCGATGATGAGGACGATGGGAATGAGCTTGGCCACCAGGGACACGTTCTGCAAAATCGCACCGGCCTTGATGCCGAAGCAGTTGTACGCCGTCAGAGCGATGATCAAAAGGATGGCGATGATCTTGATGGTCCACTCAGAGAAACTGAAGTAGCTTTGCAGCGTGGTGGGCAAGGCGATGGCCACGGCGGCCAGGGAGCCTGCGCCGCTGAGCAGCCAGCTGGTAAACCCAAACATATATCCTACCACCGGGTGATAGGCCTTGTCCAGGTAGACGACCATACCGCCGGCGGCGGGATCACACGCGCCCAATTCGGCAAAGCACAGTCCGCCCAGAATGGAGACCACGCCGCCCACGATCCAGCATAAAAGCGCCAGACCCATGTTCATATTGGTCCGCTGCAATACATAGGACCCCAAATAGAAAATACCGGAACCCACGACGATACCGGCGATGATGCCGATGCCGCCGAACAAGCCCATGTCCCGTTTCAAAGTGACCTTTTCGGGACTTTCGTTTTTGCTTCCCATAAAGTACTCCTTTCTGCACACAAAAAATGGAAGTTCCGAATAAAGAAAAAGCAAAAAACATGCCATGTTCTTCCGGCGAAAAATGGGGGATTTTCCCGCGGATTCTACTGGAACGAAAGAAATGGGTTCACAATAAGATGGATTTAATCTTGTTTTATCCTATTTATTACGATATAATTTGGAGCAAATCCGGGAGGGACCACAGGGGAGCGGGCGCATATGAAGCAGGCTATCATTCTTTATCGAAACGAAGAAAACATCGAGGCGATCAATTTTATCCAGAAAAATTTCGAGGAGATTTTCGGACAGTATATATCCTTCAGCAATTACTACCTGACCCGGCTGGATCCCCATACGATCCTCAAGGCGGACGCGTTTCTTGTGAGGGATGAGAGCATTTTGCAGGAAGCCAAGGCGTTCGTGGATGATTTTTCAAAAATGATCAAAATCAACCGCAGCCCTGCCCGGGAGTCCCTGAAGCAGATCTCCTCCATTCCGGCAGGATCCAATGTGCTGCTGGTCAACGACTGCTATGAGAGTGCGCTGAATACGGTCTATTCGTTCTATGAGATCGGCGTCAGCCACATCAATTTCATCCCCTACGACAGCACGCTGGCCCGTACCGGTATTTACGACCAGCTGGAAATCGCCGTCACGCCCTCGGAACCCCATCTGGTCCCGCCCCACATCAAGACTGTGATCGACATCGGTTACCGGCGGGTCAGCTTTGATACCATGTTCAAGCTGATGCAGCTTTTGGATCTGGACGTGGGGATCGTCAACCGGAATTTGCAGCGGCATATCCATTCGGTGGTGGAGTCCAACGAGGGGTTTCACGCCAATTATGTCTACGGGTATTTGAAATCCGAAATGCTCAGCAATGTGGTCAACAGCAGTGAGAATGGAATGCTCCTGACCGACAGCTTCTTCCGTCCGGTATATGCCAACCGTCAGGCGCTGAAGATCTTCCAGGCGGTCAATAAGAATCACATTCAGATCACGGATTACCTTCCACCGGAGCGTCTGCGTGCGCAGGAGCAGGTGGAAGAGCCGGTGATGATCAACGGCGACGCATACGGCCTGGAGAAAAACGCCATCCGGCTGATGGATGACGTGGTGGGATACTGCATGATCTTCCAGGACTACGGAAAGACCCGGGCCCAGAGCCTGCTGATGAAGCGGACCGGGTTTGCGGCCAAGTATCAGTTCAAGGACATTGTGTGTGAGTCCCGGGAGATGGCCCAGGTCATTGATACGGCCCGGCAGATCGCCGAGGCGGACGACACCATCCTCATCAGCGGGGAAAGCGGTACGGGAAAAGAACTTCTGGCACAGTCCATCCATAATGCGTCCCGCCGGCGGAAGGGCCCGTTTATCGCCATCAACTGCGCGGCTCTTCCGGATGCGCTGCTGGAGAGCGAGCTGTTCGGCTATGAGCCCGGTTCCTTTACCGGAGCAAGTTCTCACGGAAAGAAGGGCCTTTTTGAACTTGCCATGCACGGCACGCTCTTCCTGGATGAGATCGGCGAGATCTCTCCCAAATTTCAGGCCAGTTTTCTGCGTGCCATTCAGGAGCGCCAGATCATTCGGGTGGGCGGAAAGGAGCTCATCGACATCGATGTGCGTTTTATCACCGTGACGAATCAGGACCTGCGGCAAAAGGTGAAAGACGGGACCTTCCGCAGCGACCTCTTCTTCCGGCTCAATGTGCTGCCGCTGACGATCCCTCCGCTGCGCCGGCGGAAAGCAGACATCCCCGCGCTGCTGAAATATTTTCTCCGGGAGGATTACCGGAATGTCACCCAGGCAGAGCTGGCCTTTCTGGATCAGTACAGCTGGCCCGGAAACGTCCGGGAGCTGGAGAACGTATGCACATTTTATAAGACCATGCACCGGTTTCCGGAGTACCTTTTTGCCGACACCCCGGAAGAGGCACCCCGCCGAGGCCCGGATGACGGCAGTCGGGAGATCCTGAAGCTCATCCAGGAGAATACCTGCCCGGCACACGGTATCGGAAGGGCCAGTCTCATCTATCAGCTGAAAAGCAGGAACTGTCTGCTCAGTGACCGGTCTTTGCGCCAGATTCTGGAGGATCTGCGCCGGAAAGGGCTCATCACCGTGAAACCGGGCCGCTGCGGTGCGCAGATCACAGAGCAGGGATCGGCGTATCTCCGTACCTTCCCGCCAGAGAGTGAAAGCACGGAAAACCGCTGGTGACAAAGCAAGTCAAAAGATCAGGCCCCGGCCTCAGAACAGGTACGGGGACTGTGAAATCGTACCATGAAGACATTTGAAAATGCAAGGATGTCGGGAAGTGCTTCCAAAGTCCACGAACAACGCCCGCCGGAGATCTCCGGCGGGCGTTGTTCGTGGACAGAAGAAAAGTTCCGGCAGAACCAGAGGGGCGAGGCAGGGGGGATGCGGCAGGCGCGGTTTATTCCCGGGGCAGGAGGTTGCTGACATAGGGACGCCTTCCCGCCAGGACATCGTCGTAGAATGCCTGCTTTTGATCCACGTAGTCCACCGCTCCCTGGAGCAGGGCAATTTGCTCCAGCAGCACTTGGCGCTTTTGCGCCAGAATGACCTTGCGCTCGGGAATGGAATCTTTGCCCTGGAGGCACAGCTGTACATAATGGCGCATCTCCTGGATGCTGAGCCCGCAGCGCTTCAGACAGCTCAGACTCTCGATCCAGGCGACGTCCTGCTCGTCAAATACCCGGCGGTTGCCGCTGTCTCGCTTCACATTGGGTACCAGACCCTGATTGCAGTAAAACTTGAGAGCCTCGTAAGTCATTCCTGTTTTCTCACAGACAGCTTTCATGGAATAGAGCATAGTGCGTCCTCCGCATTCCTGAAAAAATTGAAAATTCCCCTTGACCGGTAGTAACAACCGGATGCTACCATGAAGCATATCACAGGCGTTTCTTTTCTGCAAGGGGCGGCTGTAGAAAGAATAACGGAGGAATTTGAACATGGAATCTTTGATGCTTTCAAACGGTGTGAAGATGCCCGTTTTGGGGTATGGCGTGTATCAGGTGGCGGCGGAGGAATGCGAGCGGTGCGTATTGGATGCACTGAAGGTGGGGTACCGATCTCTGGACACCGCGCAGAGTTACTTCAATGAGGCTCAGGTGGGCAGTGCCATGCGGAAATCCGGTGTGCCCCGGGAAGAGATCTTCCTCACGACCAAGGTGTGGGTAGAGCACTATGGCTATGAAGCCGCCAAGGCGTCGGTGCTGGAATCCATGGAGAAGCTGCAGACGGACTATTTGGATCTGGTGCTGCTCCACCAGCCCTTTGGCGACTACTACGGAGCCTACCGGGCGCTGGAGGACCTGTACATCCAGGGCAGGGTGCGGGCCATCGGCGTATCCAATTTCTACCCGGACCGGTTGGTAGACCTGGCATCCTTTGCCCATATCCGTCCCATGGTCAACCAAGTGGAGATCCATCCCTACCACCAGCAGGCGGAGGCAAAGACCTGGATGGAAAAGTACAGTGTGCAGGCAGAGGCTTGGGCACCCTTCGGCGAGGGCCGCGGGGGTCTATTTACGGATCCGGTTCTTCTGGAAATCGGCAGACGGTACGGAAAATCCGCCGCTCAGGTAGTACTGCGGTGGCACCTGCAGCGGGGTGTGGTGGTCATTCCCAAATCTACGCATGTGGAGCGAATGCGGGAAAACTTCGATGTGTTCGACTTTGCGCTCAGTGATGCTGATATGACAGCTATCGCGGCGCTGGATAAAAAGAAAAGCGCGTTTTTTTCTCATCAGGACCCCAATATGGTGGAATGGTTCGTTCGGATGGTGGAGGAACGGAGCAGTAAGGGGAGCGCCGCAGCTGAGTCCCAAAGCTGATAAAGCAGCGGTATTTTTGAGGGAGGGCTTCTGAAAAGTGGGCCGCGGGCCGTTCCAGTGCGTTATTGATTAAGTAGTACCTCTGTAAAATAGACGAAGCAGGATAAGCCCGATACGGGCTTATCCTGCTTCCACAAATGGTTAACCGCCTAATGTCACATCTTGCTTTTGATACCATTGCAGTGCTTCAAAAAAGTCCTCTGGCTGAAAATCAGGCCATAGACGATCCACAACAAAGAAATCGGCATAGACGGATTGTACAGGCAAAAAACCGGATAATCGACGCATACCACCCCAACGAATGATCAAATCAACTCGTGATATATCATGAGAATGAAGCTCGCTGCAAATTTTCGGACGATGATTACCGGGATTATTTAATTCCCCAAGATCCCATTCCCATCCATAGTTAACAAGGAAATTGACACGAATGCCGCCGCCGTTCAAGTCCCTGCGGGTTGTATAGGGCAGCAGCTGTTTAGGAAATGTAGGTGCATCCTTGTTCCCGATTACAAGGAGTGAAACGGGTTCAGAAGCTATCAGGTTTACCGCTTCAACACATGCCTCAGAAAAAGCTTTGACCTGTTCAGGAGGCCGTCCGCAGTTATCGGTGGTAAACCCATAATAAGTGATTTCCTGGACTCCTGCAGTTCTTGCCAGCCTCAATAAATCCAATCCCGGCGTCAGGCCATGTGCATAGCCATCCTTTTTCTGCAATCCTGCGCGCTTGGCCCAGCGCCGGTTTCCGTCCGGGATAATCCCGATATGTTTTGGGATTCGCATATAATCATCTTCTTTTTTGCCTAGTATTTCTTTTCCGTGTTATGGCTATACATCCAAAACATAAAATCAGTAGCATTCTTAATTTTCTTAATTTATTTAGGGGAACTTTATGTTTTAGGCGCAGGCTACTCCGAAGCCTGATGAATGTGCGATCATCCAGGCCGTTGCGGAAGGATTTTCTCGCCATGCAGAACGAACATTTATCCGAAGAACGGGAGGAGAAGGTGGGGGTAGAGGCTGCCGAACTGCTGGTGACCGCAGTCTACCCTCGAATTGCCATCTGGCGGGGGGACATCACCCGTCTGAAAGCAGACACCATTGTCAATGCAGCCAACTCCGCCCTGTTGGGCTGTTTTGTGCCCTGCCACGGCTGCATCGACAACGCCATCCATTCGGGGCGGCGGAGCTTCAGCTTCGGGAGGCGTGCCGGGCGCTGATGAGCGCTCAGGGCTATCCGGAACCCAATGGTCGGGCTAAGCTGACCCGCGGCTATAATCTGCCGGACCGGCATGTGTTCCACACAGTGGGGCCCATTGTCTCCAATCAGGTCACACAGCGGGATCCAAGGAAACTGGCGGATTGCCACCGCTCCTGTCTGGACCTGGCAGCAGAGCATGAGCTTCACAGCGTCGCCTTCTGCTGTATCTCCACCGGGGAATTTCACTTTCCCAACGAGGACACAGCAAAGATCACGGTAAATACCGTGACCGAAGTTCTGACGCAAAACACTTCCATTCAAAAGGTAATTTTTAATGTAATCAAGGATATGACGGAAAATTTATCGAACCCTCCTTGGAGCAGATCGGCCGTCTCAAGAAAACGCTTGAGGATGCAGACGCTGTGGTAGTAGGGGCCGGGGCCGGTCTGTCCACCTCGGCGGGGCTGGCCTACTTTGGGGAGCGGTTTGAGCGGTATTTTTCAGACTTTATCCCAAATACCATATCCCCAATATGTACTCCGGAAGTTTCTATCCGTTTGAAACACTGGAGAAGTGCTGGGCATGGTGGAGCCGCCATATCTTTTATAACCGCTATGCAGATCCGCCCACGGGCGGGATTTGATAAAAAAGGCTCTTCTATACCTAAGGTGATTGCGGCCTGTGGCAATGCTGGGAACCATGCTGCCAGAAGACCTGGGACAACGGGGAAACCGTCCGGCGCATGGTCGCTGAGCAGCGAGATATGCGCGTTCCGACAGAGCTTGTCCCTTATTGCCCGGTTTTCTAAAATGCCCCAGCGATACGAGCAGGAACAGGGTGAGAACGCCGGAGGGATCAAGGCACTGCGGTTGGAGCTGAAAAAGCTGGAAGATAAGCGGATGGATGTGGACACCTTTCCGCCGGCATCTGTGCCGGAAAGTGTGGTCAAACCGTCGGGACGGCAGAACGCCCTGTTTGACAGTTTGCATAGATGCGGCAGACGGGAAGTCGAGAGGCGTCTCAAAGGCGGGGACGATATGGGAGAAAGATGTGGATTGTCCTCCGATGGCTGCTATGCTATGATGATACAAACGACATGAGGAAGAACTCCGGCAATCAGGGAGGGAAATCAGACCGTGGAGAACATCAGATGCAGCTGGGCCAACCCCAGGAATCCCCTGTATATCCGATACCACGACGAGGAGTGGGGCGTCCCCGTCCACGATGACCAGAGGCTGTTTGAAATGCTGATCTTGGAGAGCTTCCAGGCCGGGCTCTCCTGGGAGTGCATCCTCAACAAGCGGGAGGCGTTCCGCCGGGCCTTCGACGGCTTTGACCTGGAAAAAGTCTGCGCATACGGCGAGGAAAAGCTGGCGGCGCTGGGGCAGGACCCCGGCATCGTCCGGAACAAACTGAAAATCCGCGCCGCCGTAAACAACGCCCGGATCTTCCGGGCCATCCAGCGGGAGTGGGGGAGCTTTGACCGCTACCTTTGGCACTGGACGGCCGGGAAAACGATCTCGGAGACGGGCAAGGTCAGTTCGGAACTGTCGGATGCGGTCTCCGAAGATTTGAAACGCCGGGGCATGAAGTTCGTGGGGACCGTCATCATTTACTCCTACCTGCAAGCGGTGGGAGTCATCAACTCCCACGAGGAAACCTGCTTTTGCAGGAAATCAATCAGAGAATAGACGGATGTATCGCAAACGGGACAGCCGAGGGACCGGCTGTCCTCTTTTTATGTCATCAGGAAAGACCACTCCCCATAAAACGGGATTGAAGAAAATTCCAGAACTCACTATAATGAAAGACAGCATTGCAGGTGAGCGCAAAGGAACGGATACAGGCGGCGGGAACGCTCCGCGGCGCCTGAGTCAGCAGAAGGAGGACACCATGGAATCAAAGGAAACTTCCAAAAAGCGGTTTTATCTCAAATGGCCCTGGAATGTGCTGGTTTACATCATTCTCGTGGTGTTGCTGCGCATTTTTGCCATTCCGGTGATCCTCCTGATCATGTGGTGGAACAAAAAGCAGCAGCCGGACGGGCCGGAAGAGGGCTACTGCCTCCAGCGGATCCGGGGACGGCTCACCGGGCTGATCTGGGCGGCCCTCTGCCTAGCGGGCGGAGGACTTGCCATCTGGTTCTTCCTAGCGGTCCAGACCATGCCCTACGAGATGGAGCGGTTAAAAGAAGAGATCAGCTTCGGCTACTATCTGATCCCCGTGGCGGGGGCGGCGGCCATTCTGGTTGGCCTGTTCCTGGCCTACCGGAGTCTGCGGGACGCCCTGGCACCGGAGAAGAGCGCCCTGGCCCAGTCCATTCGTGACCAGCTCCCTTACCCGGACGAGGCGCCGCCGGTGAAGGAGCTCTTCGCCATGGTGGACCAAGACCTGAAGACCAACGGCCAGTGGTGCGGCAAACTGGGCGTTGGCAGGGAGTGGGTGCTGGGGGATGAAGTCTCTTCCATTTCCCGGATCCGGGGCGTGTTCAGCCGGGAGGAGCATCACACCCGCCGCGCCGGCAAACGCACCCAGGCGGTCCACATCTATGAGATCTGGATCGTGGACGACCGTCGGAAGCGGCAGGTCACCTCTCTGAGATCCCGGAAGGAACTGGAGGAAGCCATGGATTGCCTGCGGCGCCGGGCCCCTGCCGCCGTGTTCGGGGTCTACGACTCCAGGGAGTATAAGGACTTGGTTTATACCGAAGAGGACGAGCAGCAGTATGCCCAGGAACGGGCTTACCGCCAGCGGCAGGCTCAGTTCGAGGAACAGGAGCGGAAAGAGCAGGAGCGACTGGCCCAGAATCAGGTGCTCACCCTGCCCGACGGCTCCGTGACCTCCCGCATCACCGGGGACACCATCTATCAGATGCTGCGGCAGCCCGACGAGACGGGAGAGCCCGCGCCCTTCCAGTTAGTGCCCGGCGTCCCCTTCCAGGGGCAGGGGCACACCTTCAGCCGCCTGGCCTGCCTGGCCGGCGGCGCGGCACAGCCCACCCGCATCCTGATGGAGGAGTACTCCGGTACCCCCGGAACCCCCGGACAGTACGCCTGGACCCGGGATGTGTCCGCCGGTGAGGCGGAGGAGGTACTCCAGGGCTGGTTGCGGGGGGAGATCCCCTCTCTGGAGAACTGGACGAAAATGGAGCGCTCTGGCCGCACCTGGCAGCCCTTGGACGGCGGGAGCGCTGGGGCTGCCGCCACTCCGCCCCAGCCTCATCCGGACTGGCCCTGGCTCCTGACCGTGGGCGGGAATTCCGGCAGTACATCCGATTTTGGCTGGAGCGACGTGGAAAAGGCCCTGCGGGCGCTGAACCAGGAGGCGGACAGCTACCTGATCCTGGAGCAGAAGGACCCCCAGAGCCCGGAGACCTGCTGGTTTCTCCAGTGCGCCGTGGCCCGGCAGGGGCCGGATCAGGGCAGCTATTCGGTGGAGATCGGCTTCACCACGCCGGATGGTTCCCGCCTGTGGGAGTGGGTGACGCCCGATGTGCAGGAGGTTATCAACGATTTCTCCGATGCCTACTATCATAGGGGCCTGGATGTCTCCGGGTTCCGGGAAGCGGAGATTTGAACACCAAAATCGGGAGGTATCTTACCATGAAGGAGCGGATCGGATACTGTGGGCTGGACTGTGCGGCCTGCGATGCGTACCTGGCCACGATCCATGACGACCAGACGCTGCGGGAAAAGACGGCCAAACTGTGGTCTGAACTGAACCAAGCCCCCATCCTGCCGGAGCACATCAACTGCCTGGGATGCCGGGGAGATGGGATCAAGACGGTGTTCTGTGAACACCTGTGCGCCATCCGCCAGTGCGCCCTGAAAAAAAGCATGACCACCTGCGGCGGCTGCCCGGAACTGGAACACTGCCAGACGGTGGGGGCTGTCATCCGGAACAGCCCGGATGCCAAGAAAAACCTGGAAGAAGCGATGCGGCTTACGGATCGCACCTGACGAGGCGGAAGGAGGACATACGGATGGGGCGGTTTTTCAGCGACCCGGTGGAACAGGCACTTAAGTACATCTACTACGACCTGCGCGCCGGACGGGGCCAGGAGGGCTTCCAGCTGCTTCAACAGGCGGTGCAGGACGGGGATGCCGATGCCTGCTGCCTTCTGGCCCGGTGCCTGTACGGACCGGAGTACACCTGGCCCGGCCACAAATTTCCCCAGGACGAGCAGGCGGGAGACGCGCTCATGCGCCGCTCCGTGTTGGAGGGCAGCGCCATCGGGGCGCTGCTGTCCCTGCGCTGCGGCGTGATGGACCGACAGCTGGCCCAGTCCATGCCCATGACGCTCCAGGAGGCCTTTGATACCGTGCTGGACAAGGCGGAGCACGGGGAGCCCCTGTGCCAGATGATCGTCGGCAATGCATACTACTGGGGCGATTTCCCGGAAATTCAGGGCAAGACCCGGGAGGATTTTGGCAGCGATGACGCCGTCCAGAGCTATCTGCGGGAGAATTACGCCAAGTGCGAGGACTGGCTGTGGAAGTCCATGCGCAGCGGAAACTCCGGCGGCGTCAACCTGGCCAATTTCTACCGGGAGGGGAAACCGGGGCTCATCCCGCCCCGGCCGGAACGGGCCGTCGAGGTGTACCGCTATGGGGCGGAGCAGGGCGACCCGGCCTACCTCTTCTACTATGCCAACGAGCTCTACGACCAGGGGAAAAAGGGAGAGGCCTTTGGGTTCTACCGGAATGCGGCGGAGGCGGGCGAGCCCCGGGCCTTCTTCTGGGCGGGCTACTCCTACGAGCTGGGCGACGGCGTGCCCAAAGACAACGTTCAGGCCGCCCAGTATTACCAGCAGGCCCTCTCGGCCCCCATTCAGGAAAAAGTGAATCCCGCCAACCGGCTGGGGATGTTCTACTATGACGGCCATGGCGTGGAGCGGGATTACGCCAAGGCCTTCCAGCTTTTGAAGTGGGCGGAGGACCACGGCGGACCGGCTATGCTTTACTATCTGGGTGCCTGCTATGCCAACGGCCAGGGGACCCAGCAGGATTACGCCAGGGCCTTTACCTACCTGGATCGGATCGACTGGAACTGCCACCCCGCGTTTTATCTCCTGGGGAAAATGTACTGCAACGGCCTGGGCGTCCCGACGGACATCGCCAAGGGCGTGGAGTACCTCCAGAAGGCCGGCGATTATGTGGAAGTCAAAGAGGAATTAAGCCACTACAAAAAGACGCTCTTCGGCAAGTGGGTCCGGCGGTGAGCCAGTCTCTGCGGAGGGATCATATAACGGAACACCGGGAGGGCTGCGTCTGAATAGGGCGCGGTCCTCCCGGTGTTTGTTTGCCGGCGCAGGGCTCATTCATTTGCGCCGGCTGTTTCTTGTAAGAGCGGGCGCGGCTGTTCATATTCCGGGCTGCCCCGGAAGAAGGCAAACTCATCGCTGTGCTCCAGATCCTCCGTGATCCGGTCGTAGAGGGACCGGGCCAGGGCCGTCAGATCCCCGTCCTCCATGTGGCGGTAAAGGGAACACGCCTGGGGGTTCCAGGGCTTCTTCAGCACAGGCAGGATGTGGCTGAGGGCGGACAGACAGGCGGCTCTGTCCTTTCGGAGGGAGGCCAATTGAAACTTAGCGGTATAAGGAATCCACTGCGTCACATGGAGCAGGCTGGAGACCTGCTGGTAGGTGTCCGCGCAGAACTGGGCATCCTGTGGGCGCCCCTCTTTTTCTGCGATCTCCATCAGATGGATTAAAGCCGTCTGAAGCTCCGTGGCGCTCTGCAAAATCCGGTGCTCCCAGAGCCGCTGGGCATCCTCCCACTTTTCCTGCTGGGTGTAGAGGGTGGCCAACTGCTCCTCTTTATCGATGCGGGCGGAGGGGATCGCGTTGATGAGCTCCTCCACCCGGGCAAAGTCCTTCCGGTTGCGGTGATAGGCGATGCACATGGTGAGGGCAGCATCCCGGATTTCCGGCGTCTGGCTGTGGGACATGGTCTCATAAAAGGGCATCAGACGCTCAGTATAGTCGTCCGAATTGGAAACGCCGTAAAGAAAGCGGGCCCTGTCCAGATAGAAAATGGCCGAATAGATCAGCGCCTCACAGTTGGGGTACTGGTGGATCTTGTCCATCCCTCTCTGAAAGGCGGCCTCATACCCCTCCTCGCGGACCAACCGGTCCAGATCGTCGGTAAACCGGGCGATCTCCTCAGCGGTCAGATCCTCCCGGAAGGACAGCAGGGTGTTGAGGTCGGTATGCAGGACCCGGGCCAGGGCGGGCAGGGTGGTGATGTCGGGGTAGGTGGTCCCTTTTTCCCACTTGTGGACCGCGGGAGCGGACACCCCCAGCAGGTCTGCCAGCTGCTCCTGGGTCAGGGACAGCTCCCTTCGCTTTTCCCGAATGATTTCTCCAATTTTCATACGGCACCTCCGGTTCTGGTACTTCCATGATACCAGAGCCGGGAAGCCGGAGCAATGGCCTGGTCGTTAAGCAAACGGACGGAAAAAGTAACTGCCGGTTAAATACTCTGCCTCCCGCAAAAGCTGCGCCGCAGTAAACAATAGCAGGGCCCCGTGCCCGGGGCGCAAAAAACTTCAAAAAATATTCATGCCTTGCCTCCGCTCTCCATGCTATACTCTCAGAACCTGATTTAAAAAGAGAGATTACCAGGAAGGTTTGATATGAAGCGTATCGTCACCAATGGGATCACCAATATGGAACCATTGCAGGGCAGCAGCGAATGGTACTGGGGCGCCGACTATGCCAGCAACGATTTATACGAGGCGGAGGAGCTGTTCCGCAGCGGACATTCCGTTCAGAAAAACCGTCTTGTTCTGGTCCACCGCCTGGAAGGCACGGTCTATGAGCCGGTCGTCACAAAGCCAGGGCAGTATCTGGGGAAACCAGTGTGCCATAACGGGCAGATCGTACTGCTGCTGGTGGACTTCCCAGAAGGGGAGATCCGCATCTTGATCTTCCAGGAGACGGACGGGACCACCGAGCCGCTGGCGGTGCTGCCTCTCTCCATCGTGACGGACTGCTATAATTTGATGCTGGAGGCCTCGCCCCTCCTGCTGATCCGGTCGGCCCACGACAACCGGTTCCAGATCCTCTGGCCGGAGCGTCGGGACTTTGCGATAGAAGACCATGAGGTTTTTGAGTTTCTGGAAGGAAACAGACTGTATACTTCGGTCTGGTACGAGGATCCGGACTACCGGGAAGAGGTCCTGGTGCGGGATTATGAGACCGGGGAAGTGCTGGAGCGGATCCCGGGGAACTTCCGCCGGATGCCGGATGGTCAGAACTGGCTTCTGGTTTGAGAACGGTGGTTTCAGTAAGGAGGAATCATATCCCTTTCTATTGTTGCTGCGAAAGATATTGATCAGGCCCTGGAGATCCTGTCGGCCAAGCCCGGAAAAGCAATGAAATCTTTCGTCGCGGAGGAGCCGAAGGGAGCAGACCGGTTCTTATACGATTTTCAGAACGTATTCACCAACTATGCGGCCTATTATGGGAAAACTCAACCAAATCAAAAAGAAAGTGCCGCATGAAATGAACCAGAGTGATATTTCGTGTAGAAACAAAACCGAATACGCTATTGAAACTTACAAAGATAGCATCCGGCCTACTTACGACTAATCAAAAGTTCATCATTTCTTGATCAAGAATAAAGGTGGATAGGTTACATTAAAACAAAGAAGTATTCGGCACTTTTACCCCCAAAAAATATAGAAAAGGCGGAGATGATATGGAATATATTTTGCAAACAGAGAACCTGTCAAAAGTGTACGGAGCGAAAACAGTTCTGAATCATGTGAGCATTCATGTGCCTAAAGGTTCGATCTATGGCTTGGTGGGCAAAAACGGAGCGGGAAAAACTACACTCATGCGCATTATCTGCGGCTTGACGCAGCAAAGCGAAGGCAGTTCTACGCTGTTGGGAAAAACAGATGACGAGACAGTGCGCAGGAATATGGGAATGCTGATCGAAAAACCGGGCATTTATGAGCATATGACGGCACTGGAAAATCTGCGCTATTTTTCACTGCTGTTTGGCATCGGGGACCGGGAACATCAACGGATACTTGAAATGGTCGGTTTGCAAAACGCCGGGAAAAAGAAGGCAAGCCAGTTTTCTCTGGGAATGAAGCAGCGGCTGGGCATTGCAATCGCGCTGCTGGGAAATCCCGATTTTCTTATTCTTGATGAGCCGATCAACGGCCTTGACCCGGAAGGTGTATATGAGATGCGCAAAATGCTGGAGATGCTAAATCGCGAACACGGCACCACGATTATGATCGCCAGCCATATCCTGAGCGAATTACATAAGTTAGCAACAGACTATGCCATCATTGACGGCGGATGTCTGATTGATGAGTTCAGCAAGGATACATTGGAAAGTGCATGCAGCAGCAGCGTTCAGATTATGGTTGAACCGGAATATCTGCAGGACGCAAAAATGCTTATCGCATCCCGGTATCCGGATGTTCGGTGTGAGATCCTTTCCAACCAGAAACTGCGGCTGTATGAGAAAATCGACCCAGCAGATCTCAATCAGTTTCTGGTGGAGCACAAAGTGCGAGTGTGCGGTCTTGGGGCAAACGATGAAGACATTGAGAGATTTTTTGTGGAAAAGCTTTCGGGAGGGAAGGCGGTATGAAGAATTTAATTCGCGGTCATATTTATCAACTAAAAAAAGATCGTTTCTTTTTCGGATGCCTTGCTCTCGCATGTATTCTTCTGGGATCATCGATCCGGCTTTCTTTTTCTCTGGCATCCACGGTAAACCCCGTTATGGGAGTGCAGGGGCTGTTTGATATATTTTTGGGTGGCGATACCGTCCTGTATGTCTTTATGTTGCTGACGGCAAATATCGTCGCGGAAACTTATCGCTCCGGTGCAATAAAGAACATTATAGGGCGGGGTATCGCGAAGAAACAATACTATCTCTCCATTGTCTTTCTGGTATCCGCTGCATATCTGTTGGTAATGCTGGCCGGCAGTGTTGTTATGGGAATCCTTGTTGGCAGCAAATTTGGTATGGGAGGGGTTCCTTACCCCGCTTACTATGCTCTCGCTGTAATCGCGCGCATCCTTTTTGCAATAGCGCATATCAGCTTTGCGCTTACCACGACGATCTACACCAGGAATGCAATAACAGGCACTGTTTTCGGCTTCGTAATTCCGAATATTCCGAAAATTTTGGAAATGATTTTGGGATTTTTCAGAATTCCCATTGACCTCGGCTTTATCAAAATCTCCACCTATATGCCGTCCGGTTATTCGGCATCGAATGATTTGTCATCGTTCCTGCCGTGCTTCGCTGTGCTGTGCGGATATCTCATCGTATCCGTGTTCGCCGGTTTCAGGCTTTTGAATCGTCAGGATGTTAAGTAAGCCGGGTGAACATATTGCGCTTGCTTTTTAATGCGTCGTTCCGCCGTGCCAAATACGGCAGCGCGGGTTTTGGCCTGGGCCATGCACCTGGCCGGAGTTCGAACCTCACGATTGGATCCCTTAGAGGATCGCCGGCAGCTTTTGACAACACGGCAGTCACACCGGCTTCGGGGATCCGGTTCCTCTCGGTGTACTGAAACACTTATAAAACGGCAGGCCGCAGGGGGATGAACCCATGCGGCCTGCCATTTTTTTGCGACCTTACCGGGGGACTCCGGAAGTCGGTTCGTTGCGTGTGTCAGAATGCCTTTTTTACAGATGCTTTAAAGGTAAAAAACACATTGGTTGAGGCGCTGCATACTCGCAGATTTGTAAGATTAAAAGCAAACTCCCTCGGCCTCAGGACCGAGGGAGTGGTCCGAGTGGCGGGATTTGAACCCACGGCCTCTTGGTCCCGAACCAAGCGCGCTACCAACTGCGCTACACCCGGA
>CALXDH010000027.1 GCA_944387015.1 uncultured Oscillospiraceae bacterium
GATCATGCAGTCCTATGACTTCTACCACATGTTCCAGACCGTGGGCTGCAACATGCAGTTCGGCGGCGACGACCAGTGGTCCAACATGCTGGGCGGCACGGAGCTGATCCGCAAGAAGCTGGGCAAGGATGCCTACGCCATGACCATCACGCTGCTTTTGAACTCTGAGGGCAAGAAGATGGGCAAGACCGCCTCCGGCGCCGTGTGGCTGGACCCCAATAAGACCTCTCCCTTCGATTTCTACCAGTACTGGCGCAACGTGGGCGATGCCGACGTTTTGAAGTGCATCCGGATGCTGACCTTCCTGCCCCTGGAGCAGGTGGACGAGATGGACAGCTGGGAGGGCAGCCAGCTCAACACGGCCAAGGAGATCCTGGCCTACGAGCTCACCAAGCTGGTCCACGGCGAGGAGGAGGCCCAGAAGGCCCAGGAGGCCGCCCGGGCGCTCTTCGGCGGCTGCGGCGACTCCGCCAATATGCCCTGCACGAAACTCTGCCGGGAGGACTTTGCCGGCGATGAGATCGACATTTTGACGCTGCTCGTCAAGTGCGGCCTGGCGCCCTCCAAGGCAGAGGCCCGGCGGCTGGTGCAGCAGGGCGGCGTCAGTGTGGACGGCCAGAAAGTGGGCGACATCGCCGCCAAGTGGACCTGCAAGGACTGCTGCGGCGAGGGCGTCGTGGTGAAAAAGGGCAAGAAGGTCTATCACAAGGCCATCCTGGAAGAGAAATAAAAGCACGCGGCAGACGCGGCGCATCAGCGTCGCGCCTGTTTGTGCGTTTTGATACAACAAGCAAGGAAAGGAATTACCATGATCACTGTCAATGACGTCAGCTTGAACTTCTCCGGCCAGACGCTTTTCAAGCACGTGGACCTGAAGTTCGTCCCCGGCAACTGCTACGGCATCATCGGCGCCAACGGCGCCGGCAAGACTACGTTCCTGCGGATCCTCTCCGGGGACCTGGAGCCCACCACCGGCGAGGTCGTCATCCCCAAGAACGAACGGATGAGCGTTTTGAAGCAGGACCACTTCCAGTACGACGCTTACACGGTATTGGATACGGTCATCATGGGCAACCAGCATCTCTATGATGTGATGAAGGAGAAGGACGCCCTGTATGAGAAGGAGGACTTCTCCGACGAGGACGGTGTGAAGGCCAGCGAGCTGGAGGCGGAGTTTGCCGAAATGGGCGGCTGGGAAGCGGAGAGCGATGTCTCCCGTCTGATCCAGGGTCTGGGCCTCTCCAATGACATTTTGTACAGTGAGATGAGCACTCTCACCGCCAAGGAGAAGGTGAAAGTGCTGCTGGCCCAGGCGCTTTTCGGGAAGCCGGACATCATTTTGCTGGACGAGCCCACCAACCATCTGGACATCCAGGCCATCGAGTGGCTGGAGGACTTCCTGATGGACTGCGAGAGCCTTATCATCGTGGTCTCCCATGACCGTCACTTTCTCAACACCGTTTGTACCAGCATCGTGGACGTGGACTACGGCGGTATCCGCATGTACGTGGGCAACTACGATTTCTGGTACCAGTCCAGCCAGCTGATGCAGCGGATGATCCGGGACCAGAACAAGAAGAAGGAAGAGAAGATCAAGGAACTTCAGGACTTCATCTCCCGCTTCTCCGCCAACAAGTCCAAATCCAAGCAGGCCACTGCCCGCCGCAAGCTCCTGGACAAGCTGACGGTGGAGGAGATGCCTGCCTCTTCCCGGCGCTATCCCTTCGTGGGCTTCACTATGGACCGGGAGCCCGGCAAGGAGATCCTGGCAGTGGAGGGCCTCTCCAAGACCGTGGACGGCCGCAAGGTGCTGGACAACGTGTCCTTCCGGGTGAACAAGGGTGATAAGATCGCCTTCGTGGGTGAGGACGAGATCGCCAAGACCACCCTCTTCAAGATCCTCATGGAGGAGATCGAGCCGGATGAGGGCACCTTCAAGTGGGGCACCACCATCACCACCAGCTATTTCCCCCTGGATAACTCTGCCTTCTTCAATGATTGCGACCTCAACCTGGTGGAGTGGCTGGGCCAGTACACCGGAAACACGGCGGAGGAGAGCACGGAGTCCTTCAAGCGCTCCTTCCTGGGCCGGATGCTCTTCTCCGGAGACGATGTGTACAAGCCCGTCAAGGTCCTCTCCGGCGGTGAGAAGGTCCGGTGCATGCTCTCCCGGATGATGCTCTACGGCTCCAACGTGCTGATCCTGGACCAGCCCACCAACCACCTGGACCTGGAGTCCATCACCGCCGTGAACAACGGCCTCATCGACTTCAAGGGCGTGGTGCTCTTCGCAAGCCATGACCACGAGTTCGTGGAGACCATCGCCAACCGCATCATGGAGTTCGTGGACGGAAAGCTCATCGATAAAATGTGCACCTATGACGAATATATCGCCGGACAGCGTGAGGAAATGCTCGCCCGTCTGAACGGATAATTTTGTCTGTAACCAAAATGTAGTTGAATCCGCGAAATGCCGCCTCTATACTGAGCGTATCTCGGTGTGGGGGTGGCATTTTCATGTTCAGGCAGCAGCTTGCGGGGCTGGCGCTTTTGCTGGCGGTGACAGCAGGAGCGGCGGCGGCGGACCGGCTTTTTCAAAAGGAACCGGAACCGGAACTTCCCGTATGTGCTGTCGTTGCGCCGTTGGAAGGGGAGATCACCTCTCCGGACGGGCAGTTTTATGTCCGGCAGATGGGGGCGGACACCAGCGTTACAGCGGCGGGCCTCTATCCGGCGGAGCGCATCCAGGTAGTCAGCCGTAAGACCGGCGAGGTGCTGTGGGAGGACATCGGCTACTATCATCAGTCGGTGCTGTGGTCTCCTGGGAGCCGGTATGCGGCCATTGCCCGGCGGGCCCGGACCTATCAGGTGGTTACCGTCATTGATACCCGTACCTTCCTTGCCTGGGATGTGACACTGCCGGACGGCGGGCCGATCCCGGAATATACCTTTTTGCCGGAGGACGATGCCTGGGGGACCTGGCAGAATGAGAATACGCTGCTTTTGACTGTGGGCCTGGGTGGTGACAGCGGTCCCAGGCGGTTTTACCGCTGTACGCTTCATTCCGAGGCGGACCAGTTCACCGGCAGTACGCTGGAGCAGACCCGGCAGTCCCTGACCGGCTTGTGGGACTTCGACAAGGATGGTGCGCCGGAGACTGCGGAAGTGGTTACGGTCTGGTCTCCGGAGGGGACGGCAGCCTGGTATGAGCTGCATATCAAAAAGGAAGATGGCTCCATCCTATGGAGCCAGGAAAACTTCTCCGATTCCCATGCCGGTTGGAGTTCCCTCTTTGCCTGTCAGGTCGGCGGGCAGGACTGCCTGCTGCGCTACACCCCGTGGATGGGGCAGGGCCTGGGGGCCTACTCCTATGAACTGTTCACGCTGGATGGGGCGGGAGAAGAAGTGCTGGTGAAAAAGAACCGGGTGGAGTTCGACATCGACGCGGGGATTCTGGATTTCGATCCCGCCGCTATCGCCGCCTTTTTGGAGGAGGTCCACGGCTACCTTGCCGACAGCACTCTGCTTCTGAGCACCGGGGGGGGAAACGTGCGTTTCGGCACAGGTGGCGGAGAGTTCCGGGATGATCTGCGTTTTTGGAGTAAGGGCTGCCCCTATGACAACACCCTTTCTCTGGAGCAGAATCTGGAGCGGGCCAGAGATGCCCTCCTGACATCCTCAGGCGGTTGAACCGGCAGAGAAAGGAGATCCTGTGTGAAAAAGCGGCCGTCCGAAAGGACGGCCGCTTTAATATGTTTGCGGGGATGTTACGGTTCCGGCAGAGTCAGACCCATTTTGGTCAGGGCCTCACGGATGCGTCGGAGATTTGCCTCGCTGGGTTCGCACAGCGGAAGCCGCAGAGAGCCTACCTCCCAGCCCAGAAGGCCCAGGGCGGTTTTCACGGGGATGGGGTTGACGTCGCAGAACATGGCATCGCAGAAGTCCTTCAGCGCCAGCTGGAGCGTGCCTGCCTGGGCAAAGTCGTTGTCCATGCACAGCTTTACCAGCGTGTGCATCTCCGCCGGCAGAATGTTGGCCACTACGGAGATAACGCCCTTGCCTCCCAGGGCGCAGATGGGGACGGTCTCGTCGTCGTTGCCGGACCAGATAAAAAAGTCCTCCGGGCAGAGGTTTCGGGTCCGCTGGATGGCTCCCAGGTTGTCAGAGGCCTCCTTGACGCCGTTGATATTGGGGTGCTTGGCAAGCTCGGCATAGGTCTCCGGCGCCATGGTCACCCCGGTGCGGGAGGGAACATCATAGAGGATCATGGGGATCTGCACCGCGTCGGCGACAGCCAGATAATGGCGGATCAGCCCCGACTGGGACGCCTTGTTGTAATAGGGCGTCACCAGCAGCAGCCCGTCGGCGCCGGCACGCTCTGCGTCCCGGGAAAGGGTCATGGCGTTTTCTGTGGCATTGGAGCCGGAACCGGCGATCACCGGGACCCGGCCGTTTACGTGCTCCACGCAGAACTCGATGGTCCGCATCCGCTCGTGATAGCTCATGGTGCTGGCTTCTCCAGTGGTGCCGCAGACGATGACGGCGTCTGTTCCGTTTTCCAGCTGAAAATCCAGAAGCCGCCCCAGAACGGGCAGATCTACTGTCTCTTTCGTAAAGGGCGTGACGATGGCCACGCCGGAACCGGTGAAAAGTGGCGTGCGCATGGTGGTACCTCCTATACTGTTCGACCGTTTGTTGGCTTTGGTTCCGATTGTACAGAATGACTTTATGCAATGTAATTTGAAAATGTGCCGAAAACTATGCAAAACATGCGCTTATTTACGGAAGCAGGGCAGAAAAAACCGGATGCCATACAGGCATCCGGTTCTTTGGTAACGAATGGATGATCAGTCCATATAGCCCTGCTTGCACAGCAGCTCTGCCAAGAGCACCGCCCCGCCGGCAGCACCCCGGAGGGTGTTGTGGGAGAGGCAGACGAACTTGTAGTCGTACTGGGTGTCGGGACGCAGACGGCCAATGGAGACGGCCATGCCGTGCTCCAGATTCCGGTCCAGACGAGTCTGGGGCCGGTTCTCCTCCTCAAAGTAGTGGAGGAACTGCTTGGGAGCGGAGGGAAGCTCCAATTCCTGGGGCACGCCCCGGAAGGCAGCCCAGTCGGCTTTGATCTGCTCCATGGAGGGGGCCTTGCCATCGGCGAACTTCATGAACACGGCGGCCATGTGGCCGTCCTGGCAGGCCACCCGGAAGCACTGGGCGGTGATGGCGGGACCGGCGGCCTTGACGATCTTGCCGTCCTGCAAATGGCCCCAGAGCTTGAGGGGCTCCTGCTCGCTCTTTTCCTCCTCGCCGCCGATGTAGGGGATGCAGTTGTCTACCATCTCCGGCCAGCGTTCAAAGGTCTTGCCGGCACCGGAAATGGCCTGATAGGTGCACACCAGGGCCTGTTCCAGACCGTACTTTTTCAGCGGGTGCAGTGCGGGGACATAGCTCTGGAGAGAGCAGTTGGACTTGACAGCAATGAAGCCCCGCTTGGTGCCCAGACGCTTGCGCTGGGCCTCGATAACGGCGGTGTGCTCGGGGTTGATCTCCGGCACCACCATGGGCACGTCATCCGTCCAGCGGTGGGCGGAGTTATTGGAGACGATGGGGCACTCCAGCTTGGCATATTTCTCCTCCAGGGCCCGGATGTCCTCTTTCTTCATATCCACGGCGCAGAAACAGAAATCCACCATGCCTGCCAGCTTTTCGGCGTCGGCCTCGGCGTCCAGAACCACCAGATTCTTCGCCTCTTCCGGCAGGGGAACGTCCAGCGCCCAGCGGCCTTCTACCGCTTCAGCATAAGTCTTTCCAGCGCTGCGGCCGCTGGCGGCGATGGCGGTCAGCTGGAACCAGGGATGGTTCTCCATCAGCGTGATGAACCGCTGTCCCACCATGCCGGTGCCGCCAATGATGCCAACTTTGTACTGTTTCATGATATGTTCCTCCTGCTGCTTTGATTCCGGCGGATCGTCCGATCCCCGGTTTTGGCGATATGGGTTGAATGTACCGCGGGTTTGTACTATAATACCGAATATTAGGGAAATGCGAGCCTTGTTTTTCTGTCACGGACATTTGTATGTATGGTAGCATACTTTTCCGAGTCCGTCAAGGCTATGGACGTTGGGAGGATGCATGAAAAAGTTGTTTTTGACCTTGACATTTGTTGTCACATTTTTTGCGCTCTCTGCAGTTTCCGCCTCCGCCGTGACCAATGACACGGTGAAAGTGGGGCTGCGGTATGGGTCCTCAGCCATGTTTTCCGCCAACCTGGAAAACGCGGTGGGCAGCGGATATACCTTCGGCTGGTATGACGAGGACCGATCCTTCCACGACCTGGGGGAGACGGAGGAGACCACCATCTCCATGACCTCCGCCGGGACGATCTGTCTGGATTCCTCCGGCAACTATTCCGCCTCCTCCGGCAGCCGCACCCTGGGGCCGTGGCACGCCCAGATCGACGGTTTTGACAGCTATGAGGACGCGCTGGATGAGGCAGAGGCCTGGGACGGCGGATACCCTGCCTGGATCGACGGGGAATTCGTGGTCCGAGTGGGCTGCTATGAGAGCCGGGACGAAGCGGAGGATATGGCGGCAGAATGCGGCGGTGACGCGGTGAAATCCGGTTCCACCGGCGTGATGGTCACGGTGACCCGTACCACGCAGGTGCTCTTTGAATTCGACTGCGGCGGCGCGCTGAACCTCGGCGTGCAGCCTGATGGCGGCAGCCGCAGCGCAGTCACTTGGTTCAAGGGATACAAGTATCAGGGCGGGTTTGAATATCCCCGGGTCACGGGCGGTAATCTGAATGTCATCAACGTGGTGGATCTGGAGAGCTATGTTCGGGGCGTCCTTCCCTATGAGATGAGCGGTTCCTGGCCCCTGGAAGCCCTGAAAGCCCAGGCAGTCTGTGCCCGGACCTACGCCTGCTACACCACCAAGCACCTTGCAAGCTACGGCTTCGATGTATGCAACACCACGGACTGTCAGGTATACAACGGTCTCAACACCGCCACTGATCTGAGCAACCAGGCGGTGGAGGAGACGGCAGGGGAGTGCCTTTGGTATGACGGACGGCTGGTGGAGGCAGTCTACCACTCCTCTGACGGCGGCGCCACGGAGGATGCCGCCTATGTCTGGGGCAGCGACGTGGGCTATCTGAAGGGGAAGAAAGACCCCTACGAGGCTATGACCACCATCCCCAACTACACCTACACCGTCACCTATACCCCGGCGCAGCTGACCTGGGTCTTGCAGAACAGCGGATACTCCATCGGCACCGTCCGGGATGTGTACATCTCCGAGTACACGCCCCTGGGCCATGTCTACAAGGTCACGTTCGTGGACAGCTCCGGCAAGGCGCTGACAGTGAAAGGCGACTCTGCCCGGATGGCCTTTTACAGCACCACGTACAGCAAAAACGTCCGCAGCCTCAATTTCACCATCTCCGGCGGCAGCGGCGGCAGCGGAAGCTACTACATCAACGGCGCATCTAATCAGCGCTCCTCTCTGGAGGGAGCCAGTGTGATCTCCGGCAGCGGGACCGTGTCCACGCTCTCGGGGAACCTGTATGCCATCTCCGGCAGCGGAACCACCAGCGCCCTCACCGGCGGCAGCTCTGCCGCCTCCTCTGGTGATACTTTTGTGATCACGGGCACCGGCAACGGGCATCATGTCGGCATGAGCCAGTACGGTGTCAAGGCCATGGCGGAGCAGGGCTACGATTACCAGGATATTCTGGAATTTTATTATACAGACATCACCATCGGGTGAAGAACAGGATTTGACATGAAAACCAGTGATTTTTACTATGATCTTCCCAAGGAACTCATCGCCCAGACGCCCATCGAAAAGCGGGATACTTCCCGTCTGATGACGCTGGAGCGGACCACCGGCGCGGTGGAGCACCATCATTTCTATGAGCTGCCGGACTTTCTCAACCCCGGCGACTGCCTGATCCTCAACGATTCCCGGGTGCTGCCCGCCCGCCTTCTGGGCCAGCGGCTCCCCGGCGGCGGCGCCTGTGAGGTGCTGCTGCTCATTGACCGGGGCGACAAGACTTGGGAATGCCTGGTGCGGCCGGGCCGGAAGATGCGCACGGGGGCCAAGCTCTCCTTCGGCAACGGCGAGCTGACCGCCGAGGTAGTCGGGGAACTGGAAGGCGGAAACCGCCTGGTCCGCTTCGACTACGACGGGATCTTCCTGGAGGTGCTGGAACATCTGGGCAAGATGCCTCTGCCGCCCTATATCAAGGAAGAGCTGCAGGACCAGGAGCGGTATCAGACCGTCTACTCCAAGGTTCTGGGCAGCGCCGCGGCCCCCACGGCGGGACTGCACTTCACGCCGGAGCTGCTGGAGACCATTAAGGCCAAGGGCGTGGAGATCGGCTATGTGACGCTGCATGTGGGCCTCGGGACCTTCCGTCCCGTCAAAGAGGACACCATCGAGGACCACGAGATGCACAGCGAGTTCTGCACCATTCCCCAGGAGACAGCGGACCTCATCAACCGCACGAAGGCGGCCGGCGGCCGATGCATCTGCGTGGGCACCACCTCCTGCCGGACCCTGGAGTCCTGGGCGGCGGAGGACGGTCACATGGAGGCCAAGGCCGGCTGGACCAACATCTATATCTATCCGGGCTATCGCTTCAAGGTGATGGACGGTCTGGTGACCAACTTCCACCTGCCGGAGAGTACCCTTATCATGCTGGTGTCCGCCTTTGCGGGACGGGAGCACATCCTGAGTGCCTACGAGGAGGCCGTGCGGGAGAAGTATCGCTTCTTCAGCTTCGGCGACGCCATGTTCATCCACTGATGCCCCGGCAATCAAAATCAAACTAGGAGATCAATATGTTCAACGTGCTCAAAACGGAGGGCCGCGCCCGGCGCGGTCAGTTTTCCTGTGCCCACGGCGGTGTGGTGCAGACCCCGGTGTTCATGAACGTGGGCACCCAGGCGGCCATCAAGGGCGGCGTCAGCGCCCAGGACCTCAAGGAGGTGGGCTGCCAGATCGAACTGTCCAACACCTACCACCTGCATCTGCGGCCCGGCGACGGCATCGTGCGGCAGATGGGTGGGCTTCACAAGTTCATGAATTGGGACGGCCCCATCCTGACCGACTCCGGCGGATTCCAGGTATTTTCCCTGGCTTCTCTGCGCAAGATCAAGGAGGAGGGCGTTACGTTCGCTTCCCACATCGACGGCCACAAGATCTTCATGGGCCCCGAGGAGTCTATGCGGATCCAGTCCAACCTGGGCAGCGACATCGCCATGGCCTTTGACGAGTGCGTGGAGAACCCCGCAACTTATGAGTACGCCAAGGCCAGCTGCGAGCGGACGGCCCGGTGGCTGGCCCGGTGCAAGGCCGAGCACGACCGGCTCAACAGCCTGCCGGACACGGTGAACCCCGCACAGATGCTCTTCGGCATCAACCAGGGTGCCACCTTCGCGGACCTGCGGGTCTGGCACATGCAGGAGATCGCAAAGCTGGACTGCGACGGCTATGCCATCGGCGGCCTGGCCGTGGGCGAGCCCGCGGAGGTGATGTATGAGATCATCGATGCGGTGGAGCCTCACATGCCTAAGGACAAGCCCCGCTACCTCATGGGCGTGGGCACTCCCAGCAATATCATCGAGGCGGTGTCCCGGGGCGTGGACTTTTTCGACTGCGTGATGCCCTCCCGAAACGGCCGCCACGGCAAGCTCTTCACCTGGGAGGGGACCGTCAACATCCTCAACGAGAAGTACCAGACCGATGAGCGGCCCATCAGTGAGAGCTGCAACTGCCCGGTGTGCCGGAATTATTCCCGAGCCTATCTGCGTCACCTCTTCAAGGCGGACGAGGTGCTGGCATTGCGGCTGGCGGTGCTCCACAACCTCTATTTCTACAACGACCTCATGGTGAAGATCCGCACCGCCCTGGACGAGGGGACCTTCGCCGACTTCCGGGCCCGGTACAGCGGCGAGCTGGAAAAACGGGCGTAAGCGGCGCGTTCAAGCGGCAGGCGAGGGGATGGACTGCCTTACCTGGCAGTGTCTTTTCCTCCCCAAAAACTTCACAAGGAATCCACCCGGCTCTTCCGGCGCGGCGCTGCATTCGGCGCGCGCTGGAGGAGCCGGGTGTTTTCGTATCGGAGGCAGAAGCGGCTTTTCCGGCGGAAACGGACGATTTTAGGTTGCCAGAGGTCGACCTGTATGCTATAATCATAATCTGTATGAGTATGTAGCGAGGTGTTTGATATGCGCATCGACGTGTTGGGCGTCGGGTTTGACAACCTGACCCTGGAAGAAGCGGTGGAGGCCGGAATGGACCTGGTCCGCGCTCCCGGAGCCCATTACGTGGTCACCCCTAATCCCGAGATCGTGGAAGTCTGCCGGGAGGATCCGGCGGTCATGGACATTGTCAACCGGGCGGACTTGGTGCTGGCCGATGGTATCGGCGTCATCAAGGGCGCGGCCATGCTGGGGACGCCGCTGAAGGGAAAAGTTCCCGGCATTGAATTTGCAGCAGGATTACTGGGAAAACTGGCAAAAGAAGGCCGGTCTGTCTATCTGTTGGGCGCCAAGCCTGGCGTGGCGGAGCTGGCGGGGAAGCGGCTGAGCGGACAGTATCCCGGACTGAAGATCGCCGGTACCCACGACGGCTACTTCCAGGAGGATGCCCCCGTCGTGGAGGACATCCGGGCCAGCGGCGCAGACGTGGTGCTGGTGTGCCTGGGAGCGCCCAAGCAGGAAAAGTGGATGGCGAAAAACGGCGCCGATACCGGAGCCCATTTGCTCTGCGGCCTGGGCGGAAGCCTGGACGTATTTGCCGGCGTGGTGGAACGGGCACCTAAGTTCTGGTGTGACCATGGTCTGGAATGGCTCTATCGCCTTTTAAAGGAGCCCCGCCGCGCGGGACGGATGATGAAGCTGCCGCTGTTCCTGGTCCACGTCCGACAGGAGAAAGGAAAGCGGAAATGAGCGGAAAGCTGATCGTGTTGGAGGGGACCGACGGTTCCGGAAAGGCGACCCAGGCCCGCATGATGGGCCAGCGTCTCCAGCGGGAGGGCATCGCCTTCCGGGAGATCGATTTCCCCCGGTACGGCAATCCCTTTGCCGAGCCGGCCAACCTGTATCTTCATGGGGCGCTGGGCAGCGAACCTGGAGATGTGAATGCCTATGCCTCCTCGGTGCTTTTCGCCGTGGACCGCTTTGCCTCCTACAAAGAGGAGTGGGGGACTTTTTATGAGCAGGGTGGCGTGGTGATCGCAAACCGCTACACCACCTCCAACGCTGTCCACCAGGCGTCTAAGCTGCCCGCCGGGGAGCGGCGGGAATATCTCGACTGGCTCTTCGATCTGGAATACCGCCGTCTGGGCCTTCCCGCCCCGGATCTTGTGCTGTATCTGGACCTTCCCACGGAGCTCTCCGAGCAGATGCTCCGCCGGCGGGAGACTGCCACCGGTACCCAGGCGGACATCCATGAGCAGGATGAGGAATACCTGCGCAGCTGCCGGATGAATGCACGGGACATTGCCCATGATCTGGGATGGACGGTCATTCATTGTGACCGGGAAGGAGCCGTGCGTACCGTGGAGGACATCCATGAGGAGATTTGGCAGCAGGTGCGGCGCTATTTGTAAGGTTGTCCCATTGATAAAAAGCAAAATGGGACGCAGTTGGCGCCCCATTTTGCCGCTGTGTCAGCAGCAGCTGCCGCAGTTGTCACCGCAGCCGCAGTTATTGTTGCCGCAGCCACAGCCGCAGTTGCATCCGCAATTTCCGGAATTGTTGTTGCAGAAGCCGCCGCAGCAGCACACAAGGATGAGGATCAGCACGATCCACAGGCAGGAGTCACCGTTTCCGTTGTTCAGGCACATGTTGCTCACCTCGCTTTGAGACATTCTATGCGGCAGAGCGCAAAAGGGAGCCTGGCCACGGCGTAAACTTGGAAAAAAGAAATCAATCAGGACAAATCAGACCGTTTTCCGGTGCCCTCGCGCCGGGACGGGGAGGATGGAGGTTCACATGGAAGACTTCAAACGGGGAGATACCGCCAGCTGGGATGCCCGGCAGGTGCGCCACAGTCAGGAGACTGCCCAGCGGCCGCAGCAGCGGCGCCGCCGGCGGCGCCGCGTCAATCCGGTGCTGTATATTTTGTTCGTGCTGATCGTCTCCGCCATTCTGGCAGGCGTTGGCTGGCTGCTGGCCTCGGATCTTTGCGCCTTCAACAAGGACGACCACACCGCCACCATTCAGGTCACGGCAGACGATACCATGGGCAGCATCGCCGACAAACTCAAGGATGAAGGCCTCATCGAATACAAGTGGTTCTTCCGCCTGTTTGCAGGGGTCTCCGGTGCCAAGGACAAGATCGGTATCGGGACTTATGAGCTCAACACCGATATGGACTATCGGGCGCTGATCTCCGCTATGCACAATGCCTCCGGCAGCATGAATACGGACACCGTCCGGGTCACGATCCCCGAGGGTTACACGGTGGAGCAGACCATCGCCCTGCTGGCCAAAAACGGTGTAAACACCGAGGAGGCGCTGACGGAAGCAGCCAAGACGGCCACCTTCGACTACAGCTATATCGACAACCCCTCCGAGGACATCAGCCGGCTGGAGGGATACCTGTTCCCGGATACCTACGACTTCTATATCAATGAAAAACCTGCCAATGCGCTGGGTCGGCTCATCAAGAACTTCAACAGCAAGCTGGATGACGACCTGCTGGATAAGGCAGAGGAGCGGGGGTATGATCTCAAGGACATCATTACCATCGCCTCTCTCATTGAAAAGGAGACCGACGGAACAGACCACACGAAGATCGCTTCCGTTATCTATAACCGTCTGGAAGGACCCGGCGACAAGCAGGGGACCTATGGTATGCTGCAGATCGACGCATCGCTGCTCTACGCGCTGCCCGATCACGAGGGAAGCATCACCGAAGCGGACAAGCAGACGGATTCTCCCTATAACCTCTATAAGTACGCGGGTCTCCCGCCCACGCCCATCGCAAATCCCGGCCTTGCCTCCATCCAGGCTGCATTGGAGCCGGACAACACCGATTATTATTACTATGCGCTGGGCAAAGACGGCGTCCATCACTTCTTTACCAACTACGCCGATCATCTGGCGTTCGTCAAGAGCAGTGACTATGCAGGAAACTAAGATGCGAAGAGGGCCGGAGTTGCTTGCTCCGGCCGGGGATATGGAGCGGCTGAAGATGGCGGTGGCCTACGGTGCTGATGCCGTGTATCTGGCGGGGACCAGTTTCGGCATGCGGGCTTTCGCCGGAAACTTTGACGAGGATGAACTTCGCCAGGCGGTGGCCTATGCCCATCAGCGGGGCGTGAAGGTGCACTGTACCATCAACACCATGCCCCGCAATGACGAGATCACCCGACTGCCGGCCCATCTGGAGCTTTTGAACGACGTCGGTGTGGATGCGCTGATCGTGGCGGATATGGGAGCCTTTACCCTGGCGGGCAAATATGCCCCGAGATGCGCCCGGCATATCTCCACCCAGGCCAGCATCAGCAACTATGAGACCGCCCGGGCCTGGTATGGCCTGGGCGCCCGGCGGGTGATCCTGGCCCGGGAACTGAGCCTGGAGGAGATCCGCGAGATCCGGGAAAAGACCCCGTCGGACCTGGAGATCGAGGCCTTTGTCCACGGAGCCATGTGTGTGAGCTATTCCGGACGGTGCCTTCTTTCCAACTACATGACCGGCCGGGATTCCAGCCGGGGCGCCTGCGCCCAGCCCTGCCGCTATCAGTATGCCTTGATGGAGGAAAAGCGGCCCGGGGAGTATTTTCCCGTTGAGGAGGATGCCCAGGGTACATACATTCTCAATTCCCGGGACATGTGCATGATCGACCATGTGGGCGATCTCATCGACGTGGGACTGGACAGCCTGAAGATCGAGGGACGGGCCAAGTCGGCCTATTACGCCGCTATCGTCACCGGCGCATACCGCCATTGCCTGGACGATGTACTTGCCGGACGGGAAATCGACCCGGTCTGGCGGGATGAGGTGGACCACGTCAGCCACCGACCGTATTCCACCGGCTTTTACTATGGTGCGCCGGGGCAGTATTATGAGACGTCCCGGTATATCCGGGAGTGGCAAGTAGTTGCCCTTGTCATAGACTGCGACGAAAGCGGAAATGCAACATTGTCCCTGCGCAACAAATTCCGCACAGGCGACACGGTGGAGTTGGTGGGGCCTGATCTGCGGCCTTTTGCCATGACCGTGCCGGAGATGACGGATGGAGAAGGGGCCCCGCTGACGGAACCCCGTACCCCTCAGATGGTATTTCACATGAAGCTCCCACGGGCAGTACCGCCGCTGACGTTGGTGCGTCATGGGGTGGAGCTTTCAGCCAAATAAAGACAGTCGGAGTAGAAGAGGAGTAGGATCATTATGAACGCAGATGTTGTCATTGTCGGCGCAGGTCCCGCGGGGATCTTTACCGCACTGGAGATGATCAAAAAAGGCAGCAAGCAGAAAATCGTCATGGTCGAGAAGGGACAGCCGGTAGAAAAACGCCACTGTCCCAAGGACAAGACCAAAAAGTGCATGAACTGCAAACCTTACTGTCACATCACCACCGGTTTTTCCGGCGCCGGTGCATTTTCTGACGGAAAGCTCTCTTTGAGCTACGAGGTGGGCGGTGATCTGCCTACCCTGATCAGCCCGGAGCTGGCTCAGGAGACCATTCACTATGCCGATCAGATCTACCTGGAATTCGGCGCTGATACCCATATTGAAGGCCTTGAGCACGAGGAAGAGCGCAAGGAGATCCGCAAGCGGGCAATCCAGGCAGGACTGAAGCTGGTGGACTGCCCCATCCGGCACATGGGAACCGAAAAGGCCCAGGCCATCTATCTGGCCATTGAACAGTTCCTCCAGGAGCATGGGGTAGAGATGTACTTTGGTTATGAGTGCAGCAACATCATTCTGGAAAACGATGTATGCAAGGGCGTGGCCATTTCTAACGGAAAGACCGATTTAGAGATCTATGCGAAGCACACCGTGGTGGCCACCGGCCGCCGGGGCGCCGACTGGCTGGAGAAGCTGTGCGCGGAACACGGCATCGCCCATGCTCCCGGCACGGTGGACATCGGCGTTCGGGTGGAAGTGCGCAACGAGATCATGGAGACGGTCAACCGGGTGCTCTACGAGTCCAAGCTGGTGGGCTATCCCAAGCCCTTCAAGAACAAGGTCCGCACCTTCTGCCAGAACCCCGGCGGTTTTGTCAGCCAGGAGAACTATGACAATGATCTGGCGGTGGTAAACGGCCACTCCTATAAGGATCTTAAAAGCGACAACACCAACCTCTCCATTCTCTGCTCCCACAACTTCTCCGTTCCCTTCAACCAGCCCATTGCCTATGCCCAGAAGGTGGGCGAGCTGACCAACATGCTGGCCAACGGTCAGATCCTGGTCCAGCGGTTCGGAGACATTCTGGACGGAAAGCGCACTTGGCAGAAGGAACTGGCCCAGTCCAACCTGCGGCCCACGCTGCCGGACGCCGTAGCCGGCGACATCACTGCCGCCATGCCCTACCGGGCCATGATGAACATCATCAACTTCATCCAGGCCATGGATTATGTGGTGCCGGGCTTCGCTGCCACGGAGACCCTGCTCTACTCTCCTGAGCTGAAGTTTTACTCCAACCGGGTGAAGATGGACACTGATTTCAATACCAGCCTCCAGGGCCTCCATTGTCTGGGTGACAGCTCCGGCTGGACCCGGGGCCTCATGATGGCTTCCGTTATGGGTACCCTGATGGGGCGCAAGATCGCCGAAGAGGGCTGAAAGACCTGTTTTGATAAGACCGCACCGACGAGAAAATCCCGTCGGTGCGCTCTTATTCTTATCAGGGGCCCGCAGCACCATGCAAAGCGCACACTGTACAGTGCTTTACCGGAGTGGTATCCTGATTTTTCCAAAATGACGCATCCACACAGCAAAGCCGCTGGCTGCGTCAGAGAGAGGGGAGAGAACGGTTATGAAGTATTGTGTGCGCTGCGGCGGGGAGATGGCGGATACTGCAGTGGTATGTCCTCGGTGCGGGGCTCAGACCGTGCCACCGGTGGAGGACAAGCCGGACACAGCTATGAATGTGATTTCCTTTTTCATTCCGCTAGTGGGTCTGATTTTATTTTTGGTCTATCACGATCGCCAGCCCCGCAAAGCTAAATCTGCCGGAAAGTTTGCGCTCATCGGCGTGGGATTGGCAGCGGCCGTGGTGCTGGTGATGGGTGCTGTTGCGGGAAGCCGGTTGGCCCGTCAACAGGCAGTGGATGAGGCCTGGGAAGCGGCGGAACGGTCTCGACAGGAGGCGGAGGATGCTTATCGTCAGAGCCAGGAACTGGATCGAGCCATCGAGGACCTTCAGCGGGCCATGGAGGCCTATAACGGCGGCTGAGACACCGGAGCAGGCTCAGCGAAAACCGAATTTCAAGACCCAGTCCGGGGCGGCGATTGCCGCCCTAACTTTTTTTGACAAACACCGGACGGCGTGATATGATACAGAGCCGAATGTATGTGTAAAGGAGAACCTCAATGGAATTTCTGAAGAAAAACGCCCTGGGCATTTTGATCTGCCTGGTTCTGGCTATTCCCGCATGGCTGTTGGGACAGCGGTTCGAGGTGGTGGGAGGCCCCGTGTTCGCCATCCTCATCGGCATGGTCATCGCCCTCGTCTGGAAGGACCAGGGAAAGGCCAAAAGCGGCGTTACCTATACCTCCAAGAAGATTTTGCAGCTGGCGGTGGTGCTGCTGGGCTTTGGGATGAACCTCTCCAGTGTGCTGCAGGTAGGAGGACAGTCTCTGCCCATCATCGTCTCCACCATTTCGACGTCTCTGATCGTGTCCTTTGTTCTCTATAAGGCCATGCGGATGGATGCCAATATCTCCACCCTGATCGGTGTGGGCTCCTCTATCTGCGGCGGAAGCGCTATCGCCGCTACCGCACCGGTGATCGGCGCGGATGATGAGGAGATCGCCCAGTCCATCTCCGTCATCTTCCTCTTCAATGTCATCGCCGCGCTGATCTTCCCCACACTGGGCGGGGCGTTGGGCCTCTCCAACGAGGGGTTCGGCCTCTTTGCCGGCACTGCTGTCAACGATACCTCTTCCGTCACCGCCGCCGCTTCTGCCTGGGATGGTATGCATCCCGGTGCCAACACGCTGGACACCGCTGCCATCGTAAAGATGACCCGGACGCTGGCCATCATCCCCATCACGCTGGTGCTGGCGCTGCTGCGCACCCGGCGGGAAGGGAAGCAGGGAGGTGCCCAGGTGAACATCAAGAAGATCTTCCCCTGGTTCGTGCTGCTATTTTTGGTGGCGTCCATCATCACCACGCTGCTGCCCATCCCCGCCGGCTTGGTGAGCTTCCTGAAGAGCGCCAGCAAGTTCTTCATCGTCATGGCCATGGTGGCCATCGGACTGAATACCGACATCGTCAAACTGGTCAAGACCGGCGGAAAACCCATCTTCATGGGCTTTTGCTGCTGGGTGGCCATCGCCTGCGTCAGCCTGCTGGTCCAGCACCTGCTGGGCATCTGGTAATTCGGCAAAACGCTGTGCCCCAATGCCTGCAATCTGAAGTTGACAAACTTCCAACCGCCGCGTTCTTGCCGGAATGCGGCGGTTGGTCTATTCTGTTGCCGATCCAAAGGAAAGCGAGTGTACAAACCATGCGATTTTCAGAGAAACGGACGGAGCTCCGGCGCAGACGGGGCCTGAGTCAGGAACAGCTGGCGGATTTTTTGGGCGTCACCCGGCAGTTTGACAGCAAAAAAGCGGAGCGCATGGCAAACTGCCGTACGCTCCGCTCCTTTTTTCAGAATGAAACTCCGATCATCCCGGACAACCATATTACTTTCCCAGGACCTCATGCCGGATATAGGCAAAGGCGGCGTCCTCACCCTCGTCCCGGAGTTTGAGAAGCATGGTTTCCAGCAGCGCTGCAGTCTCCGGTGCGATCAGCAGGCGCTTTTGCATGGACCGCTGGAAGAAGAGATAGGGGTCCGCCAGCTGGAAGTCCTTGCCCCGGTATACCCGGCTGGCGGCCAGGCGGTCGCAGAACATCTCCGCCACATACTTTTTGGGCATCTCCACGCCGATGATGCCCTCGCCCCGAATGCTGTAATCCGTCCAGTACTCAAAGTGGTGACGGTTCCGGCCCTTGTGGTGGAGCCAGGAGGCGCTGTATCCCCGCTCCCGCCGCTGAGCGTCATTGGGGCTGCGGTCCCCCTGGAAATATTTCACGCCTGCCCAGAACTCGATGGGGGAATACTTAGACAGGTCATGGGTCAATCCCTGCCAGTAAAGGCCCAGACGGAAACAGTACTTCCGCACCAGGCGGCGGTGATGGCTGATGGTTTTTAAATGGCCCCAGAAGTGCAAGAGACGTCCCTCCGCTTTTTCAGATTCATGGTTCAGTATAGCACAGCGGCGATAAAAAGACGAGAAAAATTTTCGCATGGAACGTGCCGTCTCGGCAGACACTAGGCAGGAGGTGGTCAAATGGAGGGTGCGTTGCTGGAGTGTCCCAGAGCATGGGAGCGGCTGCTGCCGCCGGGTATCCGCCGGGCAGAGACGGCAGCGGAGCTGGAGGGACGAGACTGGGATCTGCTGGCGCTGACGGTGGGAGGATGCGCTGCAGTGGGAGCGCAGAAAGTCCAATGCCGGATCTTGCTGCTGCCGGGAAGTTGGGAGCGGCCACTCCCGCCGGGACTGACGGCAGAGACTGTGATCTCCTACGGCCTCTCCGCCCGGGACAGCCTCACGCTCTCCAGCCTGACGGAGCCGGTGCTGTGCGTGCAGCGCCGGCTGCCCCGGCCGGACGGAGGGCGGGTAGAACCCCAGGAATTTTTGCTGCCGGTGCTGCCGGGACCGGCGGAAGTGCTTCTGCCCCTGTTGGGCGTACGGCTGTTGCAGATCCCACTGGACCGGGATCCCTTTGCATGGTAAGCTGATGCAAACGGGAAGGAGGGTAGCCCATGGAGTTTCTGGCGGCGATCTTGATTCTGGGCGGAACGGCAGGCATCTGTTGGGTGCTTTACGGACGTGGGAGCGGTCCCACCCGCTGCATCGGCTGCGGAAAATGCGCGGCGGACGGCCGCTGTATCCTCACTGGAGAACACTGGGGCGGGACCTCGGCTGAAAATGGAGAAAAAAGAGGAAATCCCCGTTGACAATCCCTCTGAAACAGGTATAATAAATTCGTTCGACAAACGCATTGACAAAGCCAGCCCGGCGAAACCGGCCAGAGCGAGAGGGGAGCGGTGAAAGCCCCTTGCCAACGCCGCAGGGCAGCCACTTTGGAGCAGTCCGCGAAGAGCGGAACGGATCATCCCCGTTACCGGATGACTGGAGATGCCCTCTCGAAAGGGCAGATCAGGGTGGTACCGTGGAGTTTTTCCGCCCCTGACGCAGGTCAGGGGCGGTTTTTCTTTTCCGGGCATCATCCGCCCGGCAATCCGTTTGTCCAAGCATGTAAAACCATCCGGAAGGAAATGAATTTAGGAGGAAACACACTATGGCACATCCCTATCATGGACTCAACGAGCTGCGGGAGATGTTCCTGAGCTACTTTGAAAGCAAGGGACATCTGCGTCTGCCCAGCTTTTCCCTGATCCCCCCGGCCAACGACAAGAGCTTGCTGCTCATCAACTCCGGCATGGCCCCCATGAAGACCTGGTTCACCCGGGAGGAGGAGCCCCCCCGCAACCGCGTCACCACCTGCCAGAAGTGCATCCGCACCGGCGACATCGAGAACATCGGCAAGACCGACCGCCACGGCACCTACTTTGAGATGCTGGGCAACTTCTCCTTCGGTGATTACTTCAAGAAGGAAGCCATCCCCTTCTGCTGGGAGTTCCTCACCAAGGTGGTAGGCCTGGAGGAGGACCGTCTGTATCCCTCCATCTACCTGGATGACGACGAGGCATTTGAGATCTGGAACAAGGACATCGGCATTCCCGCCGACCGGATCTTCCGCTTCGGTAAGGAGGACAACTTCTGGGAGCACGGCGCCGGCCCCTGCGGTCCCTGCTCCGAGGTGTATTATGACCGCGGCGAGGAGCATGGCTGCGGCAAGCCCGGCTGCACGGTGGGCTGCGACTGCGACCGGTATATCGAGGTGTGGAACAACGTCTTCTCTCAGTTCGTCAACGACGGCGAGGGCCACTACACCGAGATGCTCAACAAGAATATCGACACCGGCATGGGTCTGGAGCGTCTGGCCTGCGTTTGCCAGAACGTCAACTCCCTCTTCGACGTGGATACCGTCATGAACATCACCCACAAGGTCAGTGAGATCACGGGCGCCCACTACGGCGAAAGCCACAAGACGGACGTGAGCCTGCGGGTCATCACCGACCACATCCGTTCCTCTGTCATGATGATCTGCGATGGCATCCTGCCCTCCAACGAGGGCCGGGGCTATGTGCTGCGCCGTCTGCTGCGTCGGGCCGCCCGTCACGGCAAGCTCCTGGGTGTGGAGCGTCCCTTCCTCCACGAGGTGGTGGACACCGTCATCCATGAGAACGAGTGCGCCTATCCCGATCTGCGGGAGAAACAGGCCTATATCACCAAAGTCATCCGCACCGAGGAAGAGAACTTCGCCCGCACCATCGACGGCGGCATGAAGATCTATGACGAGATGCTCGCTGCCCATAAGGCGGCAGGGGAGACCGTGTTCTCTGGTGCCGATGCCTTCAAGCTCTATGATACCTATGGCTTCCCCGTGGACCTGACGGCGGAGATGGCGGAAGAGGCCGGCATGAGTGTGGACCGTGAGGGCTTTGACAAGCTGATGGAAGAGCAGCGCGTCCGTGCCCGGAAGGCCCGTGAGGCCCTGGGCGATCTGGGCTGGGCCGGCATCGAGTTCGGCTCCGATATGCCCGCCACGGAGTTCGTGGGCTATACCGCCAACGAGATCACCGATGCCAAGGTGCTGGCCATCGTGGTGGAAGGCGAGCTGCGGGACGCCATCGTCTCCGGTGCTGAGGCGACTCTGGTCCTGGACAAGACTCCCTTCTACGCGGAGATGGGCGGCCAGGTGGCTGACCACGGCGTCATCACCGCCGACGGCTGCACCTTCACTGTACGGGACGTGCAGAAGAACAAGGGCGGTAAGTTCCTCCACACCGGCGTGCTGGAAAGCGGCGAGCTGAAGGTGGGCGACACCGTCTCCGCCTCCATCGACGTGGAGCGCCGCAAGGCTGTCATGCGTGCCCACAGCGCCACCCATCTGCTGGACGCGGCCCTCAAGAAGGTCCTGGGCGACCATGTCCACCAGGCCGGCTCTCTGGTGGAGCCCGACCGTCTGCGCTTCGACTTTACCCATTTCGAGGCTATCACCCCCGATCAGCTCAGCGAGATCGACCGCATGGTCAACGACGCCATCCTGGAGGGCTATCCCGTGGTCACCGAGGTGCTGCCCATTGAGGAGGCCCGGAAGAAGGGCGCTGTCGCCATGTTCGGTGAGAAGTACGGCGAGACTGTCCGCGTGGTGGAGATGGGCGACTTCTCCATGGAATTCTGCGGCGGCACTCATCTGGACAACACCGCCAAGGTGGGCTCTTTCCGCATCAAGTCCGAGTCCTCCATTGCCTCCGGCGTACGGCGGATCGAGGCGACCGTGGGCAAGCTGACCCTGGAGACCATCAACCGCAACCAGGAGATGCTCTTCCATGTGGCCCAGATGCTCAAGACCAACCCCGGCGATCTGGAGAACAAGATCTCCCAGCAGCTGAGCGAAATGAAGGAGCTGCGCCACGCCGTGGAGAAGTTCCAGGCGGAGGCGTCTCTGGGTGAGGCACGGCAGTTCCTGATGTCCGCCAAGGACGTCAAGGGTCTGAAGGTGCTCACCGCTACCCGCAACGGCATGGATGCCAACGGCCTGCGCCAGATGGGTGACTTCCTGCGGGACAAGGAGCCCAATGTGGTGGCTGTGCTGGCCTCCATCAACGGTGAGAAGATCAGCTTCCTGGCCGTGTGCGGCAAGGAGGCTGTGGCCCGGGGCGTCAAGGCCGGCGAGCTGGTCAAGACCGTCTGTGCCGTTTGCGGCGGCAAGGGCGGCGGCAAGCCCGACAGCGCCATGGGCGGCGGCAGTGATCTCCTGAAGCTGGACGACGCGCTGGCCAGCGTGGACGATTTCGTCTCCTCCAAACTGGGGTGAGCCATGGCCCAGCAAACCACAGTTTTGTTTGAGCACCGGCATACCCATGACCAGGCGTTTTTACGGAGTTTCTACTGGCACTCCCTGACGCTCTCTCCCAGTTATATGCTGCTGTGGGCAGGTCTGTTTGCCGTGGGCATGGTCCTGGCAGTGCAGTCCATCCGGGAGGGCGCCAAGGGAACGGGATTGCTCTGCGGCGTCGCCGCACTGGTGTGCCTGCTGCGAGGGTTTCTCGCTGGCTGGATCCGGCTGCAGCGGGAGTATAAGACCATGGCCAAGGAGTATGGCAAGGACGGCTGGGAATCCGTGATGCGCTTCGGCGAGAACATCGAGATGCTCGATGACGACCGCACCACCGCCGAGGTGGAGTGGAGCGACTGCCGCAAACTGGAGGACCAGGGATCCTGGCTGCGGCTGGAGTTCCGGGACGGCTTGGGAGCGCTGTTTCTGCGCAAGGCTGACTTTTCCAAAGGAACAGCCGCGGAATTCTGTGCCTGGCTTGCCCAGGAGCATCCTGAGATCACCCAGAGCGTGAAGCGCTGATACCCGCCAACACACGGCAGGGAGGAGACGATTATGCTTCCGAAAGACCCGTATATCCTTTTGAGTGTTGTCAATGCCAGGCTTCGGGATCAATATACAGACCTGGCAGACCTGTGCGCCAGTCTGGACGAGGACGAGGATGCCCTGCGGCAGACGCTGGCGGGGGTTGACTATCATTACGATCCGGTCCATAATCAGTTTATCTAAACCTGTGGGAAAGGAGGTTTTCTGAAATGTCTGATTGCTTGTTCTGTAATATCATCGCAGGGGAGATCCCCAGCAGCAAGGTATATGAAGACGACGTCTGCTTTGCCTTTAATGACATCGCACCCCAGGCGCCCACCCACTTCCTGGTGATCCCCAAGACCCACATCCAGTCCGTCTCTGAAATCAACGGAGAGAACAGTTCTGTGGTGGCCCACATCTTCGAGGTCATCGCCAAACTGGCTAAGGAGCAGGGCATGGAGAGCTATCGCGTGGTCTCCAACATCGGCGAGCAGGCGGGGCAGAGTGTACATCATCTGCACTTCCATGTGCTCTCCGGTCGGGACATGACCTGGCCTCCGGGCTGAGCTGCTGGCTCCAGAATCAAAAGTGCCCCCGGTGCGTATCAACGCACCGGGGGCTTTTTTGTCAGGGAGAGAAGGATCAGCAATCCGGGTCCACCGCAACAGCAGGAGCGCTGCGGAAGGTAGCAAGGCTCACTGCTGCCAGCAAAACACCGCAGGTGATAGCTCCGGGGACCGTGGCGCCCAAGCCGAAAGGCTGGCCTACCAGCTTCCAGCCAACAGTGACAAAGAATCCGCCCAGCATGCCGGCGATGATGCCGGCCTTGGTGGCCTTCTTCCAATACAGTGCCGCCAGAGCAGGGAGTCCCGCCGCTGCTGCGTAAAACGCCCAGGCGAACATCAACACGTCATAGGCGCTCTTGATGTACAGCGCGATGACCAGTGCTCCCAGGGCCAGAACCACGGAGGCAATGCGGGAGAAGAGGATCTCCTGCTTTTCGCTCATCTGAGGATGAAAGGTCTTGCCCAGGTCGCTGACCACCGTCTGAACGGACACCAGCAGGTAGCTGTCCGCAGTACTCATCATCACCGACAAAATACCGGAGAGGGCAAGTCCGGTGAGGCCCGGGGGCAGGATCTTGATGGCCAGCGCCGGAACCACGGCGTCGGCGGTGCCGAATTCCTCCACCACGTTGGGCAGGATCTGCTGGGCGGCAAGCCCCATCAAAAAGAGCAGGGCAATGGTGACGGCGTATACGGACGTCCCCCAGAACATGCCCCGGCGGGCAGCCTTGGGGGTCTTGGCGGCAAAGGCCCGCTGCCACATCTCTGCACCCGCCATGGTAAAGACCAGATAAGTGACGATGTCCCCCAGAATCTCGCCGTTAATGTGAGGCGTGATGTAGCTCTTGTCCAAATTGGCCCAGAAGTTGCTGAAGCCTCCCAAAAAGTCCAGGCTGGCTGTGGGAATCATGATGTAAACGAAGATGATGAGCATGAAAAACTGCACCACATCCGTATACACCACACCGAAGAGACCGGAAGCAGCGGTATAAATGATAAAGATGGCAGTGGCGATCAGTGCGCCCATCTCATAGCTGATGCCGATCTGACCGCCCAGAAGCTTGATGATGGTGGCAGTGGCGGTGACCTGAGCAGCCACGGTGCCCACCATGGCAAAAGCCACCATGGCAGCCAGAATACATTTGGCCGCCTTGCCGAAACGGAACTCAAACAGCGCCGGGATAGATTCAATACCGTAGCGTTCTCCCACCCGCTGGATGCGGCCGGCAAATCCGGAGAAGATGAACATGCCCAGAAGATAGGGCAGGGCGGTGGCCACGGCGGCAAAGCCGGTGGTATAGGCGATGCCTGCCCGGCCCATCATGGCGCTGCCGCCGATGATGGTGGCGCATACCGTGGCGGCCAGCACCACAGGTCCCAGAGTCCGGCCGGCCACATAGTAGTCGTCGGTGTTGTTGATCCGCTTGACGAACCAAACGCCCACCCCCAGCATGAACAGCAGGTATGCCGCGATTACCAGCAGATCCAGAGTCGACACTTCCATCATGGAGAACACTTCCTTTCCAAACGAGAGTTCCTGTGCTGTCTGCGTTATGCAGCTGTATGTACAGGTAAAATAATCAACTTTAGTATAGCAATTTAACCGGTTTTCTGTCAAATGTGCGCGAATATTTTGTATAATTATACAATAAGCGGTTTTGAAATCTGTGGGAAACGAAAAAGGTTGTCCTTTATTTATGCGGTGTTGGAGGGAAGATTTCTCTTGGCAGCGCAGCTTTTTTTGCGGCAAGTACGCCTTTTCACCAGCTGGGACTTTACAGACGTCATCCCTTCTGTTAAAATGTTTTGGCTCCATATGGACACAATATTGCCAGACAAATGGTTCCATTTGGTAGCATTTTATCGGGTGATTCATATGGAAATCAAACGACTGTACGATCTCCGGGAAGATGCGGACCAATCGCAGCAGGCGATTGCCGACTATTTGAATATGCATCGCAGTGTTTATCGCCGGTATGAAAACGGGGAGCGGGAAACGCCTGCCTGGGTGGTTGATAAGCTGGCCGACTACTACCACGTCAGCACCGACTATCTGCTGGGCCGGACTGACGAGCCCACACCGCCGCCTAAAAGCAAATGAGAAAACTGGCCTGCTTCGCGGGATTTTTTTCTCTGGGCATTTTTCTTGCCCAGTATCTGCTGCCTGCCTCCTGGCTTCTGCCGGGGGCGGCGGTGTGTTTTGCTGCTGCCTGCGGGGCCTTGCTGCTTCCGGAGCGCTGGCGCAGGCGGATGCTTCTTGCCGGTGTGGGACTGGCGCTGGCCCTGGGGTGGAACTGGCTGTATGTCCGGGAAGTCCAGTCGCCTATGGAGGCTCTGGCAGGGCAGGAGCGGCAGGTGACCATGACGCTGTGTGCCTATCCCTCTGCCACAGACTACGGTGCCAAGGCCACCGTTCGTATCGAAGGGATCCCCTTCGGAAAGGCCGTGTATTACGGGGATACGTCCCTTCTGGAACTGCGTCCGGGCCAGACTGTTATGGATACGGTGCTGCTGCGCAGCGCCGTATCCATCCGGGATGACGACGTTACCACCTTTACTTCTAAGGGAATTTTCCTCTTGGCGACTTCCCGGGGAACGCCGGAGGTCAAAGCAGGCAGCGTCGGATCACCCCGCTGGTGGCCGGCGGAATTGGGGCGGGCCATGCAGCTTCGGATCGCCCGGCTCTTTACCGGGGATACCGCTGCGTTTCTTACCGCCATTTTGACCGGAGACCGCAGCGGCCTTTCCGTCCGGGCAGATTCAGATCTTTCGGAGGCGGGGCTCAGTCACATTTTGGCGGTCTCCGGTATGCACTGCATGTTTTTGCTCCGGATGATCCAGGATGTTACGGGAAAACACCGCCGCCGGCTGGTGGCCGGCTGGGGGATCCCTGTGCTGGCATTCTACGCACTGCTCACCGGCGGCAGCCCCTCTGTGGTGCGGGCCTGTGTGATGGTAGTGTTCTACCTGACAGCGCCCCTATTTGGCCGGGACAGCGATGGACCTACCGCATTGACGTCGGCGCTCTTTTGCATCCTGCTGGTGAATCCCTTCGCCGCGGCTTCCATCAGCTTGCAGCTTTCCTTCGGGGCCATGGCCGGCCTTTTATGGGTCAGCGACCGGCTGTACCGGATGCTGGCAGGGCAGGGAAAGCATGGGAAGATCTTTTACTTTACAGCATCTAGTATTTCAGCATCTGTAGGCGCATTGATATTTACCTGGCCCCTGGCGGCGTATTATTTCGGCACGCTGGTGCTGGTGTCTCCGCTGAGCAATTTGCTGTGCCTCTGGGCGGCCAGCGGGATCTTCCTGACAGGGCTTTTGACATTGGGGGTGAGCGTGATCTGGCTGCCGCTGGGCACGCTCTTCGGACTGGTGCCCCGGCTGCTGATCGCGTATCTCCTCCGGGTCGCCCATGGACTTGCATCGCTGCCTTATCATGCATTGTCCATGGACAACCGGTATCTGTGGCTGTGGCTGATATTTGTCTATGCGCTCTTCGCCGCCGCATATCTGGGGCGGTCCGGCAGACGGCGCCGCTATGCGCTGGCCACGGTTTTGGCGGTGGTGACGCTGGCTATTTCCGTCCGGCTGTGGACCGGACGTTATGACGACGGCCGCCTCCATATCCTGGCGCTGGACGTGGGGCAGGGTGCCAGCACACTTTTATGTGACAGCGGTTCCTTTGCCCTGGTGGACTGCGGCAGTTCTGACAGCTGGTACAGTGCTGGAAGCATTGCCGCAAACCGGCTCCGGAGCATGGGATGCCATCAGCTGGACACGCTGATCCTGACCCATTACGACACCGACCACGTAAACGGCGTGGAGGAACTTCTTGCACTGCTGCCGGTGAAAACGCTGCTGGTGCCGGATACCGCGGATGACTCGGGAGTGCGGGAGAGCGTGCTCCTTGCGGCCGCAGCTCACGGGACGGCTGTGGAGATCGTGACGGATACATACACGATTCCCATGGGCGAGAGTACGCTGCAGCTCTACTCCACAGAGGGCGGTGAAACCGATAACGACAGCGGACTGGTGCTGCTGTGCAGCCGGGAACCCCACGATCTTCTGATCACCGGTGATCTGGACGCCGCCGGAGAACGGCGGCTGCTGGAGGCCCGGGACCTCCCGGACATCGATATTCTGGCGGTGGGACACCACGGCTCCGCGTCCTCCACCTGCGAGGATCTGCTGGATGCGCTGGAGCCGGAAACAGCCCTCATCAGCGTGGGCAGCGGCAACAGCTACGGACACCCCGCTGACGAGACACTGCGGCGGCTCCGGAAGATCGGGGCAGACATCTACCGCACGGATCTGCAGGGAACCATTGAACTGACTTTGAATTGAGGAACACACATGGCATATACAAAAAAGACCGCAAAAACCAACGAGGCGTTTCAAAAGCTCAAGGCGGACCTTTCTGCCGGGACGCCGGGCTGCGCCTATATCTTCTATGGGGAGGAGAGCTACCTTCGGGAATACTATCTGGGAGAGCTGCGGAAAAAGCTGGTCCCCGCAGGATTCGAGGAGTTCAACTACCACCGGCTGGAGGGGAAGGATCTGACGGTCCAGGCCCTGGGGGAGATGGCGGAGGCCATGCCCATGATGTCGGAGCGGACGCTGATCGTGGTGACGGACTGGGACCTCTACAAGCTGGGAGAGGAGCAGCGTGAGAAGCTGATCGCATTTCTGGATGACATCCCGCCGTATTGCTGCGTGGTATTCGTGTACGATACGGTGGAGTATAAGCCCAACCGGACCCTCAAGAAGCTGGCAAAGGCCATCGGGGACCATGTGCAGGCAGTGGAGTTCCGGGCGGCGGAAAACAGCGATCTGATCGCCTGGATCGCCCGGCGCTTCCGGGCACTGGGAAAAGACATCGACCGCCAAACGGCGGAGTATCTGATCTTCACCTGCGGCGGGCTGATGACGGGACTGGTGCCGGAGATCACCAAGATCGGCACTTATGCCAAGGGCAAGACCATCACCCAGAAGGACATCGATGCCGTGGCGGACCCGGTCCTCTCGGCGGAGGTGTTCCGCCTCTCCGACGCCGTGGTTCAGGGGAACTACGACCGGGCGGCCCAGATTCTGGGGGACCTTCTGAAAATGCAGACAGAGCCTATCGTGATCCTGGCGGCCCTGGGCAGTCAGCTCCGCCGGATCTACACCGCCCGCATGGCCATCGACAGCGGAAAGGACAAATACTGGCTCATGGAACTCTGGGAAATGAAGTCCGACTATCCGGCAAAGCTGCTGCTCCAGGCGGCCAAAAAGACCACCGCTGCCTGGTGCGGCGATGCGGTGACCATGTGCCAGGTGCTGGACCGGCGGATGAAGAGCGAAAAGGGCATCGATCCGGCAGGCGAGCTGAAGCTGCTGCTGGTGCGGCTGGGAGCGGGACGGCGATGAAGAAGATCAAGGAGGTCATCGTGGTGGAGGGCCGCTACGACAAAAATACCCTCTCTCAGGTGGTGGATGCCACCGTGGTCACGCTGGGGGGATTCGCGGTGTTCAACGACCGGGAGAAACTGTCCTTTCTCCGCCGCCTGGCGCTGGAACGGGGCCTCATCGTGCTGACGGACAGCGACGGCGCCGGATTTGTGATCCGCAACTACCTCAAGGGTGCGCTGCCCCGGGATCGGGTCAAGCAGGCCTATATTCCGGACATCCACGGCAAGGAGCGACGCAAGCGGGCACCCGGCAAAGAGGGCAAGCTGGGCGTGGAGGGGATGCGCCCCCAGGTATTGCTGGAGTCTCTCCGCCGGGCTGGGGCCACATTCCTGGATGAAGAAGATCAGAACACAGCCCTGAAAGAGCCCATCACAAAGGCGGACCTGTTCGCTCTGGGACTCACCGGCGGCACCGGCAGCGCCGCCCGGCGGCAGGCGCTGCTGCGGCAGCTGGATCTGCCGGAACACCTGACGCCCAACGCTTTGCTGGAGGCACTGAACCTGCTATACACCCGGGAGGCGTTTTTGAAATCCGCAGAATCGCTGTTTTCCACAGAAAGCGAATAATCATACAAACATTTGTGTTATTTGACAAAATTTGTGTATTTTTACAGCATAAATTGGGGGGAATAATCCAGCACTCGCCAAAATTCGACAAATTTCGCGTCCAAGCCGTGTTACCCTTACTCCTGAAAGAAATCCATGGGGGAGGGGTTTCACTTGCGGAGGATTTTTGTTGGGAACGCAGTCTGCGGTCAAAAGTTGATCCGCTATTATTTGTTGGAATATGATACCGCCGGGCGGGCATGTTACGGCATCCAGGTGGAAGTGGGCAGGGAAAAGACTGTGATCCCGCGCATCACACCGTCACAGGTGGCTGTGCTGGCACTGGCGGAGCGGCTGATCCGGGGGTGTGTGACCCCGGTGACAGCCCGGGACGTCGTAGAGGACTGGCTGCTGACGTAAGGCTGGATTGTCCCTTGCAATTTTCAGGCAGATTCTGTATAATTAAGTTCTGCTTTTGAAAATGCTGTATTGGGAGGACTGACACGCATGGCAGATGAGAAGAAAACCGTGCAGGAGGAGCTGCCGGAGAGCCGGAACTTCATCCACGCTTTTATCGAGGAGGACATCGCCCCCGGCGGACAGTTTGAGGGCATGACCGTCCACACCCGTTTTCCGCCGGAGCCCAACGGCTATCTGCATATCGGCCACTGCAAGGCGCTGTGCATTGACTTCGGCACCGCTGAGAAGTTCGGCGGACTGTGCAACCTGCGGATGGACGACACCAACCCCGCCAAGGAGGACACGGAGTACGTGGACGCCATCCAGGAGGATATCCACTGGCTGGGCTTTGACTGGGGCGATCGCTTTTTCTACGGGTCCGACTACTTTGAGCAGGATTACCAGTATGCCGTGGAGCTGATCAAAAAGGGCCTTGCCTATGTCTGCGAGCTCAGCCCTGAGGAGTTCAAGGCCAACCGGGGCGACGTGGGCGTGCCTGCTGTCAGCCCGTATCGGGACCGGCCCATTGAGGAGAGCCTGGACCTCTTTGAGCGCATGCGCAACGGTGAGTTCCCGGAGGGGTCCAAGACCCTGCGTGCCAAGATCGACCTGGCCTCCGGAAACTTCAACCTGCGGGATCCGGTCATCTACCGGATCCGCTATATCCATCACCACCGGCAGGGAGATAAGTGGTGCATCTTCCCGATGTACGACTTTGCCCATCCTATTCAGGATGCCCTGGAGGGGATTACCCATTCTCTGTGCTCTCTGGAATATGAGGAGCACCGCCCCCTGTACGACTGGGTGGTGAGCAACCTCTCCATTCCGTACCACAAGCCCCGTCAGATCGAGTTTGCCCGCCTGAACATCGACCACACCGTCATGAGCAAGCGCAAGCTCCGCCGTCTGGTGGAGGAGGGCCGGGTCTCCGGGTGGGACGACCCCCGGATGCCGACACTGTGCGGCCTGCGCCGCCGGGGCTACACGCCCAAGTCCATCCGCAATTTCTGCGACCGCATCGGCGTCGCCAAGACGCCCTCTGTCATTGAGTATTCCTTCCTGGAGCACTGCCTGCGGGAGGACCTCAACGAGACAGCTGAGCGGGTGATGGCTGTCCTGCACCCGGTGAAGCTGACCATCACCAACTACCCCGAGGGCCAGAGCGAGACCGTCACCGTGGAGAATAATCCCGTGGATCCCACTGCCGGTACCCGGGAGGTCACCTTCTCCCGTCACCTGTGGGTGGAAGCGGACGATTTCCTGGAGACGCCGGTGCCCAAGTACAAGCGCCTCTTCCCGGGCGGCCCCGAGTGCCGTCTCAAGGGCGCATACCTCATCACCTGCACTGGCTGTGTGAAGGACAACGAAGGCAACGTGACGGAGATCCTGGCGGAGTACGATCCCCAGAGCCGGGGCGGCGATCCCGCCGACGGCCGGAAGGTCAAGGGCGCCACGCTCCATTGGGTGGATGCCGCTACCGCCGTGGACGCTGAGGTCCGTCTCTATGACAACCTCTTCTCCGATCCCAGCCCCGACGCTGCGGATAAGGATTTCATCGCCTGCCTGAACCCTGATTCTCTGAAGATTCTCACCGGCTGCAAGGTGGAATCCAGCCTGGCCAACGCCACCGCGCCGGCCAGCTTCCAGTTCCTGCGCCAGGGATATTTCTGTCTGGACAAGGACTCTGCTCCCGGCCATCTGGTCTTTAACCGGAGCGTCAGCCTGAAGGACAGCTTCAAGAAATAAACACATGAAAAAGCGGAGCGTCGCAGGCGCTCCGCTTTTCTTATCCCATTGCGTCCGAAAAGCCGTACCGGGCCCGGAATCTTTACACTTCGATCTTCCGGTCCAGCTTGTAAAAGGTAAAGATACCGGTCCCCAGAAGCGTACCGTCCTGATTGGTGATTCGCACGTCAAAAACGGATAGTGTCCGGCCGTGCTTGCTCTCCTGCGCCTCGGCGGTGAGAACGTCCCCCAGCTGGGCGCTGCGGAGGAAGTTGTAGTCGGCATTCACGGTCACAGCCAGATACCCGTGGGAGGCCATGGCGGATCCGCTGGCGGTATCCGCCATGGAGAAATACACGCCGCCGTGGGGCACTCCCACCGGGTTCAGATCCTCCGGCCCTACGGTCTTGGTGACCCGGGCGTAGCCCTCCCGCAATTCCTCCACCACAATCCCCAGTCGCTGACAGAAGGGACTCAAGGTATTCCGGCTTTCCTTGATCTTTTCATAAACATCCATGTAAGACTGCTCCTTCGCAACGTTTTTTCCATTGTACCGCAGAAGGGAAGCGCCGTCAAAGGAAAGCTGCGGGGAAGGAGACGCTGAAAAAAGCGGCCCTTGAGGGCCGCTTTTCGGAACCGTCAGATATTTTTCTTAATGGTATTGATGGCGCCCTTTTCCAGCCGGGAGACCTGAGCCTGCGAGATGCCCACCTCAGCGGAGACCTCCATCTGGGTCTTTCCTTCGTAAAAACGCAGAGAGAGGATCCGGCGCTCCCGGGGATCCAGCCGCTTGAGGGCCTCCTTGAGGGCGATGCGGTCTGTCCAGTCTTCGTCAGTGTTCTTCGTGTCCCGGACCTGATCCATGACGCAGACAGCGTCTCCGCTGTCGGAGTACACCGGCTCGTACAGTGACACCGGGTCTACGATGGCGTCCATAGCGAACACCACCTCCTCCCGGGGCAGGTCCAGTTCCTTTGCGATCTGCTCCACCGACGGCTCCCGCTGGTTCTCCGCCAGCAGGCGGTCCCGGACCTGAAGTACCCGGTAGGCCGTATCCCGCATGGAGCGGGATACCCGGATGGCGCTGTTGTCCCGGAGGTAGCGGCGGATCTCGCCGATGATCATGGGCACGCCGTAGGTGGAAAAGCGTACCGGCTGATTGATGTCAAAGTTGTCAATGGCCTTGATGAGGCCTACGCACCCTACCTGAAAGAGGTCGTCGGCATTCTCACCCCGGCTGGAAAACCGCTGGATCACGGACAGAACCAGCCGCAGGTTTCCCTCAATCAGCTGTTGGCGGGCATCCTGATCCCCGGCCTTCGCCCGGCGCAGCAGCGCCATGGTCTCCTCGTTTTTCAGTACCGGCAGCCGGGCGGTGTTGACCCCCGCAATCTCTACTTTTCCCTGCATCCAAGCAGCCTCCCCACACATGTCAAAAGCTTCTTTGCTCAGTATGGACGGCACCGTTTTTTCCTATACTGGAAGCTTTTGTCGCTTTGTGGGCAGCAAAGCAGCCTTTTGCGGAGGAATGGTCGAAGGGCGTTTTGCGGAGCGGGCAGGGAAGAGGACGGCATAGGACGGCCTGCCGGATGCATAGCCTCTTACAGAAGAGGTGAGCGCCATGCAGTGCAGAATCCGGGATTTCCGGTGCAAGGAGGTCATCAACATCTGCGACGGCTGCCGCCTGGGGTACGTGTCGGATGTGGAGGTGTGCGTTCCGGAAGGACGGGTGGCAGCCATCGTGGTGTACGGCCCCTGCCGCTTTTTCGGGCTCTTCGGCGGCAGGGAGGAGTACTACATCCCCTGGGAGTGCATCCAGCGGATCGGGGACGACATTATCCTCATCGATAAGCCCTTTCAGCGCCGGGACCCCAGCCTGGAGCGGAAGCGGCGGCGAAAATTCGGCGGATGACCGGCAAGCGCGGAAATTTCGGTGGTTTTACCGGAATTTTCGCGCATTTTTTGGAAATTATACTTGCATTAGCCTGCTCGCTGTGGTATTATATTTCAGCATTCCGCACGGTGCGCCGACTTCCCGTCTGTGCCAGCAATGGTTGGCGGGGGGGATGAAACCGCCGGAGGTAAAACTAAATTTGATTTGGAGGAACTCTACACTATGGCAAATTCTAACGTCGTATCCATGAAAGCCCTGCTGGAGGCAGGCGTCCACTTCGGTCACCAGACCCGCCGCTGGAACCCCAAGATGGCTCCCTATATCTACACCGAGCGCAACGGCATCTATATCGTGGACCTGCAGAAGACCGTCCGCAAGCTGGAGGAGGCCTATAACTTCGTCCGTCAGCTGTCTGAGA